>NZ_JBHYZW010000003.1:0-622615 GCF_042754005.1 Streptomyces sp. NPDC059247
TGTGTTTTACTTCAAAGGAACCTCGACCATCCGAAGATGGACGGGGTATCAACTAATCTGGCGTTGATTTTTGGCACGCTGTTGAGTTCTCAAGGAACGGACGCTTCCTTTGTACTCACCCTCTCGGGCTTTCCTCCGGGCTTCCCTTCGTGTTTCCAACCTTACCAGATCGTTTTCCGCTCCGTTTCCGGTTCGGATTTCATATCCAGTGGCCTGTTGGCGGCCTTGCCTCTCGGCGTGTTCACTACGTTAGCTGATTTCATCGGTGACTCATAATCGAGTCATTCGAATCCGAATTTCGGCACGCCGAAATAAGCCCCTGCTGGGGAGTCATCTTGAGTAGTGGGTGGCAGCTGCGGGGTGCTTGAACAAGCAGGCCCGTGTCCAGCTGCTCGGGCTACGTTAGGCGGTCGCCCGCCCGGAGTCAAGGCGGCGCTTGCGGGGCGTGTGGGGCCGGTAGGGACTGACCGTCGGATCGTCGTCGATCCAGAAGCGCCAGGGGTGCGGGGCGCCGTCGCCGCCCACACCCGTACGGGGGCCGTAGCGGACGAGTTCCGGCGCGGGCGGAGTCCCGGTCAGCAGGCCCACCGGGGCGTCCGGTCCGGCGCAGGCGTCCGTGCCGTTCAGGGAGAGACCGATGCCGAGGGCGGTCGCCAGACGGGCGGGGCCCTTCGCCAGCTCGCGGTCGGAGCGGGCCGAGCGGCGGCGTGGACGCGCCAGGTCCGCGCCCCGCAGGACCTCCCCGGCGCGCAGCAGCACCCCGCTCGCCTCGCCCTCGGGGCCGCACACCAGGTTCATGCAGTGCCACATGCCGTAGGTGAAGTAGACGTACACGTGTCCGGGCGGGCCGAACATGACGGCGTTGCGCGCGGTGCGGCCCCGGAAGGCGTGCGAGCCGGGGTCGACGGCGCCGGCGTACGCCTCCACCTCCGTGAGGCGCAGTTCCAGCACCCCTTCGGAGACACGGTGGACGAGCGTGCGGCCCAGGAGATCGGGTGCGACCTCCAGGACCGGACGGTCGAAGAAGGAACGCGGGAGCGGCGTACGGTCAGGGGTCTCGCTCATGGCGTCCGAGCGTAGTGGGGAACCGGTTACCGTCGTGGCGCGTATGTAGGGGTCAGGACCGAGAAGGAGTGAAAGTCATGGGATTCAAGAAGCTGCTCGCGAGCCTGGGCGCCGGCGGGGCCACCGTGGAGACGGTGCTCACCGAGGAGAACGTGGTCCCGGGCGGGGTCGTCCAGGGGGAGGTCCGTATCCAGGGCGGCAGCGTCGACCAGCAGATCGAGGGGCTGTCGGTCGGTCTCCAGGCGCGGGTCGAGGTCGAGGGCGGTGACCAGGAGCACAAGCAGAACATCGAGTTCGTCAAGGTGCGCCTCGGCGGTGCCTTCCAGGTGCGGGCCGGTGCGGTGCACGTGGTGCCGTTCGGTCTGGAGATCCCCTGGGAGACCCCGGTGACCTCGGTCTCCGGGCAGCAGCTGCGCGGGATGCACATCGGGGTGACGACCGAGCTGGAGATCGCCCGCGCGGTGGACTCGGGCGACCTGGACCCGATCAACGTGCACCCGCTGCCCGCGCAGCAGGCGATCCTGGACGCCTTCCTCCAGCTGGGCTTCCGTTTCAAGAGCGCGGACATGGAGCGCGGGCACATCCGGGGGACGCGGCAGCGGCTGCCGTTCTACCAGGAGATCGAGTTCTTCGCTCCGCAGCAGTACCGGGGGCTCAACCAGGTCGAGGTCAGCTTCGTCGCGGACGACCGCGAGATGGACGTCATCCTGGAGATGGACAAGAAGCCGGGTCTGTTCACGGAGGGCAGCGACTCCTTCCGCGCCTTCAAGGTCGGGCTGCACGACTTCCACACCACCGACTGGGCGGCCTACCTGAACCAGTGGCTCGCCGAGGTCGGCGGCCGTCGCAACTGGCTCTAGGCTCAGTCCCGTCAGGCTGCCGAGGCAGCGTACGGGCGTGAGGTTCGGAGGTTTTCGACGTGTCCGAGGGCAAGAGGGCGCCGCTCCCCCACGACTTCCATCCGCCGGTGGCGGCGTTCACCGTGGTGAGCGACGACATCGCACCGGGCGGGGTCCTGAAGGACGCGCAGGTGTACGCGGCGGGGAACACCTCGCCGCAACTGCGCTGGGAGGGTTTCCCGGCGGAGACGAAGAGCTTCGCCGTCACCTGCTTCGACCCGGACGCCCCGACGGGCAGCGGGTTCTGGCACTGGGTGCTGTTCGACATCCCGGCGTCGGTGACGGAGCTGCCCGTCGGCGCAGGCTCCGGTGCCTTCGAGGGACTGCCCGCCGGGGCCACGCACGTACGGAACGACTACGGGTCGAAGGACTTCGGCGGGGCGGCTCCCCCGGCGGGGGACCCGGCGCACCGGTACGTCTTCACGGTGTACGCGGTGGACAGCGAGAGGCTCGGGCCCGACGGGGACGTGTCGCCCGCGGTGGTGGGCTTCAACCTGCGCTTCCACACGCTGGGGCGCGCCCAGTTGGTCGGTGAGTACGCGGCTCCCGCGGCGGTCTGATCGTTCGTTTGTTGTTTGCCCGCTTCTGGTCTTGGAGAGATCAGAAGCGGGCATCTTTTGTTGCGCGGAAATTGCGTTGTCCGACCCCGGCCGTCCCGGCCATCGTTGATCCAGGTCCCGTCGCCCCGCCCGGGGGCCGGACCTGCACACGGGAGGTGGGCATCCATGCGGGAGACGCTGGTACTGAACGCGAGCTTCGAGCCGTTGTCGACGGTCACGCTCAACCGCGCGGTGGTGCTCGTCCTGACGGACAAGGCCGTCGTCGAGCACGCCCATCCCGATCTCCGTGTGCGGGGCGCGGCCGTCGATCTTCCGGTGCCGCGGGTGATCAGGCTCTGCCGGTACGTGCGGGTGCCCTTCCGAAGACAGGCGCCGTGGTCGAGACGGGGGGTGCTGGTGCGCGACCAGCACCGGTGCGCGTACTGCGGGCGGCGGGCGACGACCGTCGACCACGTGGTGCCGCGCGCCCAGGGGGGTGGGGACAGTTGGCTGAACACGGTCGCCTCCTGTGCCGAGGACAACCACCGCAAGGCCGACCGGACGCCCGAGCAGGCCGGGATGCCGCTGCTGCGCCAGCCGTTCGAGCCGACGCCCGCGGACGCGATGCTGCTCGCGATGCGGGCCGGTGACCGCTCCCAGCTGCCGGAGTGGCTGGCGGGGGTGGCCGCGTAACCCCTTCTCCCGCGGTGTGGGCCCGTCTTCCCCGGTGGGGGGAGGCGGGCCCTTCCGGCGTCGGGGTCAGCGCAGGGTCAGCTGGAGGATGGCGACGACGCCGACCGTGATGATCACTCCGCGCAGGACGGCGGACGGCAGTCGGCGGCCGATCTTGGCGCCGATCTGGCCGCCGAGGGTGGAGCCGACGGCGATGAGCAGGACCGCGGTCCAGTCGAAGTCGGCGACGAAGAGGAAGAAGACGGCGGCGACGGCGTTGACGAGGGCGCCGAGGATGTTCTTGACGGCGTTGATCCGCTGGAGCTCGTCATGGAGCAGCAGGCCCATGAGCGAGAGGTAGAGGACGCCCTGGGCGGCGCCGAAGTATCCGCCGTACATGCTGGCGAGGAAGAGTCCGACGAGGAGGACGGGGCCGCCGTCGGGGTGGGCCTCGGTGCCGGTCCGTTCGCGGCGGCGCTTGACGACGGCGGCGATCCGGGGCTGGAGGACGACCAGGACGAGTGCGAGTCCGATGAGGACGGGGACGATCGCGTCGAACGCCTTGGACGGCAGGGCCAGCAGCAGGATCGCGCCGATGAGGCCGCCGAGGAGGGCGGCGGTACCGAGTCGCAGGACACGGTTCTTCTGGCCCTTGAGCTCGCGCCGGTAGCCGATGGCTCCGCTGACGGAGCCGGAGACGAGTCCCAGGGCGTTGGACACGTTCGCGGTGATCGGGGGGAGTCCGGTCGCGAGGAGGACCGGGAACGTGATGAGCGTTCCCGATCCGACGATGGTGTTGATGGTGCCGGCGCCGATGCCGGCGGCGAAGACCGCCAGGGCTTCCCAGATGGACAACGCCATCTCCTTACATGGTCAGCGAGTCGCCTCCCCGCCCTGAGGTCGTCCGGGTCGAGGGGCTCGTACCGATCATGCACGAGTGTTACGTGTACGTGTCAGTCAACCGGCGGTTCGTCGCGTCGCTCGGCCCCGGCGCTCTTGGTGTTGAAGCCGGGTGCGCCGCCGGGCACGTTGCCGAAGGCGCCGGAGAGGCCCTTGAGGGCGTCGCCGATCTCGCTGGGCACGATCCAGAGCTTGTTGGCGTCGCCCTCGGCGATCTTCGGAAGCATCTGGAGGTACTGGTACGAGAGGAGCTTCTGGTCCGGGTCGCCCGCGTGGATGGCCTCGAAGACCGTGCGGACGGCCTGGGCCTCGCCCTCGGCGCGCAGGGCGGCGGCCTTGGACTCGCCCTCGGCGCGCAGGATCGCGGACTGCTTCTCGCCCTCGGCGGTGAGGATCGCGGACTGGCGGGTGCCCTCGGCGGTGAGGATCGCGGCGCGCTTGTCGCGCTCGGCGCGCATCTGCTTCTCCATCGAGTCCTGGATGGAGGTCGGCGGCTCGATGGCCTTGAGCTCGACGCGGTTGACGCGGATGCCCCACTTGCCGGTGGCCTCGTCGAGGACGCCGCGCAGGGCCGCGTTGATCTCCTCGCGGGAGGTGAGGGTGCGCTCCAGGTCCATGCCGCCGATGATGTTGCGGAGGGTGGTGACGGTGAGCTGCTCGATCGCCTGGATGTAGCTGGCGACCTCGTAGGTCGCGGCCCGCGCGTCGGTGACCTGGTAGTAGATGACCGTGTCGATGTTGACGACGAGGTTGTCCTGGGTGATCACCGGCTGCGGCGGGAACGGCACGACCTGTTCGCGCAGGTCGATCCGGTTGCGGATCGAGTCGATGAACGGGACGACGATGTTCAGCCCGGCGTTGAGCGTGCGGGTGTAGCGGCCGAAGCGCTCGACGATCGCCGCGCTCGCCTGCGGGATGACCTGGATCGTCTTGATCAGGGCGATGAAGACGAGCACCACCAGAATGATCAGGACGATGATGACTGCTGACATCGTGTTCCCCGTGCCCTTCGCTGCCGGTTGACTGCCGGGATGCTTTCGATGATCGAGTTTCGCAGACGTCGGGACGTCATGGGCGAGGTTCGGTCACATGACGACGGCGGTCGCTCCGTCGATGTCGACGACGTCGACCTGTTCGCCGGGCTCGAAGGTCTGTCCGGTGTCGAGGGTGCGGGCGGACCAGATCTCCCCGGCGAGCTTGATGCGACCGCCGTTGCCGTCGACCCGTTCGAGCACGACGGCCTGACGCCCCTTCAGCGCGTCGATCCCGGTCGCGATGCCCGGTCCGCCGCCGCGGTGGCGGGCGGCGATGGGGCGTACCACCGCGATGAGCGCCACCGAGACCACCACGAAGACGAGCACCTGGGGAACGACGCCGAAGCCCAGGGCCGCGGTCACCGCCCCCGCCACCGCTCCCACGGAGAACATGCCGAACTCCGGCATCGCGGTCAGGACCAGCGGAATGCCGAGCCCCACCGCGCCGATCAGCCACCAGATCCACGCGTCGATGTCCACCTGGTCATGGTAGGGCGGGTGGGGCCCCCTGGGACAGGGCGCGGGCGGCTGTGCGGGACGCCGGCGCCGGGTGGGTCACTTCAGGGGGAGGCCGCGGGCGGTCCAGCGGTCACCGGCGCGCTCGACGACGAGCGGCAGGCCGAAACAGTGCGAGAGGTTGCGTGAGGTCAGCTCCATCTCCACCGGGCCCGCGGCGAGGACCTTGCCCTGGCGGATCATCAGGACGTGGGTGAAGCCGGGGGCGATCTCCTCGACGTGGTGGGTGACCATGATCATGGAGGGGGCGTACGGGTCGCGGGCCAGGCGGCCGAGACGGCGGACGAGGTCCTCGCGGCCACCGAGGTCGAGACCGGCGGCGGGCTCGTCGAGCAGCAGCAGCTCGGGGTCGGTCATCATCGCGCGGGCGATCAGGGTGCGCTTGCGCTCGCCCTCGGAGAGGGTGCCGAACCTGCGGTCCAGGTAGTCGCTCATGCCGAGGCGGTCGAGGAAGGCCTTGGCGCGCTCCTCGTCGACCGGGTCGTAGTCCTCGTTCCACGTGGCGGTCATGCCGTACGCGGCGGTGAGGACGGTCTCCAGGACGGTCTGGTGCTTGGGGAGCTTCTCCGCCATGGCGATGCCCGCCATGCCGATGCGGGGACGGAGCTCGAACACGTCGGTGCCGACGCCGCCGAGCTGCTCGCCCAGGACGCGGGCGGTGCCGCGGGTGGGGAAGAGGTAGCTGGAGGCGATGTTCAGAAGGGTGGTCTTTCCGGCGCCGTTGGGTCCGAGGATCACCCAGCGCTCGCCCTCCTTGACCGACCAGGAGACCTCGTCCACCAGAGCACGTCCGTCGCGGACCACGGATACGTCCACCAGCTCCAGTACATCGCTCATGAGCGCGTTGTCTCCCCTTGCGGTCGAGTCGTGTCGTCGCCTTGCGCCGATGGGCGCGGCGTCCAGGGGAAAACCTACGTTATCGGCGGGACGGGCCGGTCCCTAGGGCTTCCTTTGGGCCGGAGAGCGCGCCCTAGTCTGGGGGGATGCTTTCTGAACCACGCTCAGGACGCCTGGCCGCATGGGGCAATGCCCTGCTGGCCGGGGAGGTGTCGCCGGACGGGGCGGCGCTGGCCATTGTCGGGGAGGACGCGGTGCACCGCGTCGAGGGGCTGCCGGGCGAGGCCGGGCAGGTGGGGTTGACGCTGGCGCTCGGGCGGCTGCGGGGGCTCGGGGTGACCGGGTGGCGGGTGGCGCTGCCCGCGCCGGGGCATCCGCTGGGGCTGAGCGGGCCGCCGGACTTCAACGCGCGCGCCCTGGAGGCGGAGGAGGCGGTGGTGGGCTTCGGCGCCCCGTACGGGCTCGTGCCCGAGGTCTCCGAGACGGGGCCCCCGGGTGACGCGCACGTGTCGGTGGTGTGGCGGTGCCTCCCGGTGCGGGAGGCGCCGCCCGCCGACGTGCCCTCGCTGGGCGAGGCGGAGCGGGAGCTGGCGGAGGGGCTGCGGGAGGCGACGGCGGTGCTGACCCGGCTGGACGTGGCGGCCTCGGGGCCGGTGGCGGACGCGGTGCGGGAGGCGTACCGGGCGCGGGCGGAGGTGGGGCGCGAGGTGCTGGCGCCGGGGTATCCGGCGCGGGCGGTGCGGGTCCTGGAGCTGGCGCAGCGGGTGGGGCTGCTGGTGGACCTGGCGTACGACCACGGGCACGGGGGCGCGGTGAGCGCCTCGGAGATGGCGGCGCGGGGGGCGGCGCTGCGGCCGGTGGAGCGGGCGGCCCGGCGGGCACAGGTGGCGGCGTACAACGCGTATGTGGAGGAGAGGGAGCGGGGGGTCTGAGGAGCCGCGCCCTCGTCTGTCCGGTGTCCGGGCGGGGCACGCGGGACTGGGACGAGGCCCTCGCCCTGAGATCCGTGCGCCCTCGCACTCTCGCGCCCTCGCCTTCGCCGGGGCGAGGGGTTGCGGGGTGGTCGGGGCGTGGTCGGGGGCGTACGGCTTCCGGGGCCGGAGTCCTGGTGGCCCTGTCTGTGTGCGGAGGGGGAGGCCGGGGCTGGTGGGAGCCTGCACTGCCTCGGGCGGCGGGGGCGTGGGGGGCGCGTGCCCTGGGTGGGCGGCTGGCCCGGGGCGTAACGGCCCGGGGGCGAGGTCCCCGGACGCGGGACCGGCCCAAGAACGGGTCCCGGACGCCGGACCGGCCCAAGAGCGGGGTCCCGGACGCGGGACCGGCCCCCGGCGGTTGCCGGGGGCCGGTCGGGTCCTGCGTGCGGTGGTCAGCCGTTGAAGGCGCCGTTGCCGAAGGCCGGGTTCAGCAGGCCGATCACGTTGACCGTGTTGCCGGAGACGTTCACGGGGACGTGGACCGGGACCTGCACCAGGTTGCCGGAGGCGACGCCCGGCGAGTGGTGGGCCTGCCCCGTGGCGTCGGCCCCGTGGGCGGAGGCGACACCGGCACCGGCGGCGACGATGCCACCGGCGACCATGGTGAGGGCGGCGGCCTTCTTGAGGTTCTTCACTGGGTACTTCCGTCCTGGTCATGGCTGCGGCCGGTCCGCCGCAGCACGCCATGGAGAACGCCGTACCTCCCGCGAGGTTGCGCCGAACGGGGGACATACACACGACGGTATGAAGTATTGAACGGTCGTGCGCCCGGCGCGTTCGGGGGCGCGTCAGTCGGTGAGGCCGTGCCGGACCGCCCAGAGGGCCGCCTGTGTGCGATCCGCGAGGTCGAGTTTCATCAGGATGTTCGAGACATGGGTCTTGACCGTCTTCTCGGAGAGGACGAGCGCGCGGGCGATCTCGCGGTTGGAGCGGCCGTCCGCGATCAGGCCGAGCACCTCGCGCTCCCGCTCGGTGAGGGTCGAGCCCCGGCCGGTGCCGCCCGGCGAGTCCTCCTGGGAGAGGAGCGCGCCCGCGACCTCGGGCTGGAGCAGCACGTGCCCGGCGTGGACCGAGCGGATCGCGCCGGCCAGCGCGTCCGGGTCGATGTCCTTGTAGACGTATCCGGAGGCACCGGCGCGGAGCGCGGGCACCACCGTGCGCTGCTCGGTGAAGCTGGTGACGACGAGGACCCTGGCGGGGTTGGCGAGCCCGCGGAGCCGCTTCAGCGCCTCCATGCCGTCGGTGCCGGGCATCTTCACGTCCATGAGGATCACGTCGGGGCGCAGCTCCTCGGCCCTGGCGACGCCCTCGGCGCCGTCGGACGCCTCCCCCACGACCTCTATGTCGTCCTGCACCTCCAGGAAGGTGCGCAGTCCCCTGCGGACGACCTGGTGGTCGTCGACCAGCAGGACGCGGATCCGCTTGTCAGCCACCGGGTACCTCCATCTCGATCGTGGTGCCCTCGCCCCGGGCCGAGGTCACGGTGAGCGATCCGCCGACGCCGCCCGCCCGGTCCCGCATGGAGACGAGGCCGAGGTGGCGGCCCGCGCTGCGGACCGTACGCGGGTCGAAGCCCTTGCCGTCGTCGGTGACGGTCAGCCGGGCTCCCTGGCCCGCGCGGGCCAGGGAGACGGCGACCTGTCCCGCCTCCGCGTGCCGCAGGGCGTTGTGCAGGGCTTCCTGGGCGACGCGGAGCACGGCCTCCTCCTGGGCGGCCGGCAGGGCCCTGGTGCCGGTGCTCTCGAAGGTGACGCGGGCGCTGTGGGCGCGGTCGAGGACCTGGATCTGGGTACGGAGGGTGTGGACGAGGCCGTCCTCGTCGAGGGCCGCGGGGCGGAGCTCGACGACGGCGGCCCGCAGTTCGTCGGCGGCCTCGGCGGCGAGCGCGGCGACCTGCTGGAGCTCGTCCTTGGCGCGGGCGGGGTCGCGGTCGACGAGGGCGGCGGCGGCCTGGGCGGTCAGCCGGAGGGAGAAGAGCTTCTGGCTGACGGCGTCGTGCAGCTCGTGGGCGAGACGGGAGCGCTCCTCGGCGATGGTCAGCTCGCGGCTGCGCTCGTAGAGGCGCGCGTTGGTGAGGGCGATGGCCGCGTGCTGGGCGAGGATCGAGAGGAGTTCCTCGTCCTCGGCGGTGAAGCCGCAGCGGCCGTCCTCCTTGGGGCAGCGCTTGTTGGCGAGGAAGAGGGCGCCGAGGGTCTCGTCGCCGTCCCGGACGGGCAGGCCGAGGAAGTCGGACATCTCGGGGTGGGCGTCCGGCCAGCCCTCGAAGCGGGGGTCGCGGCGGACGTCGGCGAGCCGCTCGGGCTCGGCCTTGTGGAGCATCGCGGCCAGGATGCCGTGCTGCCGGGGCAGCGGGCCGATCGCCTTCCACTGCTCGTCGCTGACGCCGTCGACCACGAACTGGGCGAAGCCCCCGTGGTCGTCGGGGACGCCCAGGGCCGCGTACTCGGCGTCGAGGAGCTCGCGGGCGGAGGCCACGATCGTCTTGAGGACGTCACGGACCTCCAGGTGTCTGCTCATCGCGAGGAGGGCGGTGCTCACGGCGGCCAGGCCGGAGCTGGGTCGATGGCTCATGTGTTCACCGTACCGGCGGGTCGTGACACTGCGTATCCGTCCGGGGACCTCGGCGGACGGGACCCGGGACCTAGGTCGCAGGGCCCCCGGGACCTTCTCCCCCTGAAGGAGGAGAACGCTCACCGAATGCGTTGCTTCAGCAACGTGGGGTGAGTTCGAGGTAGGGGCGGTGTGAGCCCGCGCATAGGACGCACATCACTTACGAAGCGGCCTAGTGGGCGCTCCACGGTGGCCCCAGAGCGGGGTGAGTCGGACATCAGGACCCTTCCGTGGTCCCTGCACAGGCCCCTGATCCACTACCCGGGATCGTAGGTCGCACCTTTGCCACAGTGTTTTGCCGCCGCTAAGAATTGCCCTCGTCGCCGCCGAGCAGGCGCAGCGCCGCCCCGGCCGAGCGACCCCCAGCGATTCGAAGAGGTAGTCCGTTATGTCTGCGAACACCCCTGGCCACAGTCGTGGTCTGAAGAAGACCCACAAGGCCGCCGCCGCCGGTGTGGCCGCTCTCGCTGCCGGGGCCCTCGCGCTCTCCCTCGTCCCGGGGAACGGCGGCACCGAGACGGAGCCGCAGGCCCTCTCCGGGGCACAGCGGGTCTCCTGGTCGTACGACGCGAACAGCCCGCAGGCGAAGGCGCTGGCCGCCAGCATCGCCGACCAGCAGAGCACGATCGGGCTGAAGGCCAAGCAGGAGGCCGAGGCGAAGGCCACGGCGGACGCGAAGGCGAAGGCGGACGCCCGCGCCAGGACCGAGGCGAAGGCCAAGGCCGACGCCCGGGTCAAGGCGCAGGCCGCCGCGCAGAAGCGCGCCGCCGAGCAGACGGCCGCGAACCGTTCCGTGGCCCGCACCCCGGTCTTCGCGAACAACCTCGACGGCTGGATCCGCGAGGCCCTGTTCATCATGGACAAGCACAACATCCCGGGCAGCTACAACGGCCTGCACAAGAACATCATGCGCGAGTCCAGCGGCAACCCCCGCGCCATCAACAACTGGGACATCAACGCCGTCAACGGCGTCCCGTCCAAGGGTCTGCTCCAGGTCATCTACCCGACCTTCAAGGCGTACCACGTGCCCGGCACCCCCTTCGACCAGTACCACCCGGTCGCCAACATCGTCGCCGCCGCCAACTACGCGGCCGACCGCTACGGCTCGATCGACAACGTCAACAGCGCGTACTGAGCCCGCGCGGACCACGCCGGGTCCGCCGCTCCGCGCCGTCGTACGCCGAAGGGCGGCACCCCGGGTCAGGGGTGCCGCCCTTCGGCGTGCGGACCGCGCTGTGCGGCCGACGGCTACTTGCGCATGACCTCGGGCTCGTGGCGGCGCAGCAGGCGCGCGACCAGGACGCAGCAGACCGTCGCCATCAGGAGCTGGACGCCGAGGTCCAGGCTCCACTGGCCGACCGAGTGCTCCCACAGCGGGTCGGTCTCGAGCGGGTTGTCGCGGTCCCACGGCGGCATCAGGTGCCCCAGATCGAGCGTGGCGCCCGCGCCCGCGATGGCCCAGCGGGACGGCATCAGCCAGGCGAACTGCTCCAGGCCGGGAGAGCCGTAGACCTGGAAGAGGACGCCGGTGAAGACGACCTGGACGATCGCGAACATGACCAGCAGCGGCATGGTCTTCTCGGCGGTCTTCACCAGCGCGGAGATGACCAGGCCGACCATCATCGAGGTCAGGCCGAGGGCGATGACCTGGACGCACAGCTCGACGGCCGGGGGCATGAGGAGGCCCTCGGCGGGCAGCGCCCGGGTGGAGAAGCCGATGCCGCAGATGATGACGCCCTGGATCGCGGTGATCACGCCCAGCACGATGACCTTGGACATCAGGTACGCCGAGCGGGACAGGCCGGTGGCCCGCTCGCGCTCGTAGATGACCCGTTCCTTGATCAGCTCGCGGACGGAGTTGGCCGCGCCGCTGAAGCACATGCCGACCGCGAGGATCAGCATGATCGTTCCGGCGTCGCTGTTGAAGCGGGCCGGAGGCTTGGGCGCGCCGAGGCCGAAGTCGGCCGGGATGACCACCGAGACCGCGCCGAGCACGGCCGGGAGGATGACCATCAGGGCCAGGAAGCCCCGGTCGGAGGCGATCACCGAGACGTAGCGGCGGATCAGGGTCCACAGCTGGGAGCCCCAGCCCTGCGGCTTCGGCGGCCGGACCATCGCCTGGTGCGGCATCTGCACGGGCTGGGCGGCGACGGCGTCGATGTCCGCGGCGTACAGCTGGTAGTGCTGCGAGCCCTTCCAGCGGCCCGCCCAGTCGTAGTCGCGGTAGTTCTCGAAGGCGGAGAAGACATCGGCCCAGGTGGAGTAGCCGAAGAAGTTCAACGCCTCCTCCGGCGGGCCGAAGTACGCCACGGAGCCGCCGGGGGCCATCACCAGGAGCTTGTCGCACAGGCCCAGCTCGGCCACCGAGTGGGTGACGACGAGGACCGTGCGGCCGTCGTCGGCGAGGCCGCGGAGCAGCTGCATGACATCGCGGTCCATGCCCGGGTCGAGACCGGAGGTCGGCTCGTCCAGGAAGATCAGCGAGGGCTTGGTGAGCAGCTCCAGGGCGACCGAGACGCGCTTGCGCTGGCCGCCGGAGAGGGAGGTGACCCTCTTCTCCTTGTGGATGTCGAGCTTCAGCTCGCGCAGCACCTCGTCGATCCGGGCCTCGCGCTCGGCCGTGGCGGTGTCGCCGGGGAAGCGGAGCTTGGCCGCGTAGCGCAGGGCCTTCTGGACGGTCAGCTCCTTGTGCAGGATGTCGTCCTGCGGGACCAGACCGATGCGCTGGCGCAGCTCGGCGAACTGCTTGTAGAGGCTCCGGTTGTCGTAGAGGACGTCGCCCTCGTTGGCCGGGCGGTAGCCGGTCAGGGCCTTGAGGAGGGTGGACTTTCCGGAGCCGGACGGGCCGATGACGCCGATCAGCGACTTCTCCGGGACGCCGAAGGAGACGTCCTTGAGGATCTGCTTGCCGCCGTCGACGGTGACCGTGAGGTGGCGGGCGGAGAAGGAGACCGAGCCGGTGTCGACGAACTCTTCGAGTCGGCCTTCGACGATCCGGAAGGTCGAGTGGCCGACGCCGACGATGTCCTGCGGTCCGAGGACGGCGGCGCCGCCCTTGGGGATCGGCTGGCCGTTGACGTACGTGCCGTTGTGCGAGCCGAGGTCGCGGATCTCGAAGCGCCCGTCGGGCGTCGAGCGGAACTCGGCGTGGTGGCGGGAGACCTGGAGGTCGGAGACGACCAGCTCGTTCTCGAGCGCACGGCCGATCCGCATGACGCGGCCCAGCGCCAGCTGGTGGAAGGTGGTCGGGCTGCGGTCGGCGTAGGCCGACGACGCCCCCGCGACGCCGTCGGGGCCCTGCTGGTGCGGCATCGGCTGGTGCGGAACCTGCTGATGGGGTACCTGCTGGTGCGGTGCCTGCGGCTGCGCGGGCGGGACCTGCTGCCAGCCCTGCTGCTGCGGCGCCTGCTGCGGCGGGCCGTCGTGCCCGGCCCACTCCGCCCGCTCGGCCGGCTGGTGGGCCGGGACCTGCTGGGCCACCGGAGACTGCTGCGGCGGCGGCTGGGCCTGAGCCTGCTGCGGCTGCTGGGCCTGCTGTCCGGCGGCGGCGAGATTCAGCCGCGGGCCGTCGGTCGCGTTGCCCAGGTGGACGGCCGAGCCGGGGGCGATCTCCATCTGGTGGATCCGCTGCCCCCGCAGGAACGTGCCGTTGGTGGAGCCGTGGTCCTCGATGACCCAACTCCGGCCGCCCCAGCTGATGGTGGCGTGGCGCCACGAGACCCTGGCGTCGTCGATGACCAGGTCACCCTGTGGATCACGGCCCAGGGTGTACGACCTGGACGGGTCGAGCGTCCAGGTTCTTCCGTTCAATTCCAGTACGAGTTCCGGCACTCCATGCCCCACTACTTGTCCCCCGATGTACCCCCGTCGCCGGGAGTCCAGGGATGGCGAACATCCGGGGGGAACTATTTCAGGCCCGGTCCCCTCTCCGGAAGTCGGGCCGGGGCGCGGACCGGCGGAACCTCCGCCCCGTCGTTCCGCCCGCTCTGGCTTCTTCCTTCTTCCGCCTTCTTCCGCCCGCGCGCCCGTTCGCTTCCGCCCGCGCGCCCGCGCGTACCCCACGGGGTCCTCCGGGGCAGCCGCGCGACCACTCGGGTGTCCGCTGGGCGGGACGGGGGGCCGGGGGGCGGGGCGTGCCCGATACGGTGGAAGCACCATGAGCGCATCGCAGACCTCAGACGTTCCCACCCTTCTCGTCAAGATCTTCGGGAAGGACCGTCCCGGGATCACCGCGGGACTCTTCGACACCCTCGCCGCCTACTCCGTCGACGTCGTGGACATCGAGCAGGTCGTCTCCCGCGGCCGTCTCGTCCTGTGCGCGCTCGTCACCGAGCCGACCGTCGCCCCGCAGGGCGAGCTCCGGGCCACCGTGCACAGCTGGGCCGAGTCCATGAAGCTCCAGGCCGAGATCATCTCCGGCACCGGTGACAACCGCCCCCGGGGCGAGGGACGCTCGCACGTCACCGTGCTGGGCAACCCGCTGACCTCGGAGCAGACCGCGGCCATAGCGGCCAGGATCACGGAGTCCGGCGGCAACATCGACCGCATCTTCCGGCTGGCGAAGTACCCGGTCACGGCGGTCGAGTTCGCCGTCTCCGGCTGTGGGACCGAGCCGCTGCGGACGGCGCTGGCCACCGAGGCGCACACCATCGGCGTCGATGTGGCCGTGGTCTCCGCCGGGCTGCACCGGCGGGCCCAGCGGCTCGTCGTCATGGACGTCGACTCGACGCTGATCCAGGACGAGGTGATCGAGCTCTTCGCGGCGCACGCGGGCTGCGAGGACAAGGTCGCCGAGGTGACCGAGGCGGCGATGCGCGGGGATCTGGACTTCGAGCAGTCCCTGCACGCGCGGGTGGAGCTGCTGGCCGGGCTCGACGCCTCCGTGGTCGAGAAGGTCCGCGCCGAGGTGCGGCTCACGCCCGGGGCCAGGACCCTGATCCGTACGCTCAAGCGGCTCGGCTACCAGGTGGGGGTCGTCTCCGGGGGGTTCACCCAGGTCACGGACGATCTGAAGGAACAGCTCGGGCTCGACTTCGCCTCCGCCAACACCCTGGAGATCGTGGACGGCAGGCTCACCGGGCGGGTGACCGGCGAGATCGTGGACCGGGCGGGCAAGGCACGGCTGCTGCGCCGGTTCGCCGAGGAGGCGGGTGTGCCGCTGGCGCAGACGGTGGCGATCGGCGACGGGGCGAACGATCTGGACATGCTGAACGCCGCCGGGCTCGGGGTGGCGTTCAACGCGAAGCCGGTGGTGCGGCGGGCCGCGGACACGGCGGTGAACGTGCCGTTCCTGGACACCGTGCTCTACCTCCTGGGGATCACCCGCGAGGAGGTCGAGGCCGCGGACGGCGGCGAGGACCTGCTGCACTGAGCGGGGGCTGCCGTACCGGGTGGGCACCTGCCGCGCGGAAGCCGGGCAGGTCCCGGGCGGAAGCGGAAGTCGTACGGGAGAGGGGCCCGGTCGTCGTCGGACGGCCGGGCCCTTCGTCGTACCGCGCTCCGTCACGCGCCGGGCGGCCCGCCGGGACCGGGGCTCTGGCCTGCGGGGTCCGGGCCGTACGGAGTCACGCCGTACGGGTCAGGGCCGTACGGGTCAGGGCCGTCACGCCGTACGGGGCAGGGCCGTACGGGATCCGGGGCGGACCGCTCCGGGCCGTACGGGATCCGGCGCGCCAGGCACGTGGAAGGGCGGCTCCGGCAGCCGGGCAGAGCACGGAGCCGTGGGGGCGGGCCCGGGAGCACCTGGATCAGGACACGTGCACGGGCGCCTTCCCCACGGCGGGTCACCTGAGCGGGCTCGAAAGCGCCGGGTTCGGGACCGCTGCCCGGACGTCCTCCCGGCAGCGGTCACCGGGGGCGGGCTCCGGAACACCGGGCTCAGGAACACCAGGCTCAGGAACACCAGGCTCCGGAGCTCCGGGCTCCGGAGCTCCGGGCTCAGGCGTGCGGCGTCCAGAAGTCGGCCAGGCGGCCGACGCCGTGCTCGACCGACTTCCACGGGCCGTCGAAGGTGAGGACGGCGAAGGCGGAGGTCGGGAAGCCGCTGCGGTTCATCCGGGCCTGGGCGTCTCCCTCGGCCTCGCCCGCGAGGGCGTCGGCGAGCGCGTGCATCCCCGGGTTGTGACCGATGACCAGGAGGTCGGAGACCTCGTCCGGCACCTCGTTGAGCAGGGCGATGAGCTCACCGAGCGAAGCCTCGTACAACCGCTCCTCGTACACGGTCCTGGGGCGCTCCGGCAGTGCCTGGACGGCCAGCTTCCAGGTCTCGCGCGTTCTGAGGGCGGTCGAGCAGAGGGCCAGGTCGAAGCCGATGCCGGTCCCGGCGAGCTTGCGGCCGACCAGGGGGGCGTCCGCGCGGCCTCGCTCGGCGAGGGGGCGCTCGTGGTCCGACTCCTGGTTCCAGTCCGCCTTGGCGTGTCGGAGCAGCGCGATCCTGCGGGGTGTGTCGACGCTCATGGTGCTCAGCTTCGCATGAAACAGGCCGTGTCGACTCAGAGAGAGAGCGTTTGCTGAACCCGCTCCAGGAACCCTCCGACCCCATGGGCCCCGAGGGGCGCCTGGGACTCTCCCGACCCGGTCACCAGGAGCAGCAGGGCGAGGAACGCGGCCACCGGAAGGGCCAGGGCCCACCAGGGCAACCGGGTGTCGACGCCGCTCGCCGTGGGCCGGGCCCGGGTGTGCGTATGGGCCGACATGACCGCCTCCATGGGTGAGAGTCTCCGTTTTCCCTGTGTCTCCAACCTAGGGATCGCGGACCCTCCGGCCCATCAGGTGATCCACCCACTTCACCCTGAGACGCGCCCCCTAGGGGATGCGGGGGTTACCCCCACCCCGGGGCGGGGCGCCGGGGGTTCAGGGGGAGGCGAGGGAGGCGATGACGGCGATGACGACCGTGATGCCGATCATGGCGCCGAAGACGATGAGCAGCTTCTTCTGGCCGTTGGGGGGATTGGGTTCGAGGACTGGCATGGGAACAGTCTCGCATCTCAGCATTCGTCCTCGACCGTCCGGTCCCTCCCCGCCAGGGTGCCGACGATCATCTGCGGGATCATCAGTCCGCCCATGAGCGCGATCGGCAGTCCCCAGCCGCCGCTGTGCTGGTAGAGCACGCCGACGAGGAGGGGGCCGGGGATCGAGATGAGGTAGCCGACGCTCTGCGCGAAGGCCGAGAGCCGGACGACTCCGACGCCGGTGCGCGAGCGCATCCCGATCATGGTGAGGGCCAGCGGGAAGGCGCAGTTGGAGATGCCGAGGAGGACGGCCCAGGCCCAGGCTCCCCCGGCCGGGGCGAGGAACAGGCCGGTGTAGCCGGTGAGTCCGCAGAGTCCGAGCGCGACGACGATCGGGCCCTGGGCCTTCATCCGGCTCGCGACCCGGGGTATGACGAAGGCGAGCGGGACGCCCATGACCATGGTGACGGCCAGGAGCACGCCCGCGGTGGAGGCGGAGACGCCCGCGTCACGGAAGATCTGCGGCATCCAGCCCATGGTGATGTAGGCGCCGGTCGCCTGGAGTCCGAAGAACACGGCGAGCGCCCAGGCGGTGGGACTGCGGCCGACGCGCGGGGCAGCGGCGGACGCGACCGGGCCGGAGCCGCCGACGGGCGTGGCCCCGGCGGGGGCGGTACCGGCCGGTGCGCCCGGGGTGGTGGCGGTGTTCGTGGCGCGGTCGCGCACCAGCGGCAGCCAGGGCAGTACGGCGAGGGCCGCGAGGACCGCCCAGATGCCGAGGCCGAGGCGCCAGTCGCCGCCGAGGGCCGCGGTCACGGGGACGGTGGCGGCGGCGGCGAGGGAGGTGCCGAGGGCCAGCGCCATGGAGTAGAGGCCGGTCATGCTGCCGACGCGGTCGGGGAAGTACCTCTTGACGATGACGGGCATCAGGATGTTGCTGACGGCGATGCCCATGAGGGCGAGGGCGCTGGCGGCCAGGAAGGCGGGGGTGCCGGTGGCGAAGGACCGCAGGAGCAGACCGGCGAAGATCGCGGCCATGCCCGCGCAGACGACGGCGGCGGGGCCGAAGCGGCGGGCGAGGCGCGGGGCCGTGATGCCGAAGACCGCGAAGCAGAGCGGCGGCACGGAGGTCAGGACCCCGGCGAGGCTGCCGCTCATGTGCAGGTCGGCGCTGACGTCTTCGAGGAGGGCGCCGAGGCTGGTGATGGCGGGGCGCAGGTTCAGCGCGGCGAGGACGAGGCCGACGGTGACGAGGCCGAGGGTCCAGCGGAGCGCCGGGGCGGGGGCGGCAGAGTCGGCGGCGGCCGTTCCGTTCGCCTTCGCGGAAGCGACCGGTGCGGAGGCGGCCGGTGCGGAGGCGGCCGGTGCGGAAGTGACCGGTGCGGAAGTGACCGGTGGTGCGGAGATGACCGGTGTGGAGACGGTCGGTGTGGAGACGGTCGCGCCGACGGCACCGTCCGCGGCGGGGCTCCCGGCCGGTCGTGCGGCGGGGTCGAGGGTCTTCGGCTCGTCTGGCATGAGGCCATCATAGAATCATGGGATGATTGATTGTCCAATCTCGAACGAACGGAAGGTGTTTCCATGGCCCTCGGTCACCCGCGGCGCGCAGGTCTCTCCGATCAGGTGATCGCCGAGCTGCGGAACCAGATCACCTCGGGCGAGTGGCCGGTGGGTTCCCGCATCCCGACCGAACCCGAGCTGGTCGAGCAGCTCGGGGTGGCCCGCAACACGGTCCGCGAGGCGGTGCGGGCGCTCGCCCACAACGGACTCCTCGACATCCGCCAAGGCTCGGGGACGTACGTCATCGCCACCAGCGAGCTGGCGGGCGTCATGCACCGCCGCTTCGCGGGCTCCGACCCCCGGCACGTCGCCGAGCTGCGCTCGACACTGGAGTCCACCGCCGCCCGGCTCGCCGCCGCCCGGCGCACCGAGCGGGACCTGAAGCAGCTCGACGCGCTCCTCCTGCGACGGGAGGAGGCGTGGGAGTCCGGGGACGCGGAGCGGTTCGTGACCGTGGACGCCGCCTTCCACCACGCGGTCGTCGCCGCCTCGGGCAACGAGGTGCTGACCGAGCTCTACGCCGACCTGGGCGATCTGCTGCGGCAGTGGCTGCGCGACGACATCGGGCAGGTGCTGCGGCCGGAGAACCACATGGACCACGCGCGGCTGGTGGACGCCGTCCGGGAGGGCGACGCCGAGCGGGCGGGCGCGGAGGCGGCCGGTTACCCCTTCATGTGCCTCAGGAGCCCCGTACCGGAGCCGGAGTCCGGTCCGCGGGCTGGTGGGTGAGCCAGGCGGCCCGGACCTCCTTCCAGCAGCGGCCGTCGAGCCGGCCGTAGTCGGCGGGGCCGACCTCCACCGGGGTGCTGTCGGTGTCCACGTCCCACCAGCGGTCGCACTCGACGTGCAGCCGGACCCGGTCGGTGACGAGGTAAGGGTTCTGGCAGTGCGCGGTGACGTGGGAGCCCCGCACCACGGTCCGGCAGGAGGCGCCGAAGTTCTCCGGCTCCCCGCCCTCCCCGCTCCGCGCCGGGGCGGCGGCGGGAAGGTCCTCGGCGGGGGCGGGCGCGGCCCGCACCTCGGCGGCGACGGCCATGCCGGTGAAGAGGACCGCGACGGAGGCGGTGACACCGAGTCCTTGCCGGGTGACGCGCATGTCCGCACCTCCTCCCCACCCGTAGCAGGAACATCACGCTCCGCCCATTTTGGGCTGGTTCGCGTGACTTTTCGAGTCGGGCAGGAGTTGCGGAACGCCCAGGGCCGTGCACCGCCCGGCGGGGGGCGGACGCACGGCCCTGGGGCGTCACGGAGACCGTGACGGGAGGAACGGGACGGACGGAAGGGTCCGGGCCCGCTCAGGCGTGACGCGGAACGGCCGCACGGGGCACCGGACGGTCACACGAGGTGTCGTACGGTCACGCGCCGATCGCGTGCAGACCGCCGTCGACGTGGATGATCTCGCCCGTCGTCATCGGGAACCAGTCGGAGAGCAGCGCCACGATGCCGCGGCCGGCCGGCTCCGGGTCGGCGAGGTCCCACTCCAGCGGGGAGCGGCTGTCCCAGACGGAGGCGAGCCCGTCGAAGCCCGGGATGGACTTGGCGGCCATCGACCCCAGCGGACCCGCCGAGATCAGGTTGCAGCGGATGTTCTGCTTGCCCAGGTCACGGGCCATGTAACGGCTGGTGGCCTCCAGGGCCGCCTTGGTCGGGCCCATCCAGTCGTACTGCGGCCAGGCGTACTGCGCGTCGAAGGTGAGGCCGACGACGGAGCCGCCCTCGGTCATCAGCGGCAGCAGCGCCACCGTCAGGGACTTCAGCGAGAAGGCCGAGACGTGCATGGCGGTGGCGACCGACTCGAACGGCGTGTGGAGGAAGTTGCCGCCGAGCGCGTCCTGCGGGGCGAAGCCGATCGAGTGCACGATGCCGTCGAGACGGTCACCGAGGTGCTCGCGGACCTGGCCTTCGAGGCGCGCGAGGTGTTCGTCGTTGGAGACGTCGAGCTCCAGGACCTTGACCTTGTCGGGGTGGGGCAGCTTCCTGGCGATGCGCTCGGTCAGCGACGGCCGGGGCCAGGCGGTGAGGATGATCTCCGCGCCCTGCTCCTGGGCCAGCTTCGCGGCGTGGAAGGCGATGGAGGACTCCATCAGCACACCGGTGATCAGGATGCGCTTGCCCTCGAGAATTCCGCTCATGTGATCAGTGACCCATGCCCAATCCGCCGTCAACCGGGATGACGGCTCCAGTGATGTACGAGGCGTCGTCCGAGGCGAGGAACCTCACCGCGGCGGCGATCTCCTCCGGCCGCGCGTAACGGCCCAGCGGCACCTGCGACACGATGCCCGCGCGCTGCTCGTCGGTGAGCACCGCGGTCATGTCGGTGTCGACGAAGCCGGGGGCGACGACGTTGAACGTGATGTTGCGCGAGCCCAGCTCACGCGCGAGGGAACGGGCGAAACCGACCAGGCCCGCCTTGGAGGCGGCGTAGTTGGCCTGGCCCGCGGAGCCCAGCAGACCGACGACCGAGGAGATCAGGACGACCCGGCCCTTCCTGGCGCGCAGCATCCCCCGGTTGGCGCGCTTGACGACCCGGAAGGTGCCGGTGAGGTTGGTGTCGAGGACGGACGTGAAGTCCTCCTCGGACATGCGCATCAGGAGCTGGTCCTTCGTCACGCCGGCGTTGGCCACGAGGACCTCGACCGGACCGTGCTTCTCCTCGATCTCCTTGTACGCCTGATCCACCTGATCGCCGTCGGTGATGTCGCACTTCACCGCGAGGAACCCCTCCGGAGGCAGGCCGGAACGGTACGTGATGGCGACCTTGTCGCCCGCCTCGGCGAACGCGCGGGCGATGGCGAGGCCGATGCCCCGGTTTCCTCCGGTGACGAGAACCGAGCGGCTCAACGGATCACCCTTTCGATAGCGGTCTGGTAGCCGAAAACCTATCGGTAACGCTCCCGACATGAGGAATCGACCTCCGACAGTCGCATACCGGCGGGACTGTCGAGTCCCTACAGCTCGGGGGCCCCGCGGGGGATCCGTACAGGGCTCCCGTCTGCGCCGCACGCCGTCCCCGCGCGCCCCGGAACGGCGGAGCGCGACAATGCGCCGCCCCCGCGCCCCGAGCCGTGATTGACTGCGCGGGCAGTCCAACCGCCGCATTTTGATCGCCGAGAGCGAGGCCGCTCGTGGTCCATCAGATCGACCCTTCGTTCGTCGCGCTGCCGTTGCGGGCGCTCGCCGACGCGGCGCTCGCCCGAGCGCGCGCGCTGGGTGCCGAGCACGCCGACTTCCGTCTGGAGCGGGTGCGCAGCGCCTCCTGGCGGCTGCGCGACGCCAAACCGTCCGGTTCCTCGGACACCACCGACCTCGGGTACGCGGTACGGGTGGTGCACGGCGGGGCCTGGGGGTTCGCCTCCGGGGTGGACCTGACCATGGACGGGGCCGCCCGGGTCGCCTCGCAGGCGGTGGCCATGGCCCAGCTGTCCGCGCGGGTCATCGCGGCGGCCGGGTCCGAGGAGCGGGTGGAGCTGGCGCCGGAGCCGGTGCACGAGGACAAGGTCTGGATCTCCTCGTACGAGATCGACCCCTTCTCCGTGCCCGCCGAGGAGAAGGGCGCGCTGCTCGCCGACTGGAGCGCGCGGCTGCTGCGCGCGGACGGCGTGGCGCACGTGGACGCCTCGCTGCTCACCGTCCACGAGAACAAGTTCTACGCGGACACGGCGGGGACCGTGACCACGCAGCAGCGCGTCCGGCTGCACCCGCAGCTGACGGCGGTGGCCGTCGACGAGACGACCGGCGAGTTCGACTCGATGCGGACGATCGCCCCGCCGGCCGGACGGGGCTGGGAGTACCTGACCGGCACCGGCTGGGACTGGGACCGGGAGCTGGACGAGATCCCGGGGCTGCTCGCCGAGAAGATGCGGGCGCCGAGCGTCGAGGCGGGCCGGTACGACCTGGTCGTGGACCCCTCGAACCTCTGGCTGACCATCCACGAGTCGATCGGCCACGCCACCGAGCTGGACCGGGCGCTGGGCTACGAGGCGGCGTACGCGGGCACCTCCTTCGCCACCTTCGACCAGCTGGGCAAGCTGGCGTACGGCTCCTCGATCATGAACGTGACGGGCGACCGGACCGCCGAGCACGGGCTCGCGACGATCGGGTACGACGACGAGGGCGTCGAGGGCCAGAGCTGGGACCTGGTGAAGGACGGCACGCTCGTCGGCTACCAGCTGGACCGGCGGATCGCGAAGCTCACCGGGCTCGGCCGGTCGAACGGCTGCGCCTTCGCGGACTCCCCCGCGCACGTGCCGGTGCAGCGGATGGCGAACGTCTCGCTCCAGCCGGACCCGGGCGGGCTGTCCACCGAGGACCTGATCGGCGGGGTGGAGCGGGGCATCTACGTGGTCGGCGACCGCTCGTGGTCGATCGACATGCAGCGCCACAACTTCCAGTTCACCGGACAGCGCTTCTTCCGCATCGAGAACGGCCGGCTCGCCGGGCAGCTCCGGGACGTGGCCTACCAGGCGACGACCACCGACTTCTGGGGCTCGATGGAGCAGGTCGGCGGCCCGCAGACGTACGTCCTCGGTGGCGCCTTCAACTGCGGCAAGGCCCAGCCGGGCCAGGTCGCCGCGGTCTCCCACGGCTGCCCCTCCGCCCTCTTCCGGGGCGTCAACATTCTGAACACGACGCAGGAGGCCGGTCGATGAACGTCCGCCACACGATCCGCTGGGGGTCCGGGGGTCGTCCCCCGGGCGAGCACAGCCCGAACACGACGCAGGAGGCCGGTCGATGAGCCGCGTCAGCAAGCCGTACGAGATCGTCGAGCGGGCCCTTGAGCTGTCCCGTGCCGACGGATGCGTCGTCATCGCCGACGAGGAGTCCTCGGCCAATCTGCGGTGGGCGGGCAACGCGCTCACCACCAACGGCGTGACCCGGGGCCGGACGCTGACGGTCGTCGCGACCGTCGACGGCTCCCGGGGCACCGCCTCCGGTGTCGTCTCCCGGTCCGCCGTGACCGCCGACGACCTGGAGCCGCTGGTACGGGCCGCCGAGGCCGCCGCGCGCGCCGCGGGACCCGCCGAGGACGCGCAGCCGCTGGTGACCGGGGTGCCCTCGTCGCCCGACTTCACGGACGCCCCGGTGGAGACCTCCTCCGCCGTGTTCGCCGACTTCGCTCCGGCGCTCGGCGAGGCCTTCGCCCGCGCGCGGGCCGGGGGCCGCGAGCTGTACGGCTTCGCCAACCACGAGCTGACCTCCACCTATCTGGGGACGTCGACGGGGCTGCGGCTCCGGCACGACCAGCCGAACGGCACCCTGGAGCTGAACGCCAAGTCCCCCGACCGCTCGCGCTCCGCCTGGGCGGGCCGGTCCACCCGGGACTTCAAGGACGTCGACCCGGCCGCGCTCGACGCGGAGCTGGCGACCCGGCTCGGCTGGGCGGAGCGGCGGATCGAGCTGCCCGCCGGGCGGTACGAGACGCTGCTGCCGCCGACGGCCGTGGCCGACCTGCTGATCTACCAGCTGTGGTCGTCGACGGCCCGGGACGCGGTGGAGGGCCGTACGGTCTTCTCCAAGCCCGGCGGCGGCACCCGGCTCGGCGAGACCCTCTCCCCGCTGCCGCTGACCCTGCGCAGCGACCCGCACGAGCCGGGTCTGGAGTCCGCGCCGTTCGTGATCGCGCACTCCTCCGGCGACGACTCGTCCGTCTTCGACAACGGGCTGCCGGTCGCGCCGGTGGACTGGGTCCGGGACGGGAAGCTGGAACACCTGATCACCACCCGGCACACGGCGGGCCTGACCGGGCTGCCCGTGGCACCGGGGGCGGGGAACCTGATCCTGGACGGCGGCGGCGAGCGGTCCCTGGAGGAGATGGTGGCCGCCACCGAGCGCGGTCTGCTGCTGACCTGCCTCTGGTACATCCGCGAGGTGGACCCGGCGACGCTGCTGCTGACCGGTCTGACCCGGGACGGCGTCTACCTCGTCGAGAACGGCGAGGTGGTCGGCGAGGTGAACAACTTCCGGTTCAACGAGTCGCCGGTGGACCTGCTGTCGCGGGCCTCCGAGGCGGGCCGGACGGAGAAGACGCTGCCGCGCGAGTGGAGCGACTGGTTCACCCGGGCCGCGATGCCCGCCCTGCGGGTGCCCGACTTCAACATGAGCTCGGTCAGCAAGGGGGTCTGACCCGCCTAGACTGGCCGAGAACAACTCTTTCCCACAGCATCACGAGGAGACGGACGATCGTGACCGACATCGTCGACGAGCTGAAGTGGCGCGGGCTCTTCGCCCAGTCCACCGACGAGGACGCACTGCGCAAGGCTCTCGCGGACGGTCCCGTGACGTTCTATTGCGGTTTCGATCCGACCGCGGCCAGTCTCCACGTGGGGCACCTGGTGCAGGTCCTCACCGTCCGCCGGCTCCAGCAGGCCGGGCACCGGCCGCTGGCGCTGGTCGGCGGGGCCACCGGTCAGATCGGCGACCCGCGGCCGACCGCCGAGCGCACCCTGAACGACCCCGAGACGGTCGCGAACTGGGTGGACCGGCTGCGCACGCAGATCGAGCCCTTCCTCTCCTTCGAGGGGGAGAACGCGGCGGTCATGGTGAACAACCTGGACTGGACCGCCGGTCTGTCGGCGATCGAGTTCCTGCGGGACATCGGCAAGCACTTCCGGGTCAACAAGATGCTGACCAAGGACTCCGTGGCCCGCCGCCTGGAGTCCGAGCAGGGCATCAGCTACACGGAGTTCAGCTACCAGCTGCTCCAGGGCATGGACTTCCTGGAGCTGTACCGCCGGTACGGCTGCACGCTCCAGCAGGGCGGCTCGGACCAGTGGGGCAACCTGGTGGCCGGTCTCGACCTGATCCACCGCCTGGAGCCGGGGGCGCACGCGCACGCGCTCGCCACCCCGCTGATGGTCAAGGCGGACGGCACCAAGTTCGGCAAGACCGAGGGCGGGGCCGTCTGGCTGGACCCGGAGATGACGACCCCGTACGCGTTCTACCAGTTCTGGCTGAACGTGGACGACCGGGACATCTCCACGTACCTGCGCATCCTGTCCTTCAAGTCCCGCGAGGAGCTGGAGGCGCTGGAGGCGCAGACCGCCGAACGGCCGCAGGCGCGGGCCGCGCAGCGGGCGCTCGCGGAGGAGCTGACCGCCCTGGTGCACGGCGCCGGGCAGTGCGCGGCCGTCATCGGCGCCTCCAAGGCGCTGTTCGGGCAGGGCGACCTGACCGAGCTGGACGGGGCGACGCTGGCCGCCGCCCTGTCCGAGCTGCCGCACGCCCGGGTGACCGCGCTGGGCCAGGTCGTGGACCTGTTCGCGGAGGTCGGTCTGGTGGCGAGCAAGTCGGCGGCGCGGCGCACGGTGAAGGAGGGCGGGGCGTACGTGAACAACGTGAAGGTCACCGCCGAGGACGCCGAGGTGTCGGCCGACGACCTGCTGCACGGGCGCTGGCTGGTGCTGCGGCGCGGCAAGAAGAACCTGGCGGCGATCGAGTTCACGGGGGCGTGAGTCCCTTGCGCGCGAGCCCTCCCGCGAGCAGCGCTTCGCGGGAGGGCCCGCGCGTGTGAAGGGCTCGCGTGCCTGAAGGGCCGCGCGAGCCGCTCGTCGTGCGTCCTTCCCCATGAGAACCGGAGGCCCGGTGCCGCACCTGAGGTGTGGCACCGGGCCTCCGGGTTTCCGTCGCTCTGCGCGCGGGTCAGCTCCGCTGTCTGCTGCCCTTCATCGAGACCCAGAGCATGTCGCCGACTCCGACCACGGCGACGGCGCCGATCAGCTGGAGCAGATGGCGGATCCAGTCGATGCCGCTGGTGTCGTTGACTCCGATCCAGGTCGCGACGGCGTTGCCGAGGAGGCTGCCGACCATGCCGAACACGATCGTCAGCCAGAGCGGGATCTGCTGTTTCCCCGGCAGGATCGCCTTCGCGATCAGACCGAGGACGAGTCCCACGATGATCGCCCACAACCAGCCCATGGTCGCCTCCTTCTGCGGGTCTGCGCCCAGTCTCGGCCCATCCTCCGTACGGCGCACGTCGGACACCGCCATCCGTGCCCCGGTCTCGTCGGCGCGGGCGGGCGGGCGTACCGTGGAGCGAGGTCCGGACCGGGGAGGGTCCGGCGCGAGCGGCGGGTGGTGGAGGACGATGCGGAAGCACGGCGGAAGCGAGGTCTTCCGGATCACGGGGGCCCGGCAGGGGCTCGCCGACGACGTGCGGGGGCGGCAGCGTCGCTATGTCATCTCCATGACGGTCCGCACACTGTCCGTGATCGCGGCGGCGGTACTGTGGAACGTCGAGCGGCACGTGGCCGTCGTGGCGCTGGCCCTGGGCATCCTGCTCCCCTACGTCGCCGTGGTCGTCGCGAACGCGGGCCGCGAGTCCGCTCCGTCCCTTCCCTCCACTTTCGTACCGGCTCCGGTGCGTCCGGCGCTGGCGTCCGACGAGGTCGCGGAAGGCCCGGACGACGGCCCTTCGAGCGGCCGGAACTGAGTCACTGGCAGTGGCCGGAAACCTCAGTAAAAGCTCAGATCAATCATGAAGTTCCGGTGCACCGCACCCTGGGTGCCGTGACATACTGCGTACGCGCTCCGCATCCCCCGTCGGAGCGACAGACCGATGCCGGGCAGCTCCCCCCGTGGCTGCTCGGCATCGCCTTTGCCGGACAATGACCGGATGAGCGAAGAGAATCCGAGCTGTTCCGCCAAGGGCTGCCGCGCCGACGCCGTCTGGGTCCTGGCGTGGAACAACCCCAAGCTGCACACGCCCGAGCGGCGCAAGACCTGGCTCGCGTGCGACGAACACCGCGAGCACCTCTCCCAGTTCCT
This sequence comes from Streptomyces sp. NPDC059247, assembly GCF_042754005.1. Taxonomy (NCBI): domain Bacteria; kingdom Bacillati; phylum Actinomycetota; class Actinomycetes; order Kitasatosporales; family Streptomycetaceae; genus Streptomyces; species Streptomyces sp. NPDC059247. Next base: position 27,317 of record NZ_JBHYZW010000003.1, read on the forward strand.
GGGCGTACGGGGCTTCCTGAAGGACGTCGTCCCGCTCGCCGAGTGGGAGTCAGCCGCCGATGGCTGACATCGGGCGCTCGGGCTGGAGGAAGTCCGGGGCGTCGAGGCCCGAGCCCGCCTTCTTGCCCCACATCGCCCGCTCCCACAGCGCGGCGATCTCCTCGTCCGGCGCGCCGGAGCGGAGCGCGGCCCGCAGGTCCGTCTCCTCGGTGGCGAACAGACAGGTCCGCACCTGCCCGTCGGCGGTGAGCCGGGTCCGGTCGCAGGCCCGGCAGAACGGGCGGGTGACGGAGGCGATGACGCCGACCGTGTGCGGTCCGCCGTCCACGGTCCAGCGCTCGGCGGGGGCCGAGCCGCGCTCGTCGGCGCCCTCGGGGGTCAGGGCGAAGCGGGTGCGCAGGGACTCCAGGATGTCACCGGCGGTGATCATCCCGTCGCGCTTCCAGCCGTGCTGGGCGTCCAGCGGCATCTGCTCGATGAAGCGGAGCTCGTAGCGCTGTGTGATCGCCCAGGCGAGCAGGTCGGGGGCCTCGTCGGCGTTGAGTCCCGGCATCAGGACGGCGTTGACCTTGACCGGGGTGAGTCCGGCGTCCCGGGCGGCGGCCATGCCGTCCAGGACGTCCTGGTGGCGGTCGCGCCGGGTGAGCGTCTTGAAGACCTCGGGGCGCAGGGTGTCCAGGGAGACGTTGACGCGGTCGAGTCCGGCGGCCTGGAGGGCGGCGGCCGTGCGCTTGAGGCCGATGCCGTTGGTGGTGAGGGAGATCCGGGGCCGGGGCTCCAGGGCCGCGCAGCGCTCGACGATGCCGACGAGACCGGGGCGGAGCAGGGGTTCGCCGCCGGTGAAGCGGACCTCGGTGACGCCGAGGCGGGTGACGGCGAGCCGGACGAGGCGGACGATCTCGTCGTCGGTGAGCAGGTCCGGTTTGGCGAGCCACTGGAGGCCCTCCTCCGGCATACAGTACGTGCAGCGCAGGTTGCAGCGGTCCGTGAGCGAGACGCGGAGGTCGGTGGCCACCCGGCCGTAGGTGTCGATGAGCACTGTGGGCCCCCTTCCCGTCTTGCGGACGCGTGGTGCGGATGCGTGTGTTCTGAGACTACGTGAGCCCTCGGACAGCGAGGAGGGCAGATTGTCACGGGACCGGGGAGGCCGCGTCGTAGGACTCTACGACGCGGCCTCCCCGCGGTCGCGGACCGTGTGCGGACCGCTGCGCTCCGGTCAGTGCTTCACCGCCTCGCCGACCCCGACGCCGGTGAGGGACTTGACCTCCAGTTCGGCGTACTTGCCCGCGTCCGGCTCCTCCTTGGAGAGCAGCGAGCCGAGCCAGCCGAGGAGGAAGCCGAGCGGGATCGAGACGAGGCCGGGGTTCTCCAGCGGGAACCAGTGGAAGTCCACGCCCTTGAACATCGAGGCCGGGCCGCCGGAGACGACCGGGGAGAAGAGGACGAGGACGACGGAGGAGACCAGTCCGCCGTAGATCGACCACAGCGCGCCCTGGGTGGTGAAGCGCTTCCAGAACAGCGAGTAGAGGATCGTCGGCAGGTTGGCGGAGGCGGCGACGGCGAAGGCCAGGGCCACCAGACCGGCGACGTTGAGGTCGCGGGCGAGGGCGCCGAGCGCGATGGAGACGACGCCGATGAGGACGGTCGCCCAGCGGGCGGCCCGCATCTCCTCCTTCTCGGTGGCCTGTCCGCGCCGGATCACATTGGCGTAGATGTCGTGGGCGAACGACGAGGAGGAGGCCAGGGTCAGTCCGGCGACGACCGCGAGGATGGTCGCGAAGGCGACGGCCGAGATGACGGCCAGCAGGATCGCACCGCCGGTCGAGCCCGCGCCGCCGCCGACCTCCAGGGCGGTGAGCGGGGCGGCGGTGTTGCCCGCCTTGTTGGAGGCGATGATGTCGCTGTTCTTCAGCAGGGCGGCGGCGCCGAAGCCGAGGACGATCGTCATCAGGTAGAACCCGCCGATGATGCCGATGGCCCAGTTGACCGACTTACGGGCGGCCTTGGCGGTCGGCACCGTGTAGAAGCGGATCAGGATGTGCGGCAGACCGGCCGTGCCGAGGACCAGCGCGATGCCGAGCGAGAGGAAGTCCAGCTTCGACAGGGCGCTGACGCCGTACTTGAGGCCGGGCTCCAGGAAGGCGTCGCCCTTGCCGCTGTTGGTGGCGGCGGCGCCGAGCAGGTCGGAGAGGTTGAAGTCGAACTTGAGGAGGATGAGGAAGGTGATGAGGAGCGTGCCCGCGATGAGCAGGACGGCCTTCACCATCTGCACCCAGGTGGTGCCCTTCATGCCGCCGATGGTCACGTAGACGATCATCAGGACGCCGACCAGGGCGACGATCGCGACCTTGCCGCCGTCGCTGGTGATGCCGAGCAGCAGCGAGACGAGGACGCCCGCGCCCGCCATCTGGGCGAGCAGGTAGAAGATCGAGACGACGATGGTGGAGGTGCCCGCCGCGGTCCTGACGGGCCGCTGGCGCATCCGGTAGGCGAGGACGTCGCCCATGGTGAACCGGCCGGAGTTGCGCAGGGGTTCGGCGACCAGGAGCAGGGCGACGAGCCAGGCGACGAGGAAGCCGATGGAGTAGAGGAAGCCGTCGTAGCCGTAGAGGGCGATGGCGCCGCTGATGCCGAGGAAGGACGCGGCGGACATGTAGTCGCCGGAGATGGCTAGGCCGTTCTGGAAGCCGGTGAACTGCCCGCCGCCCGCGTAGAAGTCGGCGGTGCTGCGGGTCTGGCGGCCCGCCCAGACGGTGATGATCAGGGTCGCGATGACGAAGGCCCCGAAGAGGGCGATGATCAGCGGCCGGTGCTCGCTGGTGGCGTTGCCCGCCGCGAGCAGGACGGGTGTGCTCATGCGTCGCCCTCCATACGGGTTCTGATGGCCTCGGCCCTGGGGTCGAGGCGGCGTGCCGCGTGCCGCGAGTAGAGCCAGGCGATGAGGAAGGTCGTGGCGAACTGGCCGAGGCCCATCACGAGGGCCACGTTCACGTTGCCGAAGACCTTGGTGCCCATGAAGCCGCCCGCGTAGTTGGAGAGCAGCACGTACAGCAGGTACCAGGCGATGAAGGCCAGGGTCAGCGGGAAGGCGAACGAGCGGTAGGTGTGCCGCAGTTCGCCGAACTCCGCGCTCCGCTGGACCTCGACGAACTCCTCCGTCGTGGGCTGTGCGGGACCGGCGGCGGTCTCCGTGCCGTCTCTGGGCGGCGGTGCTTCGGTAGCCACGGAATCTCCTCGTGACGCGGGAATGGACGGCGTGGTCAAGGGGGCCTCACCGGGGGTGCGGACGACGGGGTTCCGGCTGGAACCCCTCCCCTGCACAACGGCACGGAGCGGGAAGCGAAGCGGTTCACCGGGAGATTTTCTTGCGCAGATCTTCATGAAGTCTTCTCAACTCATTGAAGGCCGAGGAAGATCAGCGATAGCTTCACTCGTCATACACCTGTTCGTGCGTAAACCCGCGCGCGGACGGACACGTACGGATGATGTGGAGAACCCATGGCTCATCTGGGATCGAGGCGCGGCCGAGCTCTCGCTCTGCCGGTTGGTCTCGCGCTCACGGCCTCGCTCGGCTTCCTTCCCTCCGGCGCCGCCTCCGCCGCGGAACTGAGTGACGCTCCGGCGGCCGCGGTCGCGGCGACGAACGGCCCGAAGCTGTCGTACGTCGTGAACGTCGGGGACGGCCGCAAGACCGCCGCCTCCGTGAAGAAGGCCATAGCCGCCGCGGGTGGCGAAGTGGTCATCGCGTACGACCAGATAGGCGTCATAGTCGTCCACTCGCAGAACCCCGAGTTCGCGAAGACGATCCGCAAGGCCCGTGGTGTGGTGTCGGCCGGTTCGACCCGTACCGCCCCGCTCTCCGTGCAGAGCGACAACGCGATCGGCGGCGGCACGCAGGTCCTGACCGAGGCCGAGGCCAAGGCCGCCGCGGCCCGCGCCACGGACGAGCAGGACGCCCTCGAGCCCCTGCAGTGGGACCTCCCCGCGATCAAGGCCGACAAGGCCCACAAGAAGACCCTGGGCAGCAAGCGCGTCACCGTCGGTGTCATCGACACCGGTGTCGACGACACCCACCCGGACCTGGCCCCGAACTTCAACGCCAAGGCCTCGGCCAACTGCGTGTCCGGCAAGCCCGACACCACGGCCGGCTCCTGGCGCCCGAAGGCGGGCGAGAGCGACCACGGCACCCACGTCGCCGGTACGATCGCCGCCGCGAAGAACGGCATCGGCATCACCGGTGTCGCCCCCGGTGTGAAGCTCGCGGGCATCAAGGTGTCCACCCCGGACGGCTTCTTCTACACCGAGGCAGTGGTCTGCGGTTTCGTCTGGGCGGCCGAGAACGGCATCGCCATCACGAACAACAGCTACTACACCGACCCGTGGATGTTCGCGTGCAAGAACGACGCGGACCAGGGCGCCCTCATCGAGGCCGTCACCCGCGCCACCCGCTACGCGGAGCGCAAGGGCACGGTCAACGTCGCCGCGGCCGGCAACTCGAACTTCGACCTGGCCGCCGACTCGATCGTCGACAACAGCAGCCCGAACGACAGCACCCCGGGCGACCGCGTCATCAACCCGAAGGAGTGCCTGGACTACCCGGCGATGCTCCCGGGCGTCGTCACGGTCTCCGCGACCGGAGCGAAGGGCCTGAAGGCCTCGTACTCCAACTACGGCCGGGGCGTCATCGACATCGCCGCCCCCGGTGGTGACCGCACCGCGTACCAGACCCCGGACGCCCCGGCGACCAACGGCCTGATCCTGTCGACCACGGTCAACGGCGGCTACAACTACAAGGCCGGTACGTCGATGGCCTCGCCGCACGCGGCGGGCGTCCTCGCGCTCCTGAAGTCGACGTTCCCGAAGGCGGGCCCGGCGACCCTGAAGGCGCTGCTGTACGCGCAGGCCGACAAGCGCGCGTGCACCAACCCGTACGACATCAACGGTGACGGCAAGATCGACGCCGTCTGCGAGGGCGGCAAGAACAAGAACGGCTTCTACGGAGTCGGTCTGATCGACGCGCTGGACGCCGTCCGCCCCTGACGGCGGCAGCCCCACGGTCACCGCGCGCCGGTGACGGCGGGCGTGTGAGCGGGAACCCGTCGGCCACGGCGGGAGCGTGAACGAGGGCCCTGGTGCGGCAGTTTCGCACCAGGGCCCTTCGCATGGCACCCAGTGCCACACTGGGTGCCATGGAGAACATCGACAACACCGTGCGCGGGGGTACGGAGGCGCTGTGGTCGGCCCTGGGCGGCGATCCCGCCCTGCTCGACCGGGTCGAGTACGGCGGGCCCGCCGGGGTGCTGCCCGCGCGGCTGCCGGTGCGGGAGCTGGCCCTCGCCACGGTCGCGGTCGCCGGGCTCGCCGCCGTCGAACGGGCCGGGCTGCCGGGCCCGGTGCGGGTGGACGAGGGGGCCGTCGCCACCGCCTTCGTCAGCGAGCGCCATCTGCGGATCGACGGACGGGCTCCGGTGAACTTCGCCCCGCTGTCCCGGTTCTGGCGGACCCGCGACGGCTGGGTCCGCACCCATGCCAACTACCCGCGCCACCGGGCGGCACTGCTGTCCGCGCTCGGTGTGCGGGACGGGGCCGCGGGGACCGTGGCGGCCGTGGCGGCGGCGCTCGGCGAGCGCACGGCAGTCGAGACCGAGACGGCGGTGTACGCGGCCGGGGGCCTGGCCGTGGCCCTGCGCACCCCCGGGGAGTGGGCGGCGCACGCGCAGGGCCGGGAGGTGGCGGCGCGCCCGGTGCTGACCCGGGAGCGGCTCGACGAGGCCCCGCCCCGGCGGCGCCGGGGACCCCTGCGGGTGCTCGACCTGACCCGGGTGATCGCCGGACCGGTGGCGACCAGGACGCTCGCGCTGCTCGGCGCGGACGTGCTGAGGATCGACCCGCCGGGCAGTCCGGAACTGCCCGACCAGCACGCGGACACCGACGTCGGGAAGCGGACCTCGGCGCTCGACCTGACCCGCCGGTCCGACCTGCGTACCTTCGGGGAGCTCCTCGCCGCCGCCGACGTGCTCGTCACCGGCTACCGGCCGGGTGCCCTCGACCGTTTCCTCACCGGCGCCGACCGGCCGGGCCTGGTCACCGCGCGGCTCTCCGCCTGGGGCGACTTCGGGCCCTGGGGCGGGCGGCGGGGTTTCGACAGCCTGGTGCAGGCGGCGACCGGGATCGCGGTCACGGAGGGGTCGGCGGACGCGCCGGGGGCGCTGCCCGCGCAGGCCCTGGACCACGGCACCGGCTACCTGCTCGCGGCGGCGGTGCTGCGGTCGCTCACCGAGCAGGATCGGGACGGCGGGAGCAGGCTGGTCCGGCTGGGTCTGGCGCGGACCGGCCACTGGCTGACGCACGCGCTGCCCCTCCCCCACGGTCCCGGGGACACGGGCGGTGCCCCCGTCCCGCCCGAGCGGTACCTCGCGGAGTCGGACGGGCCGCTCGGCAGGCTGCGGTACGCGCGGTCGCCGGTGGCGTACGAGGGCGGACCGGCGGACTGGTCGCGTCCGCCGGGGGTCGCGGGGGCCGACGCCCCCCGCTGGCTCACGGCTTGACGAGGACCTTGAGCGCGGTCCGCTCGTCCATGGCCCGGTAGCCGCCGGGGACGCCGTCGAGGCCGACGGTCAGGTCGAAGACCGGGGACGGGTCGATCGTGCCGTCGAGGACGTCCGGGAGCAGCTCGGGGATGTAGGCGCGGACGGGGGCGACGCCGCCGCGCAGGGCGATGTTCCGGTCGAACATGACGGAGAGGTCGAGGCCGGTGCCGCTGCCGTGCGGGACGCCGACGTAGCCGACGGAGCCGCCGTCCCGGGCGATGGCGACGGCGGTGCGCATGGACTGCTCGGTGCCGACGGCCTCGATGACGCCGTGGGCGCCCTGGCCGCCGGTGAGTTCGCGGACGGCGGCCTCGGCGGCCTCGCCGCGTTCGGCGACGACGTCGGTGGCGCCGAAGAGGCGGGCTATGTCGGTGCGCGCGGTGTGGCGGCCGAGGGCGATGATCCGTTCGGCGCCGAGGCGCTTGGCGGCGAGGACGCCGCAGAGGCCGACGGCTCCGTCGCCGACGACGGCGACGGTGGCGCCGGGCCGGGCGCCCGCGCCGAGGGCGGCGTGGTGGCCGGTGCCGAGGACGTCGGAGAGGGCGAGCAGGGCGGTCAGGAGCCGGTCGTCGGAGGCGGCGTCGGCGGGGAGCTTGACCAGGGTGCCGTCGGCGAAGGGCACCCGGACTGCCTCGCCCTGGCCGCCGTCGGAGCCGACCGAGCCCCAGAAGCCGCCGCGCGGGCAGGAGGTCTGGAGGCCCTCGGCGCAGTGGTCGCAGGTGCCGTCGGACCAGACGAAGGGGGCGACGACGAGGTCGCCGGGGGTGAAGCCGGTGACCTCGGGACCGGCCGCCTCCACGACGCCGAGGAACTCGTGGCCGATGCGCTGGCCGGGGCGGCGGGCCGACTCGCCCCGGTAGGCCCACAGGTCGCTGCCGCAGACGCAGGCGCGCAGGACGCGGACGACCACGTCGGTGGGGTCCTGGAGCACCGGGTCGGGCACCTCCTCCACGCGCAGGTCGAACGGGGCGTGGATGGTGGTGGCGCGCATGACGGACGGTCCTTGCTGTCAGACGGTTGTACGACTTTCGCTTATGTACGACTTTCACCGTACAGCGCGCGGAGGGCGCCCGAGGTCAGCAGGTACTGGGCGGCGAGGTAGGTCAGCATGACCCAGAAGTCGGGCGCGGGGAGCTGGGGCCAGTCGGCGATGCCGCCGGCGATGAGGGTGTCCGAGAGCAGGAAGAGGGCGCCGCCGACGCCCGCCGCGAGCCCGAGGGAGCTGGCCCGGTAGGCCATGGCGGTGAGCAGCAGGGAGTAGCAGGCGACCGGGAGGCGCAGGTCGGCGGGGAGGTCGGGCCAGAGGAGGAGGACGGTGCCGACGAGGGCGACGGCGTACAGGGCGCCGAGCGCCGGGGAGGTCCGGCGGCGGCCGAAGAGGACCAGGTAGCAGACGTGCCCCACGGCGAAGGAGCCCATGCCGACGAGGAAGGCCCAGTCGGCGTCGAGGAGCAGGAAGACGTCGCCGCCCCAGCCGAAGAGGAGGGCGGCGGTCAGCAGCCGGGGGGCGCCCCGGGTGGCGGCGTACGCGGCGAGCAGCGGCAGCAGGAGGGGCTTGGCGATCCGGTGGCCGAGGTCCGCTCCGGCGAGCAGGGAGAGCAGGTCGACGGCGGCGGCGAGCACGAAGGCGGCGAGCAGGACGCGGGAGACGGTACGGGGGGTGGTGCGGGCGGTGTCGGCGGGGGTGGCGGTGTTCACGCGGTCGCCTCCGGGGCGGTGGGGGCGGTCGGTCGGGTGTCGGGGCGGGCGGCGGGGGCGGGCCGCCAGCCGGGGCCGCGGAAGAGGTGTCCGGCGCGTTCGCGCCAGCCGTGCGCGGTGCGCAGGTCGCGGGCGATGGCGGCGTACTCGTGGGTGGCGACGCGCAGCGGGTTGTAGGTCTCGATGTTCTTGGTGAGTCCGTAGACGGGCCGTTCGGTCTCGCCCGTCCAGGAGCCGAACATCCGGTCCCAGACGATGAGGATGCCGCCGAAGTTCCGGTCCAGGTAGCCGCCCTGGGAGGCGTGGTGGACGCGGTGGTGGGAGGGGGTGTTGAGGACGTACTCGAAGGGGCGGGGCAGTCTGCCGACGCGTTCGGTGTGGACCCAGAACTGGTAGACGAGGTTGACCGAGTAGCAGAAGGCGACGGCCGCCGGGTGGACTCCGAGGGCGATCATCGGCAGGTAGAACGGCCAGCCGGTGACGCTGGTCCACGGCTGGCGCAGGGCGGTGGTGAGGTTGAACATGCGGCTGCTGTGGTGGACGACGTGGCAGGCCCACAGGACGCGGACGACGTGGTGGCCTCGATGCTGCCAGTAGTAGAGGAAGTCCTGCGCGAGCAGCATGAGCGGGATCGTCCACCACAGGACGGGGACGCGGAGCGGGGTCAGCTGGTGGACGGCGGTGTAGACCGCGACGACGGGGATCTTCCACAAGGCGTCGAAGAAGAGGCTGCCCAGGCCCATGCCGAGGCTGGTGGCGGCGTCCTTGGCCTCGTACCCGGCGGCGTCCTCGTCGGGACGGATCCGGTGGCTCACCATCTCCACGACGGTGAGCAGGACGAACGCCGGTATGGACCAGAGCACGACATCGGGCAGGTTCGACATGCCGACGACGGTAGAGGCGGGGGCGGGGGTGCGGCTAGACGTGGTTACCAACAAGTATGCGAGACGGCTTGTCAGCAAGCTTTGGAGCCTTCCGACAAGGGGCTCCGGCAAGGGGCGGGGCCTGCCCGGTGGCCGGGCGGCGCTCCCGCCCGGTGGCCGGGACCGGTCCCCGTCCCGGGGGGCCGGGCTCAGATCCGGGGGCCGGGCTCAGATCGGAGGGGCCGGGCTCAGATCGGGAGGGCCGGGCTCAGACGCCCGCGGCTCCCAGCAGTGCCCCCGTCGCGTAGGTGACCGCCATCGCCAGGGCGCCGCCCGCCACGTTGCGGAGGATCGCCGGGTTCGTGGGGGCCCCGCCGAGGCGGGCGCTCCACCAGCCGGTGAGGACGAGGGCGACGAGCACGCAGGCGACGGTGACCCAGAGGCGGGCCGAGGCAGGGGGGAGGACGATCGCCAGGAGCGGGAGCAGGGCGCCGACGGTGAAGGCGAGGAAGCTGGCGGCGGCGGCGTGCCAAGGGACGGTGAGCCGGTCGGGGTCGATGCCCAGTTCCACGCGCGCGTGGGCGCGCAGCGCGTCGCGGGCGGTGAGCTGTTCGGCGGCCTCGCGGGCCACCTCGGCGGAAAGGCCGTGTCCGGCCAGCAGTCCGGTCAGCTCGCGGAGTTCGGCCTCCGGCTCCTCCCGCAGTTCGCGCTTCTCCTGGGCGAGCGCGGCCTCCTCCGAGTCGCGCTGGGTGGAGACGGAGACGTACTCCCCCGCCGCCATCGACATCGATCCGGCGACGAGCCCGGCGAGTCCCGCGGTGAGCAGGGCGTCGTGGGACTCGGTGGCGCCCGCGACCCCGACGACGAGGCCCGCGGTGGAGACGATGCCGTCGTTGGCTCCGAGCACGGCGGCCCGGAGCCAGTTGAGACGGGGGCCGAGGCCGCCGCCGTGGGCCTCGTCATGGGCGGGAAGGGACGAATCGGTCACGTCAGGAGGGTCGCACCCGGTGGTTCACCAGACGCGGACCGACCCGCCCGGGGCGAAGGCCGGGCTGGTGGCGCCCGCCGGGACCTCCGTGAGGGGTTCGGCGATCTCCTCGACGGCCGGGCCGTGGACGGCGGCCAGGGCGTCGAGGAAAGTGAGGTCGAAGCCGTAGACGCGGGCCGCGTTGCCGCCCACCATGGCCGCGACCTCGTCCCTCGGCAGACCCGCGTAGGCGATCCGCAGCGCTTCGCGGGAGTGCGGGGCGGTGCCCTCGTCGTGCGGGTAGTCACTGCCCCACATGATCTTGTCGAGGCCGATCCGGTCGCGCATCGGGACCTCGTGGGGGCGCATGAAGCTCGCGCCGACGAAGCAGTGGTCGCGCCAGACCTCGCTGGGGCCCTTCCCCATCCCGGCGGCGAGCCCGGCGCCGAACTTCGACTCGGCGGTGCCCGCCCCGGCGGCCGAGGCGGCGACCAGCCGCCCGTGGTAGTAGTCCAGCATGGCGAGCACGCCCGGGATCCAGCCCGAGCCCTGTTCGGTGAGGACGAGCCTGAGCCCGGGGTGGCGCCGGAAGGCACCGCCGAAGAGCAGGTGCCACAGGGCCCGGTGGGAGAACCAGGTGGTCTCCACCATGAAGACCGCGCGGGCGGCCGGTTCGTCGCCGAGCGGCGGGGACGCCGAACCGCCGTGGTGGTTGACGGGCAGGGCCAGTTCGGCGCAGACGGCCCAGATCGGGTCGTACGCCCGCGCGTACAGCTCGGGCACGGACGAGCCGGGCGGGACCCCGGGCAGCAGGACGCCCCCGGTGAGCCCGGCCTCGCGGGCGCGGCGGATCTCGGCGACGGCCTCGTCCACGTCGTTGAGGAGGATCTGCGCCACGCCCGCCCGGCGCCCCGGTGCCTGGGCGCAGAAGTCGGCGAGCCAGCGGTTGTGGGCGCGGAGCCCGGCCCAGCGGTGCTCGAACTCGGCCCGGGTGGGCGGCTGGGCCGTCAGCGAGGCCGTGGGGAAGAACGGCGGGACGGTGTTGGGGAAGACGACCTCGGCGACGATGCCGTCGGCCTCCAGTTCGGCCGTCCGGCGCGCCGAGTTCCAGTTGCGGTCGGCGGTGTCGGCGAGCAGGTCCTGGTAGGGGTTGACGTAGGAGGCGGCCCAGGCGTCGAAGTCCTCGTGGTGCTTCTTCTCCAGGTAGGGGCGGTAGTCGAGGAGGTCGGCGCCCGCGTGGCAGTCGGCGGAGATCACCGTGTACCGGTCGGTCACGGCGTCACCCCCAGGACCGGGAAGTCGTGGTCGGTGAGCCAGTGCCGGCCGACTTCCCTGGAACGGGCCCAGGAGGCTTCCACGGCGGCCTGGTCGGGGCTCTGGCCGAGGTCGGCGGGGGTCGGGCCGATGCGGCGGGCGAGCGGGGCTAGCGCCTCGGTGTCGAAGCCGAAGACCTCCGCCGCCGCGAGCCCCAGCATCCGGCGGGTCTCGGCGACCGGGATGTCGTGGAAGGTGCGGCGGAGCCAGCCCCGGGTGTCGGGCCAGGTGCCCTCGGGGTGCGGGAAGTCGGAGCCCCAGAGGATGTTGTCGACGCCGATCTCGTACCGCTGGGCGAGTTCGCGCCGTTTGGTGTTGGTGGCGCAGACGAAGACCTGGCGGTCCAGGTACTCGCTGGGCGGCCGTTTCAGCTCGGCGAACGGGGAGAGCTTCTTGCCGCCGTGCGCGCCGAGGTAGAGCCGGTCCATGAACCACAGCAGGTTCGGCAGCCACCAGCAGCCGGACTCGGCGATCCCGAAGCGCAGTCCGGGGTGGCGTTCGAAGACGCCGGACCAGAGCAGGAACCACAGCGGCCGGGCGGGCCACCAGGTGACCTCGGAGACGTAGATGCCGAGGTGGTCGCCGTACTCCTCGCGCGGCGCGGCCCCGGAGTGGGTGAGCAGCGGCATCCCGGTCTCGGCGGCGGCGGCCCAGACGGGGTCGTAACGCCGGTCGTGGTAGGGGGCCTTGTCGACCCACATGGACGGGATCATCAGGGCGCCGAGCCCGGACTCCCTGGCGCGGTGGATCTCGGCGACGACCTCCGCCGGGTCGGCGGTGACCGGGAGCAGCGCGACCCCCCGGTGCCGTGCGGGGTTCTCCCCGACGAACTCGGCGAGCCAGCGGTTGTGCGCCCGCGCGCCCGCCATGCCGAGCTCCGGGTCCTGGTCGCCGGAGAGGCCGAGTCCGACGCCGAAGGGGGCGGCGGTCCCGCTGTCGACGGCGTCCGCGTCGGGGAAGACGACCTCGGCGGCGATCCCGTCGCCGTCGAGTTCCTCGATCCGTCGTACGGGGTCCCAGCCGCCGCGCAGTCCTTCCTCGTGGTCGTGGAACCAGCGGTCGGCGAAGGCCTCGTTGCGCACCCCGAGCCGGGTCATGGCCTCCCGTCGGGCGTCCCGTCCGGCGAGGAAGCCGTCGAAGGCGCGGTGGAAACGGGGGTCGAGGTAGGGCCGGTACTCCTCGGTGGGCAGCCCGGCGTGGCAGTCGGAGGAGATGATCAGATAGGGGTCCTCGTACGGTGTGTCGGCGTCCTCGGTCATGTGGGTGCCCTCGGTCTCGGTCGGTGCGGACGGGTCCCGGACGGTCCAGGTCCGGACGGTCCAGGTCGGTCACGGTCGGTCACGGTCCGGTCAGCCCCGGACTGTCCAGGTGGTCGGTCCCGGTCAGTCCCGGTCGGTGCGGTCGAGGATGAAGCTCTCCAGGTACGCGGGGGCGGCGCGGTCGAGCATGGAGCGGGCGCGGGCCCGGATCTGCCGGTCGCTGTGCGCGCTCTCCGGCAGCATCCAGAAGCGGTCGGCGCGGATGCCGTCCACGACGTGCTCCGCGACCTCCTCCACCGGGGTGAAGGCGACCTCGTGACCGGCCTCCTTCATCGCTGCCTCCCACTGGTCGAGGGTGCGGTACGGGGTGCGGCGGGGGCGCTGTTTGGCGTACCGCTCGGGCCGGTTGCGGTGCGACTCCCACAGACCGGTGCGGAGCATGTGGGGCCCGGGGAAGAGCACGGAGGCGCCCACGCGCGCGTGCTCGGCCCTGAGGTGGGCGTAGAGCGACTCGGTCATGGTGACGACGGCCGCCTTGGTGACCGCGTACACGGAGGCGGTGGGCAGCGGGGCGATGCCGCCGTCGCCGGAGGAGGTGTTGACGACATGGCCCGGTGCGCCGCCCGCGATCATGCGCGGGACGAAGGCCTGGATGCCGTGGAAGACGCCCCAGACGTTGACGGAGAAGGCCCATTTCCAGTCGTTGGGCTCGTGCTCCCACATGCGGCCCTCGGCGCCGGAACCGACGCCCGCGTTGTTGCAGAGGACGTGGACGGCGCCGAAGGTGTCGTAGGCGGCGTCCGCGAACGCCCCGACCGCCGCCGGGTCGGAGACGTCCACCGTCCGGGCGAGGACCTGCGCCCCGGACGCCATCAGTTCGTCGGCCGCCGCCGCCAGGGCGTCCTCCTCCACGTCCCCGAGGACGACGGCCAGGCCCTCGGCGGCGAAGCGGCGGGCCAGGGCGAGCCCGACGCCGCTCGCCGCTCCGGTGACGACGGCGACCTGCCCCTCGCGCAGTTCCATCAGGCGCTCCCTTCCGGAGGTCCGTCGAGCAGGTGCAGCGGGTCGTCGTAGCGCTGGTGGACGTAGGGCAGCAGGGCGCTCGCGCGGACGCGTCCGGCGACCGTGCCCCGCTGGGCGGTGGTCTTCTCGCCGAGGGTGATCTCCAGGAGCCTGCGGACGGGGAGGTCGGCGACCGGGTCGTACCCGGACTCGCGGAGCACGACGTCACCGGTGACCCGCTCCAGCCTCCGCACCCGTTCGCGGCGGACGCAGTGGACGAGGACGGGGTCGGCGTCGAAGCCGGTGCCGTCCACACCGGGCAGGAACTTGAAGTAGAAGTCGGTCTTCTCCACGGGGTCCGGCAGCGGCAGCGGTCCGGAGACCGCGCCCCGCACCTCCAGGAACGCGATGCCGTGCCGGGCCAGGGCGGCGCGGACCACCGGGCCGTCGCGCTCCACGGTGACCTCGCCCAGCTTCTTGGGTTCGCCGAAGACCTCGCGGCCACCGGTCAGGGCCCGTTCGTGGGTCATCGGCATGACCAGCGGGTACCAGCCCGGCAGGTCGCCGTGGGCGGCGGCGACGGCGACGGAACCGGCGCCGAGCGGATAGCCGGACAGTTCGACCCTGCTGACCGTGGCCCGGACGAGGGGCCGCCCGGTGGGTCTCAGCGGGGGCGGCAGGACCGCCGCGACGACGTCCGGGTCGGTCTCCCAGAGGGCGACCACTCCGGTGGACCAGATGTCGGGGAGCTTCGCGCTCCGTTCGCGGGCCGCCGCCGCCTCGGCGTCGGAGCGCGCCCCGTACCGTACTCGTGCCATGAGGTACCGCCTTTCGGGACCGTCAGCCTGTAACACAGTTACACCGCTGGCCGCGAAGGGTAAAGAGCCGCGCACGCGGGGGAGTCGGAGGAATCGGATGGCACGCTCGGCGCTGACCCGGGACGAGGTCCTGGACACCGCCGCCGCCCTGGTGCGGGAGCACGGCCCGGACGCCCTGACCATGCGCGGGCTCGCCGCCGCGCTCTCCACCGCGGTCACGTCGATCTACTGGCACGTCGGCAACCGCGAGTCGCTCCTGGACGCGCTGGTCGCCCGTACGGTCGCCGATCTGGGCACGATCCGGCCGCGCGGCGGGACTCCGGCCGAGCGGATCGTGTCGGTCGCCCGCGCGCTGCGCCGCGCCCTGCTCGAACGCCCGCACCTGGTGGCGATGGTCCACGAACGGGGGCTGACCGAGCGCATGTTCCTGCCCTCCCGGCGGGTCCTGGTCCACGAGGTCCACGCGGCGGGGCTGCGCGGGGCGCGGGCGGCGGGGGTGGTCCGCGCGGTGCAGTTCCAGGTCGTCGGACACGTGCTGGTGGAGCGCGCCCGGGAGCGCGCGCCGGTCCCGGAGCCGGGCGAAGAGCCTGGTGGGGAGCCGGGCGGGGGCGAGCCGTGGGACGTCGGAGGGGTGGAGCCCGACGGGCCCCTCGCACGCGCGCTGGCCGCCCCGGTCGACACCGAGCGGCTGTTCGTGGACGCGGTGCGGGCGCTGGTCGACGGGCTGCTCCGGGGGGCCGCCGGGGGCACCGGGGACGAGGGTGTCGGTGGCGGGCCGTATTCTCAGTGACCGTGCTTGACGACCGTACGACTGCAGCGACGTGGCCGGCCGCCTACCCGGAGGGGTACGCGGTGGTCGACGTGGAGACCACCGGACTCGCCCGCGACGACCGGATAGTGTCGGCCGCCGTCTACCGGCTCGACGCCCAGGGGAACGTCGAGGACCACTGGTACACGCTGGTCAATCCGGAGCGCGATCCCGGCCCGGTCTGGATCCACGGGCTGACCAGTGACGTCCTGGCGGGCGCGCCGCTCTTCCCCGAGGTGGCGGCGGAGTTCGCGGCGCGGCTCGACGGCCGGGTCCTGGTCGCGCACAACGCGATGTTCGACTGGCAGATGATCGCCCGGGAGTACGCGCGGGCCGAGTCCGCGGCCCCGGTGCGCCAGCGGCTGTGCACGATCGCGCTCGCCAAGGAGCTGGCGCTGCCGCTGCCGAACCACAAGCTGGAGTCGCTCGCCGCGCACTTCGGCGTGGTGCAGCAGCGCGCGCACCACGCGCTGGACGACGCCCGGGTGCTCGCCGAGGCGTTCCGGCCGAGCCTGCACGCGGCGGCGGAGCGGGGGGTCCGGCTGCCGCTCCTGGAGTGCCGGCCGCTGACCGAGTGGGCGGCGTCCCCGGCGGAGCCGCGGATCGGCCGTCAGGGCGGGTACGGCTCCTCCTCGTACGGGGCGGGCAGCTGGCGCCCCTCGCGGAAGCGTCCGGCGTGCCCGCACCCCAACCCCGGCCGGTACCGGTCGGACAAGCCGCTCAAGCAGGGCATGAGGGTCGCCTTCTCCGGTGACACCTCCGTCGACCGCGAGCTCCTGGAGGACCGCACCGTCGACGCCGGGCTGCACGTGGCGACCAGCGTCTCCCGGCTGACCAGCCTGCTGGTCACCAACGACCCGGACGCCGCCACCTCCAAGACCGTCAAGGCCAAGTCCTTCGGCACGCCGATCGTGGACGAGGCCGCCTACACACAGCTCCTGCGGGACGTGGCCCCGGCAGACGGGTGACGCCCCCGGCACGGCGGGCGCGGCGCCCCGCGCGCGCCCGCCGTGCGCTCCACCCTGTGGCGCATGGCACGTTGTGAGGTCTGCGGAAACGAATACGGCATGTCCTTCGAGGTGCACGCGCAGGGCGCGGTGCACGTCTTCGACTGCTTCGCCTGCGCCATCCACCGCATGGCGCCCCTCTGCGAGCACTGCCGGGTCCAGATCATCGGACAGGGCGTCGAAGTGGACGGCAGCTGGTACTGCGGCGGCCACTGCGCCCGCGCGGAGGGGAAGGTGGGCATCGTCGACCGCGTGTGAGGAAACGATTCGCGGCTCGCGCCGGTACGAGCCGGACCCCCGGTGCTCACGCCGGTACGAGCCGACCCCGGGTGCGCGCGCCGCTACGGGCCCGGCACCCGGCGCGCGCTCCGGCCCGGGGCGAGGCCGCTCAGGCCCTGGGCCAGGCATCCCCTCACCCAGCACCGGGACCGGCCACCGCACGGCACGCACCCCGCAGGGACCGGCCGCGTCCGCCGCGCGCGCACCACAGCCGCCGCGCGTCCCGCAGGCAGCGGCCACCGCCACTCCGCGCGCACCCCGCCGGAACCGGCCGCCCGCACGACGCCCACCCGCCGGAACCGGCCGGGCCCGCCGCGCGCCACCACGTCCGCCGCCGCGCGCACCACCGTGACCGGCCACCGCCACCCCGCGCACCCCATCGTGACCGGCCGCCACCGCCCCCGCGTACCCCACCGGACGGACCACCCCGGCCCAGCACAGCCCAACCCCGCCCAGCACAGCCCAGCCCAGTGCAGCGCACCCCACCCCACCAGCCACACCGGCCGGGCGGACCACGCCCCGGCCTCGTACACCGCGCCAGGCCGACCGGCCGCACCGCGTCCACCCCACCACGCACCCCGGGGCGGACCGCCGCTCCCGCCGGGGCGCCGGGTGAGCGCCCGCCGGACCGGGCGGCCCCTCCCGCCCGCGCCGACGGCGGCCGAGCCGAACCCCCCTGCGTGCGTCCCGGCACCCCCGCTGTACGGTCATGGGGTGTACCGCTTCCTGTTGTCCCGGCAGTGGGTGATCCTCACCCTCGTCGCCCTCGTCCTCGTCCCCACGATGATCGAGCTGGGCTTCTGGCAGTTCCACCGGCACGAACGGCGGGTCGCCCAGAACACCCTGATCGCGGACAGCGTCGCGGCGGAGCCGGTGCCCGTCGAGCGGCTCACCTCCCCCGGGCACACCGTCCCCCGCGAGGACTACTGGCGGCCCGTCACCGTCACCGGCACCTTCGACACCGCCCACGAGGTGGTGGTCCGCCGCCGCACCTCCTCCGACGACCGGGTCGGCGTGCACGTCCTCACCCCGCTGGTCCTCCGGGACGGCAAGGTCGTCCTGATCAACCGCGGCTGGATCCCGGCCGCCTCCGACCAGTACTCCTTCCCGCCCGTGCCGCCCGCCCCCAAGGGCGAGGTCACGCTCACCGGCCGCCTCAAGGCCGACGAGACCACCGGCGCCAGCGGCATCAAGGACCTCAAGGGCCTGCCCGAGCGTCAGGTCATGCTCATCAACAGCCGGCAGCAGGCCGAGCTGATCGGCCGCGAGGTGCTCGGCGGCTATGTCGAGCAGACCGCGCCGAAGCCCGCCGGGAACACCCCCGAGCAGATCCCCGAACCCGATCACGAGTCCATCGGCGCCCATATGGCCTACGCCGTCCAGTGGTGGCTCTTCACCGCCGGAGTGCCCGTCGGCTGGGTGATCCTGGTCCGCCGGGAGAAGCGTGACCGGCAGACCTCCGCCGTCTCCGGCCCGGCCGGGACCCCCGAACCGGCCCCCGGGACCGCCGCGGCCGTCCCGTCCCGCTGATTGACCGTCGCCGCTTCCGGGAACAGCCCAGAGCGTGACACAACGTATCGACGACTACGCCCTCATCGGCGACCTCCAGACCGCCGCCCTCGTCGGGCGCGACGGATCGGTCGACTGGCTGTGTCTGCCCCGCTTCGACTCCGCCGCCTGCTTCGCCGCCCTCCTCGGCGACAAGGACAACGGCCACTGGCGGATCGCCCCCAAGGGGGCCACGACCTGCACCGACCGGCGCTACGCCGAGGACTCCCTGATCCTGGAGACCTACTGGGAGACCCGCACCGGCACCGTCAAGGTCGTCGACTTCATGCCCCAGCGGGACAGGGCCCCCGATCTGATGCGGATCGTGGAGGGCGTCAGCGGCACCGTCGAGATGAGCGCCGTCCTGCGGCTGCGCTTCGACTACGGCTCGATCGTGCCCTGGATGCGCCGCTCCGACGGACACCGGGTCGCCGTCGCGGGACCCGACGCCGTGTGGCTGCGCAGCGATCCCCCCGTGAAGACCTGGGGCCAGCAGTTCTCCACCTGCTCCTCCTTCACCGTGTCCGCAGGGGAGAAGGTCGCCTGGGTCCTCACCTGGCACCCCTCGCACGAGCCGAGGCCCGAGCTGGTCGACCCCCACCAGGCCCTCGAACAGTCCCTCGCGGACTGGCACGAGTGGGCCGCCCGCTGCACCTACCGGGGCCCGTACCGCGAGGCGGTGATGCGCTCCCTGATCACCCTCAAGGCGCTCACCTACGCCCCGACCGGCGGGATCGTGGCCGCCCCCACCACCTCCCTGCCCGAGGAGATCGGCGGCGTCCGCAACTGGGACTACCGCGCCTGCTGGCTCCGCGACTCCTCCCTCACCCTCGGCGCGCTGCTCGCCGCCGGATACGTCGAGGAGGCCTCCGCCTGGCGGGACTGGCTCCTCCGCTCCGTCGCCGGGGACCCCGCCGACCTCCAGATCATGTACGGCCCCGCCGGGGAGCGCAGACTGCCCGAGACGAGCCTGCCGTGGCTGCGGGGGTACGGCGACTCCGCCCCGGTCCGGACCGGGAACGCGGCCGTCGACCAGTTCCAGCTGGACGTCTACGGCGAGGTCATGGACTCCCTCGACCGCGCCCGGCTGGCGGGCATCCCGGCCGAGCGGCACGCCTGGAACCTCCAGCTGAGCCTGCTCGGCTTCCTGGAGTCGACCTGGCGCGAACCCGACGAGGGCCTGTGGGAGGTGCGCGGGCCGCGCCGCCACTTCACCCACTCCAAGGTGATGGCCTGGGTGGCCGCCGACCGCGCCGTCCGCACCCTGGAGGCCGACCCCTCGCTGCCCGGCGACGCGGGACGGTGGCGGGCCATGCGGGACGAGATCCACGAGCAGGTGTGCGCCCGGGGGTACGACCCCGTCCGCAACACCTTCACCCAGTCGTACGGCTCCGCCGAGCTCGACGCCGCGACCCTGCTCATCCCCCAGGTCGGGTTCCTGCCGCCGGACGACCCCCGGGTGGTCGGGACGGTCGACGCGGTGCGCGCCGAGCTGACGCACGGCGGCTTCGTCCGCCGCTACACCCCCTCGGACGCGGTCGACGGGCTGCCCGGCCAGGAGGGCACCTTCCTGGTCTGCTCGTTCTGGCTGGCGGACGCGCTCCGGCTGACCGGCAGGACCGAGGAGGCCCGCGCGCTCTTCGAGCGGCTCGTCGCCCTCCGCAACGACGTGGGCCTCCTCGCCGAGGAGTACGACCCGGTGGCGGGGCGTCAGCTGGGCAACTTCCCGCAGGCTTTCAGCCACATCGGTCTGGTGGGCACCGCGTTCGCACTGGCCCGGGACGATTCCGAACCGGCAGGATAGGTGTCATGGATCTGGGACTGAAGGACCGTGTGTACGTGGTGACCGGGGCGACGCGGGGACTCGGGCGGGCCTCCGCCGAGGCGCTGCTCGCCGAGGGCGCCAAGGTGCTGATCACCGGGCGCGAGGAGAAGACCGTCGCCGAGGCGGTGGCGGAGCTGGGCCCGGACGCGGCGGGCGTCGCCGCCGACAACACCGACCCGGCGACGCCCGCCCGGCTGATCGCCGAGGCCCGGTCCCGGTTCGGCGGCTTCGACGGCGTCCTGATCAGCGTCGGCGGCCCGGCCCCCGGCTTCGCCGCGGACAACACCGACGAGCAGTGGACGGCCGCCTTCGACACGGTCTTCCTCGGGGCCGTACGACTCGCCCGCGCCGCCGCGGAGACCCTCACCGAGGGCGGGGTCATCGGCTTCGTGCTGTCCGCGTCCGTCCACGAGCCGATCCCCGGCCTCACGATCTCCAACGGGCTGCGCCCCGGCCTGGCGGGCTTCGCGAAGTCCCTCGCCAACGATCTGGGCCCGCGCGGGGTGCGGGTCGTCGGACTGCTGCCCCACCGGATCGACACCGACCGGGTGCGCTCCCTCGACGCGCTCTCCGGCGACGCGGACGCGGCCCGCGCCGCCAACCAGGCCGGGATTCCGCTGCGCCGCTACGGCGCCCCCGAGGAGTTCGGCAGGACCGCCGCCTTCCTCCTCTCCCCCGCCGCCTCCTACCTCACGGGCGTGATGCTCCCGGTGGACGGCGGGGCGCGGAGCGGATTCTGAGCCGCCGTCGGGTGGCCCCCGGCCGTCTCCGGGCCGGTGCCGGTGGGCCCCCGGCGGTTTCCGGTCCGCCGTCGGCCCGCCCGTCAGGACCCGCCCGCCCGTCAGGACCCACCCGCCGTCAGGACCCGCCCGGCGGGCCCGGTCCCGCCGTCAGGTCACCCGGCGGGCCCGGTGCTTCACGGCCCGCAGCCGCGCCTCGGTGGGCAGTGCGGACAGCCCCGTGGACGTACGGGCGTGGGCGAGGGCCTCGGAGCTGAGGGCGGTCAGGGCGTCGCCCGGGGTGGCGTACGGCTCCAGACGGAGCGCGACCCGGGTGCGGGGCGCGGCCCGGCGGCCGGTGAGGGCGACCCTGGCCCGCGCCACCCCCTCCTGGGCGGCGGCGTCCGCCTCCATGACGCCCTCCAGGGCCCGGCCGCGCACCAGGGCCGCCTCGCCGTCCCCGGTGTCGACGAGGACCTCGGCGAGCCGGGCCCGCCGGAACTGGGCGACCAGCCACCACAGGGCGAGCAGGACGACGATCCCGAGGGCCGCGATGACCACGGGCCACCACCAGCCCTCGTCCCGCCACCGCTGCCGGTCGGCGGTGGAGAGGAGCACGTCGGAGCGGCCCGACCAGGGCCACCAGGACGGCACGGAGGAACCGAGGGCGGCGGCGAGGACGGCCCCGCCGCCGACGAGGAGCAGGAGCCCGGCGAGGGCGAGCAGGACGCGGTTGACGCGCCGGAGGACGACCGTCACCGGGTCACCCCTTCCTGGGCGGGCGGGCCACCCGTACCGTCAGCGCGGGCGTCCGGGCGAGGCCCAGTTCACCGACGCCGGTGGTGAGGACCCGTTCCAGGTCGGTGCGGACCTCGTCCAGCGGGCGGAAGTGCGAGAGCGCGCGGACCGAGACCTTGGCGCGGCCCGCGCGGACCCGTACGGACTGCACTCCGGAGACCTCCATGGCCCGGTCCCGCAGGGTGAGGGCCGCCGCCTCGCGGTCGAGTCCGGCGCGTACGTCGGCGTGCTCGTGGCGCATCGGGAGGACGGCGCGGAGCCCGGGGGTGAGCGCGAGGACGAGCAGCCAGAGGCCGAGGGCGCACGCGAGGGCGGCGCCCAGGACGACCCAGGTGTCGTCGAGCGGCCGGGTGGCCAGTCCGTCGGCGAGTTCACGCCGCCAGGCCATGGCCCGGCGGTCGGCGCGGACGGCGGCCACGTCGTAGAGGAGCAGCCCGGCGCCGCCGAGGACGACGGCCGCGAGGAGCGCGGCGGGGACCCGCCGGACGGCCCAGAAGCGCCGGACGCGGCGGACGGGTTCCCCGGCGAGCACGGGCACGCCCGCGTCCCCACTGCCTGGACCGGGACCGCCGGGACCACCTGGGCCGGAGCCACCGGGACCGCCGGAGCCACCGGGGCTGGAACCACCGCCGGGACCGGGGCCGTTCCGGGGGCTTCCGGGGGCTCCCGGGGCGGTCGTCATGAGACGCGGTCCCGTCGGCCGGTCTGCCGGGTGAGCGGGGAGTGGAGCCGTTCCACATGGACGGTGACCTCGTGGACGTCCATGCCCACGAGTTCCTCCACCCGGGTGCGGACCCGGCTCCGCACGGCCCCGCACCGGTGCCCGACGTCGGTCGGGTAGTCCAGTTCGAGGCTGACCGCGACCTTCGCGGCGTCCCGGTGGACGACGACCGAGGCGTGCGGCTTCGAGGCTCCCTCGGGGACGGGCCCCGCGGCCTCCCGGGCCGCCTGGGCCGCGATCTTCGCGACGACCCGGTCGGCGATCCGGGTGGCCCCCCGGTCGCGGACCGGGCCCGGGGCGAGGTCGGCTGTCACCCCGCGCTCACCGCCGCCGTTCGCCGCGTTCGCGGCTCCGGAACAGATCGCCGGGTTCGAGGTCGCCGTCGAGGAAGCGGCCGGCCACGAAGCCGATCGCCCCCAAGGCGGCGACCAGCACAAACGCTCCGAAGCCGCCGAAGTATCCGGCGAAGCCGAGAGCCATACCGGCCAGCAGGCCGACCACCGACATGCTCATCCTGACCCCTTCCTGAGTCTTCCTGAGCCCCCCGGTACGTGCTCGTCGCGGTTACTGGAGCCGCTGTTCGGGCTCCTCGTCCTCCTCGTCGGGCAGCTTCACGTCGCTGACCGCGATGTTGACCTCGACGACTTCGAGGCCGGTCATCCGCTCGACGGCGGCGATGACGTTCTCGCGGACGTCGCCCGCCACATCGGCGATGGAGACGCCGTAGTCGACGACGATCTCCAGGTCGAGCGCGGTCTGCACCTCGCCGACCTCGGCCTTCACCCCTCGGGTGACGTTCGCCTTGGCGCCGCCTCCGCCGGGGACCCGGTCGCGCACGGCGCCGAAGGTGCGGGAGAGCCCGCTGCCCATCGCGTGGACGCCGACGACGTCCCGGGCCGCGAGGCCCGCGATCTTCTCGACGACGCCGTCGGCGATCGTCGTACGGCCCCGGGCCGCGGCGGCGCCGCCGCCCCGCTTGGTGACCGAGGTGCGGCGCTGTTCGCCGCCGGTGGAGCCGCTGGACTGTGTGGTGTCCGTCATTGCGTTTCGCCCCTTCTGGGATATTTCGGGGTTCTTCGCCCACACTAAGGGCGCTTACCCGGTCCCGCCCCGGGGATACGGCAGGCTGGGGCAATGACGACGGCTGAGGGTTGGACGCAGGCGGTCCGCGACCGCCTGGCCCCGGGCAGGCTGCTGCCGCTCGGAACGGCGGCGGACGGCGCCCTGATCACCGAACGGGCGGCGCGCTCGGTGCTCGACGGCGCCGGGGCGGCCGTACGGGGGGTGGTGCCCGGAGAACTGCGGATCGGCCCGGCGCGGGGGCCGGACGAGGAGGACCCGGAGCCGCCCCCGGACGGGCTGCGGATCACGGCCTCGTTCGGGGCGGTGACCGGACGGCCGCTTCCCGAACTGGCCGGGGAACTGCGGGCGGCCCTCCTGGCGGCGGCCGTGGACGGGCTCGGGCTCGTGGTGGCGGCCGTGGACCTGCGGGTGACGGAGCTGTTCGACGCGCCGCCCCCGGCGCCGGAGCCCGCCGCCGCGCGGCCCGGCCCGACCTCCCCGGCGACGGACGACCCGGTGGCGCTCCTGGCCCTCGGGGTGCCGGGGGTCGCGGGGATCACGGACACCCTGGGCCCGCCGGTACGGCGGGACGCGGCCGGGGTGCGGATCGAGGTCGCGGTGACGGCGGGCGGTCACCCGCTGGACGTGGCCCGCGCCGTCCGCGCCTCCGTGGCGAAGGCGTCCCCGGAGGACACCGGGGTCACGGTGGTGGTGTCGGGTTTCCGCTAGGAGGCACCACCACCGGAAAGCACCGGGAAGCACCGGGAAGCACCGCCGGAAGGATCACGGCATACGGTTCCGGGGGCACCGCGCACGCCCGGAAGGCCCACCCCGGCACCCCCGCCCCGGCTTCCCACCCGCACCGCCCCCGCCCGGGAGGGGCGGTACCGGCGCCGGGCGGGCGCCGCCGTACGGTCCGGGGCGCGGGTCCGGGGCGCCTGGGCGCAGCCGGTGGTGTCAGTCGCCGATGCCCGCGAGGTCCCGCAGGCGGCGGGCCTGGGCGGCGCGCTCGGCGGCGCGCTGCTCCTCGTACGAGCGGCCCTGGACGCCCCGCAGGAGCGCCTTGGTCTCGGTGACCGCGTCGCGGGGTGCCGCGAGCAGGGCGGCGGTGAGGTCCCGTACCGCCGCGTCGAGGTCCTCGGCGGGCACGGAGAGGTTGGCGAGGCCGATGCGCTCGGCCTCCTCGGCGTGCACGAAGCGGCCGGTGGCGCAGATCTCCAGCGCGCGGGCGTACCCCACGAGCGAGACGAGCGGGTGCGTCCCGGTCAGGTCCGGGACGAGACCCAGGCTGGTCTCGCGCATGGCGAACCGCACGTCCTCGGCGACGACCCGCAGGTCGCAGGCGAGGGCGAGCTGGAAGCCCGCGCCGATGGCGTGCCCCTGGACCGCCGCGATCGACACGAGGTCGCTGCGGCGCCACCAGGTGAACGCCTCCTGGTACTCGCTGATGACCGCGTCGAGGTCCTCGTCGGAACCGCGCGCGAGGTCGAGGAAGGACGGCTCTCCGTCGAAGCCCTCGGGCGTGAACGCCTGCCGGTCGAGTCCGGCGGAGAAGGACTTGCCCTCACCGCGCAGCACCACGACCCGCACGCTGCCGGGCAATGACCGGCCGGCTTCCGTCAACGCCCGCCACAGAGCGGGAGACTGGGCGTTGCGCTTCGCCGGATGGGTCAGGGTCACCGTGGCAACGGCGTCCTCGACGGTGAGCCGTACACCGTCCTTGTCGATGACGGGTTCAGAGTCGTCGAGCGTGGTCATGGGGCGCCTCCGGTTCCGGTGCAGCACTCTGTCCGATGCTAAGTGACTGCACAGTAACCACCCGGGCCGGTCCGGGGACCGACCGGGTGGCCACCGGGAGACCCGGTGGCCGGTCGAGGCACCCCGGCATCAGGCCGAGGCCGCCTTCTTGCCCCGGGTCGCTCCGCCGCGTCCACGCAGCGTGACTCCGGATTCGCTGAGCATCCGGTGGACGAATCCGTAGGAGCGGCCGGTTTCCTCGGCCAGCGCCCGGATGCTCGCACCGGAGTCGTACTTCTTCTTCAGGTCTGCCGCGAGCTTGTCGCGCGCGGCGCCGGTCACCCGGCTGCCCTTCTTCAGAGTCTCGGCCACCCGTGCCTCCTCATGGGAAGTGCGCTCTGGACTTCTCATGATCACCCCTCCCGTCCATCCTGGCCACCCATTCGACAAGGTCCGTGCCGCCGGGTTTGTGGACGAGTGCCGCGCCACCACGATCGGAATCCTTGATTCCGGTGGCGGGAAAACCCGGCCCGCGCCCCTCGGGGGCGGGAAGTCCCAGGTCAGCGGCGCGGCGGAGGAAAGCGAGCGGCGCGGGTCCGCCGGAAGGATTCGGCAGAGCACCGCGCCGGGAGGTACGAGACGCCCTCACTCAGATGATGGATCACCCATGGGCCGAATGATCCAGCCGATGATGATCACTCCCTTCGGCCACGCAGCGCGCCCGGGGCGTCACGGCCCGCTTCCGGGGCCGCCACCGGGTGTCGCCGGGCCGTCACGGTGCGCGCCCGGGGGCGCCCCGTGTCAGGCGAGGGTCACCAGGTCCGCGTAGTCCGGGCCCCACAGGTCCTCGACGCCGTCCGGGAGCAGGATGATCCGCTCCGGCTCCAGCGCCTCCACCGCGCCCTCGTCGTGGGTGACGAGGACGACGGCGCCCTTGTAGGTGCGCAGGGCCCCGAGGATCTCCTCGCGGCTCGCCGGGTCGAGGTTGTTGGTGGGCTCGTCGAGGAGGAGGACGTTCGCCGAGGAGACGACCAGGGTGGCCAGGGCCAGCCGGGTCTTCTCGCCGCCGGAGAGCACGCCGGCGGGCTTGTCGACGTCGTCGCCGGAGAACAGGAAGGAGCCGAGCGTCTTGCGCACGTCGACGAGGTCGAGGTCGGGCGCGGCGGAGCGCATGTTCTCCAGGACGCTGCGCTCGGGGTCGAGCGTCTCGTGCTCCTGGGCGTAGTAGCCGAGCTTGAGGCCGTGGCCGGGGGTCACCTCGCCCGTGTCGGGCTTCTCGGCACCGGCGAGCAGCCGCAGCAGCGTGGTCTTGCCCGCGCCGTTGAGGCCGAGGATGACGACGCGGGAGCCCTTGTCGATGGCGAGGTCCACATCGGTGAAGATCTCCAGCGAGCCGTAGGACTTGGAGAGCCCCTCGGCCGTGAGCGGGGTCTTGCCGCAGGGCGCGGGCTCCGGGAAGCGGAGCTTGGCGACCTTGTCGGAGGCGCGGACCGCCTCGAGGCCGGAGAGCAGCCGCTCGGCGCGCTTGGCCATGTTCTGCGCGGCGACGGTCTTGGTCGCCTTGGCGCGCATCTTGTCGGCCTGCGAGTTGAGGGCGGCGGCCTTCTTCTCGGCGTTCTGGCGCTCGCGCTTGCGGCGCTTCTCGTCGGCCTCGCGCTGCTGCTGGTAGAGCTTCCAGCCCATGTTGTAGACGTCGATCGTGGAGCGGTTGGCGTCCAGGTAGAAGACCTTGTTGACCACGGTCTCGACGAGGTCGACGTCGTGGGAGATGACGATGAAGCCGCCCCGGTAGCTCTTCAGGTAGTCGCGCAGCCAGACGATGGAGTCGGCGTCGAGGTGGTTGGTCGGCTCGTCGAGCAGGAGCGTGTCGGCGTCCGAGAAGAGGATGCGGGCCAGCTCGACCCGGCGGCGCTGACCGCCGGAGAGGGTGTGCAGCGGCTGGCCCATGACCCGGTCGGGCAGGCCCAGGGCGGCGGCGATGGTGGAGGCCTCGGCCTCGGCCGCGTATCCGCCCTTGGTGAGGAACTCGGTCTCCTGGCGCTCGTACTGCTTCATCGCCTTGTCGCGGGTGCCGCCGGAGCCGGTGGCGATGCGCTCCTCGTTCATCCGCATCTTCTTGATGAGGGTGTCGAGGCCGCGGGCGGAGAGGATGCGGTCGCGGGCCAGCACGTCGAGGTCGCCGGTGCGCGGGTCCTGCGGGAGGTAGCCGACCTCGCCGGAGCGGGTGATGGTGCCCCCGGCGGGCACGCCCTGGCCGGCGAGGCACTTGGTGAGGGTGGTCTTGCCCGCTCCGTTGCGACCGACGAGGCCGATGCGGTCGCCCTTGGCGACTCGGAAGGAAGCGGACTCGATGAGGACACGGGCGCCGGCGCGCAGCTCGATGCCGGATGCGGTGATCACGGACAGACTCCAGGACGATGGGAAGGGCGGAAGGAACTGCTGGGGAGGGCTTCGACGCCGCTAACCCACGAGGAGAATGGCCATGCGGCCAGTCTAACGGGCACCTGCAACTGCTTTTCGGCCACGCGGACGGCGGGGCGGACGGCCGCCCTTTCCGGGCCTTACCGCCATTGCCTCAGAAAAGGGGCGATCGGCCAGGGATCATCCGATACTCGGCGCAGGGCGGCGGCCTCTGCCGCGGCGGCGACGCGGAGGAGGGTGGACCGTGCAGTTCGACGACGACGCCGACCTGGACACCTCGGAGGTCAAGGACGTCCGGGGCAGCCGCGTCCCCGGCGGGAGGGCGACCATCGGCGGCGGCATCGCCGGGGTCGTCGCGCTGCTCCTCGGGCTGTTCTTCGGGATCGGTCCCGAGCAGCTCGGGCTCTCCTCCGGCAACGACGAACCGGCGGCGACCGCGTCCTCGGTCGCCCAGGTCGACCAGAGCTGCCGGAAGGGCTCCGACGCCAACACGCGCGCGGACTGCCGGATCGTCGCCGTCGTCAACAGCGTGCAGGACTACTGGCGGGCCGCGTACGCGCGCCGGGGCGGTACGTACGCGAACGCCCGGACCGTGCTGTTCAGCGGCCGGGTCGCCACCGCGTGCGGCACCGCGACCTCGGCCGTCGGGCCCTTCTACTGCCCCGGCGACCGGCAGGTCTACCTGGACCTGGGCTTCTTCGACGAGCTGCGCACCACGTTCGGGTCGAGGGGCGGGCCCTTCGCCGAGGCGTACGTGGTGGCGCACGAGTACGGCCACCACGTCCAGAACCTGATGGGGACGCTGAGCCGCGCCCAGGACGGGCGGACCGGCGCGGACTCCAACGCCGTCAAGGTCGAGCTCCAGGCGGACTGCTACGCGGGGGTGTGGGCGCGGCACGCGACCACCAGCCCCGACGACCGGACGGGCCGGCCGCTGCTCACCCGGCTCACCGACGCGGACGTCCGGGACGGCCTGGACGCGGCGGCGGCGGTGGGGGACGACCGCGTCCAGGAGCGGTTCCAGGGCCGGGTGACACCGGAGAACTGGACGCACGGCTCGGCGGCGCAGCGTCAGCGGTGGTTCCTGGAGGGCTACCGGACCGGTGACATGGCCCGGTGCGACACGTTCCGCTGACCTGTCGGAGGCGGCTGCGAGAATGAGACCCGGGTCACACGGGAACGGATCGAGAGGAAGTGATCGGGATGACCGGGGCACCCCAGGTCTGTCCGACCCTGCTGTACGCGGACGCGAAGGCGGCGGTCGCGCAGCTCACGGACGCGTTCGGGTTCACCGCGACGGCGGTGTACGAGGGCGAGGACGGGCGGATCGCGCACGCCGAGCTGTCGTACGGGAACGGGATGGTGATGCTGGGCAGCAAGGGCACCGGGAGCGAGTTCGACCGGCTGATGACCGGTGCGGGCCCGGTCGGCGTCTATGTGCACGTGGACGACGCCGACGCCCACCACGCGCGCGCGGTCGCCCACGGCGCCGAGATCGTGCTGCCGCTCCGGGACCAGGACTACGGCTCGCGGGAGTACGCGGCACGGGACGCCGAGGGGAACGTCTGGAGCTTCGGGACGTATCTGCCCGGCGCCGCCGAGTAGCGGGGCGCCGGGCGGAGGACGGGACGCGCCGGGCCGGGGCCCGTCACGCTCCCCCGGTGTGGACCTGGAAGGCGGCCCTGCGGACCGCCTTCGCCAGGGCCGGGTCCGGGTGGGCGGCGGCGAGGGCGACCAGGACCTGGACCGTACGGGGGTGACCGACGGCGCGGACCTCGTCGAGCAGCGCCGGGACGGTGCCCTGCACGGCGGAGTCGAGGTGCCGGACGAGCAGCGTGCTCTCGCCGTGGTCCGCGACGGCCGCCGCCGTGTCCACCCAGAGCCAGGTGGCCTCCTCGCGGGTCAGCACCTCCTGGGCGTCGTCGGGGTCGGCGCCCTCGTACTCGGCGAGCCAGAGCAGGGCGTACGGGCGCAGCGACGGCTCGGCGACGGTGGCGCGGACCTCGGCCTCTGCGGGGGCGCCGACGACCCGGAGCGCCTCGAAGGCGAGCCCGCGCAGCAGGGCGTCCTCGCCCCGGGCGACGGTGAGGAGTTCGGTCACCGCGCTGGAGAGGGTGCGGGCGGCGAGCCAGGCGCGGTATTCGGCGCGGGCGGGTCCGGGGGTGAGCCGGGCGCAGCCCCTGAGCATGTCCTCGGCGGACTGCTCGATGTTGCCCGCGGGGCTCTGCGCGGCGACGCAGATCTGCTCCAGCTTGACCCAGACCGCCCAGTTGCCGAGCGGGGTGAGGGTGGCGTGGCGCCCTTCGGTGCCGGGGCCGAGGGTGAGCGCGCCGACGGCCGCGAGGCCTTCGAGGGCCCAGTCGAGGAGGGCGGGGAGCCCGTCGGTGCCGGGGGTGTCCTGGGTCTCGGGGGCGGGTTCCGCGGGCGGGACCTCGCAGCGCTCCTCGCGCAGTTCCTCGACGCGCTGGCCGAGGAGGTCGAGGAGGACGGGGACGTCGACCGGGCCCTGGGAGAGCTGGAGGAGCGTGAGGACCTGCGGGAGGGCCTCGACGACCTCGGCGACGGCGCCGGGGGCGACGTCCTCGGGGGACGGGTGCACCAGGGACCAGGCGTCGAGGAGCGCGACCCAGCCGCGCAGCACGGCGGAGTCGTCGCGGTCCCAGGCGTGGAGGCGCCAGCCGGGGCGGGCGGTGCCGCCGTGGAGTTCGACGAGTCCGGCGAGCCGGGCCCGGTCCCAGCCGGCCCGGATCTGGCCGGGTGTCAGGTCCAGTGCGGCGGCGGCCCGTTCCTGGGCGGGGCCGCTGCCGGGGGCCGCGTCGGCGCCGCGCTCGACGGCGGCCCAGCGGGCGATCCGTACGGCGTCGGCGAGGACGTGCCGGGCCTGGCGGGCGAGTTCCGCGCGGGGCGGAGTGCCCTCGGGCGGCCTCGGCGCCGGCCGGGTGCGCCGGGTCGTCACGGCCCGTCGGGCAGTGGCCAGCGCCCGCGGGCGGACGAGTCGGAGTCTGGAGTTGCGCGCCAATGGTTCATCGGGCTTTCGAGACGTCACGGGGGCAGTCTTCCCGCTGACGGCCCGAAAGCCCAATCGGAATCGGCCACCCCGTCGCGGCGGGCGCGGGCGGAGGGGTCCGGGGCCCGGTCGGCCCCGGCCGTCCGGCCCTTCTCAGAGGAGGGGGGTGAGGAAGCGGCGGAGGCCCTCCTCGTAACGGACGGGGTCGGCGTTCCACAGACAGGCGTGCGGGGCGTGCCGGACGGTCTGGAGGGTGACGAGGTCGGGGCGGCGGGCAGCCAGCTCGACGGAGGGTTCCCAGGGGGCGAGGGTGTCGTCGGGGCCGTGCAGCAGGAGGACGGGGACGCGCAGGGCGCCGGGCGCGGAGGCGGCTTCGAGGAGGTCGCCGTGCGGGCCGGTCCTGCCCTGGGCGGCGCGGACGGCGAGCGGGACCAGCGGTCCGGGGACGTGCCGGGCGGCGGCGAGGTTGCGCAGAGTGGCCTCCCAGTCGAGGACCGGGGAGTCGAGGACGAGTCCGGCGATCCGGTCGCGGACGCCGGATTCGGCGGCGGCGCGCAGGGCCATCGTGGCGCCGGTCCCCCAGCCGTGCAGGACGACCTTGGTGGCGCCCCGGCGGAGGGCGTAGCGGAGGGCGGCGTCGACGTCGCGCCATTCGGAGGCGCCGAGGTGGGCGAGGCCGTCGGGGGAGGGCGGCGCGCCCTCGTCGCCCCGGTAGGCGGGGATCAGGACGGGGACCTTGCTCCGGTGGAAGAAGGGGAGGACGTTCAGCGGGTGTTCCCGGGTGGTGCCGAGGCCGTGCAGGGCGATGACCCAGGTGGTGCGGGGGGCGGCGGCCAGCCAGGCGGGCAGGGGGCCGAGTTCGCCGGGGATCTCGGTGTCCTCGTGGGGGATGCCGAGGGCGGAGGCCGGGGTGCCCCGGTGGAGCTGGGGGGTGAGGCGGACGCGGACTCCGGGGGCGACGACGCCCAGCTCGACCCGTTCCAGGCGCCGGACGACGGTGTCGGCGGTGTGCGGGACATGGTCGAGGACGGGGCCGACGACGGCGTGCAGGCCGTGGCCCTCGATGCCGTAGGTGCCGGGGCGCAGTGAGGCGAGGTCGCGGGTGAGGGTGATCTGTCCGGGACCGGTGGCGTGCACGGTCAGCCGGGGTTCCCCGGGCAGGGGACGTCCGGACGGTGCCTTGAGGACGGCATCGCTGGCGTACCGGCCGGCCGCGACCGCGACCGCGCCGACACCGAGCAGGGTGGTGACGGCCGCTGCCGTCGCTGTAGCCGGGCGCACGTTCCCAGTCTCGGCAGGGTGGCGGCGGGCTGCCACCGGACGGGGCCGACCGGGGGTCCGGGGAGCGGTCCCGGGGTCCCCCGGGGGAGTGACATGGGTCTCCTCAGGGGGGTCCCCCGGTCGGATGATCCGGTCCGGGGAGCGGAACCGGGTGGCGGGGGTGGAACCGGGACAGGTCGTACGTGCCCGGTGTCGTCCGGGATTACCCGGGGTTGCGGGGTGACCGCATCGTGGACAGCGGGTGCTCCGGAGCCATAAACGGAATCTGTTGACACCGGATAGAGACACCGTCGCGCCCTACCCAGTTCACCTTCCGTTCACCCAGGTTGCTTACGTTCGGCTGGCCACTGACGTCAAACGATTGCCTGGGTAAATGGAACACATCACGCTGCTGCTCGCCATTGTGGTCGTGACAGCTCTCGTGTTCGATTTCACGAACGGTTTCCACGACACCGCGAACGCGATGGCCACGACCATCTCGACCGGTGCGCTCAAGCCCAAGACGGCGGTGGCCATGTCCGCCGTGCTCAACCTCGTCGGCGCGTTCCTGTCCGTGGAGGTCGCCAAGACGATCTCCGGCGGGATCATCAACGAAGAGGGCATCCGAACAGAGGTGATCTTCGCCGCGCTGGTCGGCGCGATCCTGTGGAACCTGCTGACCTGGCTCCTGGGCCTGCCGTCCAGCTCCTCCCACGCCCTCTTCGGCGGCCTCATCGGCGCCGCGGTCATGTCGGCCGGCTGGTCGGCCGTGAACGGCCCGACGATCATCACCAAGGTGCTGATCCCGGCCATCGCCGCCCCGCTCGTCGCCGGTCTCGCCGCGATGCTGGCGACCCGCCTGACGTACAAGATCGGCGCGAAGACCGAGCAGAAGCACACCGCCAAGGGCTACCGGGTCGGCCAGATCGCCTCCGCCGGTCTCGTCTCGCTGGCCCACGGCACCAACGACGCCCAGAAGACGATGGGCATCATCACCCTGGCGCTGGTCACCCAGGGCGTCGTCGCCCCCGGTGCCAACCCGCCCTTCTGGGTCATCGTCTCCGCCGGTGTCGCGATCGCCCTCGGCACCTACCTCGGCGGCTGGCGCATCATCCGCACCATGGGCAAGGGCCTCACCGACCTCCAGCCGCAGCAGGGCTTCACCGCCCAGACCAGCGCCGCGACGGTCATCCTGGCCTCCTCGCACCTCGGCTTCTCCCTCTCCACCACCCAGTCCTGCTCGGGTGCCGTGATGGGTGCCGGTCTCGGCCGCAAGGGCGGTGTCGTCCGCTGGTCGACCGCGACCCGGATGTTCGTCGCCTGGGGCCTGACCCTGCCCGCCGCGGGTCTGGTCGGCGCCGGTGCCGAGTTCCTCACCAAGCAGGGCCCCTGGGGCATCGCCGCCACCGCGGCCGTCCTGGTCGGCGGCTCGGCCTACATCTGGGTGCTGTCCCGCCGCAAGCCGGTCGACCACCACAACGTCAACGAGGTCGAGTCCGACGCCCCGGCGGAGCCCGCGGGCGTGGTGACCACCGCGATGGCCGCCGTCACCCCGCCGCCGCCGGCCGGCTCCTTCGCCGCCGTCACGGACGCGGACCTGAAGACGACCATCCCGGCCCCGGCCCCCATCGACCCGTCCGCTCCCCCGGCCTCCGCCGCAGCGGTGTAAGGAACGAACGACATGAAGATCGACTGGGCGGCCCTCGGCTCCGTGTTCGGAGTCAGCCTCGTGGCCACGCTCGCCCTCGTGGGCCTCTTCACCCTCGGCATCGTCGGCCTCTCCAAGCAGGAGCAGGCCGCCGCCCGGGGCGGCTCCGCCGTCCTGGCCCGCACCGGCGCCTACGCCTGCTTCGCCCTGTGCGTGGCGGCCGTGTCGTACGGCATCTACCTGATCGTCGCCTGACGGTCCACGCCCCCCGGAGGCCGGGTGGCCGCACCTCGTGTGCGGCCACCCGGCCTCCGCGCGTCCGGGCCGTGTCTGTGGTGCTCCGCACAGTGACCCGTCGCAGGTCAAGGTGAGTTGACGGCTGTTCTCGGGGCGTGGTGGACTGCCGGGGCCAAGACGGCGGCAGAAGAGGAAGTCCGGTGCGAATCCGGCGCGGTCCCGCCACTGTGACCGGATCCGAGGGGTCCGGGAGCCAGGAACTCTCGCCGCCGGTGACGTCGATCCAGGGCGCGGACCCTGAGTGAGGACGGAGCGCCATGCCCGGCCGCCCCAGTACCACCGGTGTGTTCGCGTGCGGCGCCGCCGCCGGTCTCGCCGTGGACCTGCTCGTCGGCGACCCCCGGAGGGGCCATCCCGTCGCCGCGTTCGGCCGGGCCGCCGCCGCCGTCGAGGACCGCCTCCACCACGACCACCGGGGCTGGGGCACCCTGCACACCGCCGTCTGCGCCGGGACCGCCGCGGCCCTGGGCGCCCTCGCCGCGCGGACCGTGCGGAACCGGCCGTCCGCCGCCGTCGCCCTCACCGCCGTCTCCGTCTGGGCCGTGGTCGGCGGGACGACCCTGGGCCGGGAGGCCCGCGCGATCGGCGGGGCGCTGGCCGCCGGGGACCTGGAGGTGGCCCGGGAGCGGCTGCCGCACCTGTGCGGGCGCGACCCGCAGTCCCTGGACGGGCCCGCGATGGCCCGCGCCGTCGTCGAGTCCGTCGCCGAGAACACCTCCGACGCCGTGGTCGGCGCCCTGTTCTGGGGCGCGGTCGCGGGCGTGCCGGGGCTGCTCGGCTTCCGTGCCGTCAACACCCTGGACGCGATGGTCGGCCACAAGTCCGCGCGGCACCGCCGCTTCGGCTGGGCCTCGGCCCGGCTCGACGACCTCGCGGGCTGGCCCGGCGCCCGGCTGACGGCCGTCCTCGCCACCGTCGCGGGCGGGGACCCGCGCGGGTCCGTACGGGCCTGGCGGGCGGACGCGGCGCGCCACCCCAGCCCCAACGCGGGCCCCGTCGAGGCGTCCTTCGCGGGCGCGCTCGGCGTACGGCTCGGCGGCACCCTCGCGTACGGCGGCCGGGTCGAGCACCGGCCGGTGCTCAACGCGACGGGCCGGGCCGTCGAGGTGCCCGACATCGAACGGGCGGTCCGGCTGTCCCGCCGGGTCACCGCGCTCACCCTGGCCGTCTGCGTGGGCGGCCGGATACTGACCGACACCGTGAAGCGGAGGACGAAGTGAGGGGTGGGGGGCTGCTGGTCGCCGGTACGACGTCCGACGCCGGGAAGAGCGTCGTGACGGCCGGGATCTGCCGCTGGCTGGTCCGCGAGGGCCTGAAGGTGGCGCCGTTCAAGGGACAGAACATGTCCCTGAACTCCTTCGTGACCCGCGAGGGCGCCGAGATAGGCCGGGCCCAGGCCATGCAGGCGCAGGCCGCCCGGGTGGAGCCGACGGCGCTGATGAACCCGGTGCTCCTCAAGCCGGGCGGCGACCGCTCCAGCCAGGTCGTCCTGATGGGCCGGCCGGTGGGCGAGATGAGCGCCCGGGGCTACCACGGCGGACGGCAGAAGGAGCTGTTCGAGCCGGTGATGGCCTGCCTGGAGGAGCTGCGGAGCACCTACGACGCGGTGATCTGCGAGGGCGCGGGCAGCCCCGCCGAGATCAATCTGCGGCGCACCGACATCGTCAACATGGGGGTCGCGCGGGCCGCGCGGCTGCCCGTCGTGGTGGTCGGCGACATCGACCGGGGCGGGGTCTTCGCCCAGTTCTTCGGCACGACGGCGCTGCTGGCCCCCGAGGACCAGGAACTGGTCGCCGGATACCTGGTGAACAAGTTCCGGGGCGATGTGAGCCTCCTCGAACCGGGCCTCGACATGCTGCACGGGCTGACCGGCCGCCGCACCTTCGGCGTCCTGCCGTACGCGCACGGCCTCGGCATCGACGAGGAGGACGGGCTGCGCGTCTCGCTGCGCGGCACGGTCCGCGAGTCGGTCGTCGCCCCGCCGGTCGGCGCGGACGTGCTGCGGGTCGCGGTCTGCGCCGTACCGCTGATGTCCAACTTCACGGACGTGGACGCGCTGGCGGCCGAGCCGGGCGTCGTCGTCCGGTTCGTCGACCGGCCCGAGGAACTCGTCGACGCGGACCTCGTCGTCGTGCCCGGCACCCGGGGCACGGTCCGGGCGCTGGCCTGGCTGCGCGAGCGGGGACTCGCCGACGCCCTGGTCCGGCGCGCGGCCGAGGGCCGTCCGGTGCTGGGGATCTGCGGCGGCTTCCAGGTCCTCGGCGAGCACATCGACGACGAGGTCGAGTCGAGGGCGGGGGCCGTCGCCGGGCTCGGGCTGCTGCCCGTACGGGTCCGCTTCGCCCGTGAGAAGACCCTCGCCCGGCCGTCCGGCGAGGCCCTCGGGGAACCGGTCGAGGGGTACGAGATCCACCACGGCGTCGCCGAGGTGCTGGGCGGCGAGGCGTTCCTCGACGGATGCCGGGCGGGGTCCGTGTGGGGCACCCACTGGCACGGCTCGCTGGAGAGCGACGGTTTCCGGCGCGCGTTCCTGCGGGAGGTCGCCGCGGCGGCCGGGCGCCGCTTCGTCCCTGCGCCCGGCACCTCGTTCGCGGCGCTCCGCGAGGAGCAGCTCGACCGGCTCGGCGACCTGATCGAGGAACACGCGGACACCGACGCGCTGCTGCGGCTGATCGAGAACGGTCCGCCGCCCGGCCTGCCGTTCGTGCCGCCGGGAGCGCCGTGAGCGCGGGCGGGGCCCCGGGCGCGGGCACCCGTACGGCCGTCCCCACCGGCACCGGAAGCGCGGGGTCCCGGACGGGACGCCCGTGGAGCGAACTCGACGAAAGGACCGGCCGATGAGCGCCCGGTACCCGTTCACCGCCGTCGTCGGCATGGCCGACCTGCGGCTCGCACTGCTGCTCAACGCCGTCAGCCCGGCCGTGGGCGGGGTGCTGGTCCGGGGCGAGAAGGGGACCGCGAAGTCCACCGCCGTCCGGGCGCTCGCCGAACTGCTGCCGCCGGTGCCGGTCGTCGCGGGCTGCCGGTTCAGCTGCGACCCGGCCTCGCCCGACCCGGGCTGCCCCGACGGCCCGCACGACGCCGCCCCGGCGGCCGAGCGGTCCGCGCGGATGGTCGAGCTGCCCGTCGGCGCCTCCGAGGACCGGCTCGTCGGCGCCCTCGACTTCGAGAAGGCGCTCGCCGAGGGCGTGAAGGCCTTCGAGCCGGGGCTGCTCGCCGCCGCGCACCGGGGCATCCTGTACGTCGACGAGGTCAACCTGCTGAGCGACCACCTCATCGACCATCTGCTCGACGCCGCCGCCATGGGCTCCTCGCACGTGGAGCGCGAGGGCGTCTCCGTGCGGCACGCCGCCCGCTTCCTGCTCGTCGGGACGATGAACCCCGAAGAGGGCGAGCTGCGTCCGCAGCTGCTCGACCGGTTCGGCCTCACCGTGGAGGTCGCGGCCTCCCGGGAGCCCGCGCAGCGGGTGGAGGTGGTCCGGCGGCGGCTCGCGTTCGAGGACGACCCGGACGCGTTCGCCGCGCGCTGGGCCGACGAGGAGTCCGCGCTGCGGGCCCGGATCGTCGCCGCCCGCGAACGGCTGCCTCGGGTGGTCCTCGGGGACGCGGCGCTGCTCCAGATCGCCGCGACCTGTGCCGCGTTCGAGGTGGACGGGATGCGCGCCGACATCGTGATGGCCCGGACCGCGACCGCGCTGGCCGCGTGGGCGGACCGGACCGAGGTGGACTCGGAGGACGTGCGGCAGGCCGCGCTCCTCGCGCTGCCCCACCGCCGCCGCCGCAACCCCTTCGACGCGCCCGGTCTCGACGAGGACAAGCTCGACGAGACCCTGGAGCGCTTCAAGGGCGAGGAGCCCCAGGGGGACCCGGACGACGAGCCCGAGCCGGACGGTCCGGGCGACGGCGGCCCGGACGGCGGCCCCGGCGGGGGCGTACCGCCGCAGGGCGAGGGCCCGGACGCGGTGCCGCAGGGCCCGGCGGACGGCCCGGCGCCGGAGGCCCCCGCGCCCGACGCGCCCGCGCCCGACTCCCCCGCGTCCGCTCCGGCGCCCGCCGCGCGGGAGACCGGCGCGGAATCCGGCCCGGACTCCGGCGCGGGCTCCGGCGAGCGCGCCGCCGTCGCCGCCGCCGAGCCGTTCCGCACGAAGGTGCTCAGCGTGCCCGGTCTCGGCGAGGGCGCGGCCGGGCGCCGGTCCCGGGCGCGGACCGAGCAGGGCCGCACCACCGGCTCCGTACGGCCCCGGGGGGCGCTGACCAAGCTGCATCTGACGGCGACCGTACGGGCCGCCGCGCCGCACCAGCGGGCGCGCGGCCGGAGCGGGCCCGGACTGGTGCTGCGCCGGGACGACCTGCGGCAGGCGACACGGGAGGGGCGGGAGGGGAACCTGGTGCTGTTCGCCGTGGACGCCTCCGGTTCGATGGCGGCGCGGCGGCGGATGAGCGCGGTCAAGGGCGCCGTCCTCTCCCTGCTGCTCGACGCCTACCAGCGGCGCGACAAGGTCGGTCTGGTCACCTTCCGGGGCCGGGACGCCGAGGTCGCGCTGCCGCCGACCTCGTCCGTGGACGCCGCCGCCGCCCGGCTCGAACAATTGCCGACGGGCGGCAGGACCCCGCTGTCGGCGGGGCTCCTCAAGGCCCACGACGTGCTGCGGATCGAGCGGCTGCGGGACCCCTCGCGCCGCCCGCTGCTCGTCGTCGTGACCGACGGCCGGGCGACCGGCGGCGGCGCCGACCCGGTGGCGCTCGCGGCCCGCGCGGCCCGGCTGCACGCCGCCGAGGGCATCGCGTCGGTCGTCGTGGACTGCGAGACGGGGCCGGTGCGGCTGGGGCTCGCCCGGGAACTCGCCCGTGAACTCGGCGGCACCGCCGTCACCCTGGAGGAGCTGCGCGCCGACGCGATCGCCGGGCTCGTCAGGGACGTACAGGGGGCGCGTCCGGCTCGCGCGGGGCGCGCGGGACAGACCGCACACACCATCAGGAGGGCCGCTTAATGCCACAGGGACAGCCGACCGTCGTTCCGGACGACGGTCTCACCACCCGTCAGCGCCGCAACCGGGCCCTGGTGATGGTGCACACCGGCGTCGGCAAGGGGAAGTCGACCGCCGCGTTCGGCATGGCGCTGCGCGCCTGGAACCAGGGCTGGCCGGTCGGGGTGTTCCAGTTCGTGAAGTCCGCCAAGTGGAAGGTCGGCGAGGAGAACGCCCTCAAGGCGCTCGGCGAGACCGGCAAGGGCGGCACCGTCACCTGGAACAAGATGGGCGAGGGCTGGTCCTGGATCCAGCGGGAGACCGCCGAGGGCGAGCAGACCCACGAGGAGAAGGCCCGCGAGGGCTGGGAGCAGGTCAAGCGGGACCTCGCCGAGGAGACGTACAAGTTCTACGTCCTCGACGAGTTCGCCTATCTGCTGCACTGGGGCTGGATCGACGTCCAGGAGGTCGTCGAGGTGCTGCGGGACCGTCCCGGGCAGCAGTACGTCGTCATCACCGGCCGCAACGCCCCGGCGGAGCTGGTGGACTTCGCGGACCTCGTCACCGACATGTCCAAGGTCAAGCACCCGATGGACGCCGGGCAGAAGGGCCAGCGGGGCATCGAGTGGTAGCACGTCTCGTCATCGCCGCGCCCTCCTCGGGCGCGGGCAAGACCACGGTCGCGACCGGTCTGATGGCCGCGTTCGCCGGCCGTGGCCTGGCCGTCTCCCCGCACAAGGTCGGCCCCGACTACATCGATCCCGGTTACCACGCCCTGGCGACCGGCCGCCCCGGACGCAACCTCGACTCCTACATGTGCGGTACGGGGCTCGTCGCGCCGCTCTTCGCGCACGGGGCGCGCGGCTGCGACCTGGCCGTGGTCGAAGGGGTCATGGGCCTCTACGACGGGGCCGCCGACCAGGGCGAACTGGCCTCCACCGCGCAGGTGTCGAAGCTTCTGAAGGCGCCCGTGGTGCTGGTCGTCGACGCCTCCTCGCAGTCGCGGTCGGTGGCGGCGCTCGTCCACGGGTTCGCGTCCTGGGACCCGGAGGTGCGGATCGGCGGTGTGATCCTCAACAAGGTGGCCACCGACCGGCACGAGCACCTGCTGCGGGAGGCGCTCGGGGAGTCCGGGGTGCCGGTGCTCGGCGTGCTGCGGCGGGCGCCCGCCGTGGCCACGCCGTCACGGCACCTGGGGCTCGTGCCGGTCGCCGAACGGCAGGCGGCGGCCGTGGCGGCGGTGGCCGCGCAGGCGGAGCAGGTACGGGCCGGGTGCGATCTGGAGGCCCTGCTCGCGCTGGCGCGCAGCGCGCCGGAACTGTCCGCCGAGCCGTGGTCGGCCGGGTCCGCCGAGGTCGGGGCTCCCGGTGGACCGGCCGGGGCCGTTGCAGTGGCCGGGTCGGGGGCCGTCGGGGTGCGGCGGCCGGTGGTCGCCGTCGCCGGAGGGGCCGCTTTCACCTTCTCGTACGCCGAGCACACCGAGCTGCTGACGGCCGCCGGGGCGGAGGTCGTGACCTTCGACCCGCTGCGGGACGAGGAGCTGCCGGAGGGCACCTCGGGGCTGGTGATCGGCGGCGGGTTCCCCGAGATGTACGGGGAGGCGCTGTCCGCCAACGAGCCGCTGCGGAAGGCCGTGGCCTCGCTGGCCGCGTCGGGGGCGCCGGTCGCCGCCGAGTGCGCCGGACTGCTGTATCTGGCGCGGTCGCTCGACGGCCTTCCGATGTGCGGGGTGCTCGACGCCGACGCCCGGATGTCGGAGCGGCTCACGCTCGGGTACCGGGACGCCGTCGCCGTCAGCGACAGCGTCCTCGCGCCCGCCGGGGCGCGGATGCGGGGCCACGAGTTCCACCGGACCGTGATCGAGCCGGGCGCCGGTGAGCTGCCCGCGTGGGGCCTGCGGCAGCCCGAGCGGCGGGTCGAGGGCTTCGTACGACGGGGAGTGCACGCCAGTTACGTGCACACCCACTGGGCGGGCGCGCCGGGGGTGGCCGCGCGGTTCGTCGGGCACTGCGCGGGCGGTCCGGTCGCGTGAGGTCAGCCGCCGGAGATCCCCACCACGCACCAGATGAAGCCGACGCCCGCCACCGTGCACAGCAGGGTGGAGAGGGCCGGGTGGTCGTGGTGGGCCTCCGGCAGGATCTCGGCGGCGGCCAGGTAGAGCAGGACTCCGCCGAAGAAGCCGAGATAGGCGCCGAGCAGTTCCTCCGGAAGGGTGAACAACAGGGTGGAGGCCGCGCCGACCAGGGGCGCGAGGGCGTCCGCGACGAGCATCCCGAGGGCCTTGCGGCGGTCGTTCCCGTAGAGGCTGGTGATCGTGTACGTGTTGAAGCCGTCGGCGAAGTCATGGGTGATGACGGCGAGCGCGACGGTGGCGCCCATGCCGCCGCCGACCTGGAAGGCGGCGCCGAGGGCGATGCCGTCCATGAGGCTGTGGCCGACCATCGCGGCGGCGGCCGTGAGGCCGACCTGCGGGACCCGCTCCTTCCCCTTCGACGGGCCGCCGGGCTCCGCGCCCCAGTCGGCGGCACCGTGGGCGGCCCTGCGCACGGCGAGGAGCCGTTCCACCACATGGGCGAAGAGGAAGCCGCCGACGAAGAGCAGCAGGGCCTCGGGGACGCCGAAGACCTCGCCGCCCGCCGCCGACAGGGCCTCCGGCAGCAGGTCCAGTCCGACCACGCCGAGCATGAGGCCCCCGGCGAGCCCGAGGACCAGATGGCGCCGGTCGGTGACGCGCTGCGCGACCCAGCCGCCGAAGAGCGTCATGAGGAACGCGCCGAGCGCGACGACTACAGCCATGGGCCTTTGGTAACGGATGGGGTGCCGTACGCGCACCTCGGCGTCGGGGCGCGGTCCGGGGTCCCCGCCGACGAGGTCCTAGCCCTGATCGGGGCGGTACTGCGGGAGGCGGGGCTGACGCGCGGGGACGTCCGCGCGCTGGCCACGCTGGACGCGCGGGCGTCGGAGCCGGGCATCAGGGCGGCGGCGGAGTCGCTCGGCGTACCGGTGCGGGGGTATCCGGCAGAGGACCTCGCGGCGGTACCCGTACCGCATCCGTCGGCGCTCCCGCTGGCCGCCACGGGCACCCCGTCGGTGGCGGAGGCGGCGGCCCTGCTGTCGGCCGCGCGCGCCGGTACAGGGGCGCTTCCGCGTGCGGGGGCGGGGGCGATGCCCGGGGCCGAAGCTGGGCCCGGGGCAGGAGCGGGGCCCGGGGCAGGAGCGGCATCCGGGGCAGGAGCGGGGCCCGGGAGCGGAGGGGAGTCCGGGGCGGACGCGGGGGGCGGGGACGGAGGGGAGCCCGGGGCCGGAGGGATCGCGGGCCGGGGCTTACTCCTCGTACCGAAACGGAAGTCGCGGCGCGCAACGTGCGCTCTCGCCGCTTTCGTACCGGTTCGTCCGAACGAAGTTGCCTCAGGCGTACGGTTGTTGCCCGTGACGCACGGGTACATCGCTGGCGAGCCCGGCTCACCCCCCACCCTCCCCACCCCCCCACACGACGGCGGTCATGGATCTGTACCCCGATACCGACGCCCACGACCTGCGCCACCACGGTGACGCCGAGGTCCGGGACGAGAAGCTCACCGATCTGGCGGTCAACGTCCGGACGGACACCCCGCCGCACTGGCTGCGCGAGCGCATCGCCGCCTCCCTGACCTCGCTGGCCGCCTATCCCGACGGCCGGGCCGCGCGGGCGGCCGTCGCCGAACGGCACGATCTGCCCCCGAACCGGGTGCTGCTCACGGCGGGCGCGGCGGAGGCGTTCGTGCTGCTGGCGCGGGCGCTGCCGGTGCGGCGGCCGGTGGTGGTGCATCCGCAGTTCACCGAGCCGGAGGCGGCGCTGCGCGACGCGGGCCACACGGTGGGCCGGGTGGTGCTGCGCGCGGCGGACGGATTCCGGCTGGACCCGGCGGCGGTCCCGGAGGAGGCGGACCTGGTGGTGGTCGGGAACCCCACGAACCCGACCTCCGTCCTGCACCCCGCCGACCGGATCACCGAGCTGGCCCGCCCCGGGCGGATCCTGGTGGTCGACGAGGCCTTCATGGACGCGGTGCCGGGCGAGCGGGAGTCGCTGGCCGGGCGGACCGATGTGCCGGGGCTCGTGGTGCTGCGCAGCCTCACCAAGACGTGGGGTCTCGCCGGGCTGCGGATCGGGTACGCGCTGGCCGCGCCGGAGACGCTCGCGCTCCTGGAGCGGGCGCAGCCGCTGTGGCCGGTGTCGACGCCCGCGCTGGTGGCGGCGGAGGCCTGTGTGTCGCGCGGGGCGCTGGCGGAGGCGGAGCACGCGGCGCACCGGATCGAGGTGGAGCGGGCCCATCTGCTGGCCGGGCTCGCGGAGTTCGAGGAGGTGCGGACGGTGTCGGCGGCGGCGGGTCCGTTCGTGCTGGTCCGGATCGAGGGGGCGGACGCGGTGCGGGAGCGGCTGCGGACCCTGGGGTTCGCGGCCCGCCGGGGCGACACGTTCCCGGGGCTCGACCGGAACTGGCTGCGGCTCGCGGTCCGGGACCGGGTGACGACGAACCGGTTCCTCCAGGCCCTCGACCAGGCCCTGTTGATGGGCGGGTGAGCGGGGGCCGGGGAGGGCGGTGTCGTCACCGCCCTCCCCGGCCCGGACCGCCCTTCGGCGCCCCCGGCGCGCCCCCTCGGGCCGTCAGCCCCGCGAGCGGGCGCGCGAGCGGGTCAGCGCGAGGGCGCCGCCGCCCGCCACGAGGAGGGCGAGCGCCCCGCCCGCGAGGTACGGGGTGGTGGAGCTGCCGCCGGTCTCGGCGAGGTTCTCGGTGGGCGTGTTCCCCCCGGTGTGCGGCTCGGTGCCGCCGGTGCCGCCCGTGCTGCCGGACCCGCCGGACCCGCCGGTGCCGCCCGTGCCGCCCGTGCTGCCGGACCCGCCGCTGCCACCGGTGCCGCCCGTGCCGCCGGGCTGGCCGGTGGGCTGGGTGGTCGGCTTCTCCGTGGGCTTCTCGGTCGGCTTCTCGGTCGGCTTCTGCGTGGGCTTCTCGGTGGGCTTCTCCGTCGGCTTCTCGGTGGGAACCGTGCCCTTGGGCGTCTCGCAGGTGGCCTCGACGAGCGTCACGGTGCCGTCGACCTCGGCCACGCCGAGGTTCAGCGGGTTGACCTTCACCTTCAGTTCGAGGGCGGTCGCCGCCGCCGTACGGGAGGTGGTGGAGGTGCGGGAGAGGTCGAGGGTGACCTCGCCGACACCGGGGACGGAGACGTGCGTCCGGCCGCCGGTGGACAGGGTGGTCTTCTTGCCGAGCACGGTGACGTGCCCGAGCAGGTTGGACTCGGCGACCGGCTTCCTGCCGACCTCGCACAGCGCCCTGGAGGTGACCTGCTCGACCTCGATCAGGGAGAGCAGCGGGAGACCGGGCACGTGGACCCGGGCCTTGACGAGGTTCACGTACCCCTCGGACTTCCGCTTGTCGACGGTGGCCTTCGAGGTGGCGACGTCGGCGGCGAGGACGTCGACCGGCTTTCCGTTCTCGGCGCCCTGGACCCTCACGGAGAGGGCCGTCTCGCTCTCGGTCTCCGGCGCCTTGACCTCGTTGAGGGAGGCCCGCAGCGGCACGTTCACCGTCTTGCCGAGGAGGGAGACGTCGAGACCGGCCCGCAGGACGACGGCGGTGGCGCTTCCTTCGCCGCCCGCCGCCTGGGCCGCCGGCGCCCCGAGGAGGACGGGACCGGCGGCCAGGGCGGCGACGGTCGCGGCGGCGGCGGAACGGCGCACGGACATGCCGAAGGTGTTGCTGTTCAAGATGGTGGAACCCCCACAAGAGACATGGCGTCGCCTGCCGCTCACCACGGGGACAGTGGGTCGGTGCGGCCTCGGCGACTTGAGACACCGGAATCTTTACGCACGGAGAGTGAACCGGCAGTCGCCTGGCGTGAGTTCACTCCAAAGGGGGGTTTCCGTGTTCATTTTCGATTTTTTTCGACACAACCGTTGCCGGTCGTCACGCGTCTTTCGCACGCGGGGGCGAACCGGCACGGGTGCGGGAAGAGTGAGAACGAC
This sequence comes from Streptomyces sp. NPDC059247, assembly GCF_042754005.1. Taxonomy (NCBI): domain Bacteria; kingdom Bacillati; phylum Actinomycetota; class Actinomycetes; order Kitasatosporales; family Streptomycetaceae; genus Streptomyces; species Streptomyces sp. NPDC059247. Next base: position 71,936 of record NZ_JBHYZW010000003.1, read on the forward strand.
CAGCCCCGTGCGGGGGTAACGGATCGTCAACCCGGCGCGTCCCGCCCCCGGCGGCCCGGGGCCCGGCCGTTCAGCTCGCGCGCCAGTACCCGAGCGCGTGGACGCGCTCCTTCGGCAGGGCCAGTTCCTTGCGCGCGTACGTGGCGAGGGTGCGGGTGGTGGCGGTGTCGCAGGCGATCCAGACGTACGGGTCGGCGTCGGCGAGCGCCGGGAGTTCGGCCTTCACCCGGGCGACCAGGTCCGCGCCGCCGTCCTTGCGGGGCACCCGGCGCAGCTCGTGGTGGTCGGGGTCGAGCCGGACCGGCAGTTCCTCGTCGGAGGCGTGCTGGGTCTCGAACCAGACGGTGGCCGGGATTCCGGGGAGCGCGTCCAGCAGGGAGTTGACCGCGGGCAGGGAGGCCGGGTCGCCGATCACCAGCAGCCGTCCGGGGCGCGGCTCCGGCGCCTCGAAGCCGGTCCCCTGGAGGGTCGCCTCCAGGGTGTCGCCGGGGGCGCAGGCGCGGGCCCAGTGGCTGGCGGGGCCGTCGTGGAGGGCGAACTCCAGGCTGAAGGTGCCCGCGTCGACGTCCGGGTCGACCAGGGTGTAGCCGCGCTGGTGCGGTTTGCCCGCGTTCTCGAACCAGGCGCGCACCCACATCGTCGGGTGGGTCCCGGCAGCCGCGAGGAGCCCGCCGTCCGTGAAGCGCACCCGGCGGTAGTCCTCGGTGACCCGCTCGGCTCCCGTCACGGTGAACGTGAAGTCCTTGCCGCGCATCAGCTTGAGAACGGCACCCTGCCAGCCGTGACCCACCGTGATCCCCTGTCCTGAAGTCCTGTAGATTAATTTAGGTCAGCCTAACCTAAGAAACACCGGAAGGGCATGGCCGTGACCATGGCGGAATCAGGGACGGGAACGGGGTCTGCGTGAGCATCGAGGTCTACCGGGACGCCTGGGGCGTCCCCCATCTGCGCGCCGCCGACCCGGACGAACTCGCCTTCGCCCAGGGCCGGACCACCGCCCACGACCGGGCGTGGCAGCTGGAGGTCGAACGGCACCGGGCCCAGGGCACCACCGCCGCGTTCCTCGGCTCCGCCGAACTCGACTGGGACGTCTTCGCCCGGCGCACCCGGCTCGCCGACACCGCCCGGCGCTGCTACGAGCGGCTCGCCCGCGAAGACGCCCCGACGGCCGCGTGGGTCCGCGCCTACGTGGCCGGGGTCAACGACGGTCTCGCCGAAGGGGCCCGGCGCGCGCCGGAGTTCGCCACGACGGGACTCGTGCCCGGCCGCTGGGAGCCGTGGACCCCGCTCGCGGTCTGGCTCTCCACCCACATCCTCTTCGCCGGTCTCCCCACCAAGCTGTGGCGCGAGGAGGTCGCCGGGCGGCTCGGCGAGGAGTGGACCGAGCTCTTCGCCACGGACGGCCCCGGCACCTCGGGCTCCAACGGCTGGCTGGTCACGGGCGCCCGGACGGAGAGCGGGGCGGCCCTGGTGGCCGGGGACCCGCACCGGTTCATCGAGGCGCCCGGCGTCTACCAGCAGATCCGGCTCGCCTGCCCCTCGTACGACGTGGTGGGACTCGCCGTGCCCGGTGTCCCCGGGCTCGCCCACTTCGGCCACACCGGCCCGGTGGCCTGGGCGATCACCAACGCGATGGCCGACTACCAGGACCTCTACCGGGAGCGGCTGCGGCGGCTCCCGGACGGCGGTCTGGAGGCGTACGGCCCCGACGGCTGGAGCCCGGCGACGGTCCACACGGAGACCGTCGAGGTCAGGGACGCGGAACCGTTCGTCATCGAGGTGATCGAGACGGACCGGGGCCCGGTGATCTTCGACGCGGCGGCCCGGCCGGGGGCCCCTGCCGCCGGGGACGGACGGGTGGGCGAGGGTGCCGGGGACGGGCCGGTGGGAGACGGTGTCCTCCACGCCCTCAGCCTGCGGCACCCGCCCCGCGTCACCGGCGACCTCGGCTTCGGGACGCTGCCCGCGCTGCTGCGCGCCCGGACCGTCGCCGACGTGGACACCGCCCTCGACGGCTGGGGCGAGCCCGTCAACGTGGTCCTCGCCGCCGACACCGGGGGCGGCACCCTGCACCGGACCGCCGGCCACGTACCCGTACGGCACCGGGCCAACTCCCTCCGGACCGTGCCCGCCTGGGACCCGGCGCACGCCTGGGGGCCCGCGCCCGCGCCGCTGCCGCGCGCCGAGGTGACCGGGCACGCCGTGATGGCGAACGCCCGGGGCCTGGCCGCGCCCCTCGGCATCGAGTTCGCGCCGCCGCACCGGGCCGACCGGATCGACGCGCTGCTCGGCGCCCGCGACCGGTGGACCCCGGAGAACACCGCGACCGTCCACACCGACACCGACAACCCCTCGGCGGCGCGGCTCCTCGCGGCCGTGGACCGTGCCGGGAGCGGCCTCTCCCCCGCCGCGTCCGCCGTGCGCGACCGGCTCCTCGCCTGGGACCGGCGGATGGACGCGGAGAGCACCGGAGCCGGGCTCTACGCGGCCGTGCGCGGAGCCGTGGTGCGCCGCCTCGCCGCCCACGAGGCCTTCGCCGCGCTGCGCGACGCCCACACCCCGTACCCCGCGCTCCTGCGGCCCTGGCTGGTCCTCGGCCCCCGGGTGGCCTTCGCCCTGGAGACGCTGCTGGTGGCCGGTCCCGTGCCCGCGGGGGACGTCGACCGGATCGTGCGCGAGGCGCTCGACGAGACCGGGTCCGGCGAACCTCCCGCCGCCTGGGGCGCGACCCACCGGCTCGCGCCCTGGCAGGCGCTGCCCGACCCGGACGACGAGCGGTGGCCGGGACTGGGCGGTGACCACGACTGCGTGCTCTCCACGTCCAGCGTGCCCGGCTGGACCGACCGCAGCGCCCGCGCCTCCGCCGCCCGCTACGTCTGGGACCTCGCCGACCGGGAGCGGAGCCGCTGGATCGTGCCCCTCGGCGCGTCCGGCGTGCCCGGCGACCCGCACCACCGGGACCAGCTCCCGCTGTGGCTGCGGGGCGAACTCGCCCCCGTCACCACCGACTGGCACCACCTCACCAAGGAGCAGGGATGACCACCGCCGTTCACGTCCAGCACGTCGAGGGCTTCGGCACCGTCACGGTCCGGCCCGTGGACCCCGACCGGGACGCTCCCCTCCTGCACGGCTGGGTCAACGAGGAGCGGTCCCGCTTCTGGGGCATGGTCGGCACCACCGTCGAGCAGGTCCGCGAGATCTACGCGCACCTCGACTCGCTCACCACCCACCACGGCTTCCTGGTCAGCAGGGACGACGAGCCGGTCGCGCTCTTCCAGACGTACGACCCGGCGGCCGACCGCGTCGGCGAGTGCTACGAGGTGCTGCCCGGGGACCTCGGAGTGCACCTGCTGATCGCCCCCGGCACGGCCCCTCGGCCGGGCTGGACGGGACAGCTGCTCACCGCGCTGATCGCGTTCTCGCTGCGGGACCACGACCGGGTGGTGGTCGACCCGGACGCCTCCAACGAGAAGGCCGTCGCCCGCATGGTCCGGGCGGGCTTCGCCCTCGGCCCGCTGGTCGTGCTCCCCGAGGTGGACCTGCCGGAGGTCTTCATCCCGGAGAAGAAGGCCCAGCTCGCCTTCCTGACGAAGCGCTGAGGCCGGGGCCCCGGGGAGCGGCCGGACCGTCCCTCCGGGGCACCCCTTGGGGTGCGGTGCCGGACCCTCGGGCCGGGGCCGTCCGGACTCCGGCTTCCGGGGCCCGGACGGTCCCGGCCACCGACGAGCGGCGAGCGCTCGGCCCGGCCCTCACGGTCTGACGGCCGGGCGGCCCCGGGCTCCGGACGCCCGCGGGGCCTACGGGCGGCATCGGGCCGACGGGTGGTCGGGCCGTGGGCCCCCTAAGGCCGCAGGGCCTACGGGCGGCACCGGAGCGACGGGCGGTCAGGTCATGGGGTTATGGGTTCATGGGCCCGTGAGGCCACCCGGCCGTCACGTCGTCACGCCACCGCCCGGCCGTTGACGACGATCCGGCGCGGGGCCGCGAGGGCGCGGACGTCCGCGCGCGGGTCCTCTCCGTAGACGACGAGGTCGGCGGGGGCGCCCTCCTCCAGGGACGGGCGGCCCAGCCAGGCCCTGGCCCCCCAGGTGGTGGCCGACAGCGCGTCGAGCGGCGGGATGCCCGCCCGGGTCAGCTCCTCGACCTCCTCGGCGACGAGACCGTGCGCCAGGGAGCCGCCCGCGTCGGTGCCGACGAAGACCGGGACGCCCGCGTCGAAGGCGGCGCGGACGGTGTCGTACCGGCGCTCGTACAGCCGTCGCATATGTGCCGACCAGCGGGGGAACTTCGCCTCCCCGCCGTCCGCGAGGTGCGGGAAGGTCGCGATGTTGACCAGCGTCGGGACGATCGCGACGCCCCGCTCCGCGAAGAGCGGGATGGTGTCCTCGGTGAGCCCGGTCGCGTGCTCGACGCAGTCGATGCCCGCCTCGACGAGGTCCCTGAGCGAGTCCTCCGCGAAGCAGTGCGCGGTGACGCGGGCACCGAGCCGGTGGGCCTCGGCGATGGCCGCCCCGACCTCCGCGTGCGGCCAGCAGGCGGTGAGGTCCCCGGCCTCCCGGTCGATCCAGTCGCCGACGAGCTTGACCCAGCCGTCACCGCGCCGGGCTTCCCGGCCCACGTACGCGACGAGGTCGGCGGGCTCGATCTCATGGGCGTAGTTGCGGATGTAGCGGCGGGGCCTCGCGATGTGCCGACCGGCCCTGATGATCTTCGGAAGGTCCTCGCGCGCGTCGATCCAGCGCGTGTCGGCGGCCGAACCGGCGTCCCGGATGAGCAGCGTCCCCGCGTCCCGGTCGGTGAGGGCCTGCTTCTCGCTGGTGGCCTCGTCGACGGGACCGTGCCGGTCGAGACCGACGTGGCAGTGGGCGTCGACGAGTCCGGGCAGCGCCCAGCCCTCGACGGTGACCGCCTCGGCGGCCGGGCGGTCGAAGGTGATCCGCCCGCCGACGCACCACAGTTCGTCCCGTACGTCCTCGGGTCCGACGAGCACCCGCCCCTTCACGTGCAGCACCGTGTGATCGCTCATGCCCGCACTGTACGAGGACGGGCCCCCGCGCCGCCGCCCCGCGTCCCGCCGCGATCAGCGACCCGCGCCCTCCCCTCCCGGCGGCCCGCACCGGACCCACCGGACCCACCGGACCCACCGGAACGAAGATCCCTTTTTGTACAGGTGGGCCAAGGGGCGCCGGGCCGCGCCTCGGTACCCTGATGCCCAGTTCCGCCCACCGCACCGAGTCGAAGAAGGCACCGCCGTGACCGTGACACATCCGCTCCTGGACCTGGCCCCGCTGACCGCCGCGCACTTCGCGTCGATCGAGCGCCGGGTGGCCGCGCTGCTCTCCACGGAGCAGGACGTGGTGATCACCCAGGGCGAGGCGCTGCTCCCCCTGGAGGGCTGCATCCGCAGCGGGGCGCGGGCGGGTTCGACCGCGCTGAACGTGGTCACGGGCCCGTACGGGCAGACCTTCGGCAACTGGCTGCGGGACTGCGGCGCGACCGTGGTGGACCTGGTGGTGCCCTTCCACGCTGCGGTCACCGCCGCGCAGGTGGAGCGGGCCCTCGCCGAGCACCCGGAGATCGACTTCGTGTCGCTCGTGCACGCGGAGGCGGCGACCGGCAACACCAACCCGGTGGCGGAGATCGGTGAGGTCGTGCGGGCGCACGGCGCGCTGTTCTACCTGGACGCGGTGGCCTCGATCGGCGCCGAGCCGGTGCTGCCGGACGCCTGGGGCGTGGACATGTGCATCATCGGCGCGCAGAAGGCGATGGGCGGCCCCGCCGGTGTGTCGGCGGTGTCGGTGAGCGCGAGGGCCTGGGAGCGCTTCGCGGCGAACCCGGCGGCGCCGCGCCGCTCGTACCTCTCCCTCCTGGACTGGAAGGAGCGCTGGATCGACGGCGGACGGAAGGCGCTGCTGCACGCCCCCGCGCAGCTGGAGATGCTGGCCCTCGAAGCGTGTGTGGAGCGGATCGAGGCCGAGGGTCTGGACGCCCTGATGGCGCGGCACGCGTCGGCGGCGGCGGCGACCCGGGCGGGCGCGCTGGCGCTGGGCGGCGGTCTGGAGCCGTACGTGTACGAGGCGGCGGACGCGGCTCCGGTGGCGACGACGCTGCGCGTCCCGGCCGGTACGGACGCCTCGGAGCTGGTGGCGAAGGCGCTGGCCGCCGATCCGTCGCTGCCGCTGATCGCGGGCGGCGGGGCGCTGGCCCAGGAGATGATCCGGGTCAACCACTACGGGGTGGACGCGACTCCGGGCGCGGTGCAGTCCTCGCTGGCCGCGCTGGGCGCGGTGCTCGGCGAGACGGGCCGCGCGGTGGACCTGGAGGGCGCGCGCCGGGCGGTCACCGAGGCCTGGTGAAGCCCCCGGGGAGGGGCGGTACGTCGTCGTACGACGGGAGGTCGTCGTACGACGGGAGGGCGGGGTCCGGTCGCGGGTCCCGCCCTCCGGCGCGTCCGGGTTACAGGGCCGGGTAGTCGACGTATCCGCGCCCGTCGCCGCTGTACAGGGTGGTGGGGTCCAGCGGGTTGTAGGGGCCGTCGGTGCGCAGCCGGGCGGGCAGGTCGGGGTTGGCGACGAAGAGCCTGCCGAAGGCGACGAGGTCGGCGGTGCCGTCCTCGACCAGGGCGAGGGACTCGGCGCCGGTCGGGCCCTCGGTGGCCGGGCTGAGGATGAAGGTGCCGGTGAACCGCTTGCGCAGGTCGAGGACGAGGGGGCGGCGCTCGGGGGCGGTCTCCAGGACGTGGAGGTAGGCGATGCCGACCGGTGCGACGGCGTCGAGCAGGGCCGCGTACAGCTCTTCGGTCTCCGTCTCGGAGATGTCGTTGAGGGTGTTGGCCGGGGAGATGCGCAGGCCGGTGCGCTCGGGGCCGATCTCGGCGGCGACGGCCCGGACGACCTCGGTGGCGAAGCGGATGCGGTGGGCGACCGGGCCGCCCCACTCGTCGGTGCGGTGGTTGGAGCCGGTGGCCAGGAACTGGTGGATGAGGTAGCCGTTGGCGCCGTGGATCTCGACGCCGTCGAAGCCTGCCTCGACGGCGTTGCGGGCGGCGGTGGCGAAGCCCTGGACGGCCTCGCGGATCTGGTCTCCGGTGAGTTCGCGCGGGACGGGGTGGTCCTTGGGTCCCTCGGGGGTGAAGACCTGTCCGGCGGCGGCCACCGGGGAGGGCGCGACGGGGTGCAGGTCGCCGTCGAGGAGGTCGGGGTGGCCGATCCGTCCGGCGTGCATCAGCTGGGCGAAGATCCGGCCGCCGCGCGCGTGCACGGCGTCGGTGACCTCGCGCCAGGCGGCGATCTGCGCGCGGCTGTGCAGTCCGGGGGTGAAGGGGTAGCCCTGGCCCCCGGGGACCGGCTGGACGCCCTCGGTGATGATCAGCCCGGCGGTGGCGCGCTGGGCGTAGTACTCGGTGACGAGCGCGGTGGGGGTGCGGCTCGTGGCGTCGGCGCGGCTGCGGGTCATGGGTGCCATGGCGATGCGGTTGGCGAGCCGGGTGCCGGCGAGGTCGACGGGGTCGAAGGCGGTGGTCATGGCTGTCCCCTTCACAATTTATGTGGTCGGCCAACTATCTGGCCCGGATGTCACTGTAGCCCATTGATTGGCCGACCAAGGTAATCTGGGGAAGAGCCGTCCCGAGGAGTCCGCATGTCTGGAAACGACCCCGTCTGTACCGAACCGGCGCCGTCCGCCGCCCGTGGCGGGCCCGTCGGTGTCGCCCTGGCCCGTGTCGCCCGGATGCACCGGATCGCCGCCGGACGCGGGCTGCGGGAGCTCGGCCTCTACCCCGGCCAGGAAATGATGATGATGCGGCTCTGGGACTGCGGGCCCGTCCGCCAGTCCGAGCTGATCCAGTCCCTCGGACTCGACGCCTCCACGGTCACCAAGATGCTCCAGCGCCTGGAGCAGTGCGGTCATGTCCGGCGCGGCCCGGACCCGGCCGACCGGCGCGCGGTCCTGGTCGAGGCGACGGAGGAGGGCCGGGCGCTGCGGGCCGGGGTCGAGGGCGTCTGGACGGATCTGGAGACGCTCTCCCTGCGCGGCCTGCCCCCGCAGGAGCGCGCCGAACTGGCCCGGCTCCTCGGCCTCGTGGCGGAGAACCTGCGCGAGGAGGCGGGCGAGGCGGGCGAGTGCCCGACGGGGCCGGGGAACTGCTGAGGACGCGGACCGCCGGGGACGTGGACCACTGAGGGAGGGGCGGTACGGGGACCTGGCCGGTCTCCGTACCGCCCCTCCTCCACGACACCGGACGGGGCCCGGGGTCTCGGGCGGTCCGGTCCTACGGTCCTCCGGAGCCTTCGGTCCTCCGGAGCCTTCCGGGCTTCGGGTGCCGCCGGGCCTTTCGGGGCTCCCGGCTGTCGGGGCTCCGGGCCTTCGGATCTCCCGGATTCGGGATTCCGGCTACCGGCTACGAGATTCGGGTTTTCGGGATTCGGGATTGGGGATTTCGGGCGTCGGGATTCCGGTCAGCCCGCCAGGACGTCCAGGGCGCGGTCGACCTCCGCCGCCGTGTTGTACAGGTGGAACGAGGCCCGCAGGTTCCCCGCGCGGTCCGAGAGCAGGATGCCCGCCGCCCGCAGCGCGTCCGCGCGATGACCGAGGCCGGGGACCGCGACGACCGTGGAGTCGTCCGCGACCGGCTCGTGCCCCAGGGTGCGCAGACCCGCGCGGAAACGGGCCGCGAGCCCCTTGTCGTGGGCCTCGATCCGCTCGATGCCGACCTCTTCGAGGAGCGCGAGCGAACTGGCGGCGCCGTGGTAGGCGTGGAAGACCGGCGGCTCGTCGAAGCGGCGGGCGGAGCGGGCGAGTTCGCGGACCGGGCCGTAGCTGTTGACCCACAGCTCCTCGCCGGTGACCCAGTTGGCGTGGATGGGGAGCAGCGAGTCCTGCGCCTCCTCCGTGACGGTGAGGAAGGACGCGCCGCGCGGACAGAGCAGGTACTTGTAGCCGCCCGCCACGGTGTAGTCCCACTCCCCCGCCCGCAGCGGCAGCCAGCCGGCCGACTGGGTGGCGTCGAGGAGCGTACGGGTGCCGTGGGCCGCGGCGGCGGCCCGTATCGCCGCGAGGTCGGCCGTGCGCCCGTCGGCCGACTGCACGGAGGAGAAGGCGACCAGCGCGGTCCCGGGACCGATGGACTCGGCGAGGCGGTCCAGCGGGACGAACCGGGTCTTGAGGTCGCCCCGGATCGTGAAGGGGGTGAGGACGGAGGAGAAGTCCCCCTCGGGGAAGAGGATCTCGGCCCCGGCGGGCATCGACTGGGCGATCATCCCGCAGTGCACGCCGACGGAGGTGCCGAGGGCGACCCGGTCGGTTCCGACGCCGACGAGACGGGCGTACGCGGCACGGGCCTCGGCCACGACGGAGAAGCTGCCCGCGCCGTCGGGGCGGCCCTCGGCGGTCTCCCGCGCGAGGAGCGTGACGGCCTCGACGGTACGGCGGGGCAGCAGCCCGCAGGCGGAGGTGTTGAGATAGGTCTTCGTCGGCGCGAACTCGGCGCCGCCGAGCGGCTGGTCCAGGGATTCCATGGGCCCAGCCTGGGTTCCCGGCGATCACCCGTCAATCACCCGGCCCCCGGGACCGGCCCGCGCCACCGCGGGCCGGACGGACCGGAGAGCGGATACCGGACGGCCGCTGCGGGCCGGAGGGCACGGGACTCGGACCGGTCGGGGGCAGGGCCGTGGGGCCGGGTCCGGGAGGCCCGGGGCCGGAGGCCGCGGGTCCCGCTCACGCCCCGGGCCCCGGGCCCCGGGCCCCGGCACTGTCACAGCCCCCGGCCCCCGGTCGTTCAGGCTCCGGGGACCTCGCAGGTGCCGTCCGGGCCGCAGGTCTCCGCGTCCCCGCCGACCGGCTGGAGGGTCCGGCCCTGCCAGGCCTGCTCCAGGGCCTGGGTGAAGACCTCGGCGGGCTGGCCGCCGGAGACGCCGTAGCGGCGGTCGAGGACGAAGAACGGGACGCCGTTGGCGCCGAGTTCGGCGGCCTCGCGCTCGTCCGCGCGCACGGCGTCGGCGTACGCGGTCGGATCGGCGAGGACGGAGCGGACCTCGGCCTCGTCCAGACCGGCCTCGACACCGAGCGCCAGCAGGGTGGCGTCGTCGAAGACGGAGCGCTCCTCGGCGAAGTTGGCGCGGTAGGCCAGGTCCAGGAGTTCGCCCTGCCGGCCGCGCTCCTTGGCCAGGTGCAGCAGACGGTGGATGTCGAAGGTGTTGCCGTGGTCGCGGCCGTCGGTCAGGTAGCCGAGGCCCTCGGACCGCGCGTTCGACGCGACGTGCGCCTCCATGGCGCGCGCCTCGTCGAGGGTGCGGCCGTACTTCTCGGCGAGCATCTCCAGGACGGGGCCCGTGTCGTCCTTGGCGCGGTTCGGGTCGAGCTCGAAGGAGCGGTGCACCACCTCGACGTCGTCGCGGTGGGCGAAGGCCGCGAGCCCCTGCTCGAACCGGGCCTTCCCGATGTAACACCAGGGGCAGGCGATGTCGCTCCAGATCTCGACGCGCATAGGACTTCTCTCCGAGGGGTGCCGGTGGTCGGACGGGTGTTCCCCGGGGGAACGTCCCTGCCGGTCCGGATCATTCCGTTTCGGGCCCCGGTGTGAGCCGGAGCACGAGGTGGTCGCCGTCGCGGGGGCGCTCGGGGTCCGGGACCCAGCCGTGGGCCGCGTAGAACGCCAGGGCCCGTTCGTTCTTCTCGAAGACCTCCAGGCGTACGGAGGGGGTCCCGGCGGCGCGCCAGACGCGGACGCAGGCGGTGTGGAGCGCGGTGCCGACGCCGGACCGCCAGCGGGCGGGCAGCACATGGAGCTGGGTGAGGTGGGTGAGGCCGTCGCGCTCCCCGTACGCGGCGACGCCCACGACCTCCGCGTCGCGCTCGGCGCAGAGCACGGTCCCGCGCCCCACGGCGGCGGCCCAGCCCGCCCGGGAACGGGCGACCTCCTCGGGCCCGAGGAACTCGGCGTCCGGCAGGTGGCCCCGGTAGTAGGTGGCGCGGGCCTCGGTGTGGAGGGCGACGACGGCGTCGAGATCGGCGGCGGTGGCGAGTCTGATCACAGCCTCACAGGACGCGGGAGCCGGAGACCCGGTTCCGGTGGGCCCCGGCCTCCGGGACGCGAGACGGCACCCACCGGGCAGGCCCCGGGGCCTGGGCGTGCGGGCCCGCCCGGTGTCGCCGGTGCAGGCCTCGGGGCAGGGGCGGGCCGCCCCCGTACGGGTCTCCCCCTGATCCGGCGCCGCCGGGAAGCCCTGGTGCGGCGGGGTGCGGGGAGGGCCCGCCCGGTACGACCGGGGAGCCGTGCCTGCCGCACCGGGGCTCCGTCCGGTGCGGCAGGGGCCGGGGCCGAGGGGGTACGGCCGGACTCCGTCCGGTGCGGCAGGCATCAGGGCGGAAGCGGGTACGGCAGGGGTTCCATCCGGCACGGCAGGCACCGGGGCCGAGACGGGACGGCCGGGACCGGGCCGGGGCTTCTCCGGTACGGCCCAGGCATCGGTCCGGTAGGACAGCCCGGCGGCCGGGGCGCGGCAAGGGCCGGGACCTGGCCGGGACGGACTTGTCCACCGCGACCGGTACCGGGGCCGAGACGGGACGGCCGGGGCTCGTCCGGTACGGCCCAGGCATCGGCCGGTATGACCGCTCGGCGGCGGGGACGCGGGCAGGGCCCGCCGACAAGCCCGGGGCCTGGCCAGTACGAACTCCTCCACTGGGGCCGGGGCCCGGTGCGGCCCGGTACCAGGGCCGGGATCGGGGCCGGGGCCGGGGCCGGGCAGAGCCCCGTTCGAGCGGGCCCAGCCGGAGCGGGCCCGCCGACCCCCCGGGGCCCGCCAGACAGGACCAGGGCGATGCCCCGCCCGTACAGACTCGTCCGCTACCGCCAGGCCCGTACCCCGGGACGGCCGGGACCGAGGCGGACTCGTCCCTCCGGCGCGGAGTGCCACGCCAGGGCAGGGCCCACACAGTGAGCCCGGGGCCCTCGTGGCGGGCCCCAGGGGCAGCCTCGGCCGGGCCAGGAGTCCTCCACCGCGACCGGTACCGGGGCCGCTCGTCCGGTCCGGCCCCCGGGCAGGACCGTGGAGTCCGCCCCTTGCCTTCGGCGCTCAGGGGCGGGCGGGCCCCGGGCCGAGCCCGCCCGGTAGGAACGGAGTTCGGAGCGGCAGGACCGGACAGGCCCCGGTGGAAGCCCGGCCGGGACCGGCCCCGGGCCGCGATCCGGGCCCAGCGGCCGGACGGCAGGCAGTGGACGACAGGCAGCGGACGACAGGCAGTGGGCGACAGGCGGCGGACGCCGGGCGGCGGAGGCCCGCCCCCTCCCGTCTCAGTGTCTCCGTACTCCCCGCGGGTTCCCGTCGCGGAGTTCCGGCGGGAGCAGGTGGTCCGGGGTCGACTGGTAGGCGACCGGGCGGAGCCAGCGCTCGATCGCGGTCGCGCCGACCGAGGTCGAGGTGGAGGTGGTGGCCGGGTAGGGGCCGCCGTGGTGCTGGGCGGCGGCGACCGCGACGCCGGTGGGCCAGCCGTCGACGAGCACCCGGCCCGCGAGCGGGGCGAGTTCGGCGAGGAGCCCGGCTGCCTCCCGGTCGTCGGCGCCGATGTGCAGGGTGGCGGTGAGGCTGCCGGGCAGCCGGGAGAGGACCTCCGTCAGCTCCGTACGGGAGGTGTAGCGGGCGACGACGGTGACGGGACCGAAGCACTCCTCCAGGAGGAGGCGGTGGCCGTCCTCGGTGAGCCGGGCGGCGTCGACGGCGAGGACCCCGGCGGTGACCGTGTGCGGGTCCGCCGCCCCGGGGGCGACGGGCGTCTTCACCCCGGAGAGCGCGGCGCGCCCGGCGGCTCCGGTGACGAACGCCTCCCGCATCCGGTGGTCGAGCAGGACGGCCGGGCCGGTCGCGGCGAGCGCGGCGGCGAGGGCGTCGAGGAAGCGGTCGCCCGCCTCGCCGGAGGGGGCGAGGACGAGGCCGGGCTTGGTGCAGAACTGGCCCGCGCCCAGGGTCATGGAGGCGGCCAGACCCGCGCCGAGCTCCTCGGCGCGCTCCCCCGTCGCGGCGGCGGTGAGCACCACCGGGTTGAGGGAGCCGAGTTCGCCGTGGAAGGGGATGGGGACGGGTCGGGCCGCGGCGGCGTCGAAGAGGGCGCGGCCACCGCGCACCGAGCCGGTGAATCCGGCCGCCGCGACGAGCGGGTGCCGGACCAGTTCCACGCCCGCGTCGAAGCCGTGGAGGAGGACGACGACGTCCTCCGGGAGGCCGCTGTCGGCGGCGGCGCGGCGGAGCAGCGCGGCGCACAGCTCGGAGGTGGCCGGATGGTCGGGGTGGGCCTTGACGACCACGGGGCAGCCCGCCGCGAGGGCGCTGGCGGTGTCGCCGCCGGGTACGGAGAAGGCGAGCGGGAAGTTGCTGGCCGCGTAGACGGCGACGACGCCCAGGGGGATCTTCCAGCGGCGCAGGTCCGGCCGGGGCGGGACGGCCCCGGGGTCGGGCAGGTCGATGCGCACATCGAGATAGGAGCCGTCGTCGACGACCTCCGCGAAGGCCCTCAGCTGGGCGGTGGTGCGGGCGAGTTCGCCGGTGAGCCGGACGGGTCCTAGGGCGGTCTCGGCGTCGGCGGCGGCCACGATCCGGTCGGCGGCCCCGTCGAGGAGGTCGGCGGCGGTACGGAGGAAGGAGGCGCGCACGGTCCGGTCGGCGAGGCTCTCCCGGACCGCGTGCGCGGCCCGTACGGAGCGGTCGACGTCCTCGGCGGTGGCCTCCACCGCGACCCGCTCCCGCGGCTTCCCCGTCCGGGGGTCCACGCTCCACACTGGTCCTGCCGCCACCGTCACGCCCCTGTTCGCTATTCTGAACAACGTTCCTGTGGATGAACAAGCATCCGTACGGGACTCTAGGGACGGCCCGGCCGTCCCACAAGGGGCCTGTCCGGCCAGGCGGCCACCGGACGAGGGGAAAGGGGCGAGGGTCATGGGGACTTCCGACGCGGGCGGGGCACAGGTGAAGTCCGCGGTGCGGACCGTGGAACTGCTGGAGTACTTCGCGGGGCGCCCCGGGATGCACTCGCTGGCCACGGTCCAGGAGGCCGTCGGCTACCCCAAGTCCAGCCTGTACATGCTGCTGCGGACCCTGGTCGAACTGGGCTGGGTGGAGACGGACTCGACCGGCACCCGGTACGGCATCGGGGTCCGGGCGCTGCTCGTCGGCACCTCGTACATCGACGGCGACGAGGTGGTGGCCGCCGCCCGGCCCGCTCTGGACCGGCTCTCCGACGACACCACCGAGACCATCCATCTGGCGCGGCTCGACGGCACCAACGTGGTGTATCTGGCGACCCGTCAGTCCCAGCACTATCTGCGCCCGTTCACCCGGGTCGGGCGCAGGCTGCCCGCGCACTCGACCTCGCTGGGCAAGGCGCTGCTGGCCACCCACACGGACGAGCAGGTGCGCAAGCTGCTGCCGGAGACGCTGCCCGCGCTGACCGAGCACACCGTCACGGACCGCGAGCGGCTCATCGAGGAGCTGCGGGTCATCCGTGAGCGGGGGCTCGCGGTGGACCGCGAGGAGAACACGGTGGGGCTGCGCTGCTTCGGCGTCGCGATCCCGTACCGGACCCCGGCGCGGGACGCCATCAGCTGCTCGGTGCCGGTCGCCCGGCTGACTCCGGCCCATGAACAGACCGTCAAGGACGCGCTGTTCGACGCGCGGGACCGGCTGGCCCTGGCGACCCGGCGGCTCTGAGCCCGGGGCCGGGCCGGAATCCGGGGCCGGGCCGGAATCCGGTCAGGCCGGGGTCCGGTCAGCCGCGCTCGGCGAGCGCCGCACGCCAGACCGGGCTGTCCACGTAGTGGTTGTCGTACTGCTCCGAGGACGCCTTGATCTCCTCGAAGTCCGCCTCGCCGCGCATGACCCGGCCGAGCAGGCGCAGGTAGTCGAAGCGGGCCATCCCCGGGGTGAAGACGAACAGGACGTCCGCCTCGGCGCCGGGCGCCGCCGCGAAGGCGTGCGGGGTGTGCGGCGGGACGAGCAGGAAGTCGCCCCGCTCCAGGACGGACAGCTCCTCGCCCACCAGGACCTGGAGCGAGCCGTCGAGCACGTAGAACATCTCCGACGCCTTGGTGTGGAAGTGCGCCGGGGCGCCGCCCGCGCCCTTCGCGAAGGTGGAGCGGTAGCTGGTGAGCTGTCCGCCGGTGCCCTCGGAGTCGGCGAGGAGGGTCATCACACTGCTCGGGTCGGCGGTGGTCTCGGCGGTGGCGGCGCGGGTCAGGAGCGGGGCGAAGGTCGTGTTCTCGTTCATGAGGACAACCCTAGGCGCCCATTGACCCTGGGAAGTGGTGCAATTCACCAGTGAATTGTCGGGTCAATTCTGCCCGTCCCACGCCCCGGGACGAGGGTCGGCGTACGGCGGGATGAGCACGGGCGGCGGGGCCCGGTGGAGGGAAGCCCGGCGGAGGGAAGCTCCGGGGACGGCGGCGGCCGGACATGAAGGTTCGCTGAGAAACCGGACACATCCGGAACGTCCCCCACCGGCCCGTTCGTCCCTCTGGGTGCCATGAACAAGACGATCAGGCGCACCTCTGTCTTCGTGCTGATCCTGGTGCTCGCCCTGCTGGGCCGGGCCACCTGGGTGCAGGCGTACCAGGGCAAGGCGCTCGCGGACGACCAGAAGAACCGGCGGAAGACGATCGCGCAGTACGCGCAGCCGCTCGGGAACATCGTCGTGGCCGGTGATCCGGTCACCGGCTCGAAGAGGACGGAGGGGACGGATCTCCGGTACCAGCGCACGTACACCGACGGCGAGCTGTACGCGGCGGTCACCGGCTACAGCTCGCAGGCGTACGGGGCGACCCAGCTGGAGGGCGTCTACGCGGACGTCCTCGACGGCACCGACGACCGGCTGAAGAGCCCGCTCGACGCCGTCACCCGGGAACAGCAGAAGCCCGGCACGGTCGTCACCACGATCGACCCGGACGTGCAGAAGGCGGCCTACCGGGCGCTCGGGAAGAAGAAGGGCGCGGCCGTGGCCGTCGATCCGGCGACCGGCCGGATCCTCGCCATGGTCTCCACCCCGTCCTACGATCCGTCGAGGATCGCCGGGACCTCGGACGGCGCGGCGTGGCAGGCGCTGACCACCGACGAGGACAAGCCGATGGTCAACCGGGCGCTGCGCCAGCCGCTGCCGCCCGGCTCGACCTTCAAGCTGGTCGTCGCGGCGGCGGCGCTGGAGGACGGGCTCTACGGCTCCGTGGACACGGCGACGGACAGCCCCTCCCCGTACACCCTGCCGGGCACCCGGACCGTGCTGCCGAACGAGAGCGCCTCGGCGCCCTGCGCGGACGCCACGATCCGCACCGCGCTCCAGTACTCCTGCAACAACGTCTTCGCGAAGCTGGCGGCCGACCTGGGGCAGGACAAGGTGCGGGCCATGGCCGAGAAGTTCGGCTTCAACGACGCCGAGCTGGACGTCCCGGTCCGCGCCTACGCGAGCGTGTACCCCTCCGGCATGGACCGGGCGCAGACCGCGCTCACCGGCATCGGACAGTTCGACGTGACCGCCACCCCGCTCCAGATGGCGATGGTGTCGGCGGCGATCGCCAACGACGGTCTGCTGGCCGCCCCGCACATGGTGTCGGAGGTCGTCGACTCCGGCGGCGACCCGCTCACCACGTTCGAGGACGGGGACACCCGGCGGATCGTCTCCTCGTCCACCGCGGGGCAACTGCGCAGCGCGATGCAGACGGTCGTGGAGCGGGGCACGGGCGGCAACGCGGCCGTCGCGGGGGCCGAGGTCGGCGGCAAGACGGGTACGGCCCAGCACGGCGAGAACAACAGCAAGACCCCGTACGCCTGGTTCACCTCGTACGCGAAGGACCCGTCGACCGGGAAGCAGGTCGCCGTCGCGGTGCTGATCGAGGACTCGGGCGCGGCCCGCTCCGAGGTCAGCGGCAACGGGCTCGCGGCCCCGGTGGCGCAGAAGATGATGGCGGCGGCGCTGAAGCGCGGGTGAGCACGGGCGGGGCGGGCGCTCCGGCGGGGCGGGCGGGGGCTCCGGGCGGGCGGGCGCTCCCGTGCGGCGCGCGGTTTCCGGCCGTGGAACGGCCTGTTCGGGGCCCCGATTGGCCGTCGGGGCCCGTCACACGGTAAGCAGGGGCACGCTCGTTTCCGAGCACGCATTCGAGTCGGGTGGACGACCCGAACAGAGATCCCGCGGAGGACCGCCGTGCGCCTGCCCCGTTCCCTCTCCGGCTGGACCATGGCCGTCTTCGGGGTGCTCGCCGCCGTGCTCGGGGTCGTCGGACTGGTCGTCCCGGACGCCCTGCTGACCGTGATGGGCTTCGAGCCGGTGCCCGACGGCGGGCGCGCGGACGGCGATCACACCCTGGTCTTCCTGACCGCCTCCTCGATGGCCGCACTCAACATGGGCGTCTACTACGTGCTGGCCGCCCTCGCCGACTGGAAGCCCTTCTTCCGTTGGACGGTCCCCTTCCGGCTTCTGACCTGCGCGGTCTTCACCCTCGCCGTCCTCACGGGCCGCGCCCCGAGCGGTTTCCTCGGCGTCGGCCTCTGGGAGGGCCTGGGCGCGCTCGCGACGGGGGCGGCTCTGCGGTACGAGAAGCGGGGCGCCGGACGGGTGGCCGAGGAGGCTCCCCAGGGATGAGGGAGGAGCTCCGGCGGCCGGGCTCCGTCCGGCTCAGGGGTCGATGTCCGGGCCCAGGGGTCGATGTCCGGGCCCATGGAGCGGTGTCCGGGCTCAGGGGTCGACGTCCGGCCCAGAGGTGATGTCCGGGCCCTGCGGGACGGAGAAGAACACCAGCGGGCCAGGAATCGCCGGGGCAACGCTTCGCCCCGGGACGGCCCCGGCTGGGACTCTGAGCGGATGGGGAGAATCGGATCGGCGGCCCGGCGGGCCGCCACCGGCGACGGGCACGGGGGCGCCGCGCTGGCCGTACTGACACTGTCGTGGGGCCCGGCCCTCGCCGCGCTGGCGCTGATGCTGTCCGGGGACGTACCGCCCTACTCGGAGCAGTTGTACAGCGTCGCGGACGTCACGGACGCCCTGGTCTACGGCCTGACCGCGGCCGTGGTCCTGCGGCGCCGGTTCCATCCGGTGGCCTGGATCGTCGCCCTGCACTCCGTCGGCGGCGGGGTGGCCGCGCTGACACCGCAGCTCGTCCCGATGTTCGGCGGCATGGAGTCCCCTCCGCCCTGGGCCGTCCTGCAGGGCACCGCGTGGATCCCGGGCACCTTCGCCCTGATCCTGATCGTGCCGTACCTGCTGGCCGCGCCGCGCCCCGGGCGCCTCGCGAAGGCGGCGGTGGCGGCCGGGGTCATGGCGATCGCGCTCGGGCTGACGGTCAGGCTGACCTCGGCGTGGCCGTGGCCTGCGGACGAACCGTTCTCCCCGCTGGCGATCCGCGACGAGGGCTGGACCCGGTTCCGCGACGTCCTCCAGCTGTGGGTCCTGGGGGCGGTCGCGGTGCTGGGCCTGGCGGCGGCGGCCCACGCCGGTCTCCGGCGGCTGCGGGAGCCGTCCGCGCGCGGACTGGGCTGGCTGGCCATCGGCGGCGCGCTCGTCTCCCTCACGTTCGTCCCGCTGATGATCTGGCAGGAGAGCGGGCACCCGATGACGGAGGTGGTCATCCCGCTCACCCATCTGGCCTCGCAGGCGTTCTTCCCGGCGGCGATCATGGTCGTGGTCCTCGGGCAGCAGCTGTGGGACATCGGACTCGCCGTCAGCCGGACCCTGGTCGGGGCGCTCCTCACCGGTCTGCTGATCGCCACCCACTTCGGCGCGGTCGCCCTGCTCGGGCTCGCGCTGCCGGGCGGCGACGACGTCCTGACCGGGGTCCTCGCGACGGCGGCGGTGGCGGCGTGCTTCCAGCCGTTGCGGGCCTGGCTGCAACGGCGGGTGGACCGGCTCGTGCACGGCGAGGCGGCCGTTCCGGCGCTCAGCCGGGTCAAGGGACACCTGAGCAGCGCGGCCACCCCCGAGGAGGTCCTGACCGGCATGGCGGAGAGCGTCGCCGCCTCCTTCAACCTCAGCTCCGTACAGGTGTTCGGTACGGACGGGCGGCGGCTCACCCACGCCGGGGCTCCGGCCCCGGGGACGGAGCCGATCCGTCTCGCCCTGGCCGTGGGGCGGCGGGCCGCCGGGGAACTGCTGGTGACCTGCCGCCCCGGAGAACGCCTCGACCGGCGGGCCCGCACCTCGCTGGGCGAGGTCGCGCCCGTCGTCGCGAGCGCCGTGCGGCTCGCCACGGTCACCAGGGAGCTGCGCGAGTCCCGGGGCCGGCTGGCCGCCGCCCGCGACGACGAGCGGCGCGCCCTGCGCCGTGAACTCCACGACCACCTCGGGCCCGCCCTCGCGGGCATCGGCCTGGGTCTGGCGGCCGTCGAGCTCGGCCGCCCCGGGACGGGCCCCGCCCCTCCGCTGCTCGCCCGGCTCCGGCACGAGCTGGACCTGTGCGTCGAGGACGTACGGGTCCTGGCGCGGGGGCTGGTACCGCCCGTCCTCGCCGAACTGGGGCTCGTCGGGGCGCTCCGGGAACTGGTGATGCGGTACGAGGCGGACGGCCTCGCGGTCAGCGTGCGCGACCGGGGCGCGGGGCCGGTGCCCGCCGAGATCGCGGGGACGGTGTACGCGATCGTCGCGGAGGCTATCCGGAACGTGGCCCGGCACTCCGGGGCCCGTACCTGCGTGGCGGAGCTCGAAGGCCGTGAGGTGCTCACCGTGGTGGTCGAGGACGACGGCCGGGGCGTGGTCCCGGGCAGTCGCCCGGGGGTGGGGACGCAGTCGATGCGGGAGCGGGCGGAGGAGGCCGGCGGCACCGTGACCTGGCATCCGGGCAGCTCGGGGCAGGGCACCCGACTGGTCCTCCGCATCCCCCTCCAGCGGAAGGCGGCCCCTTCGCATGAGCGGTGATCCGGGGGTGGGGATCGGTGTCGGAGTCGGAGTCGGGATCGGGGTGGAGAGCGGAATGAGGGCCGGGGCCGGGGCCGGAATGGAGAGGGGAACGGGGGTCGGGGTCGGGGTGGGGGCGGGGCCGGACTCCGGACCGGGCTCCGGGCCCGGCATCCGGGTGGTGCTCGTCGACGACCATCCGGTGTTCCGCATGGGCCTGTCGATCCTGCTGGGGGCGCTCCCGGGGGTGACCGTGGTCGCCGAGGCGGGGACGGCGGAGGCGGCCGTGGCGGCGGTGGGGACGCACGGCCCCGACCTCGCCGTCGTCGATCTCCACCTGGGCGACCGCCTGCCGTCCGGGATCGACGCCATCCGCACCATGCTGCGGGTCCGGCCGGGGACCGCCGTACTGGTCCTGACGATGCTGGACGACGACGACTCGGTGTTCGCCGCCATGCGCACGGGCGCGCGCGGCTACCTCCTGAAGGGCGCGGGGCCCGGGGAGATCGAGCGGGCGGTACGGGCCGTGGCCAACGGCGAGGTCATCCTCGGCCCGGCCGTGGCCTCGCGCGCGGTGGCCTACCTCACCGGGCTGCGCTCCCCCGGAACGGCCCCCGTGCCCCTGCCCGAACTGACCGTGCGGGAACGGGAGGTCCTCGATCTGGTGGCCCGGGGCCTGGACAACCCGGCCGTCTCCCGGCGGCTCGCCCTCAGCCAGAAGACCGTCCGCAACCACGTCTCCAACATCCTGGCGAAGCTCCAGGCGGCCAGCAGGGCGGAGGCCGTCGTACGGGCGCGCGAGGCGGGGCTCGGCGGCGCCTGACGGGGACCCGGCCCCGCCCCCGTCCCCGACGGTCCGGCGGACGTACCGGCGCCGGACCGTCGGGGACGGCGTCCGGGTCCGGCGGTCCGGTCCCCTACGGTGGTGATCAGGGAAGACTCGGGGGCCCTCGCGGGTGCGGCGGGGCCGGTGGGCGGGGAGCATGGAAGGAGGCGCGGCGGGAGGAGGGCAGCGTGACGGCCGGTTCCTTCTCTGGGACGACAGGGCGGGCGGGTGTGCCCCTGGACGGGGCGGGGCTCCTCGATGTGCTCGGGGTCGCCGCCGTCGTGGTGGACGCCCGGGGGCGGATCGTGCTCTGGAGCCCCCGGGCCCAGGACCTCTTCGGCTTCAGCGCCGAAGAGGCCCTCGGGCGGTACGCGGCACGGCTGATCGTCGGCGAGGAGCACCGGGAGGACGCCCTGCGGCTCTTCGGCGAGGTGCTGCGCGACGGCACCACCTGGGCGGGCGCCTTCCCCGTACGGCACAAGGACGGCACGGTCCGGCGGGTGGAGTTCCGGAACATGCGGCTCACCGACGACCTGGGGGGCCTGTTCGCCCTGGGGATCGCCGCCGACCACACGGTCGTCGAGCGGATCGAGACCGAGCTGGCGCTCTCCGACCGGCTGGTCTCGCAGTCCCCGATCGGCCTCGCCGTCCTCGACCCCGAACTGCGGTACGTCCTGGTCAACCCGGCCCTGGAGCGGATCAACGGGCTGCCCGCCGCCCTGCACGTCGGACGGCGGATCGGGGACATGCTGCCGCTGGTGGACTCCGTCTCCCTGGAGGGCTCGCTGCGGGCCGTCCTGGCCACGGGGACCCCGCTGCTCGACCACCAGGTGGTCGGCCGGACCCCCGCCGACCCCGACCACGACCACGCCTGGGTGGTGTCGCTCTACCGGCTCGAAGGCTCCGAGAACCGCGTCCTGGGCGTCGCCGCCTCCGTGATCGACGTGACCGAGCGGTACCGGGCGGACGCCGAGGCGGACCGGTCCCGGCGGCGGCTCGCGCTGGTCGCGGACGCGGCGGCCCGGGTCGGCACCACCCTGGAGGTGGAGCGGACCGCCGACGAGCTGGCGGACGTCGTGGTGCCGGAGCTGGCGGACGTCGCCGCCGTCGACGTCCTCGACTCCGTCCTGACCCTGCGCAGGCCGGGCGCCCCCTCGGAGGGCCCCGAGGTGTTCCGGGCGCTCGCGCTGAAGGCGGCGACCGGGACCGGGGCGCGGGAGGCGGCGGACCCGCCGGGGACGGTCGCCCGGTACGGGGCGGACCGGCTCGTCACCCGGTGCGTGCGCACCGGGCTGCCCGTGCTGGTCGAGCGGGTCGGCCCCGGTGACCTGGCCAGGATCGCGCGGAGCCCCGAGGCGGCGGTGCGGCTCGCGCGGGCCGGGGTCCACTCGTATCTGGCGGTGCCGCTGATCGCGCGCGGTGAGGTGCTGGGCGCGCTCGACCTCAAGCGGGACCGCAACCCGCTGCCCTTCGACGCCGACGACGTGCTGCTCGCGACGGAGCTGGCGGCCCGCGCGGCCGTGAGCATCGACAACGCGCGCTGGTACCAGAGCGTCCGGAACTCGGCGGTGACGCTCCAGCGCAGTCTGCTGCCGGGGCTGCCGCCGGAGCGCCCGGGTCTGGAGCTCGCGGCCCGCTACCAGCCCGCGCAGGCGTCGAGCGAGGTCGGCGGCGACTGGTACGACGCGATCGCGCTGCCCGACGACAAGACGGCGCTGGTCGTCGGGGACGTGATGGGCAGCGGCATCGAGGCGGCGGCGGTCATGGGGCGGCTGCGGACCGCGACCCGCGCCTTCGCGGACCTCGACCTGTCGCCCCCGCAGGTCCTGCGGCACCTGGACCGGATCACGGAGGACCTGGAGCACTCCATCGCGACCTGTCTGTTCGCGGTGCACGACCCCGCCAGGGGCCGGTGCCGGATCGCGAACGCGGGCCATCTGCCGCCCGTACGGGTCCCGGTGGACGGCCCCGCCGAACTGGTGTCCGTGGAGCCGGGGGTGCCGCTCGGGGTCGGCGGCGGGACGTTCCGTACGACCAGGGTGCCGTTCCGTCCCGGGGACCGGCTCGTGCTCTACACGGACGGGCTGATCGAGACCCGTGACGATCCGATCGACGAGCGCCTCGCGCTGCTCGTGGGTCTGCTCGACGAGGCGCGGGGGCCCCTGGAGGAGAGCTGTGACCTGCTGCTCCGGGCGCTGCGGCGGCCGGGCGCGGCGGACGACGTGGCGCTGCTCGTCGCCCGGAGCACGGGATGAGGGCCCGGGGACCGGGACGCGGCGCGGGGCGCGGCCCGGCCCGCCGCCCGGACCGGGACCCGACTCAGCTGTCGGCTCCCGGGGCGCCCCCGGATCAGGGCCCGGGGGCGGGCACGGTGCCCGGGGCGGGTCCCGACGCGGTGGCGTCCGGGCCCCTCTCCCCTCCGGCTCCCGGGGCGGTACGGGTGGGAGGCGCGGGCCCGGTGGCCGGGCAGGGGACGGCCGGGGCCGGTGGTCCCGCGGCGGGCCGCGAACCGGGTCCGGGCCCCGCCCCCGGCGTCCCGGCGGCGCCCGCGCACGGCCCCCGGGCGGGCGCGGGCCCCGGGACCACGGCCGGGGCGGGGCCCGGTCCGGGCTCCCCGTCGGGTGCGGGTCCTTCGGGTCCCTCCTCGCCCGCTCCCGGTTCAGGAGCGGGGTCGGGGGGCGGGTCCGGGGCCGGGACGGCGTCGGGGGCGGCTCCCGGGCCCGGTCCCGGGGCCGGGTCGCGGGGGCGCGGGAGCGGGCTGCGGAGCGTCGCCGGGCAGGTGTTCGCCCTGGAGGCGCTGATCGCGCTCCTGGTGATCGTGTCGGCCGCGTTCGTCACGTTCCACCAGGCGCGCGGCGACACCCTCCGGGACGCCCGGGTCCGTTCGCTCTCGGTGGCCGAGGGCTTCGCGAACGGGCCGGGCATGGCGGCGGCGCTGGCCTCGCCCGATCCGACGACGGCCCTCCAGTCGCACGCGGAGGCCGCCCGCGTGGCCACGGGGGTGGACTTCGTCACCGTCCTGAGCCCCTCCGGCGTGCGGTACACCGACTCCGACCCGGCGCTGATCGGCCGGGTGGCGGCCGGTGACTTCACCCGGGCGACCGTGGACGCCGAGTCCTACACCGAGGAGTACCAGGGCAACCCCCATGACGCCGTGCGGGCCGTGGTGCCGGTGCTGGACGCCCGGGGCCGGGTCGTCGGCATGGTCACCAGCGGCATAGAGGTGGAGAGCATCTCGCACATGATGGGCGACCGGCTGCCGGTCCTCGCCGGGGCGGCGGCGGGCGCGCTGGTGCTCTCGGTGGGCGGGGCGGCCCTGGTGAGCAGACGGCTGCGGCGGCAGACGCACGGCCTCGGGCCCGCCGAGATGACCCGGATGAAGGAGCACCACGAGGCGGTCCTGCACGCGGTCCGCGAGGGCGTCCTGATCGTGGGGCCCGACCAGCGGCTGCTGCTCGCCAACGACGAGGCCCGCAGACTGCTGGACCTGCCGGGGGACGCGGAGGGGCGGCGGGTCACGGAACTGGGTCTCGATCCCGGTACGGCCGGGCTCCTGGTGTCGGGGCGGACGGCGACCGACGAGGTGCACCGGGCGGGCGGGCGGCTCCTCGCGGTGAACGTGCGGCCCACGGCGCCGGACGGCGCCGGGCCCGGCAGTGTGATGACGATGCGGGACACCACCGAGCTGGCCGCGCTGGCCGGGCGGGCGGAGCTGGCACGCGGCCGTCTCGAACTACTATACGAGGCCGGGGGGCGGATCGGGACGACGCTGGAGGTCGTACGGACGGCGGAGGAGCTGGCGGAGGTGGCGGTGCCCCGGTTCGCGGACTTCGCGACGGTGGAACTGCTCGAACCGGTGCTGCGCGGGGAGGAGCCGACGACGGTCGGCGTCACCCGGATGCGGCGGACGGCGCTGAGCGGGCTGCGGTCCGGCCAGCCGCTCCAGCCGGTCGGGGACGACGTGCGGTTCGAGGTGCCCGGCGCCCCGATCGCGACGGCTCTGGCGGCGGGCCGCGCGGTGCGGACGGAGCTGGCGGCGGCGGAGGGCTGGCGGACGCAGGACCCCCGGGGGGCGGCGGAGGCCCTGGCGTACGGGATGCACTCGCTCCTGACGGTGCCGCTGCGGGCGCGGGGCGTGGTCCTCGGGATGGCGAACTTCTGGCGGGCGGACACCCCGGAGCCGTTCGGCGAGGAGGACCTGTCGTTCGCGGAGGAGCTGGCGGCGCGGGCGGCGGTGGCGATCGACAACGCGCGCAGGTTCACCCGGGAGCACACGATGGCGGTGACGCTCCAGCGGAGCCTGCTGCCCCGGGCGCTGCCCGAGCTGAGCGCGGTGGACGGGGCGTACCGCTATCTCCCGGCGAAGGCGGGCGTGGGCGGCGACTGGTTCGACGTGATCCCGCTGCCGGGGGCGCGGGTGGCGCTGGTGGTGGGGGACGTGGTGGGGCACGGGCTGCACGCGGCGGCGACGATGGGGCGGCTGCGGACGGCGGTGCACAACTTCTCGACGCTCGACGTGCCGCCGGACGAGCTGCTCGGGCACCTGGACGAGCTGACGGGCCGGACCGACGAGCGGGTCACGGGGCAGGGGCCGGACGGGGGTGAGGCACGGCGCCGGGAGGAGGGCATCACGGGAGCGACGTGCCTGTACGCGGTCTACGACCCGGTGTCCGGGGTGTGCACGCTGGCGAGCGCCGGGCATCCGGGACCGGCGGTGGTGGGTCCGGACGGGCGGGTCGAGTTCCCGGAGGTGCCGCCGGGGCTGCCGCTCGGCCTCGGGCTCGGGGACGCGTCGTTCGGGACGACGGAGCTGCGGCTGCCGGAGGGCAGCAAACTGGTGCTGTTCACGGACGGGCTCCTGAAGGACCGGGACCGGGACTTCGGCGCGGGGCTCGGGCTGCTCGCGTCGGCGCTCGCCCGCCCGGACCGGTCGCCGGAGCAGACCTGCGCGGACGTGCTGGCGACGCTCCTGTCGCCGACGCCGGAGGACGACATCGCGCTGCTCGTGGCGCGGACCCGGCTGCTCGACCGGGACCGGATCGCGGAGTGGGAGGTGCCCCGCGACCCGTCGGCGGTGTCCCCGGTGCGGAACGCGGCGGCGGCGAAGCTGTCGGAGTGGGGGCTCGACGGGCTGGCGTTCACGGCGGAGCTGATCCTCAGCGAGCTGATCACGAACGCGGTGCGGTACGGGGCCGATCCGGTCCGGGTCCGGCTGATCCACGACCGGACGCTGATCTGCGAGGTGTCGGACGGCAGCAGCACCTCGCCGCACCTGCGGCACGCGGCGGCGACGGACGAGGGCGGGCGGGGACTGTATCTGGTGGCGCAGTACGCGGAACGGTGGGGCACCCGGTACGAGCGGCGCGGGAAGACGATCTGGGCGGAGCTGAGGGCGGGCGGGGACGACCAGGAACCGGAGGAACCGGAGGAACCGGACCTGGACGCGCTGGAGAACCTGGCGTGGTGAGCGCCGCCGGGGCAGCGGGCCGGACCCGCACGGCCGCAGCCGCGCCGCCTCTCGACCTCGTACGGCTCCGGCTCGTACGGCTCGGGGCCGTAGGGCTTGGCTCGTACGGCTTGGCCCGTACGGCTTGGCCCGTACGGCTTGGCCCGTACGGCTTGGCCGGTATGGCTTGGCCCGTACCGACGTTCGGGCTGTAGGGCTTCGATCCACCCGCCTCGGTCCGACGGGGCCCGGCCCCGGTGACGGACTGCGCTGGTGAGGGGTGGGGCGGCGAACCCGGGAAGCACCCGTGGTATACCAGATTGCTGTGACGGCACACCCGCGAATCCGGTCCGGTCTGATCCGGCTTCGGCCGGTCCGGAGCGAGTCCGGGCCGGGTCGTAGCGGTCCGGTCCGGTTCTGGAACGGCCCCGTTCCGGAACGGCCCCCGGCCCCGTCCGGCCGGGGTCCGGCTCCGGCCGGTCCGGCCGGTTCCGCCGCGATGGTCCGTCCACCCGCCCACGCATCCCGCCCCACCCCGTCCCGCCCTGCCCACCCGAGGAGACCCCGTGACCCCGCCGCCCCGTATCGCGACCCTGTTCCACGACGTCCGGCCGTTCGGCGGGCCGGTCCGTGACCTGGTCGCGGTCGACGGAATCCTGGTGGCGGAGGTCCCCCGGGACGCCGTCGTGGAGCGGATCGACGGTGGTGGGCGGCTGGCGCTGCCGACCCTGGTCGACGCGCACATCCACCCCGACAAGACGTCCTGGGGCGAGCCCTGGCGGAGCAGGCGCCCGGCGGACGGCATCGCCGAGTACGTCGCGGGGGACGTGGAGCTGGCCCGCGCGCTGCCCACCCCGGTGGGCGAGCGGGCGCTGCGGCTGATGTCCCACGCGGCGGCGACCGGCACCCGGGCGATGCGCGCCCACGCGGACGTGGCCCCGGCGTACGGCCTGGCGGGGATCGAGGGCGTGGCGGAGGCGGCCCGGCGGCTCGCGGACGTCGTCGACGTGGAGCTGGTCGCCTTCCCGCAGCACGGGGTGGTCCGTACGCCGGGGGTCGCGGAACTGCTCGCGGAGGCCGCGGCGAGCGGACTGGTCAGCCATGTCGGCGGGATCGACCCGGCGGGCTTCGACGCCGTCGGCGGGGCCGGGGGCGATCAGCTGGGCACGGTCTTCGCGCTCGCCGAGAAGCACGGTCTGGGGCTCGACATCCACCTCCACGACCGGGGCGAGCGGGGTCTCGCGCCGCTGCGGGACATCGCGGCCAGGACCAGGGCCCTCGGGCTCCAGGGGCGGGTGAGCGTCGGGCACGCCTTCGCGGTGGCGGAGCTCTCCGGGCGGGAGCTGGACGAGACGGCGGACCTGCTCGCGGAAGCGGGGATCGCGCTGACGACGGTCGCGCTGTCGGTGACGACGATCCTGCCGTTCCGGCGGCTCGCCGAGCGCGGGGTGCGGGTCGGGCTCGGCTCGGACGGGGTCCGGGACAACTGGAGCCCGTTCGGCAACGCGGACATGCTGCACCGCGCCTGGCTCGCGGCCTGGGCCCTCGACCTGCGGCTCGACGAGGAACTGGAGGCCTGTTTCCGGCTGGCCTCCGACGGCGGCGCGGAACTGCTGGGCCTGCCGAAGGCGGACCTGACCCCGGGCTCCCCCGCCGACTTCATGCTGCTCGACGGCGAGTGCCTGCCCCAGGTGGTGGTGGACCTCCCCCGCCGCGACCTGGTGGTCCGCGCGGGCCGGGTGGTCGCCAGGGACGGCCACCTGGTCTGACGGCCGCCCACGGACGGCGAGGGGCGGACCCCGGAGCGTCTCCGGGGCCCGCCCCCCTTTCCCCGTGGAGCCCGGCGGACGTCGTCCGTCCCGCCCGTGTCCGGGCCGCGGCCTCACCCGCGCGGGGCGGAAGACCGTCCGTCCGGGGCTTCGGCGAGCCAGGTGTTCCAGGTGTGCCGGGAGACCGCCAGCCCGGGGTTCCCGAGCAGCCGGAGGACGCAGCCCGCGTTGAGGCGGACCCACGGCTCGTCCGAGGCGGCGAGGGCCGTGAGCCGACGGCGCGGCTCCTCGCTGTCGACCGCCCGTGCCACGTGCGCGTACGTGCGGTCCTCGCAGCGGTGGGGCCGTCGCACGACCAGCTCCACCAGGTCGGTGAGCTTCGCCCTGACCGTCTCGTCGTGTCCGGCGAGGGCGAGTCTCCGCAGGAGGGACTTCTTCGTCTCCCATGCCTTGGCGTGCTCCGTCCACTCCTGCGGGAAGCGGGCCTCCCACTCCAGGAAGAGAAGGGCGTACGGCAGTCCCGGCCAGGACCGGATGTCCCGGCCGGACATGTTCCCCCAGAGACCGTCGGGCAGCGTGCGGCTCACCGCTTCCCCGTACGCCTTGTGCGCCTCGGCCACCCGTACGAAGGCGGGGTCACGGCGTTGCTCCTCCCACCCCAGCGCCCCGGCCTCCCGTCCGCGCTCGTTCCACCGCTCGTGGGCCTCGTGGGCGTTCCGCCGGGCCCCGGCCTGGCGTTCGACCGCGAGGGCCCGCTCGGCGGGGTCCTCCGCGATCAGCCCGAAGGCCCAGCCCAGTCGTGCGTCCCAGGCACGCGCCTCGTCGTCCGGCCCCACCGTCCACCCCGTTCTTCCGCTTCTTCCCCCGCCGCCGGAGATCCTCTCCCCCACGGCGGGTGCGGGTCATCCCGGTTTTCCGGGTCAGTCCCGTTCCACGTCCACCGTGGTCAGGGACGCGTACCGGGCCGGGTCGGTGCGGCGGACGCGGAGGGCGACCGCGAGACCGGCGGCCCGGGGCGACCGGAGACCCCGGGACGACCCGCAGCGGGGACGGTCGGCCGCTCGGCGGCGGGAGGGGCGGGGACGGGGTCGGTCGGCGGCGGGCCTGGGGCCTCGCTCATGGCTGCTCCTTCGCGGATTCCGTTTCGGCTCGAAGGAGCCGTCGAGATCTCTCCTGGTGAGCGCGGTGCGGCGCCAAGCCAACTGGTATACCGAATACCAGACAATGGTTTACGCCCGCTGGATTTCCGGGGCCCTCCCCCGCCTCCGGCCCGCGCGCCCCGGCGCGGCCCCGTCTGCGAAGATCGGATCAGCACCGCCCCGGGCGCCGCCCGCCGCCCCTCCGGGACGCCCCCCGTCCGGGCACCCGCCCCCGGCACCGGCCGGGCACCGCCCCGCCACCACCCGTCCCGTCTGGAGCCGCCCGATGACCGTCCACCGCCCCGCCGACCGCGCCGCCGCCATCGGGGACACCCACACGTCCCTGCGGGAGCGGGTCTACGTGGAGCTGCGCGAGCGGATCATCGAGGCGGAGTACCCGGCGGGGACGCGGCTCGTGGAGCGGGAGATCGCCGACGAGCTGCGGGTCTCCCGGGTGCCGGTGCGCGAGGCGATGCAGCGCCTGGAGTCGGAGGGGTTCCTGTCGGTGCAGCCGCGCCGGGGCTCGGTGGTGGCGGACTTCGGCCCCGAGGAGGCCGCGTACCTCTTCGACGTACGGGAGAACCTGGAGGGACTGGCCGCCCGCCTCGCGGCGCGGCACGCCGACCCGGCGCGGCTGCGGGACCTGGAGCGGCTCCTGGCGAGGGCCAGGAGGGCGGCGGAGTCCGGGCGGCTCCGCGAGGCCGTCTCGCTCAACGCCGACTTCCACCGGCGGATCGTCGAACTCTCCGGGAACCCGCTCCTGGTGGACCTGATGGCCCCGCTCGACTCACGGCTGCGGCGGCTCTTCCGGCTGACCTCGGCGCAGTCGGACGGCGAGCCGATGTGCGGGGCGCACGAGCGCCTGTACGAGGCGGTCCGGGACGGCGACGAGGACGCGGCGGAGACACTGGCCCGCGCCCATGTCGCGGACACCCGCGCCTCGACCGCCCGTCTGCTGTCCGCCCCGTCCGGGACCCCGCACGGGACCTCGGACGGAACCCCGGACGCGGAGACGCACAGGGGGACGGACGGGAAGACGGACGGGAAGACGGACGCGGGCTGAGCCCGTCCGGCCGGGCACGGCACCCGCGACCGGCCGGGCGCCCGGCACGGGAGGCGGAGACGAGCACGCGGGGGCCCGTCCCCCACGAGCCGTCAGGGGCGCTTCCCGCCGGGGCCGTTCACTCCGGCTCCGCCGGAAAGCACCCCCGGCGGTCCCTCAGGACGCGTCCCGTGCCAGTGCGTCCAGTGCCGTGCGGACCGCCGCCAGGTCCCCGTCCGAGGCGAGGCCCGCGTGGTAGAGCCGCAGTTCGGTCGCGCCCTCGTCGCGGGCCCGGCGGGCGTCGTCGGCGAGGCGGGCGGGCGTGCCGCCCATGCCGGTGACGACGGGCAGGTTCACCGCGAGGACGGTGTCCCGGCGGGCGTGGGCCGCGAAGTGCGCGACCCGGGGCGGCCGGGCGACGACCCCGTCCGCGAGGCCGAGGACGTGCGCCGGGTCCGTACCGGTGTCGGCGCCGCAGCGGTACGGGTCCGGGTCGGCGTGCAGCAGGATCCGGAATCCGGGCGGGGCGGCGGCCCGTACGGCGGCGACGGCGGCCTCCTGGAAGGCGCGGGCGGTCCCGGCGCGCCAGGCCAGGGCCGGGCCCTCCAGGGCGCCGAGTCCGCCCGCCGGTCCCGCCCCGGCCCAGACGGGCGCGAGGGCGGCGCGCACGGCGGCGGCCAGTTCGTCCGGGTCGGCGCCCCCGGCCCCGTACCCCTCGCGGCAGGAGGAGCAGAAGCAGAGCGACATCAGGTACTGCTCCCGGTCGCCCAGCGGGACGCCGCCCGTCTTGTCGTGGGCGTGGAGGTGGGCGAGGCCGTACCAGCCGCAGGACTCCAGTTCGGTGCCGGAGGCGCCGGGCCGTACGGCGGCCTCGGCGGCCAGGTCCACCAGGAGGGCGCGGACCTCGGGGCGGCCGACGCAGGGGGCCCAGGGGTAGCGGTCGCCGTAGGCGTTGACGACGGAGGTCGCGGGATGTTCGGCGCCCAGCCGGGAGTTGTGCGCCAGGACGACCCAGCTGTGCACGTCGAGACCGGCGGCGGCGAGGGCGTCGGCGGCCCGCCCGTAGGCGTCGCCGGGGGCCCACTCCCCCGCCGGGTACGGGTGGAGCCCGCGGCCCGCCCAGCGGTCCGGGTCGGGCGGGTAGAGCACGGCGGCGTGGGCGGCGGTGACGATCCGGTGGGCGGGGTGGCGGGGGGTCAGGGCGCGGGTGGAGTGGTAGGCGGCGGCGAGGGTGACCTGCGCGAGGCCGAGTCCGGCGAGGAGCCCGGGGGCGGCGGGGTCGCCGTCGACGTCCCAGGGGTAGACGAACGCTCCGGCCCTCACGCGCCGGTCTCCTGGACGAGACGACGGGCGCGGGCGACGAGCCGGAGGAGTTCCCGGACGTGCTCGGGCGCGGGTTCGCTCAGCGGCGGCCGTACCCCGCCGACGTCCTGGCCGCCTTCCCGTACCGCCGCCTTGACGAGCGAGACGGCGTATCCGCGTCCCTTGTCGCGGAGTTCGACGAGGGGCCGGTAGAAGACGTCGACGAGCAGGTCCGCGGTGGTGTCGTCGCCGGTGGCGAGGGCGCGGTGGAAGGCGAGGGCGAGGTCGGGGGCGAAGCAGAAGGCGGCGGAGGAGTAGAGGGTGACGCCGATGCCCCGGTAGGCGGTGGCGGTGAGTTCGGCGGTCGGCAGGCCGTTGAAGTAGAGCAGGCCGAGGCCCTCGGAGCGGACGGCGCTGACGATCCGCTGCATCAGACCGAGGTCGCCGACACCGTCCTTGAGGCCGATGACGCCGTCGGTGCGGGCGAGGGCGACGGCGGTCTCGGGAGTGAGGACCGCGTTGTCGCGCTGGTAGACGATGACGTCGAGCCGGGTGGCCGAGGCGAGTTCGGTGTAGTGGCGGAGGAGTCCGGCCTGGTCGGCGACGACGAGGTACGGCGGCAGGGCGAGGAGCCCGTCGGCGCCCGCCTCCTCGGCGAGCCGGGCGTAGCGGACGGCGAGGGCGGTGCCGTAGCCGGTGCCCGCGACGACGGGCACCCGGCCCCCGGCCGCCTCGACGGCGGCGGCGACGCAGTCCCGGAACTCCTCGGGGGCGAGGGCGTGGAACTCGCCGGTGCCGCAGCAGGCGAAGACGGCCCCGGCCCCGGCGTCCACGCCCGCGCGCACATGGGCGCGGAAGGCGTCGAGGTCGACGGAGCCGTCGGGCGCGAAGGCGGTGACGGGGAAGAACAGCAGGCCGTCGAGCCGGTCGGCGAGCGGGGCAGGGGTCACGGGGGCTCCCGGGGAAGTCCTGTGTACACAGCCGTCCTGTGCACAGTCCTGACTGTCATCCACATGCGTGAACAGCATCCCCGCGCACGCTAGTTCAGCCCGTCCTGGCCGGTCAAGGACGGAAGCGGACGACGGGGCCCGCCCCTTGACGCCCCCTCGGAGCCTCCCTAGCGTGTCCACGGTTGTGAATGGCACCCAGCTGAGGGAATGAGCCCCATGTCCGCACCCCGCACCGTTCTGCTCACCGGCGCCGCCGGGGGCGTCGGCACGATGATGCGGGAGCTGCTGCCCCCGTACGGCCACGAGCTGCGCCTCCTGGACGTCCGGCCGGTGCCGGGCGCGCCGGACGCGGTCGTCGCCGACCTCGCGGACCGCGCCGCGCTGCGCGAGGCGGTCCGGGGCGTGGACGCGATCGTGCACCTGGCGGGCATCTCCCTGGAGTCGACCTTCGAGAAGGTCCTCGCGGCCAACGTCACCGGGACCCACCATCTGTACGAGGCGGCCCGCGAGGAGGGCGTCCGGCGGGTGGTCCTCGCCTCCAGCAACCACGCCGTCGGGTTCACCCGGCGCCCGCGCGGGGGCGGGCCGCTCGTCCCGGTCGGCACCCCGCACCGGCCCGACACCTTCTACGGGCTGTCCAAGTGCTTCGCCGAGGACCTGGCCCAGCTCCACTGGGACCTGTACGGCACCGAGACCGTCTCCGTCCGGATCGGCTCCTGCTACCCCGAGCCCACCTCGGTGCGGATGCTGTCGACCTGGCTCAGTCCCGCCGACTGCGCCCGGCTGCTGCACGCGGCCCTGACCGCCGGGGACGTCGGCCACACCGTGGTGTACGGCTCGTCGGCCAACACGCGCGCGTGGTGGGACCTCTCCAGCGCGCGGGCGCTCGGATACGTGCCGCAGGACGACTCGGAGCCGTACGCGGAGCGGCTCGTCGCCGCGTGCGGGCTCCCCCCGGAGGGCAGCGCCGAGGACCTCTACGTGGGCGGCGGCTTCTGCGTGGACCCGCCCCGGTGGCCGCACTGAACGGGCGGGCGGCGGACCCGCGCGGAACCCGGCCGGACCGATGCGGAGGATCCGCGCGGAACCCGGCCAGACTGATACGGGGGAGCCGGCCGGGCCCCGGGCCACGGGAGCGCGAGCGCTCCTGACCCACCCACCGTAGGCCCGCCCGAAGATCATCGCGAGCCGCGGAACGCGGCACCTGTCCGGAATGCGCGGCGGGGTGCCGCGGGGGTGCGCGGCGGGACCCGGGGACGCCGCAGGAGTACGCGGTGGGGTGCCGGGGCCCGCCACGGACCCGGGCCGCTCCCCGGGCGGACCCCTCCCGGCCGGGCCGCTCCCCCGGCCGGACCCCGGGCCGTCAGCGCCCCGCGCGCAAGGTGCGGGACGGGGACTCGCCGTACTTCTCCCGGTAGCGCGCCGCGAACCGCCCCTGGTGGCCGAAGCCCCAGCGCCAGGCGACCTCGCTCACGCTCACCTCGTCCGGCGCGGCGGCCCGCAGCTCCTCGCGGACCCGGTCGAGCCGGACCTCCCGCACGTACGCCATCGGGGACATCCCCACGTACTCCCGGAACGACTCCTGGAGGCGGCGGACGCTCACCCGGGACAGGGCGGCGAGTTCGGTGGTGGTGAACGGATGCTCCGGCCGCTCCCGCACCGCGTCCATCACCCGCTTGACCGGGGCCGGGCGGCGCGGCTCCCCCGGGTGCGCCAGCGCCTCCCGCCAGGGGTGCTCGGCGGCGAGCAGCAGCCCGTTGAGCAGGGCCTCCTGGAGCGGGCCCGCCACCAGCTCGTGCCGGGCCAGGCCCTCCCCCGCCAGCGCCCCGGCGGCGACCTGACGGGCGAAGCGGACCCAGCTCAGACCGGGCCCCCGGGTGATGTCCAGGGCGGGCGCGAAGGCGAGCGGACCGCGCGGCGGACGGCCGACGAGCTGTTCGAGCCGCTCGCGCAGGGCGTCGGCGCCGACCTTCACGGCGAGCGTCCGGCAGTCCCCGCTCCACCGGTCGAGGAAGGTGTCCCCCGCCGGGTCGAGCAGCAGGGCCCGCCCGGCCGTCGCGACCACCGTCGACCCGCCCTGGCGCATCTCCATCGTGCCGCGGAGCGGCGCGTTCAGGTGGTACGCGCCCAGCTCGCCGAAGCTCATCCGGACGTCCGTCCCACAGCTCAGGTCACCGATGACCAGCGGGCCGAACACGACGATGTCGAAGCGCGCCGCGAAGGGGCGCCGCTCCCGGTCGACGACGTCCATCCGGCTCGTGTAGTAGCGGGCGTCCAGTTCCTCGCGCGCCTCGTCCACGTCCCGTGTCCGGAAGCGACCGCCGTCCACGGGGCCCGCCGGAACCCCACCGTCCTCTGTCCCCACGGGTCACACCAGCCTCTCAACCCCCACCGCACCCGCCGCCGAAAGAATATTCATATGACGGATCTGACCGGGAACGGCAGGATGCCCGTCATGCCACGACCCCACGGATTCGCCTACGAGGAGCGCCGGGACGGCTCCGTCGTCCTCACCCACCTCGGCCGCGCCGCGGGCGTGCTGCGCGGCGCACGTGCCGGGAAGTTCCTCGCCGAGGCCGGGAGCGGGGACGCCCAGCTCGTCATGGCCCGCTGGACCGGGGCCTACCGCTTCGGCAACGAACGCCAGGCCAGGGACCATCCCCGTCACCGGAGTGGCCGAACGGGACGGAAGTAAGGGAACGGCAAAGGCGCCCGGTTCGTTACCCCTGGCATGACCGCAATGACCCCCGGCTCGAACATCCCTCTCACCGCCGCGCGCGTGGCGGTGGACGTGGCCGCCCCCGTGCGGCTCGACGTCTCGGGCCTGCTGCTCGGCGCCAACGGCAAGGTCCGCTCGGACGACGACTTCATCTTCTACAACCAGCCGTCCGGACCCGGTGTCACCTACCGCTCGGGCGGCGGGACCGCCCCCGACGCGATCCTGGTGGACACGTCCGCCCTGCCGGCCGGTGTCGAGCGGATCGTCGTCACCGCGAGCCCCGACGCCGCCGGACAGACCTTCCAGGGCGTCGAGCCCACGGCCACCCTGCGCGACGCGGCCGACGGCAGCGTCCTCGCCACCTTCACCCCGCCCCAGCTGGCGGGCGAGACCGCGCTCGTGGTCGTCGAGATCTATCTGCGCAACGGCGCGTGGAAGGCCCGCGCCGTCGGCCAGGGCTACGCGAACGGGCTCGCGGGCATCGCGACGGACTTCGGCGTCTCGGTGGACGACGCGCCCGCCGCCGCCCCGGCGGCCCCGGCGCCCGCCGCCCCGCCGGTGGCCCCGGCCGACCCCCGGATCGCGGCCCCCGTGCCGCCCGCTCCCCCGGCCGCCACCCCCGCCGCCGCACCGGTCTCCACCGGCAAGATCAATCTCGACAAGGGCCGGGTCAGCCTCCAGAAGAACCAGACGGTGTCCCTGGTCAAGAACGGCCGCCCGCTGCTGTCCCAGGTCAAGATGGGCCTCGGCTGGGAGCCCGCGTACCGGGGCAAGGACATCGACCTGGACGCCTCCGTCATCGCGTACGGCCCCCAGCGCAACCACCTGGACAGCTGCTACTTCGGCAAGCTGGCCATCCTGGGCGGTTCCGTCAAGCACTCGGGCGACAACCTCACCGGCGAGGGCGCGGGTGACGACGAGGTGATCGTCGTGGACCTGGGACGGCTCCCGGCCGAGGCCACCGGCCTGGTCTTCACCGTCAACTCGTTCTCCGGCCAGAAGTTCACCGAGGTCGCCAAGGCGTACTGCCGACTGATGGACGCGGCGACCGGTGAGGAGCTGGTCCGCTTCGACCTCACCACCGCCGAGCCGCAGACCGGCGTGATGATGGCCAAGCTGATCAAGCAGTTCAGCGGCGAGTGGGAGATGACCGCCATGGGCGAGTTCGTGAAGTCGCGGACCGTCCGGGGCATGGTGAAGCCGGCCGCGCAGGCACTCTGAGCGACCGGCCCGCCGGACGCGCCCCGGGTCCCGTCCGGCCCGGGGCGCCGTCCTGTCCGGGACCGTCCGGCGCCCGCCCGGCCAGAAGGACGGCCCGGGAGGACAGCCCGGGAGGACAACCCGGGGAACGGCCGGGGAGGACGGCCCCGGGCGGGACGGCGGCTAGGAGAACAGGGCGCTGTACGCGTTGAGGGCGGGCTGGCCGCCGAGGTGGGCGTAGAGCACGGTCGAGTCCCCGCCGATCTCCCCCCGGTCCACCAGATCGATCAGGCCCGCCATCGACTTCCCCTCGTAGACGGGGTCGGTGACCATGCCCTCGGTGCGGGCGGCGAGCCGCATCGCGTCGAGGGTGGCCTCGTCCGGGATGCCGTACACCCCGCCGTGGTAGCGCTCGTCCAGCTCGACGTCCGCCTCCGTCACCGGGCGGTCGACACCGATCAGGGCGGCGGTGTCCCGGGCGATCCGGGTGATCTGCCCGTGCGTCTCCACCGGCTTCGCGGAGGCGTCGATCCCGACGACCCGGCGGGCCCTGCCGCCCTCCTCGGCGAGCGCGGCGAAGCCCGCCACCATGCCCGCCTGGGTGGAGCCGGTCACCGAGCAGACGACGACGGTGTCGAAGAAGACGCCCAGCTCCCGCTCCTGTTCCGCCACCTCGTACGCCCAGTTGGCGAAGCCGAGGCCGCCGAGCCGGTGGTCGGAGGCGCCCGCCGGGATCGCGTAGGGCTTCCCGCCGCCCTCCTCGACCTCGCGCAGGGCCTGCTCCCAGCTCTCCTTGAAGCCGATCCCGAAACCGGCCCGCACCAGCCGGACGTCGGCCCCGGCCAGCCTGCTGATCAGGATGTTGCCGACCTTGTCGTAGACCGCGTCCGGCCAGTCGACCCAGCTCTCCTGGACGAGCACGCAGCGCAGCCCGGCGCGGGCGGCGACGGCGGCGACCTGACGGGTGTGGTTGGACTGGACCCCGCCGATGGAGACGAGGGTGTCGCAGCCCTGCGCGAGGGCGTCCGCGACCAGGTACTCCAGCTTGCGGGTCTTGTTCCCGCCGTACGCGACACCGGAGTTGCAGTCCTCGCGCTTGGCCCACAGGGTGGCGCCGCCGAGGTGGTGGGTGAGCCGTTCGAGGGGGTGGACGGGCGAGGGCCCGAAGAGGAGCGGATAGCGTTCGAAATCGGTGATCGGCAAAGCGGCTCCCGGTGAGTGACGGCTGCTGGTCGACGTTCCTGGACGCGCTACGGCCCCGGCGACGCGGCTCCGGACCCGCCCCCGGCCCCTGACGGGCCGGACGCTCCGGATACTTCGGACACTCCGGACGCGAACGGCCCCGAGCATCCGAGCGGTCCGGGCGATCCGGTCCCGGTCTCGGGCCCGGTCTCGGGCCCGGTCTCGGGCCCGGTCGGTGCCGGTATCCCCGTGACCTCGGCGACCTCGATGGCGTCGTCCGCGAGCTGTTCGAGGGCCGCCCATATCTCCGTGGTGACCCGTACCGCCTCCCCCGGGTCCCCCGCCTCGCACGCCTCGATGAGCCGGGCGTGCAGCTCGGCCGAGCCACAGCTTCCGGCGTCGCCGAAGAGCCGCCGCTCGACACGGCGGATCAGCGGGGTGTACCGCGCGATCGTCGCGGCGGCGGCGTGGTTGCCGCTGGCGACGACCAGCACCTGGTGCAGTTCGTCGTCGGCGCGCAGGGCCGCCTCCACGTCGGAGGCGCGGACGGCCGCGGCGAAGCGCTCGTTGGCCTCGCGCATGGTCCGGATGCCCTCGGGCCCGAGCAGCGGCACACCGGTCCTGGCGGCGAGTTCGTGCATCACCCGCACCACCGAGGCGGCGTCCCTGACGACCCGGCTGACCGGCCGGGTCACCCGGGTGTAGCTCTGCGGCTTGGACTCGACGAGCCCTTCGTCGCCGAGCCGGGCCAGGGCCTCGCGCACGGGTGCGCGCGAGAGCCCGAGCCGTTCGGCGAGATCGGCGTCCTTGAGGGGGGCGCCGGGGGCGAGGTCACCACGCACGATGGCCTCGCGCAGCGCCTCGTAGGCGCGGTCACGCAACAGGGTCCGGCTCACGGGCCGTAAGGCGTCCATGGACTGACATGTTAGATGTCAGTCCATGGAGCTGACCAGGGGTCGGTTCCGGAGTCAGCGGCGGGGCTGGCGGCGCCAGGGTCCGGTGACAGCCACCATGATGCCCGGCTCCTGGATGTTGGCGAACAGCGTGTCACCGTCCGGCGAGAAGGTGACCCCGGTGAACTCGCTGTCGTTGAGGTCGTTCCGGGCGATCGGGTACGTACGGCCCGAGTCCGTCGCGCCGAAGAGGTGCTGGACCCCTTCGCCGTCCTCGGCGATGACGAGCCCGCCGTACGGGGAGACCGTGATGTTGTCGGGGCCGTCGAAGGCGCCGTCCTCGTCCGGGTTCGCGTTCACGCCGAGCAGCACCTTGAGGGTGAGGGTGCGGCGCTTGGGCTCGTAGAACCAGACCTGGCCGTCGTGCGCGGCGCCGGGGCTCTCGGCGCGCGCGTACGAGGAGACGACGTAGGTGCCGCCGTCGGCCCACCACATGCCCTCCAGCTTGCGGGCCCGGGTGACCTCACCGGCGGCGAACTGCTTGCGGACGGAGGTGGTGCGGCCGTCGCGGTCGGGGACGTCGACCCAGTCCACGCCGTAGACGGTGCCGATCCGGGTGGCCCGGGACAGGTCGTCCACGAACCGGCCCGCCGCGTCGACGCACCTGAACGCCTGGAGCACACCGGCGTCGTCGGCGAGGGTGCGGAGCCTGCCCCGGCCGTGCTCGAAGCCCTTCGGCGGGGTCCAGCGGAAGAACAGCCCGTTGGGGTTGGAGGCGTCCTCGGTGAGGTAGGCGTGGCCCCGCACGGGGTCCACGACGACGGCCTCGTGGTCGTAGCGGCCGAAGGCCTTGACCGGCTTGGGGGCGCGGTTGGCCCGCCGGTCGCGCGGGTCGACCTCGAAGATGTAGCCGTGGTCCTTGGTCATGCCGTTGACCCCGGCGCGGTCGGAGTTCTCCTCGCCGGTCAGCCAGGTACCCCAGGAGGTACGGCCGCCCGCGCAGTTGGTGGAGGTGCCCGCGAGGCCGACCCACTCGGCGACGGTGCCGTCGCGGTGCACCTCGACGACCGTGCAGCCGCCGGAGGCCGCCGGGTCGTAGACGAGCCCCTCGGTGAGCGGCACGGGGTGCGCCCACTTGTCGCGGGTGCCCTTGAGCTCGTGGTTGTTGACCAGGTACGTGGTGCCGCGCGGGCCCGCGAAGGCGGCGGTGCCGTCGTGGTTGGAGGGGGTGAACTCGCCGGTCTCCAGGCGGGTCACCCCGCTGTGGGTGACGACGCGGTACGAGAACCCGGCCGGGAGCGCCAGCATCCCCTCGGGGTCCGGGAGGAGGGGCCCGTAGCCGATCCGGTGCCCGTGCCCGTGGTCATGCCCGTGGCCGTGGTCCTCGCCGTGCCCGGGGCCGTACGTCCCGGGCTCGTCGGAGGCGAGGGCCTCGGGCGCGGTGGCGAGGGCGCCCACGACACCGGTGAGGGCGAGCCCGGCACCGGCGACGGCGGACTGCTTGGTGAACTCTCTGCGGTTGAGGGGCATGGTGTGGCGTTCTCCCTGTGGTGGCCGAATCTCGCGGGCCACCCTCCCGCGCCGCCGCGAACGGCACCTGAACACCACGGGAACACCGCCGGTCACGACCGGTGGCGGTGCCCCGTGCGCACATGGCCCGGGTCGGGCCGGTGCCCCGCGCGGACCGCCGTCCGGCACGGGCCCGCACCTCGCACGGGCCCGGTCCGGGTGCCGTCCGTCAGTTCGGGCGCTGGGAGCGGGCCTTGAAGGCGGCCTTGCGGGCCTCCTTCGCCGAGGCCTTGTCCCGGTGCAGGCGTCCCATCGCCTCCAGGACCTCCGCCGTCGCCGGGTGCGGCACCCGCCAGGCCGCCTCGAAGAAGCCGCTGTGCCGTCCGGTCAGCCCCTCGACGAGCTCCTGGAGTTCCTCCAGGTCGCCGTCCGCGTCGAGCTGGGCGGCGATGGTGTCGATCGCCAGCCAGAAGACCATCGACTCCGGCGGCGCGGGCACGTCGGCCGCGCCGTGCTCGGCGAGCCAGACCCGGGCCAGGCCACCGAGTTCGGCGTCGTCCAGGACCTCCCGTACGGCGGGCTCCGCCTCGGGGCCGACCAGGGACAGCGTCTGCTGGCAGTGCAGGCGGCGCAGCGGCGATCCGGCGTCCGCGCCACGGGCGGCGTGCAGCAGCTCGCGGGCGGCGGTGAGCGCGTCCCGGCCGACCAGCCAGGCGGCGGTCTCCTCGGCCGCGGCGGCCTCCGGGTAGCTGGCGATCCCGTCGAGGAGCGCGTCGGCGCCCTTGTCGGCGAGGTCGCCGACGGCGGGCGCGTCGACCCCGGCGTCCAGCATCCGGGCCCGGACGCCGTAGAGGCCGAGCGGGGTGAGGCGGACCATGCCGTAGCGGGTGACGTCCTCGTCGTCGACGGGCGGCGCGGGCTCCTCGCCCTCCTCGGCCATCAGCGCCTCGTCGACGGGCTGGTACTCGACGAGCCCGATGGGTTCGAGCAGCTGGAACTGCTCGTCCAGCCGCATCATCGCGTCGGAGACCTGCTCCAGGACGTCGTCGGTGGGCTCGCCCATGTCGTCGGGGACGACCATCGAGGCGGCGAGGGCGGGCAGCGGCACGGGGCCGTCGTCGGGCGCGGCCTCGCTGACGGTGAGGAGGTAGAGGTTGCCGAGGACGCCCTCCAGGAACTCGGCCTCGCTCTCGGGGTCCCAGTCGAGGGCCTCGATGTCGATCTCGCCGTCCTCGCCGACGAGTGCGTCGAGGTCGTCGATGACGGGGGCGACGGCGTCGCCGAAGACCGCGTCGAAGCCGTCCAGCCAGAGCGCGAGCACGTCCTGGGGCGAGCCGCCGGTGACGACGGCGAGGTTCTCGCCGGGCGCGGCGGTGCCGGGGGTGTCGCCGTCCTCCCCCTCGGTGCCGTCCCTGACCTCCACGAGACCGGTGTCGACGGCGAGCCGCCAGGCGTCGCCCGCCGCCAGTTCGCCGTCCTCGTCGGGGGTGAGGCCGAGCAGCGCGGCGGCCTCGGGGAGCTGCTCGTCGACGAGTTCGCCGCCCGCGTCGACCCGGGTGCCGGGCCCGGCCCAGCGGGCGAGCCGCACCGCGCGCGCGAGAAGGGGTGCGGCCAGGGCGTCCCGCGCCAGCTCCGCGTCCGCACGGAGCCGAACGGGGGGAAGGGTGGGGTGCTCCGCTGACATGTGGGGGCTCCTCGACGGGGACGTACGGGGGTGGAAGGACGAAGGGGGCTCGGGGGACGGGCCCTGAGCGCCTCTCTCAGCGTAGACGCATCCGGGAGGGCGTCCGCCGGTTCATGTGCCCGTCAGCCTTCGTACACCCGTCGACCCTTGACAAGTCGGTGCCTCTGCAAAGAGATTGACGCGCGTAGATGATTCTGCCGTTCCTCCAAGCACCCCCGGAGCCCCCTGATGCCTTCCTCCATACCGAGAGCTGCCGGCCGTACCGTCGCGCGGTCCGCCGCGGTCTCCGCCGTCGTCGCCTCCGCCCTCGCCGCCGGTCTGCTCGGCGGTTCGTCGAGCGCCGCGGCGGACACCGCCGCCGGTGTCCGCGTCCACGACATCCAGGGCACGACCCGCACCTCCCCGCTCGTCGGCCAGCAGGTCACCGGGGTGACGGGCATCGTCACCGGTGTCCGGACCTACGGTTCGCGCGGCTTCTGGATCCAGGACCCGCAGGCGGACGACGACCCGGCGACCAGCGAGGGCGTCTTCGTCTTCACCAGCTCCGTCCCGACGGTCGCGGTCGGCGACGCGGTCAGTGTGAACGGCACGGTCACCGAGTACGTCCCCGGCGGTCTGGCCTCGGGCAACCAGTCGCTCACCCAGCTGTCGCGGCCGGTCGTCACGGTGCTGTCGAAGGACAACCCGGTGCCCGCCCCGGTGACGATCTCCGCCTGGTCGGTGCCGGACCGGTACGCCCCCGAGGGCGACCCGGCGGCGGGCGGCTCGGTCAACGGCCTGACCCTGAACCCGAAGAAGTACGCCCTGGACTACTACGAGTCCCTGGAGGGCACCAACGTCCGGATCGGCTCCTCGCGCGTGGTCGGCGCCACCGACCCGTACGCGGAGCTGTGGGTGACGGTGAAGCCGTGGGAGAACCGCAACGTGCGCGGCGGCACGGTCTACGGCTCGTACGACTCCCAGAACACCGGGCGGCTCCAGATCCAGTCGCTGACCCCGCTCGCCCAGCAGCCGTTCCCGGTGGCGAACGTCGGTGACCGGCTGACCGGCACCACCGAGGGCCCGCTGGACTTCAACCAGTTCGGCGGCTACACCCTGACGGCCCGCACCCTCGGCACGGTCGTCGACCGGGGTCTGGAGCGCGAGACCACGGCGAAGCAGCACCGCAACGAGCTGGCCGTCGCCACGTACAACGTGGAGAACCTGGACCCGGGCGACCCGCAGACGAAGTTCGACGCGCTCGCGAAGGCGGTCGTGGAGAACCTGTCCGCGCCCGACATCATCGCCCTGGAGGAGATCCAGGACGACAACGGCGCCAAGAACGACGGCACGGTCTCCGCCGAGCAGACGGTCAAGAAGTTCACGGACGCGATCGTCGCGGCGGGCGGTCCGGCGTACGCGTGGCGCTCGATCGCCCCGGAGAACAACAAGGACGGCGGCGAGCCCGGCGGCAACATCCGTCAGGTCTTCCTCTTCAACCCCGAGCGGGTCTCCTTCACGGACCGCGCGGGCGGCGACGCGACCACCCCCACCGGGGTGACCGGCACCAAGGGCCGGGCCGCGCTGACCCTCTCCCCCGGCCGTGTCGACCCGGCGAACACCGCCTGGGAGTCCAGCCGCAAGCCGCTCGCGGGCGAGTTCGTCTTCCGTGGCCGGACGGTCTTCGTGATCGCCAACCACTTCGGCTCGAAGGGCGGCGACGAGTCCATCGTCTCGCACCACCAGCCGCCGAACCGCTCCTCCGAGGCGAAGCGCCTCCTCCAGGCGCAGGCCGTCAACACCTTCGTGAAGCAGATCGTCGCGGTCGAGAAGCAGGCGGACGTCCTCGTCCTCGGCGACATCAACGACTTCGAGTTCTCCGGCACGACGAAGGCGCTGACCGACGGCGGCGTGCTGTACCCGGCCGTGAAGTCGCTGCCGCGCGGTGAGCGCTACTCGTACGTGTACCAGGGCAACAGCCAGGTCCTCGACCAGATCCTGACCAGTCCGGGCGTGCGTCACTTCACGTACGACAGCGTCCACATCAACGCGGAGTTCGCCGACCAGAACAGCGACCACGACCCGCAGGTCCTGCGCTTCCGCCCGTAAGGCCGGGCCGTAAGACCCGCGAGTCCCGCAAAGGCCCGTACGGCCCATCAGCACCGCCGATCATCACCGATCACCGCTGATTCTTCAGTGGTGCTTACGCCCCGGACAAAGAAGATCTAAGTAGACCTTCAGCGTCCGGGGCGCCCAGACTTTCCGGATGGACACCGCACGCCCCTTCGGCCGCGCCCTGTGCGCGATGATCACCCCGTTCACGCCCGACGGCGGGCTCGACCTCGACCGGGCGGGTGAGCTGGCCGTCCGGCTCGTCGCCGAGGGCTGTGACGGCCTGGTCCTCAACGGCACCACCGGCGAGTCCCCCACCACCACCGACGCCGAGAAGACCGCCCTGGTCCGCGCCGTCCGGGCGGCCGTCGGCCCCGGCCCGCACGTCGTCGCGGGCGTCGGCACCGCCGACACCCGGCACACCGTCGCGCTCGCCCGCGCGGCGGAGGAGGCGGGCGCCGACGGACTCCTCGTCGTCACCCCGTACTACAGCCGACCGCCCCGGCAGGCCGTCGAGGCGCACTTCCTGAAGGTCGCCGACGCCACCGGACTACCGGTGATGGTCTACGACATCCCGGGCCGCACCGGCACCCGGGTCGCGCCGGAGAGCCTGCGGCGGCTCGCCGCCCACCCCAGGATCGTGGCGGTCAAGGACTGCGCGTACGACCTGCTCGGCTCGGCCCG
Source organism: Streptomyces sp. NPDC059247 (assembly GCF_042754005.1). Taxonomy (NCBI): domain Bacteria; kingdom Bacillati; phylum Actinomycetota; class Actinomycetes; order Kitasatosporales; family Streptomycetaceae; genus Streptomyces; species Streptomyces sp. NPDC059247. The sequence goes on from NZ_JBHYZW010000003.1 coordinate 116,229, forward strand.
GCTGATCGCGGAGACCCCGCTCGCCTACTACTCGGGCTGCGAGGAGCTGAACCTGCCCCTGTACGCGGTCGGCGGCGCCGGATACGTCAGTACGGTGGCCAATGTGGCGCCCCGCCTGCTGCGGGCGGTCCTGGACGCCTTCGACGCGGGCGACACCGCGACGGCCGCCCGGCTCCACGCCCGGCTCCTGCCGCTGGCCGAGGCGATGATGGCCGCCGGGCTGCCCGGCACCGTGACGGTGAAGGCGCTGCTCGGCGGGGCGCCCCGGGAACCGCTGCTGCCCGCCGACCGGGAGACGGCCGACGGGCTGCGCGCCGCGCTCGAAGCGCTGCTCCGCGAGGATCAGGCGGAGTCGGTGGTGTCGGTCCTGCCGAGGATCGCGGCGTGTTCGAGGACGTCCTCCATCGGGTCGTCGATCTGACCGGTGGAGATCAGGGCGATGTTCGGCCCGTTGTGCGAGTTGTGGTGCGTCTCGTCCGCCGCGGCGGTCCCGGCGGGCCAGAGCACCGCCGCCATCGTGAGCACTCCGGCGACCGTGGGCTTCCTCGTCATGTCGACTCCTCGCTCGTCCACTTGCTGGGAACACTGTGCTCCGCCCTGTTAACGGCGGGTCCTCCCTTCGGTACCGTGCGCCACAGGAGTTTCACGACGTCCCCTCCGTTACTCCAAACGGATGACCGCCCCGCCGGGCCTCCGAGAGGAGTCCGACAGGGCGGTCAGGGAATCGCCGTGGATCAGTTGTGGCTGTGCAGGACCTCGTTGAGACCGCCCCAGACCGCGTTGTTCGGGCGGGCCTCGACGGCGCCGCTGACCGAGTTGCGGCGGAAGAGGATGTTCGAGGCGCCGGAGAGCTCGCGCGCCTTCACGATCTGGCCGTCCGGCAGCGTCACCCGGGTGCCCGCGGTGACGTACAGACCGGCCTCGACGACGCACTCGTCACCGAGGGCGATGCCGACGCCCGCCTCGGCGCCGACCAGGCAGCGCTCGCCGATCGAGATGACGACGTTGCCGCCGCCCGAGAGTGTGCCCATGGTGGAGGCCCCGCCACCGATGTCGGAGCCGTCACCGACGACGACCCCGGCGGAGATCCGGCCCTCGACCATGGAGGTGCCGAGGGTGCCCGCGTTGAAGTTGACGAAGCCCTCGTGCATGACGGTGGTGCCCGCGGCCAGGTGGGCGCCGAGGCGGACCCGGTCGGCGTCGGCGACGCGGACTCCGGCGGGCACGACGTAGTCGGTCATCCGGGGGAACTTGTCGATCGAGGTCACCTGGAGGTGCAGGCCCTCGGCGCGCGCGTTGAGCCGGACCTTCTCGATGTCGTCGACGGCGACCGGGCCGAGCGAGGTCCAGGCGACGTTGGCGAGCAGCCCGAAGACGCCGTCGAGGCTCTGGCCGTGCGGCTTGACCAGCCGGTGGCTGAGCAGGTGCAGGCGCAGATAGGCGTCGTGGGCGTCGAGCGGCTTCTCGTCGAGCGAGGCGATGACGGTACGGACGGCGACCACCTCGACGCCCCGGCGGGCGTCCACGCCGAGGGCCTTGACGGCGCCCTCTCCGAGGGCGTTGAGGGCCTCGTCGGGCGAGAGCAGCACGGTGCCGGCCGGGCCGGATCCGTCCGTCAGCCCGGGGGCGGGGAACCAGGTGTCGAGAACGGTGCCGTCTCCGGCGATGGTGGCGAGGCCTGCGGCGACGGCGCCGGTGGTGCGAGGAGCAGTGGTCATGACGGAAAACCTAACCGGCGGGGCCCCGCGCGGGCCAACCGGTCTCAGGTGCCGGTCGACCGGACGGGCTCGGGCACCGGTCGGACCGGGCGGCCCGGACGGGCTCGGGCGCCGGTCGGGCGCAGCACCCGGGCGAGCATCTCCCGCGCGTACTCCTCGTCGTACGCGCCGCCGGTCAGCAGGACCTGGAGGCAGACGCCGTCCATGAGCGCGACGAGGGCGCGGGCGGTGGCGGGGTCGGTGCGGGGGGCGAGGACGGCCGCGACGGTCTCGGCCCATTCGGCGGCGACGGGCCGGAGCGCGGGGCGGCGCAGGGCGGCGAGGTACAGCTCGTACTCCAGCTCCACGCGCACGCGGGAGCCGTCCAGCCACTCCCCCAGGAGGCGGGCGAGGGCCCCGGCGAGGTCGGTGCCGGGCGCGGTGAGGGCGGGGCTGTCGCGGAGCAGCCGCCCGAAGCCCTCGTTGGCCTTGCGGAGGGCGGCGACGAGGAGTTCGTCGAGGGAGGCGAAGTGGTAGGTGGTGGAGCCGAGCGGCACGTCCGCCTCGGCGGCCACGGTGCGGTGGCTGAGGCCCGCGATGCCGGAGCGCCCGGCGACCGCGAGGGCCGCGTCGACGATCCGTTCGCGGCGCTCGGGGTCGTGGCGGCGGGCGCGGGCCATCAGTGCGCGCCGCCCGTGTTGAGGACGACGACCCCGGCGACGATCAGGACGATCCCGGCGACCTTGGCGAGGCTGAGGGTCTCGCCGAGGAAGAGGACGCCGATGGTGGCGACGGCGGCGGTGCCGATGCCGGACCAGATGGCGTAGGCGGTGCCGACCTGGAGGGTCTTGAGCGCCTGGGCGAGCAGCGCGAAGGCGATGACGTATCCGGCGCCGGTGACGAGGGAGGGCCAGAGCTTGGTGAAGCCCTCGCTGTACTTCATGGAGGTGGTGGCGAGTATCTCCGCGACGATGGCGCCCGCGAGCAGTCCGTAACCCATGCGTACGAGCGTACACAACGCCGCCGGGCACCGGGTCCCCCATGACCGTTCCCCCGGGACCCGTACGGCTACGGCCGTCGTGCCGCCGCCCCCACCGCCGAAGCCCGGCGTGACACCCCTGGCACCGCCCGGTTCCAGCACGGTCCCGGTGACCGGCCCGCTCCACGGGGACCAGCGCCTCCGCGAGGAGAACCCGGCCGTCGGCCCGGCCATCGCGGCGTGACCTTCCTGACGGGCCGGTCCGGTCCGGACCGGCCCGTCAGGAAGGTCCCGGCCCCGGTCCGGGACGCGAGAACGGCCGTGCCCGCTGGGGGCACGGCCGTTCTCGGATGATCGTGGCTCAGACGTTGAAGCCGAGCGCGCGCAGCTGCTCGCGCCCGTCGTCCGTGATCTTGTCCGGACCCCACGGCGGCATCCAGACCCAGTTGATCTTCAGCTCGCTGACGATGCCGTCCGTCGCGGAACGGGCCTGGTCCTCGATCACGTCGGTCAGCGGGCAGGCCGCCGACGTCAGCGTCATGTCCAGCGTCGCGACGTTCGAGTCGTCGATGTGGATGCCGTAGATCAGGCCCAGGTTGACGACGTCGATGCCCAGCTCGGGGTCGACGACGTCGTACAGCGCCTCACGGACTTCTTCCTCGGAGGCCGGCTTCATGGTGGCCTCGGCGTTCTCGGTCATGCCGACTTCCTCACAGACTTCTGATCGTCCCCCAGTGCCTGGGCGGTCGCGTCCTTCCACGCCATCCAGCTGAGCAGCGCGCACTTCACCCGGGCCGGGTACTTGGACACCCCGGCGAACGCGACCGCGTCCTCCAGGATCTCCTCCATGGCCTCGTCCGGCTCGATCTGCCCCTTGGACTGCATCAGCTCCAGGAACGCGCCCTGGATCTTCCGCGCCTCGGCCAGCTCCTTGCCGACGAGCAGCTCGTTGAGCACGGAGGCCGAGGCCTGGCTGATGGAGCAGCCCTGGCCCTCGTACGAGACGTCCTCGACGCGCGAGCCGTCGTACTTCACCCGGAGCGTGATCTCGTCACCGCACGTCGGGTTGACGTGGTGCACCTCGGCGTCGCCGTCCCGCAGACCGCGCCCGTGGGGGTGCTTGTAGTGGTCCAGGATGACGTCCTGGTACATCGAATCCAGCTTCACGAACCCGTCCCTCAGCCGAAGAAGTTCCGGACGTGCTCCAGACCCTCGACCAGGGCGTCGACCTCGGCCGGAGTGGAGTACAGATAGAACGACGCCCGCGTGGTCGCGGGAATTCCGTACCGCAGGCAGACCGGCCGCGCGCAGTGGTGGCCGACCCGGACCGCGATGCCCTGCTCGTCGAGGACCTGGCCCACGTCGTGCGGGTGGATGTCGCCGAGCGTGAAGGAGATCGCCGCGCCCCGGTCCTCGGCCGTGGTGGGGCCGATGATCCGCAGGTCGGGGACCTCCTGGAGGCGCCGGACGGCGTACTCGGTGATCGCGTGCTCATGGCGCGCGATGTTCTCCATGCCGATCGCCGAGAGGTAGTCCACGGCCGCGCCGAGGCCGACGGCCTGGGCGATCGGGGGCGTACCCGCCTCGAACTTGTGCGGGGCCGGGGCGTACGTCGAGGAGTGCATCGAGACGGTCTCGATCATCTCGCCGCCGCCGAGGAACGGCGGCAGGTCCTCGAGGAGCTCCTGCCGTCCCCACAGCACGCCGATGCCGGTCGGGCCGCACATCTTGTGGCCGGTGAAGGCCACGAAGTCGGCCTGGAGCGCCTGGACGTCCAGCACCATGTGCGGGGCCGCCTGGGAGGCGTCGATGCAGACCAGCGCACCGACCTCCTGGGCGCGGCGGATGATCGTCTCCACCGGGTTGACCGTGCCGAGCAGGTTGGAGACCAGCGTGAACGAGACGATCTTGGTCTTCTCGGTGATGACCTCCTCGATGTTCGAGAGGTCGAGACGTCCGTCGTCGGTGAGGCCGAACCACTTCAGCTTCGCGCCCGTGCGCTGCGAGAGCAGCTGCCACGGCACGATGTTGGAGTGGTGCTCCATCTCCGTGATGGCGATCTCGGTCTCGTGGTCCACGCGGTAGGGCTCGTCGGCCCAGCCCAGCATGTTGGCCACGAGGTTGAGCGACTCCGAGGCGTTCTTGGTGAAGATCACCTCGTTGCGGCTCGGCGCGTTGATGAAGGCCGCGACCTTGTCACGGGCGCCCTCGTACAGCGCCGTCGCCTCCTCGGCGACCAGGTAGACGCCCCGGTGGACGTTGGCGTTGTGACGCTCGTAGTACGTGGTGAGCGCGTCGAGGACCTGCCGCGGCTTCTGCGAGGTCGCCGCCGAGTCGAGGTACACGATCTTCTTGCCGTCGTGGACCACGCGGTCCAGGAGCGGGAAGTCCTTGCGGATCGCCTCGGTGTCGAGGAGGCCGGAGAGCCCCTGATGGGCAGAAGTCACGCGGACGCGCCACCCTTCACGTACTTGTCGTAGCCCTCGTTCTCCAGCACGTCGGCCAGCTCGGCGCCGCCGGACTCGGCGATGCGGCCGTTCGCGAAGACGTGCACGAAGTCGGGCTTGATGTAGCGGAGGATGCGCGTGTAGTGCGTGATCAGCAGGGTGCCGACCTCACCGGTCTCGCGGACGCGGTTGACGCCCTCGGAGACGACGCGCAGGGCGTCGACGTCGAGGCCGGAGTCGGTCTCGTCGAGGATCGCGATCTTCGGCTTCAGCAGTTCGAGCTGGAGGATCTCGTGGCGCTTCTTCTCGCCGCCGGAGAAGCCCTCGTTGACGTTGCGCTCGGCGAAGGCCGGGTCCATCTGGAGCTGCTCCATCGCGGACCTGACCTCCTTCACCCAGGTGCGCAGCTTGGGCGCCTCGCCGCGGACGGCGGTGGCGGAGGTGCGCAGGAAGTTGGAGACCGAGACGCCGGGGACCTCGACGGGGTACTGCATGGCGAGGAAGACGCCGGCGCGGGCGCGCTCGTCGACCGACATCTCCAGGACGTCCTCACCGTCGAGGGTGACGGTGCCGCCGGTGATCGTGTACTTCGGGTGCCCGGCGAGGGAGTAGGCCAGGGTCGACTTGCCGGAGCCGTTGGGGCCCATGACGGCGTGGGTCTCGCCCTGCTTGATGGTCAGGTCGACGCCCTTGAGGATCTCGCGGGGGCCGTTCTCCGCGTCGACGGAGACGTGCAGGTCGTGGATTTCGAGCGTTGCCATGGGTGACTCAGGACTCCTGGGTGACGGAGACGAGCACATCGTCCCCTTCGATCTTTACGGGGTATACGGGGACGGGGCGCGTCGCGGGAAGACCGGAGGGCTTGCCGGTGCGCAGGTCGAAGCTGGAGCCGTGCAGCCAGCACTCGATCGCGCAGTCCTCGACCTCGCCCTCCGAGAGGGAGACGTTCGCGTGCGAGCAGATGTCGTTGATCGCGAACACCTCGCCCTCGGTGTGCACGACCGACACCGGCGTGCCGTCGACCTCGACCCGCTTGGGGGTGTCGGCCTCCAGCTCGCTCAGCGCGCAGACTCGGACGAAGGGCATCAGACGGAGGCCTCCAGCTCGGCCTCGATCTTGGCGAGGAGGCGCTCCTGGACGTCCGGCAGACCGATCTGCTGGACCAGTTCCGCGAAGAAGCCGCGGACGACGAGGCGGCGGGCCTCGGTCTCCGGGATGCCCCGGGACATCAGGTAGAAGAGCTGCTCGTCGTCGAAGCGGCCGGTGGCGGAGGCGTGACCCGCGCCGGCGATCTCGCCGGTCTCGATCTCCAGGTTCGGCACGGAGTCGACCCGGGCGCCGTCCGTGAGGACCAGGTTCCGGTTGAGCTCGTAGCTGTCGGTGCCCTCGGCGGCGGCCTGGATGAGCACGTCACCGATCCAGACGGCGTGCGCGCCCTGGCCCTGCAGTGCGCCCTTGTAGGCCACGTTGGACTTGCAGTGCGGGGTGTTGTGGTCGACCAGGAGGCGGTGCTCCTGGTGCTGTCCGGCGTCGGTGAAGTACAGGCCGAACAGCTCGGCCTCGCCGCCGGGGGCCGCGTACGCCACCCGGGGGTGGATGCGGACGAGGTCGCCGCCGAAGGTGACGACGACGGACTTGAAGGAGGCGTCGCGGCCGACCAGCGCGTTGTGCTGGGCGACGTGGACGGCCTTCTCGTCCCAGTCCTGGACGGAGACGACGGTCAGCCTGGCGCCGTCGCCGAGGAGGTAGTCGACGTTGGCGGCGAGCACCGCGTCACCGGTGTGGTCGATGACCACGACGGCTTCGGCGAAGGCGCCGAGCTCGATGACCTGGTGGCCGAAGGCGACGCCGCCCTGGCCGTGCACGGCGATGCGGATCGGTTCGGCGAGGACCGCGTCCTTGGCGACGGTGACGACCGAGGCCTTCTCGAAGGAGGAGTAGGCCTGGGCGGCGACGCGGTCGACGGGCACTCCGGCCTTGCGCAGGCGCTCGTCCTCGCGGCCGACGGTCTCCACGGTGACGCCCTCGGGGGCGTCGATCTCGACCTTGACGCCCTCGCCGGAGGCGACGGCGGTGCCGTCGTGGAGTCCGCGGAGCCGGGCGAGCGGGGTGAAGCGCCACTCCTCCTCGCGGCCGTGCGGGACGGGGAAGTCCGCGACGTCGAAGGACGGGGGGGCGCTCATGCGCGTGGCGACGGTGGACTCGGCGGCCACCGCGATCGAGCCGGCGGTGGTGGAGCCCGCCGCCGGGATGTTCTGCTGAGCCTCAGCCATGGCTGTCGTGTTGCTCTCTTCCTGCGTACGTGTGAGTCGGTCGCTGCGGGGGTGGGCGGCGGTCAGCCGACCGACCCCTCCATCTGCAGCTCGATCAGCCGGTTGAGCTCCAGGGCGTACTCCATCGGGAGTTCCTTGGCGATGGGCTCGACGAAGCCGCGGACGATCATCGCCATGGCCTCGAACTCGGTGAGGCCGCGGCTCATCAGGTAGAAGAGCTGGTCCTCGGAGACCTTGGAGACGGTGGCCTCGTGGCCCATGGAGACGTCGTCCTCGCGCACGTCCACGTAGGGGTACGTGTCCGAGCGGGAGATGGTGTCCACGAGCAGCGCGTCGCAGAGCACGTTGGACTTGGAGCCCGGGGCGCCTTCGCCGATCTCGATGAGACCGCGGTAGGAGGTGCGCCCGCCGCCTCGCGCCACCGACTTGGAGACGATGTTGGAGGAGGTGTTCGGGGCCATGTGGACCATCTTGGCGCCGGCGTCCTGGTGCTGGCCCTCGCCCGCGAAGGCGATGGAGAGGGTCTCGCCCTTGGCGTGCTCGCCCATCAGGTAGACGGCCGGGTACTTCATGGTGACCTTGGAGCCGATGTTGCCGTCGACCCACTCCATGGTGGCGCCCTCGTAGGCGACGGCGCGCTTGGTCACCAGGTTGTAGACGTTGTTCGACCAGTTCTGGATGGTCGTGTAGCGGCAGCGGCCGCCCTTCTTGACGATGATCTCGACGACGGCGCTGTGCAGCGAGTCGGAGGAGTAGATCGGGGCGGTGCAGCCCTCGACGTAGTGGACGTAGGCGTCCTCGTCGACGATGATCAGCGTCCGCTCGAACTGGCCCATGTTCTCCGTGTTGATGCGGAAGTAGGCCTGGAGCGGGATCTCGACGTGCACGCCCTTCGGCACGTAGATGAACGATCCGCCGGACCAGACGGCGGTGTTCAGGGAGGCGAACTTGTTGTCGCCGACGGGGATGACGGTGCCGAAGTACTCGCGGAAGAGTTCCTCGTGCTCCTTCAGCGCGGTGTCGGTGTCGACGAAGATGACGCCCTGCTCCTCCAGGTCCTCGCGGATCTGGTGGTAGACGACCTCGGACTCGTACTGGGCGGCGACACCGGCGACGAGGCGCTGCTTCTCGGCCTCGGGGATGCCGAGCCGGTCGTAGGTGTTCTTGATGTCCTCCGGCAGGTCCTCCCAGGACTCGGCCTGCTTCTCGGTGGACCGCACGAAGTACTTGATGTTGTCGAAGTCGATGCCGGAGAGGTCGGAGCCCCAGGTCGGCATGGGCTTCTTGCCGAAGAGGCGCAGACCCTTGAGCCGCAGCTTCAGCATCCACTCGGGCTCGTTCTTCTTCGAGGAGATGTCGCGGACGACGTCCTCGTTGAGACCGCGCTTGGCGGTGGCACCGGCGGTGTCGGAGTCGGCCCAGCCGTACTCGTACCGACCCAGGCCCTCGAGCTCGGGGTGGCTGATCTCGGTGGTCATGCGGGGTTCCTCCCGGCCGTGCTTACGGATGCTGATTCGGTGGTCTGCGGGGTGCCGTGCGGGATGAACGTGGTGCAGACGCCGTCACCATGCGCGATGGTGGCCAGGCGCTGGACGTGCGTTCCCAGGAGGCGGGAGAAGAATTCCGTCTCCGCCTCGCACAGCTGTGGGTACTGCTCGGCGACGTGGGCGACCGGGCAGTGGTGCTGGCAGAGCTGCTCGCCGACCGGCGCGTTCCGCGCAGTGGCAGCGTACCCGTCCGCCGTCAGGGCCTTGGCCAGGGCCTCGGCCCGTCGCGCGGGCTCGGCCGCCTCGACGGCCTCGCGGTAGGCGCCCGCCTGGGACTCGATCCGGTCGCGGGCGAAGGCGGCCACGGCCGCCTCCCCGCCCGCGTTCCGCTCGATCCAGCGGAGGGCCTCGACGGCCAGGGAGTCGTACGACTGGTCCAGGGCGTCCCGGCCGCAGTCGGTGAGCGCGAAGACCTTCGCGGGGCGTCCCCGGGTGCGGGCCCCGTAGACGCGCTGCTCGCGGGCCTCCACCACGTTCTCCCCGACCAGCGAGTCGAGGTGGCGGCGGACCGCCGCCTGGGTGAGGCCGACCCGTCCGGCGAGGTCCGCGACGGTCGAGGGACCGTGGTCCAGGATCGACCGCACGACCCGGTTGCGCGTCGAACGCTCCCGGGTCGCGAGTTCCTCCACCGGAGCCGCGCCAACGTTTTTCACAACGCCATTGTTGCGTAATTAATCTCGGCCTGACAACCCGCGCCGGACACGGCCACGGTGCCGTGCATCACTCAGGTAAGCCTTACCTGACCTGCGAAAATGATCATTCGTAGGACGAATCAGGAGTCCCGGCCGTCCTCCCCCGGCACCCTTTCCGGCCGCCCCGTGAACCAGTACGCGCAGGCCACAAGGGCTCCGCCGACCATGTTGCCCGGCACGGTGAACAGCAGATTGCGCCCCAGATCGCCGAAGCCGGCCGTCCCGTCGAGGATCGCCAGCGAGAAGAGCGCCATGTTCGCCACACAGTGCTCGAAACCCACCGCCACGAACACCAGCACCGGCAGCCACAGCACGAGGATCTTCGCCGCGTCGCCCCTCGCCCGGGAGAACATCCACACCCCGAGACACACCAGCAGGTTGCAGAGCACCGCCCGCCAGAACAGCTGCTCGCCCGCGAGGGCCTCCTTGCCCGCCACCAGCTCCGCGAGCAGCGCCTTGGCCGACGGCCCCGACAGCACCCCCGAGGCGTGCGCCATCGCCCCGAAGGCGAAGGTCCCCACCAGGTTCCCGGCCAGCGACAGCGACCAGCTCGCCACCAGGTCCCGCACCCCCGTGCGCCCCGCCAGGGCGCCGACCAGCATCACCAGCACATTGCTGGTGAACAGCTGCGCCCCGGCGAACATCACGACCGTCAGCGCGATCGGGAACACCGCCCCCTCCAGGAGCCGCGTCACCGCCGCGTGCTCGACCGCGAACGGCGACACCGCGACCAGCAGCAGCACCTCGCCGATGCCTATGTACGCCCCCGCCAGCACCGCCGACACCGCGTAGCGGCCGGGACGCCGCAGGTCCCGCGCCTTGTGCGCCGCCTGACCGGCCGTCTCCCGCAAGTTCTCCGCCACAGTGTTCACACGACGACGCTATGCCCGCCGGGCGCGGCGGAGCGCAAGGAAAAGTCCCGATTCCAGTGACCCGGGCCCCCCGCCGGGAGGACCTTCGGCCCCTCTCTAGACTTCCCCCATGCGCGGGACCCAGACCCAGAACAACGAGTCCGCCGTCCAGGTACGCGGCCTGGTCAAGCGGTACGGAAGCAAGACCGCGGTCGACGGCCTCGACCTGGACGTGCGGACCGCCACCGTCACCGCCGTCCTCGGCCCCAACGGGGCGGGCAAGACCACCACCGTCGAGACCTGCGAGGGCTACCGCAGGCCCGACGGCGGCACCGTCCGCGTCCTCGGCCTCGACCCGATCGCCGACGCGGCGGCCCTGCGCCCCCGGATCGGCGTGATGCTCCAGTCCGGCGGCGTCTACTCCGGCGCCCGCGCCGACGAGATGCTCCGCCACACCGCGAAGCTCCACGCGCATCCGCTGGACGTCGACGCCCTCGTCGAACGCCTCGGCCTCGGCTCCTGCGGTCGCACCACCTACCGGCGCCTCTCCGGCGGCCAGCAGCAGCGCCTCGCGCTCGCCATGGCGATCGTCGGCCGCCCCGAACTGGTCTTCCTCGACGAACCGACCGCCGGACTCGACCCGCAGGCCCGCCGCGCCACCTGGGACCTCGTCCGCGAGCTGCGCGCCGACGGCGTCACCGTGGTCCTCACCACCCACCTCATGCAGGAGGCCGAGGAACTCGCCGACGAGGTCGCCATCGTCGACGCGGGCCGGGTCGTCGCCCAGGGCAGCCCCGAGACCCTGTGCCGGGGCGGCGCCGAGAACACCCTGCGCTTCACCGGACGCCCCGCGCTCGACCTGGGCTCCCTGCTCAAGGCGCTCCCCGACGGCTCGGCCGCCGCCGAACCGCTGCCGGGCACGTACCGGATCACCGGTGCCATCGACCCGCAGCTCCTCGCCACGGTCACCAGCTGGTGCGCCCAGCACGGCGTCATGCCCGACGGCATCGCCGTCGAACGCCACACCCTCGAAGACGTCTTTCTGGAACTGACGGGCAAGGAACTGCGGTCGTGAGCACTGGTACGTACGCGCCGAGGCCCGGCGCCGCCCCCCTCGGCCGGATGATCGCGGCGCAGACGGCGCTGGAGACCCGGATGCTGCTGCGCAACGGCGAGCAGCTGCTGCTGACCGTGATCATCCCCTCGCTGCTGCTGGTGCTCTTCTCGACGGTCGACATCGTCGACACCGGCACCGGCGAGGCGGTCGACTTCCTCGCCCCGGGCGTCCTCGCGCTCGCCGTCCTGTCGACCGCGTTCACCGGCCAGGCCATCGCCACCGGCTTCGAGCGGCGGTACGGGGTGCTCAAGCTCCTCGGCGCCTCACCGCTGCCCCGCTGGGCGCTGATGACCGCCAAGACGCTCTCCGTGCTGGTCACCGAGATCCTCCAGATCGTCCTCCTGACGGCCATCGCGCTGGGCCTGGGCTGGTCCCCGCAGGGCAACCCCCTCGCCGTCCTGCTGCTCCTGGTCCTGGGCACCGCCGCCTTCTCCGGCCTCGGGCTGCTGATGGCGGGCACCCTCCGGGCGGAGGCCACCCTGGCCGCCGCCAACCTGGTCTTCCTGCTGCTCCTGGTGGGCGGCGGGGTGATCGTCCCGCTGGACAAGTTCCCGGACGCGGCCCGCTCGGTCCTGGAGCTGCTGCCGATCTCCGCCCTCTCCGACGGGCTGCGGGCGGTCCTCCGGGACGGCGCCGCGCTGCCCTGGGGCGACGCGGGGACCCTCGCGGTGTGGGCCGTCCTCGGGCTCGGAGCGGCGGCGAAGTTCTTCCGCTGGGAGTAGCGGACACACCCCAGAGGGTGACGTTTCCCGACAAGGCACCCCTCGTGAAAGCGTGCACAAGCACCGGCCTACGATAGGGCCCGTGCTGACCCCCCTCGCCTCCCTCGCCAGGCGCTGGACCCCGTCCCCCAGGACGCTCCGGCGCGCCGCGCTCTCCGCCGTCGTGATGAGCGTGGTCATCATCGTCACGGGCGGCGCGGTCCGGCTGACCGGTTCCGGCCTCGGCTGCGACACCTGGCCCAAGTGCACCGACGACAGCCTGTTCGTGACGCCCGAGCAGGGCTACCGCGGCGCGATCGAGTTCGGCAACCGGATGCTGACGTACGTCCTGTCGGCCGCGGTCGGCTGGGCGATCGTCTCGGCCCGGTGCACCAAGCCGTGGCGGCGCGGGCTGACCCGTACCGCCTGGGCCCAGTTCTGGATCGTGATGAGCAACGCCGTCCTCGGCGGCATCACGGTGTGGATGGGCCTCAACCCGTGGACCGTCGCGGGCCACTTCCTCGCCGCGAACGCCCTGCTCACGGTCGCCGTCATCACCTGGCACCGGACCGGCGAGGGCGACGCCCCGCCGCGTCCGCGCGCACCGCGCCCGGTGCGCGGGCTGTCCTGGGCGATCACGCTGGTCTCCGCGCTGCTGATCGTGCTGGGCACGACGGTCACCGGCTCGGGCAAGCACGCCGGCGACAGCAGCGACGTACCGCGGATGCCGTGGGACTGGACGAACGCCGCGCACCTCCACGCCGTCGCCGCCTGGGTCGTCTGCGCCCTCGCGGTCGCGATGTGGCTGGTGCTCCGGGTGGTCGACGCCCCGCCGGACACCCGGGCCCGCGCCCGCGACCTGCTGATCGTGCTGCTCCTCCAGGGCGGGGTGGGCTACGTCCAGTACTTCATGGGCGTCCCCGAGATCCTGGTCGGCCTCCACATGCTCGGCTCGTCCCTGATGTGGATCGCGGTGCTGCGGCTCGCCCTGAGTATGCGCGAGCGCACGGTGGCCACCGCCGGCATCCCGGCCCAGACGGACGCGGAGCTGACGCGGGCCTGACCTTCCCGCCCTCCGGAACGCGGAACGCGGGGGGGGGGGGCCCCCCCGGGACCGACACCGGGGGGGCCCCGTCCCCGGGGTCGGCGGGGGGGGGCCCCGGGCCGCTCCCGGCGGGGGGGCCCCCGGCCGCGCGTTCCGGCGTCGTGGGGGCCGTCGCCGCCTCAGCGGTCGGAGGGGCCGCCGATCTGGATCCCGGCCATCCGGGTCCACTCGTACGGTCCGGTGACGACCTTGGCGGCGAACTCTCCGTCGAACTCCTCGTGGAGGGTCAGTCCGGCCTTCTCGGCGGCCTGCCGGGCGATCTCGTACGTCGGGGCGACCAGGTCGCCCCAGCCGCCGTCGGTGCCGACGAGCACGATCCGGGTGCCCGCCCGGCCGATGTGCGCGAGGTGCCCCTCGGAGCCGCCGTGCTGCGCGGAGAAGGCGCGGATCTCCTTGGCGAGCCGGGTCGCCCGGCGCTCTGCCTGCTTCGTTTCTGCCATGACAGCGATGCTACCGACGCGTAGATCCACTGACGACGGCCGGGCCACGTGGTGTGTCCCACGTGGCCCGGCCGTCGGCCGGACCGCTCGTACGAGCGTGTGTCCCGGTGCGTACCGGGGTGTCCCGGTGGTGTCGGACTAGCGGAGGAAGGGGTCCACCGCGACCGCCACGAAGAGCAGCGACACATAGGTGATGGACCAGTGGAAGAGGCGCATCTCCTTGAGCTTCGCGCCGCTCACCTCGGCCTTGGCCCGGTTCAGCAGCCCGTGCGCCTCCCAGAGCCACCAGCCGCCGGTGAGCAGGGCGACGGTCGTGTAGAACCAGCCCGTGTAGCCCAGCGGGGTGAGCAGCAGCGAGACGGCGACCATCACCCAGCTGTAGGCGACGATCTGCTTGGCGACGACCTTGTTGGAGGCGAGCACCGGCAGCATGGGCACGCCCGCGCGGGCGTAGTCGTCCTTCACCTTCATCGACAGCGGCCAGTAGTGCGGCGGCGTCCAGAAGAAGATGACGAGGAAGAGGATGACCGCGGCCCAGGACATCGAGTCGGTCACGGCGGACCAGCCGATGAGGACCGGGAGGCAGCCGGCGATGCCGCCCCAGACGATGTTCTGCGCGGTGCGCCGCTTCAGGATCATCGTGTAGACCACGACGTAGAAGAGGAGCGCGCCCAGCGACAGCGCGGCGGACAGCCAGTTGACGAGCAGCCCGAACCAGAGCGTGGAGACCGCGGCGAGGGTGAGGCCGAAGATCAGCGCCGCGCGCGGCGTGAGGACTCCGGTCACCAGCGGGCGCTGCGAGGTCCGGTCCATCAGCGCGTCGATGTCGCGGTCGATGTACATGTTGAGCGCGTTGGCGCCGCCCGCCGACAGATAGCCGCCGAAGCAGGTGGCGAGCACCAGCCACAGGTCCGGCACGCCCTGCTCGGCGAGGAACATCACCGGGACGGTGGTGATGAGCAGCAACTCGATGATCCGCGGCTTGGTCAGCGCCACGAATGCCTTGACGCGGACCCCGAACGGCCGATGGCCTCCCGGGCTGGGAGTCAAGACGACCCCTGCGGGTCGGGACTCGACGGCCGTCACGCACACCCCTGACAGAGAAATTCCCAGCAAGCCACCCGGATGAGAACGGGGTGAGGCTTGCGCGTACCACGCCACTGTAGACGTTGCCCAGACACCGATCTTCGCGGGGGTGGGGTCGTGTTGAGGGGGTGTGTCCCGGGGCGTGGACACGGTTCGGGAGGCGAACTCACACGGTCGGCGGCAGTCTTGCCGTATCCGCTCATATGAGGGGCATGAACACGGAAAGAGGGGCGTCCGGCGGGGGTAGGCTCGACAACGCCGGTACACCCTCAGTCACCGGCTTCCGACATGTGGAGAGGAGCCCTGACCAGGGTGAGCATTAAGCCGACCACCACAGACCTCGAGTGGACCGAGTTGGACCAGCGCGCCGTCGACACGGCCCGCGTCCTGGCCGCGGACGCCGTACAGAAGGTCGGCAACGGCCATCCCGGTACGGCCATGAGCCTCGCGCCCGCCGCGTACACCCTCTTCCAGAAGGTGATGCGGCACGACCCGGCCGACCCCGAGTGGGTCGGACGGGACCGGTTCGTCCTCTCCGCCGGCCACTCGTCCCTGACCCTCTACACCCAGCTGTACCTGGGTGGCTTCGGTCTCGAACTGGACGATCTGAAGGCCTTCCGCACCTGGGGCTCGAAGACCCCCGGCCACCCGGAGTACGGCCACACCGCCGGCGTCGAGACCACCACGGGCCCGCTGGGCCAGGGTGTGGCCAACGCCGTGGGCATGGCGATGGCCGCCCGTTACGAGCGCGGTCTGTTCGACCCCGAGGCCGCCGTCGGCGCCTCCCCGTTCGACCACCGGATCTACGCGATCGCGGGCGACGGCTGCCTCCAGGAGGGCATCTCCGCGGAGGCGTCCTCGCTCGCCGGTCACCAGAAGCTCGGCAACCTGATCCTGCTGTGGGACGACAACCACATCTCGATCGAGGGCGACACCGAGACCGCCGTGTCCGAGGACACGATGAAGCGGTACGAGGCGTACGGCTGGCACGTGCAGCGGGTCGAGCCGCAGGCCAACGGCGACCTGGACCCGGCCGCGCTGTACGCGGCGGTCAGGGCGGCGGAGGCGGAGACGGAGCGCCCGTCGTTCATCGCGATGCGCTCGATCATCGCCTGGCCCGCGCCGAACGCGCAGAACACCGAGGCCTCGCACGGCTCGGCGCTCGGCGACGAGGAGATCGCGGCCACCAAGCGCGTCCTGGGCTTCGACCCGGAGCAGACCTTCGAGGTCTCCGACGAGGTCATCGCGCACACCCGGACGCTCGGCGACCGTGGCCGTGAGGCCCGTGCCGCCTGGGAGAAGTCGCTCGCCGAGTGGCGCACGGCCAACCCGGAGCGGGCCGCCACGTTCGACCGGATCGAGGCGAACGAGCTGCCGGCCGGCTGGGCCGAGAAGCTCCCGGTCTTCGAGGCGGGCAAGAGCGTCGCGACCCGTGCCGCCTCCGGCAAGGTCCTCCAGGCGCTGGGCGCGGTCCTCCCGGAGCTGTGGGGCGGCTCGGCCGACCTCGCGGGCTCCAACAACACGACGATCGACAAGGACTCGTCGTTCCTGCCCGAGGGCAACCCGCTGCCGGAGGCCGACCCGTACGGCCGCACGATCCACTTCGGCATCCGCGAGCACTCGATGGCCGCCGAGATGAACGGCATCGCCCTGCACGGCAACACGCGCGTCTACGGCGGCACCTTCCTGGTGTTCTCCGACTACATGCGCAACGCGGTGCGGCTCTCCGCGCTGATGCACCTGCCGGTGACGTACGTGTGGACCCACGACTCGATCGGTCTGGGCGAGGACGGTCCGACCCACCAGCCGGTGGAGCACCTGGCCGCGCTGCGCGCGATCCCCGGTCTGAACGTGGTCCGTCCGGCCGACGCCAACGAGACGTCGATCGCCTGGCGCGAGATCACCCGGCGGCACACCAAGGTCTTCGGCGAGGGCGCCCCGCACGGTCTGGCGCTGACCCGCCAGGGCGTGCCGACGTACGCGCCGAACGAGGACACCGTCAAGGGCGGCTACGTGCTCTTCGACGCCGAGGGCGGCGCCCCCGAGGTCGTGCTGATCGGCACGGGCTCCGAGGTGCACCTGGCCGTCGAGGCGCGCGAGCGGCTCCAGGCGGAGGGCGTCCCGACCCGGGTCGTCTCGATGCCGTCCGTGGAGTGGTTCGAGGAGCAGGACCAGGAGTACAAGGACGCGGTCCTGCCGCCTTCGGTCACCGCGCGCGTGGCGGTCGAGGCGGGCATCGGTCTGACCTGGCACCGGTACGTCGGTGACGCGGGCCGGATCGTGTCGCTGGAGCACTTCGGCGCCTCCGCCGACGCCAAGGTCCTCTTCCGGGAGTTCGGTTTCACGCCGGAGGCGGTCGTCGCCGCCGCCCGGGAATCGATCGCCGCCGCCACGCGCTGACGCGCATACGTACGACTCATTGGAGATGCAATTCCCATGACAGACGCTCTCAAGCGCCTCTCCGACGAAGGCGTCGCGATCTGGCTGGACGACCTGTCGCGCAAGCGGATCACGTCCGGCAACCTGGCCGAGCTCATCGACCAGAGCCATGTGGTCGGTGTGACGACGAACCCGTCGATCTTCCAGAAGGCGATCTCCTCCGGCGACGGCTACGGGCAGCAGCTCGCCGAGCTGGCGGCCCGCAAGGTCACCGTCGACGAGGCCATCCGCATGATCACGACGGCGGACGTCCGTGACGCCGCCGACATCCTGCGGCCGGTCTTCGACGCGACGGACGGCCAGGACGGCCGGGTGTCCATCGAGGTGGACCCGCGGCTGGCCCACGAGACGGTCGCCACCGTCGCCGAGGCCAAGCAGCTGGCCTGGCTGGTGGACCGCCCCAACACCCTCATCAAGATCCCGGCCACCCGGGCGGGTCTGCCGGCGATCACCGAGGTCATCGGCCTCGGGATCAGCGTCAACGTGACGCTGATCTTCTCGCTGGAGCGCTACCGCGCGGTCATGGACGCCTACCTGGCGGGTCTGGAGAAGGCCCGCGAGCGCGGCCTGGACCTGTCGAAGATCCACTCGGTGGCGTCGTTCTTCGTGTCCCGGGTGGACACCGAGATCGACAAGCGTCTGGACGGCATCGGCACCGACGAGGCCAAGGCCCTCAAGGGCAAGGCCGCGCTGGCCAACGCGCGGCTGGCCTACGAGGCGTACGAGGAGGTCTTCTCCTCGGAGCGCTGGGCCGCCCTCGACTCGGCGCAGGCCAACAAGCAGCGTCCGCTGTGGGCCTCGACCGGCGTCAAGGACCCCGCGTACAAGGACACCCTGTACGTGGTGGACCTGGTCGCCCCCGGCACGGTCAACACCATGCCGGAGTCCACCCTGGAGGCCACCGCCGACCACGGCGTGGTCTCCGGCGACACCGTGCGCGGCACCTACGAGCAGTCGCGCGCCGAGCTGGCCGCCGTCGAGAAGCTGGGCATCGGCTACGACGAGGTCGTGCAGCTCCTGGAGGACGAGGGCGTCGAGAAGTTCGCGGCGTCCTGGAACGATCTGCTCGAGTCCACCGAGGCGGAGCTCCGGCGCCTCGCACCCCCGGAGGCGTAAGCACAGTGAGCGCAGTCCACGGAGCCAACCCGCTCCGTGACGCCGCAGACCGACGGCTCCCGCGCATCGCGGGGCCGTCGGGCCTGGTGATCTTCGGCGTCACGGGCGATTTGTCCCGTAAGAAGCTGATGCCTGCCGTCTACGACCTGGCCAACCGCGGCCTGCTGCCGCCGGGCTTCTCGCTCATCGGCTTCGCGCGCCGCGAGTGGCAGGACGAGGACTTCGCGCAGGAGGTCCACGACGCCGTCGAGCAGCACGCGCGCACCCCGTTCCGCGAGGAGGTGTGGCAGCAGCTGATCCAGGGGATGCGGTTCGTCCAGGGCGACTTCGACGACGACGACGCCTTCGAGCAGCTCAAGTCCACCATCGAGGAGCTGGACAAGGCGCAGGGCACCGGAGGCAACTTCGCCTTCTACCTGTCGGTCCCGCCGAAGTTCTTCCCCAAGGTCGTCCAGCAGCTCAAGAAGCACGGGCTCGCCGACCAGAAGGACGGGTCCTGGCGCCGCGCGGTCATCGAGAAGCCCTTCGGGCACGACCTGGTCTCCGCCAAGGAGCTCAACGAGGTCGTCCACGAGGTCTTCCCGCCGCACGAGGTCTTCCGGATCGACCACTACCTCGGCAAGGAGACCGTCCAGAACATCCTGGCGCTCCGCTTCGCCAACACCCTCTTCGAGCCGATCTGGAACCGGTCGTACGTCGACCACGTGCAGATCACCATGGCCGAGGACATCGGCATCGGCGGCCGGGCCGGATACTACGACGGCATCGGCGCCGCCCGTGACGTCATCCAGAACCACCTGCTCCAGCTGCTGGCGCTGACCGCGATGGAGGAGCCCGGCTCCTTCGACGCCGACGCGCTGGCCGCCGAGAAGACCAAGGTCCTCGGCGCGGTGAAGCTGCCCAAGGACCTGGGCGAGTCCACGGTCCGCGCCCAGTACGCGGCCGGGTGGCAGGGCGGCGAGAAGGCCGTCGGCTACCTCCAGGAAGACGGCATCGACCCCAAGTCGAAGACCGACACCTACGCCGCCGTGAAGCTGGAGATCGACAACCGCCGCTGGGCGGGCGTGCCGTTCTACCTGCGGACCGGCAAGCGCCTCGGCCGTCGCGTCACCGAGATCGCGGTCGTCTTCCAGCGGGCCCCGCACTCCCCCTTCGACCACACCGCGACCGAGGAGCTCGGCCGCAACGCCATCGTCATCCGGGTCCAGCCGGACGAGGGCGTCACGGTGCGGTTCGGCTCCAAGGTGCCCGGCACCCAGATGGAGATCCGGGACGTGTCGATGGACTTCGCGTACGGCGAATCCTTCACGGAGTCCAGCCCGGAGGCGTACGAGCGGCTCATCCTCGACGTCCTGCTCGGCGACTCGAACCTCTTCCCGCGCGTCGAGGAGGTCGAGCTGTCCTGGAAGATCCTCGACCCGATCGAGCAGTTCTGGGACAAGCACGGCAAGCCCGCGCAGTACCAGTCCGGCACCTGGGGCCCGGTCGAGGCGGACGAGATGCTCGCACGAGACGGACGGAGCTGGCGCAGGCCATGAAGACCGACCTGACGGACACCACGTCCTCCAAGATCAACAAGGCGCTGGTGCTCGGGCGGCGGGCGATCGGCACCCCGGCCGTCGGCATGGTGCTCACCCTCGTCATCGTCACCGACGAGGAGAACGCCTACGACGCGCTGAAGGCAGCGAACGACGCGTCCCGCGAGCACCCCTCGCGGACCCTCGTCGTCATCAAAAGGGTCTCGCGCTCCCCGCGCGACCGGTCCAAGGCACGACTCGACGCCGAGGTCCGCCTCGGCGCCGACGCCAGCACCGGCGAGACGGTCGTCCTCCGGCTCTACGGCGAGGTCGTCGACCACGCCCAGTCGGTCGTCCTGCCGCTGCTGCTCCCGGACGCCCCCGTCGTCGTCTGGTGGCCGGTGAACGCGCCGACCGACCCGGCGAACGACCCGCTGGGCGCCCTCGCCCAGCGGCGGGTGACCGACACGTACTCCGCCGAGGAACCCATCCGGGAACTGACCGCGCGCGCGGACGCCTACACCCCCGGCGACACGGACCTCTCGTGGACCCGGATCACCCCGTGGCGCTCGATGCTGGCCGCCGCGCTCGACCAGGTCGTGTGCGAGGTCACCGCCGCGGAGGTGGAGGGCGAGGACTTCAACCCCAGTGTCGAACTGCTCGCCATGTGGCTGGCCGACCGGCTGAAGGTGCCGGTGCGGCGCTCGAAGTCGGCCGGTCCCGGCCTCACCTCCGTACGCCTGCGGACCAGCTCCGGGCCGATCGTCCTCGACCGGCCGGACGGCTCGCTCGCGACGCTCTCCATCCAGGGCCAGCCCGACCGTGCCGTGGCGCTCAAGCGCCGCGAGACGGCCGAGCTGATCGCGGAGGAGCTGCGCCGTCTCGACCCGGACGACACCTACGCGGCGGCGCTCAGGTTCGGTCTCGAACGGCTCGACGAGGAAGCGGCCGTACCCGCCGCCGAACCGGAGCAGGCCCCGGAGTCCGCGCCGGAGCCGGAGGCCGTCCCGGCGGCGAAGCCCGCCGCGAAGAAGGCCGCCAGGAAGGCGGCGGCCGGGTGAGCACCCCTCAGCTGGTCGTCCACCGCGACAAGGAACTGATGGCCGAGGCAGCCGCCGCCCGGCTGATCACGAAGATCGTCGACGCCCAGGCCTCCCGGGGCTCCGCCTCGGTGGTGCTCACCGGCGGACGCAACGGCAACGGTCTGCTCGCGGCGCTCGGCACCGCTCCCGCCCGGGACGCGGTCGACTGGGCGCGGCTCGACCTGTGGTGGGGCGACGAGCGTTTCCTGCCCGAGGGCGACCCCGAGCGGAACGTCACCCAGGCCCGCGCGGCACTGCTCGACCGGGTGCCGCTCGACCCCGCGCGGGTGCACGCCATGCCCGCGTCGGACGGCCCGTACGGCGGCGACGTCGAGGCCGCCGCGGCCGGGTACGCGGCGGAGCTGGCAGCCGCCGCCGCGCCCGGCGACCACGGCGGGGTCCCGTCCTTCGACGTGCTGATGCTGGGCGTCGGCCCGGACACCCATGTGGCCTCGCTCTTCCCCGAGCTGCCCGCGGTCCGCGAGACCGAGCGGACCGTGGTCGGCGTGCGCGGCGCGCCCAAGCCGCCGCCGCTCCGGGTCTCGATGACCCTTCCGGCGATCCGGGCGGCCAAGGAGGTCTGGCTGCTCGCGGCCGGTGCCGACAAGGCGAGGGCGGCGGCCATCGCGCTGTCGGGCGCGGGCGAGGTGCAGGCCCCGGCGGCGGGCGCCCGCGGTCGCTCGCGGACCTTGTGGCTGCTGGACGCGGCGGCGGCCTCGGAGCTGCCGAGGGACCTCTACCCGCCCGCTTCGGCCTGATCCCACCCCCCGGAGGCCCGGTTCACCCCTCGGTGGACCGGGCCTCCGGCATGGGTACGGCCTCCAGGAAGGGCGCCAGCAGTTCCGGTACGGCCTCGGCGGCGAAGGTCAGGCCCTGGTTCTGGCCCGCGTCGAGGACGGCGTACGCCCCCGCCCCGGCGGCCGTCGTGGCGGTGAGCGTCAGGAGCCCGGCGCGCCGCTGGAAGTACGACTGCTTGACCGTCCAGCCGATGACCCCGGAGCGCTGGAGGACGACGGTGGCCCGCCGGACCGTACCCGAACGGGTCACCAGCCAGGGGCCGCTGACGGTGTGCCCGAGGCCCCGGTAGGCGTCGAGGGCCAGCAGCACGGCGGCCGGGACGCCGACGACCGCGCAGCCCGCCGCCACGTACAGCAGGACCGGGGTGAGGAACGCTCCGAGCAGGGCCAGCAGCGCGACCGGGCCGAGGACGCTCCACAGCGCCCAGCGGACCCTGCGGGCGCGGGCCGCCCTCGGGTGGGCCGCGAGGCGCGCCCCGGTGGGCGGCACCGGCTCGCGCAGCACCTCGGCGGCGACCCGGTCGGCGACGGAGCGCTCCACCGGGGGCAGCAGGTTCTTGAGGTCGGCGTGCTTGTCGCCGTCGTTCTGGGCGAGTCCGGTGGCGACCGCGTCGACCCGGGCGGCCCCGAAGAGCCGGACGCCGAGCGGCTGGACCAGTTCGATGCCCCGCAGCCGCCGCTCCTCCAGGGAGACCGAGCGGGCGGTGAACAGGCCCCGGGAGACCCGGAGGGTGCCGCCCGGTTCGCGCTCCAGGCGGTAGTTCCACCACATCTCGACCCAGAGCCCGAGGGCGCCGACCGCTCCGGCGACGGTGGCGAGGAGTGCCAGGTCGACGATCATCCAGATGAGGGAGACGTCCTGGAACCGGTCCCCTATCCAGGAGATGACCCGCTCCTGGGCGCCGAACCAGTCGCTGGCCTGCATGACCGCCCCGGCGGCGGCGACACCGAGGGCGGGGGCGACGAAGGAGACCGGGGCGTAGCGGATCCAGCGGGGGTCGAGGGCGGCGAGGGTGCCGTCCGGGTCCGCGCTCCCGGTGGGCGCGGCGGCGCGGGCGAGGAGTTCGCGGCGGAGCCTCTCGCCCTCGGCCCGGGTGACCAGGTCGAGTTCGAGGGTGGATTCACCGGCGGTGTGCTCGCCGGTGCCGACGCGGACCTTGACGAGGCCGAAGAGGCGCTGGAGCAGGTTGGCGCTCAGGTCGGCGCTGCGGACGCGCTCGCGGGCGAGCGAGCGGCGCTGGACGACGAGCAGTCCGGTGTGCAGCTCGACCCGGTCGGCGCCGACCCGGTAGCGGGTGCGGCGGACCCGTACGGTCTCGGCGACGAAGGTGGCGGCGAGGGCGAGCAGGAAGCCCCCGGCGACCCAGGCGACGGCCTGTCCCAGCGGGCGCGGGCCCGCCAGGGCGAGGGCGAGGGGCACGGCGGCGCCGAAGAGGACCCCGGAGAAGAGGGCGACCCTGACGAGGACGGTCCGCGGGTCGAGCCGCAGCCAGTCGGGGCCGTACGGGGCGGTGACGGGCTCCTCGCTCATGTGGCGTCCCCGGGGGTGGCCTGGGTGATGGCGGTCAGCCGCTCGGCGAGCCCGGCCGCCGCTTCGTGGTCGAGCCCCTCGATGCGGATCGCGCCGTGGGAGGAGGCCGTGGTCACGATGACGGTGGCGAGCCGGAAGCCCTGTTCCAGCGGGCCGCGCGAGGTGTCGACGGTCTGGATGCGGGACATCGGGGCGATCCGCCACTCCTGCCAGAGGGCGCCGGTGCGGACGTAGACGGCGTCCTCGGTGACCTCCCAGCGGTGGACGCGGTACCACCACGGGGGGAGGAACGCGGTGCAGGCGAGGCCCACGGCCGCCAGGATCCCGGCCGCCAGGAGCAGCCAGAACCGGGCGGGTCCGATCAGCAGACCGAGGACGACGAGGACCAGCACCGGTACGGCGGTGGTCGTCAGGAGTCTGGTCCGCCACCAGGTGACGGCCCGCTTCTCCACCGGGTTCCTGGGCGGCCTGAGCCGCACCGCGCTCTCCCCCCTCATGCCCCTACCGTCCGCGCAGCGAGCGGTAGGCGGCGACGAGTCCGGCGGTCGAGCTGTCGAGCCGCCCGGCGTCCTCGCCGTCGGTCAGGACGGGCTCGATCCGCTTGGCGAGGACCTTGCCGAGTTCGACGCCCCACTGGTCGAAGGAGTCGATGTCCCAGATCGCGCCCTGGACGAAGACCTTGTGCTCGTACAGCGCGATGAGCTGGCCGAGGACGGAGGGGGTGAGCGCGTCGGCGAGGATCGTGGTGGTGGGGTGGTCGCCCCGGAAGGTCTTGTGCGGGACCAGGTGCTCGGGGACGCCCTCGGCGCGTACCTCCTCGGGCGTCTTGCCGAAGGCCAGGGCCTGCGTCTGGGCGAAGAAGTTGGCCATGAGCAGGTCGTGCTGGGCGACCAGACCGGGCTGGAGGTCGTCGACGGGCCGGGCGAAGCCGATGAAGTCGGCGGGGATGACCTTGGTGCCCTGGTGGATCAGCTGGTAGTAGGCGTGCTGGCCGTTGGTGCCGGGGGTGCCCCAGACGACGGGGCCGGTCTGCCAGTCGACCGGCCTGCCCTGGCGGTCCACCGACTTGCCGTTGGACTCCATGTCGAGCTGCTGGAGGTAGGCGGTGAACCTGGACAGGTAGTGCGAGTACGGCAGGACCGCGTGCGACTGGGCGTCGAAGAACGCGCCGTACCAGACGCCGAGGAGGCCGAGGAGCAGCGGTGCGTTCTCCTCGGGCGGGGCGGTGCGGAAGTGCTCGTCGACGAGGTGGAAGCCGTCGAGCATCTCGCGGAAGCGGTCCGGGCCGATGGCGGTCATCAGGGAGAGGCCGATGGCGGAGTCGTAGGAGTAGCGTCCGCCGACCCAGTCCCAGAACTCGAACATGTTCGCGGTGTCGATGCCGAACTCCTCGACCTTCCCGGCGTTGGTCGAGAGGGCCACGAAGTGCCGGGCGACGGCCTCCGGTCCGGCGCGCAGACCGGTGAGGAGCCAGTTCCGGGCGGAGGTGGCGTTGGTGAGGGTCTCGATGGTGGTGAAGGTCTTCGAGGCGACGATGAACAGCGTCTCCTCGGGGTCGAGGTCCCGGACGGCCTCGTGGAGGTCGGCGCCGTCCACGTTGGAGACGAAACGGAACGTCAGGTCCCGGCGGGTGAAGGAGCGCAGGACCTCGTAGGCCATGGCGGGGCCGAGGTCGGAGCCGCCGATGCCGATGTTGACGATGTTCTTGACGGGCCTGCCGGTGTGGCCGGTCCACTCGCCCGCGCGGACCTTGTCGGCGAAGGCCGCCATCTTGTCGAGGACGGCGTGCACCGCGGGGACGACGTTCTCCCCGTCGACCTCGATCACGGCGTCCCGGGGGGCGCGCAGGGCGGTGTGGAGGACCGCCCGGTCCTCGGTGGTGTTGATCTTCTCGCCGCGGAACATCGCGTCGCGCAGTCCGGCCACGTCGGTGGCGGCGGCGAGCTCGCGCAGCAGGGTCAGCGTCTCGTCGGTGACGAGGTGCTTGGAGTAGTCCAGATAGAGGTCGCCGACGCGCAGGGCGTAGCCGGTGCCGCGCTCCGGGTCGGCGTCGAACAGGTCGCGCAGATGGGGGTCGCCCAGCTGCTCACGGTGCTTGCCGAGGGCCGCCCACTCGGGCAGCCGGTTGAGCCTGGTGCGGCCTTCGCTGTTCATCTCGGACATCGCCCACTTCTTCTCGTACCGTTTGTCTGCCCCGCTGCGTCTCCCAACTTAATTGATCAGGGGGACGAGCGAGACGACGGCGAGCGCGGACGGCGCCGCCGCCGGGGGGACCGGGGTGAGGGGTCCCTGGGCCGGGGCCGCCGCGCCGCCGGGAGGGCCCCGCGACCGGGGGGTGTCCTCGGGGGTGCGCTCCCGCGCGAGGGCCGTGCGCCGGCCGTCGCCCACCGTCGGCGGGTGGGCGACGGTGGGGAACGGCGCCCTGCCGGGCCGGGACAGGGGGCGGTGGAAAGCCGAACGGGCCTTGCCCGCGAACCAGGTTCGCGGGCAAGGCCCGTTCGTCACACCGTCACACCGTGCTCAGATCTCGCCGCGCAGTTTCGCCAGCGCCTCGGCGAGGATCGCCTCGCCGTCGGCGTCGCTGCGACGCTCGCGCACATAGGCGAGATGGGTCTTGTACGGCTCCGTGCGCGGCGGGTCCGGCGGGTTGTCCCGGTCCTGACCTGCCGGGAAGCCGCAGCGCGGGCAGTCCCAGGTCTCCGGGACCTGCGCGTCGCTGGCGAAGCTCGGCTGGGTCTCGTGCCCGTTCGAGCACCAGAAGGAGATGCGGAGGCGCGGTGCCGACTCGCCCCGCTCGGCCTCACCCATCGGCCCCGCCCCGACCCGGCTTCCCCGGATCGCGTTGCCACTTGCCACGGTCGTAACTCCCTGCGTGATGGTGCTCGAAGATGCCCCAGTCTACGTAAGGCCCAACGCGCGTCCAGTGTTCGGAGTTACCCGTCCAACTTCATCAGCAGGCCGAGCACCACAATGCAGGCGAACCAGAGCAGACCCACCACGACGGTGATCCGGTCCAGATTGCGCTCGGCGACCGAGGAGCCTCCCACGGAGGACTGCATTCCGCCACCGAACATGTCGGAGAGGCCGCCGCCCTTCCCCTTGTGCATCAGCACGAGCAGCATCAGCAGCCCGCTGAAGACGATCAGGGCGATCGAGAACCCCATAACCACGGCTGAACCAACTTCCTCGGACTTATACGGACGGGGGCCGGGCACCTGCCCGACCCCCGCAAGGGTACGACGTAACTCCGCTACCGCATACTCACTGGTCGCGGAAGCGCACGATCTTGACGAACTCGTCGGTGTCCAGCGCCGCGCCGCCGACGAGGGCCCCGTCGACGTCCGGCTGCGCCATGATCGCGGCGACGTTGCCGGACTTGACCGAGCCGCCGTACTGGATGCGGACCTTGTCGGCCAGCTCCTGGGAGTACAGCTCGGCGAGACGGCCGCGGATCGCTCCGCAGACCTCCTGCGCGTCCTCCGGGGTGGCGACCTCGCCGGTGCCGATGGCCCACACCGGCTCGTACGCGATCACGATCGTCTCGGCCTGCTCGGCCGGGACGTCCTTCAGACCGCCGTCGAGCTGGGCGAGGGTGTACTCGACCTGCTTGCCGGACTTGCGGACGTCCAGGCCCTCGCCGACGCAGAGGATCGGGGTCACGCCGTGCCTGAACGCGGCCTTCACCTTGGCGTTGCAGACCTCGTCGTTCTCGGCGTGGTACTGACGGCGCTCGGAGTGGCCGACGGCCACGTAGGCGCACTTCAGCTTGGCCAGCATCAGGCCCGAGATCTCGCCGGTGTAGGCGCCGGAGTCGTGCTCCGAGATGTCCTGGGCACCGTACTTGATCTTGAGCTTGTCGCCGTCGACGAGGGTCTGCACCGAACGGAGGTCGGTGAAGGGCGCCAGGACGGCGACCTCGACCTCGTCGTGGTCCTTGTCGGTCAGCGCGAAGGCGAGCTTCTGGACGTGGGCGATGGCCTCGAGGTGGTTGAGGTTCATCTTCCAGTTGCCCGCCATCAGCGGGGTGCGGGTGCTCATAAAGGGGTCAGTCCTCCAGTGCGGCGAGGCCGGGAAGCGTCTTGCCCTCGAGGTATTCGAGGGAGGCGCCACCGCCGGTCGAGATGTGGCCGAACGCGTTCTCGTCGAAGCCCAGGATGCGGACGGCCGCGGCGGAGTCGCCACCGCCGACGACCGTGAAGGCCGGGGAGTCGACGAGCGCCTGGGCGACGGCCTTGGTGCCCTCGGCGAAGTCGGGGTGCTCGAAGACGCCCATCGGACCGTTCCAGAAGACGGTGGCCGCGTCGGCGAGCTTCGAGGCGTAGAGCTTACGGGTCTCCGGACCGATGTCCAGGCCCTCCTGGTCGGCCGGGATGGCGTCCGCGGCGACCGTGGTGGGGTGGGCCGGAGCCTTGGTCTTGAGGTCGGGGAACTCGGGCGAGACCAGGACGTCGACGGGGAGCACGAACTCCACTCCGCGCGCGTCCGCCCGCTTCAGGTACTCCTGGACCACCGGGACCTGGTCCTCCTGGAGCAGCGAGATGCCGACCTCGTGGCCCTGGGCCTTGAGGAAGGTGTACGCCATGCCGCCGCCGATGAGGATGCGGTCGGCCTTCTCCAGGAGGTGGTCGATCACCCCGAGCTTGTCGGAGACCTTGGCGCCGCCGAGCACGACCGCGTACGGCCGCCGGACGTCGTCCGTGAGCTTCTTCAGGACGCCGACCTCGGTGGCGATCAGGTAGCCCGCGGCGTGCGGGAGGCGCGCCGGGAGGTCGAAGACCGAGGCGTGCTTGCGGTGGACGGCGCCGAAGCCGTCGCCGACGTAGAGGTCGGCGAGGGCGGCGAGCCGGTCCGCGAAGGCGCCGCGCTCGGCGTCGTCCTTGGACGTCTCGCCCGCGTTGAAGCGCAGGTTCTCGATGACGGCGACCCCGCCGTCGGTGAGGGCGGCGACGGTGGCGGTGGCGGACTCGCCGACCGTGTCCGTCGCGAAGGCCACCGGGGCGCCGAGCAGTTCGCCCAGCCGGGCGGCGGCCGGGGCGAGGGAGAACGCCGGGTCCGGGGCGCCCTTGGGACGGCCCAGGTGGGAGGCGACGACGACCCGGGCGCCCGCGTCGGCGAGCGCCTTGACGGTGGGCACGACGGCGCGGATGCGGCCGTCGTCGGTGATGCTGGTGCCGTCGAGCGGCACGTTGAGGTCGGCGCGGACGAACACCCGCTTGCCGGAGACGCCTTCGGCGAGAAGCTCGTCGATCGTCTTCATCTGTCACAGACTCCTTGGTACGCGGTGGAGCACACAAACAGGGCTCGCACAGCGCGGCGTTGCGCTGCCCGAGCCCTGCTCACATCGAAAGCCTGTCCTGAAGCTTAGAGCTGACCGCCGACGAAGACGGTGAGGTCGACGAGGCGGTTGGAGTAGCCCCACTCGTTGTCGTACCAGCCGAGGATCTTCACCGTCGAGCCGTCCTGGACCATGGTCAGGGAGGCGTCGAAGGTGCAGGAGGCCGGGTCGCTCACGATGTCCGAGGACACGATCGGGTCCTCGGTGTAGAAGAGGAAGCCCTTGAGGTCGCCGTCTTCGGCGGCCTTCTTGAACGCGGCGTTGACCTCGTCCTTGGTGACCTCGCGGTCGAGGGTGACGACCAGGTCCGTGGCGGAGCCGGTGGGGACCGGGACGCGCATGGCGATGCCGTCCAGCTTGCCCTTGAGCTGCGGGAGGACCAGAGCGGTGGCCTTGGCGGCACCGGTCGTGGTCGGGATGATGTTCTCCGCGGCGGCGCGGGCGCGGCGCAGGTCCTTGTGCGGGAAGTCCAGGATGCGCTGGTCGTTGGTGTACGCGTGGACCGTGGTCATCAGACCCTTGACGATGCCGAAGTTCTCGTCGAGGACCTTGGCCATCGGGGCGACGCAGTTGGTCGTGCAGGAGGCGTTCGAGATGACGTCGTGCTTCGCCGGCTCGTACTTGTCCTGGTTGACGCCCATGACGATGGTGATGTCCTCGTCGGTGGCCGGAGCCGAGATGAGGACCTTCTTGGCGCCGCCCGCGAGGTGCTTCGCGGCGTCGGCGCGCTTGGTGAAGATGCCGGTCGACTCGATGACGACGTCGACGCCCAGCTGGCCCCACGGGATGTCGGCGGGGTCACGCTCGGAGAGCACCTTGATGGTGCGGCCGTCCACCGTGATGGTGTCGGCGGTGTGGGTCACCTCGGCCTTGAGGCGGCCCAGGATGGTGTCGTACTTCAGCAGGTGCGCCGTGGTCGCGGTGTCGCCCAGGTCGTTGACGGCCACGATCTCGATGTCCGCACCCTGCTCAAGGAGCGCACGGAAGTAGTTTCGGCCGATGCGGCCGAACCCGTTGATGCCTACGCGGATCGTCACGAACCGATCTCCTCGTCAGGTACGCCGGCGTGCTCGACGCCGACGAGATTTTTGTTTTTTGGGATGTCCCCGACCGCTTACGACCCTACCGCCCCGGGGGCCCGGGGGTGACATCGAGCGCATCCGTACGAGCTCGGAAAGTGAGCGGAAAAGGCCGA
Organism: Streptomyces sp. NPDC059247; assembly: GCF_042754005.1. NCBI lineage: Bacteria > Bacillati > Actinomycetota > Actinomycetes > Kitasatosporales > Streptomycetaceae > Streptomyces > Streptomyces sp. NPDC059247. The sequence continues at coordinate 146,176 of NZ_JBHYZW010000003.1, forward strand.
CGGCCCGTACCTGCCAACGGGTACGGGCCGTCGTGGGACCTTTGTCCCCACTACTCTCCGTCAGCGGCGGAGCACCCCGAGGGCGCGTCCGAGGAGCTTGGCGCGCTCCCTCGCGCCGGGCACGTGCTCCAGGCCGAAGCCGAGGAGGACGGTGTCCCGGGTGGTGACCGCGGCCTGGGAGTGGAAGAGCGCGGCGGAGCGCGTCCAGTCCGAGGTGTTGCCGGGGCTTCCGGCGGGCGCGCCGGGCACGGTCCAGGCGCCGAAGGAGGTCTCGAAGCCCTCGGTGTCGGTGGTGGACCCGGTGACGAGGCGGACGTCGTCGACGAAGGCGCCGGTCTCACCGGTGCCGGGGTCGGAGACGTACGACACCGAGAGTTCGACCTTCTTGCCCGCCCAGGCGCTCAGGTCGACGGAGGCCTGCCGCCAGCCGTTGGAGGGGCCGGTGAAGGCGTGCCAGGCGCCGGTGGTGCCGGTGGTGGCGCAGCCGTCCTCGCCGACGGTGAGGTAGTGGGCGAGGAAGGGGTGGCCCTTGAGGTAGAAGCCCTCGCCGCAGTCGGCGGGGGCTTCGTCCGTGGTGCCGCCGTTGGTGTCGGGCAGGGTGGTCCAGTCGTCCTGGCCGACGGTGTGGGCCTCGACGACGAGGTTGTCGTAGCCGGGCTCGGTGTCGTAGCTGACCTGGAAGTCCAGGCGCGGTGCGGCCGTCGCGGCGACGCCGGTGAGGTCGACGGTCCTGCTGAGCCGGGCCCAGGTGTCGTCCGTGTGCTTGACGGCGGCGAAGGTGCTGCCCTCGGCGGGCTCGAAGGGGGTGCGGATGCCCGGGTAGTCACCGGCGGAGGAGCTGTCGGCGAACTGCGGGAAGTCCTTCGGCTTCAGGGTGTCCGAGGTGACGGTGTAGGCGCCCGCGTTGTCCAGCGGGTTGTCGGCGGTGGCGGCGAGACCGGCGCCGATGCCCTTGAAGGCGCCGGTTCCGGCGAAGGCGGGCGGGTTCTGGAGTCCGGCCCGGTGGTAGGCGCCGAGGTAGTACTGGGCGAAGTCGTTGGACTCGGCCTGGCCGATCCGGGTGAGGCCGCCGGTCTTCTCACCGGCGTTGACGAGCTTGCCGCCTTCGTTGAGGTAGGCGCGGACGGCGAGCTGGGTGGTCCCGGAGGGCCGCTCGGCGCCGGTGTACCAGACGACGGTGCGGAAGTGGGAGAGCACGCCGAGCGCGTCCGGGGTGCCCTGGGTGGCGACGTCCCAGACGGCGGCCTCGCGGCCGTTGTCGGCGAGCGCCTTCACATAGGCGGCGGTGTGCCGGGCGGCGGTGGTGCCGCCCTCCTCGGCGAGGACGAGGACGTCGCACCTGGGGCGCTCGGCCACCCGGTAGGTGAAGGGGGCGGCGGAGGTGGCCCGGCCCTCGCGGGTGCGGGCGGTGAACCAGACCTCGACGGAGTCGCCGGGCCGGGCGTCCTCGACCTCGGCGCGGTACTCGTCGAAGTAGACGTTGTCCTCGCCGCCGAAGGTCTCCCCGCCCTTCCAGGCGTCGAGCCGCTCGCTGTGGGTCCGGCCGCCGTTGATCCGGTACTTCAGGGTCTTGTCGCGCAGGGACTTGCGCGCGGTGACCGCGATCTCCTGGTCCCCGCCCCGGGCGTAGGAGGTGGTGAAGACCTTCGGGGTGAAGTCGGGGGCCTCGATGCCGACCGGGGAGACGGGCCGGTCGGGGTGGCCCGCGGTCTCGGCGACGGCGAGCGCGAAGGGGATGTTCTTGGCGAACTCGGCCTGGATCAGCTTCTCGTCGTCCGGGAAGGTGAAGACGGAGGCGCAGTCGGCCGGGTTCCAGGCGTCGTTCGGGTCCACCCGGGAGGCGGTGGCGCAGGTCGACATCTCCGGGGTGAACATCTGCATCCCGTTGACGTTGGCGGCGTGTCCGTCCGCCTCGCCGTTGGTGATGTACAGCTCCGAGGAGACCTGCGGCCGGTAGCCGGGGACGGCCGATTTCTGCGGGGTGCCCGCGAGGGCCTTGAGGGCCACGTCGTCGGGCGTGTCGGTGGCGATCTGCCAGCCCACGCCGTACAGCAGGAGCTGGGCGGCCGAGTGGTAGTTGACGCCGTACGTGAAGCCGATGCGCTTCTGGAAGGCGTCGAGGGCCCTGGTCTCGGGCTCCGACATGGGGCCCTTGCCCCGGAAGGTCTCGTCGGTCGGGTCGGGGGACGAGCCCTCGTTGTCGTAGCCCCACTTGTAGGAGAAGTTGCGGTTGAGGTCGACGCCGTCGGCGGACGTGATCCGCCCGTCGCCGTCGTTGTCCCGGATGTTCTTGCGCCACTGCCGGTTGCTGGGGTCGGCGTGCGTGTAGTCGTAGCCGTCGGGGTTGGCGGAGAGCACGAACCACAGCTCGGTGGAGTCGACGATCCGGGTGATCCGCTCGTCCTTGCCGTAGTTCTCCAGGTAGTGGTGGAGCAGCCGCCGGGTCATCTCGGGGGTGATCCACTCACGGGCGTGCTGGTTCGACATGTACAGCGTGGCGGGCTTCGAGCCGTCCTTGGTGCGCTGGGCGCCCCTGGTCAGCTTCAGGGCGAGGATGTCCTGGCCCTTGACCGTCTTGCCGAGGGAGACGACCTTGGTGAGACCGGGGTGGGCCCGCGCGGTGTCCAGGATCTCCTGCTTGAGGCCGTTCGGACCGCCGTACGGGCGGAAGACGCCGTCCCCGGCGGCGGCCACCCGCTTCTCGGCCTGGGCGGACAGGCTGTGCTCGGCGAGCCGGACGCCCCGGCCGCGCAGCTGTCCCGCCTGCGCGCCGGTGAGGAAGAGCTCGACCGTGGCGGAGCCCTCGGCGGGCACCCGTTCGGTCAGTTCGTGGGCGTCGGCACCGGCTTCCAGGAGCAGGGGCACCTGCGCGGCGGTGACCTGGGCGCGCCATACGGAGAGGGCGTCACCGCCGTCCCGGTCGTCCGGCTGCGCTCCGGCGACGGGTGCCGCCGCCATTCCCGCGATCAGCAGTGAAGCCGCGGCGAGGATCGATCTCGCTCTGCGTCTCATGAGCCCCCCTTGCTGTTGTCTGCCTCGAAGATGAACAGACGCCAGGCTCATGGGCACCCATGGGGCTGTCAAGGGTGCCGCACCGGGGGTACGGGAAACCGCCGGTGCCCGGGAAGGGCACCGGCGGTTTCGGGCCGACCGTTCCGTACGGGTCAGCCGACGAGGCTGTCGTCCAGTTCCTCGGTGAGGTTGGACTCGGTCCCGGGGATGCCCAGGTCCTGGGCCCTCTTGTCGGCCATCGCGAGGAGCCTGCGGATGCGCCCGGCCACCGCGTCCTTGGTCAGCGGCGGGTCGGCGAGCGCGCCCAGTTCCTCCAGGGAGGCCTGCTTGTGCTCCATGCGGAGCCGTCCGGCCGCCGCGAGGTGCTCGGGCACCTCCTCGCCGAGGATCTCCAGGGCCCGCTGCACCCGGGCCCCGGCCGCCACGGCGGCGCGGGCGGAGCGGCGCAGGTTGGCGTCGTCGAAGTTGGCCAGCCGGTTGGCGGTGGCGCGGACCTCGCGCCGCATCCGCCGCTCCTCCCAGGCCAGCACCGACTCATGGGCGCCGAGCCGGGTGAGCAGGGCGCCGATCGCGTCGCCGTCGCGGACGACGACCCGGTCCACGCCCCGGACCTCACGGGCCTTCGCCGCGATGGAGAGCCTGCGCGCGGCGCCGACCAGGGCGAGCGCGGCCTCCGGGCCCGGGCAGGTGACCTCCAGGGAGGAGGAGCGGCCGGGCTCGGTCAGCGAGCCGTGGGCGAGGAAGGCGCCCCGCCAGGCCGCCTCCGCGTCGCAGGTGGCCCCGGAGACCACCTGCGGGGGGAGGCCCCGGATGGGGCGGCCCCGGCCGTCGACCAGGCCCGTCTGCCGGGCGAGCTGGTCACCGCCCGCGACCACCCGCACCACGAAGCGCGAGCCGCGCCGCAGCCCGCCGGGGGCCATCACGATCAGCTCCGAGCTGTGCCCGAAGATCTCCAGGATGTCCCGCTTGAGGCGGCGGGCCGCCATCGCGGTGTCCAGCTCCGCCTCGATCACGATGCGGCCGCTCACCAGGTGCAGCCCGCCCGCGAACCGCAGGATCGACGAGACCTCTGCCTTCCTGCAGCAGGTCCGGGTGACGGGAAGCCGGGAGATCTCGTCCTTCACCGCTGCCGTCATCGCCATGGGCCGATCCTTCCATGCATCCGAAAAATACGGTCGTACGCGGCGGCCAACAGCTCCGGGTCGTGCTTCGCGGAGCCGTCGGGCCCGGCCACCGGCGCCAGCTCGACCGCGGCGCCGAGCCGCTTGGCGGCATCGGCGAGGGACTCTCGGTCGGGCACGGCGGCCTCGTCGGCGAGCACCACGTCCAGGGCGAGTTTAGGGGCGTGTCGTCCCAAAACCTCCAAATGACGCTGCGGTGAGAACCCCTCGGTTTCTCCGGGCTGCGGCGCGAGGTTCAGCGAGAGGACCTTCCGGGCCTTCGTCTCGGCCAGCGCGTCGAGCAGTTCGGGGACGAGCAGGTGCGGGATCACGGAGGAGAACCAGGAGCCGGGGCCGAGGACCACCCAGTCGGCGTCCAGGACGGCCGCCACCGCCTCGGGCGCCGCGGGCGGGTCGTGCGGCACGAGGTGCACGGACTGCACGTCACCGGGGGTGAGCGCCACGGTCGCCTGGCCCCGTACGGTGTCCACCTCGTCCGGGCGCTCCGGGTCGTGGCCCTTGACCAGGGCCTGGAGCTCCAGGGGCACGGCGGACATGGGCAGCACCCGGCCCTGGGCGCCGAGCAGTCTGCCCACCAGGTCGAGGGCCTGCACGGGGTCGCCGAGCTGCTCCCAGAGGGCGACGATCAGCAGGTTGCCGACGGCGTGCCCGTTGATCTCGCCCTTGGACTGGAAGCGGTGCTGGATCACCCGGGCCCAGGTCTGGCCCCAGTCGTCGTCGCCGCAGAGGGCGGCGAGCGCCTTGCGGAGGTCGCCCGGGGGCAGGACGCCCAGCTCCTCCCGGAGCCGGCCGCTGGAGCCGCCGTCGTCGGCGACGGTGACGACGGCGGTGAGGTCGCCGGTGATCCGGCGCAGGGCGGCGAGGGAGGCCGAGAGGCCCATGCCGCCGCCCAGGGCGACCACCTTCGGCTGGGCGCCGCGCCTGCGGAGCGTGCGCCGTGCCGTGAGGGTGGAGGCGCGTCGGCGGGTCGGCCTCACTCGCGCCCCATGTCCCGGTGCACGACGACGGTCTCGACCCCTTCGGCGGCGATGCGGGCGGCGAGCCGCTCGGCGGTGGCCACGGAGCGGTGCTTGCCGCCGGTGCAGCCCACGGCGATGGTCACGTACCGCTTGCCCTCGCGGCGGTAGCCCGCGGCGATGAGCTGGAGCAGTTCGGTGTAGCGGTCGAGGAACTCCTTGGCGCCGGGCTGGTTGTAGACGTAGTTCGACACCTCCTCGTTGAGGCCGGTGAAGGGGCGCAGTTCGGGGACCCAGTGCGGGTTGGGCAGGAAGCGCATGTCGACGACGAGGTCGGCGTCGACCGGCAGGCCGTACTTGAAGCCGAAGGACATGACGGTGGCCCGCAGCTCGGGCTCCTCGTCGCCCGCGAACTGGGCGTCCATCTTGGCGCGCAGTTCGTGGACGTTGAGGCTGGAGGTGTCGATGACCAGGTCGGCGTCGCCGCGCAGTTCGCGGAGCAGGTCCCGCTCGGCGGCGATGCCGTCGGTGATGCGGCCGTCGCCCTGGAGGGGGTGGGGCCTGCGGACCGATTCGAACCGCCGGACCAGGGCGTCGTCGGACGACTCCAGGAAGACGATCCGGCGGGTGACCCGCTTGGCGTCGAGGTCGGCGAGGGATTCGCGGAGGTTGTCGAAGAACTGCCGGCCGCGGACGTCGACGACGACGGCGATCCGGGCGACATTGCCCTGGGAGCGGGCGCCGAGCTCCACCATGGTGGGGATCAGCGCGGGCGGCAGGTTGTCCACGACGAACCAGCCGAGGTCCTCCAGGCACTTCGCCGCGGTGGACCGGCCCGCTCCGGACATGCCGGAGATGATCACCAGCTCGGGAATGGCCGCCTCGGCGCCGTCGTCGCCGGGGGATTCCTTCGTGCCCGTACTCACGTGTCCTGCTCCGTCTTCTCGGTCGTGCTCGTCGTGCGGGTGGTGCGCGGGCTGCCGCGCGGACACGGTCATGCCGTGCCGTCCCCGTCGTCTTCCATGATCTCTCCTGTCGCCGTGTTCACGGCGGGTGCGGCGGGGGCCGTCCGGGCGAGGGCCACGACGACCGCCTCCGCGGTCTTCCGGCCCATGCCGGGGACCTCGCAGATCTGGTCGATTGTCGCCTGCCGGAGCCGCTTGACCGAGCCGAAATGCTTGATGAGTGCTTGTTTCCGGGTGTCGCCGAGGCCGGGGACGCCGTCGAGGGGGCTGCTCCGGAGGCGTTTGGTCCGCTTGGACCGCTGGTAGCGGATGGCGAAGTCGTGGGCGGTGTCACGGACCCGCTGGAGCAGATAGAGGCCCTCGCTGGAGCGGGGCAGGACCACCGGGTCGTCCTCGCCGGGCAGCCAGACCTCCTCCAGGCGCTTGGCGAGGCCGCAGACGGCGATGTCGTCGATGCCCAGTTCGTCGAGGGCCCGCCGGGCCGCGGCGACCTGCGGCTGCCCGCCGTCGACGACGACGAGCTGCGGCGGGTACGCGAAGCGCCTGGGGCGCCCGCTCTCCTCCGGGTCCTCGAAGGGGCTCCCGGGGCCCGGCGGGGCGTCCCCGGGGCCGGTCGCGCCGGTCCCGGAGCCGGGTACGGCGTCCCGGAGGTCCCGGCCGAGGCCTTCGGGGCCGCCCGTGCCGTCCTCGGGGCCGGTCCCGTCGCCCTCGGGGCCGGTCGTGCCGGTCCCGGCCGGCGGGGCCCACTCCCCCGCCCGGTCCTTCTCCGCGAGGTAGCGGCGGAAGCGGCGGCCGATCACCTCGTGCATGGACCGGACGTCGTCCTGGCCCTCGAAGCCCTTGATCTGGAAGCGGCGGTACTCGCTCTTGCGGGGCAGCCCGTCCTCGAAGACCACCATCGAGGCGACCACGTCCTCGCCCTGGAGGTGCGAGATGTCGAAGCACTCGATCCGCAGCGGCGCCGAGGCCAGGTCCAGGGCCTCGGCGATCTCCTCCAGGGCCCGGGAACGGGTGGTCAGGTCGCTGGCGCGCTTCGTCTTGTGCAGGACGAGCGCCTGCTGCGCGTTCCGCGCGACGGTCTCCATCAGGTCCTTCTTGTCGCCGCGCTGCGGGACCCGCAGCGAGACCTGGGAGCCCCGGCGGCCGGACAGCCAGGCGGCCACGGACGCCGCGTCCTCGGGGAGCGCCGGGACGAGGACCTCCTTGGGGACCGCGTCGCCGCTCTCCTCGCCGTACAGCTGCTGGAGGGCGTGCTCGACGAGTCCGGCCGTGTCGACGGCCTCGACCTTGTCGGTGACCCAGCCGCGCTGGCCCCGGACGCGCCCGCCGCGCACGTGGAAGATCTGCACCGCGGCTTCCAGCTCGTCCTCGGCGAGGGCGATCAGGTCGGCGTCGGTGGCGTCGGCGAGGACCACCGCGCTCTTCTCCATGGCGCGGCGCAGGGCCTCTATGTCGTCGCGGAGGCGGGCCGCCCGCTCGTACTCCATGTCCTCGGCCGCCAGCGTCATCCGCTTCTCCAGCCTGCGGATGTACGCGCCGGTGCGGCCGGCCATGAAGTCGCTGAACTCCTCGGCCAGTTCCCGGTGCTCCTCGGGGGTGACCCGGCCGACGCAGGGCGCCGAGCACTTGCCGATGTAGCCGAGGAGGCAGGGGCGGCCCGCCGACGCCGCGTTCCTGAAGACGCCCGCCGAGCAGGTGCGGACGGGGAAGACCCGCAGCATCAGGTCGACGGTCTCGCGGATCGCCCACGCGTGCGCGTACGGCCCGAAGTAGCGCACGCCCTTCTTCTTCTGGCCGCGCATGACCTGGACGCGCGGGAACTCCTCGTTCATCGTCACCGCGAGGTACGGATAGCTCTTGTCGTCCCGGTACTTGACGTTGAACCGGGGGTCGTACTCCTTGATCCAGGAGTACTCCAGCTGGAGCGCCTCGACCTCGGTGGAGACCACGGTCCACTCCACGGAGGCGGCCGTGGTCACCATCGTCGCCGTGCGCGGGTGCAGGCTCGCGAGCGGCTGGAAGTAGTTCGCGAGGCGCTGGCGCAGTGACTTCGCCTTGCCGACGTAGATCACCCGGCGGTGCTCGTCGCGGAACTTGTAGACCCCCGGGGAGTCGGGGATCTGACCCGGCTTGGGGCGGTAGCTGGAGGGGTCTGCCATGCTCCCCACCCTACTGGCGGGGGCCGACACTCCGGCTCCGCCGACGGGTCGGCGGAACGGCGGCGCCCCGGGCGGGAAAGGGGTTCCCGCCCGGGGTTCGGGCCTGGTCCGGGAGGGGAGGGCCCGGGGTCAGGCCTGGTCGGTCCCGGAGGCCGCGCGGCGGCGGCGCACCACCACCGCGCCCGCCAGGGCGAGGGCCAGTGCCGCGCCCGCGCCCGCCGTGGCGGTGGTGACGGCCGTGTCACCGCCGGTGTCCGCCGCGTGGGAGACCGGCGCGGCGGCCGGGGCCCGCACCTGTGCCCGCGCCTCGGGTCCGGCCGGTGGCTGTGCCTTCGGGTCGTAGCCGCCCGCCGCGCCCTTCTTCGCGTAGGCCGAGCCGGGGAGCTTGTCGCCGTACGCCTGGGCGACCCGCTTCCCGTACGCGGCCAGCGTCGTCCCGTTGCGGCCGACGGCCCGCACCGCGTCCTCGTCCAGCGGGAGGACCTTGGTGCCCTTCTGGACGTACCACGCGTCGATCTGCGGCTCGCGGAAGACGAGCCCGCCGGGCAGCAGGCGCCCGCCCTGCTCGGCGTAGCGGATCTCGTCGTCGCCGGTGGCTATGTTCACCACCTGCCAGCCGCTCGCCTGCCGCACGGTCCACAGCGAGGCCTTCCGGCCGTCCGGGGCGACCGCCCGGGTGGCGCGGAACTCGACGCGGGCGACCGGCGCCCCCGCCTTCCCCGCGACGAAGTCCGGGGAGAGGAAGCTCACCGGCACGGAGCCGTCCTCGACGCGCGGGGCGGCTGCCGTGCGGGCGGCGGCCCCGTTCCCCGCGTCCGTCTTCGCGCCCGCCCGGCTCTGGGCGAAGAACCGGGACAGGGTGTCCACGGTCCCGGGCGCGGAGGCGGCGAGCTCCGGGGTGGGCGCGGACGGCGGCGGCGCGGCGGACGCCGCGGACGGGAACGCCCCCAGGAGGAGGAGCGCGGCGGCGCCGAGGACTCCGGCGCCCGTGGCACGTGCGTTCATGGGGTTCACGCCGTCACGCCCCGATCCGGTAGAGCGAGTGGGTCCAGGAGAACGAGTTGTTGTTGGTGTACCAGGCGTGCGAGGCCCAGCTGTACCGGTCGCTGGAGGGCCAGGGGTCGCCCCAGTAGACCCAGCTGTTCGTGTCGTCGTAGCCGTAGATCACATGCATGTGGCCGCCGCCGCTGGACCACTGGATACGGGTCTCGACGGGCCGGTCCGCGTTGATCTCGGCCTGCACGGTGGGGTACCGCAGCCAGCCGGTCACGTACGAGCCGGGGCTGATCCCGGCCCAGCTCAGGCCGGTCTGGACGTTGCCGAGGGTGGCCTGGTTGTTGGGGCAGTCGTAGCCCTGCTGGCGGTTGAAGGCGGCGTTGCAGAACTGGTTCTGGCTGTAGTTGCGGCCGTACCAGGTGGCGATGGTGTTGCCGGCCGCGGCCCAGCACCAGTTGGTCTTCAACTGGGCCTGCATGGTGATGTTCAGGCGCTTGGTGGCGAGGGCCGCCGCGGGGGCGGACTCGCCGGAGGCGGTACCCGGCGAGGCGGACGCCGAGGTGGTGGGGACGAGGAAGAGGGCAGCCGCGGCGAGTGCCGCGAGGTTCAGCATTCTTCTGCGCATCGCGTTCCTCCCTGGAGCGGGGGGTGTGGGGATGGAGGATCGCGTCCGGACGCTGGTCAGGAGCATGTTCCGTTGTCCTGAGCCGGTCAACACGCTTCAATGCGGGGTGACATCGGACTGTGAACGGTGTGACCCGGGTGTGAACGGACACCCTCGGTCCACCTGCCCGCCCACCCCTCGCGGTGCGACGGTCCGTACCACCGCCGTGAACGTTCACTGAGGAGTCCTCGTGAGCCACACCGAGGCCGATCTGGTGCAGCTCCTGCACACCGGTCCTTTCCATCTGGCCCTGCGCACCGCGTTCGCCGTGCGCGGGCTGCCGCTCCAGCGGGTCCAGCACCATCTGGCGCACCGGGGGATCAGGGTCGGCGTGACGAGCCTGAGCTACTGGCAGCAGGGCGCCCGCCGCCCGCAGCGGCCGGAGTCCCTGAAAGCGGTCCGCGCCCTGGAGGAGGTGCTCCAGCTGCCGGGGAACTCCCTGCTGCGGCTGCTCTCGGAGGACGCCGTCGCACGGTCGGAGGTGGAGCGTCCGGCGGGCCGGTCGTACCGCTCGCTCGTGGAGGCGTCCGGCTCGGTGGAGGAGCTGCTCGCGGACCTCGAATCACCGGCGGACGGCGGTCTGCACACGGTCGGACACCACGAACGGGTGCGGATCGGGCCGGGCCGGGAGCTGCTGGGGCGCGAGTCGCAGCACGTGGTGCGGGCGCACCGGGACGGGGTGGACCGCTATCTGGCGATCCACCACGGGGACCGGGGCTGCGATCCGTCGCGGGTGGCGGTGCGCGCCCTGGAGAACTGCCGGACCGGGCGGGTGCGGTGGCACGCGGAGACGGGGGTGGTGGTCGCCGAGCTGCTCTTCGACGCACGGCTGCGGGGCGGGGACACGTACCTCTTCTCGTACGGCTTCGAGGACGGTACGGCGGGGGCGAGCGGGGAGTACGTGCGCGGGTTCAGCTTCGCGGGCGGGCAGTACGTGCTTCAGGTGCGCTTCGACGAGACGGCGCTGCCGGTGCGGTGCCGGAGGTTCGCCCAGGTCTCGGCGGGTGCCCCGCGCGGCGGGCGCGCGGAGCTGACCCTGAGCGGCAGGCACCGCACGGTGCACGTCGTGGAGCAGGGCGTGCGCCCGGGGATCCTGGGCGTGGACTGGGACTGGGCGTAGGGCGGAGCCCCACGGGGGGGCGGGCCGGGCGCCGGGGTGGGGGCCGGCCCGTCCGGGGTCAGGCCTTGGGCGCGGTCTCGGGGCCCGCGATCAGTTCGCCGTTCACGACGCGGACCGGGATCTCGGGGAGCGGGACGGTGGCCGGGCCCTTGAGCGCCTTGCCGGTCGTGGTGTCGAAGCGGCTGCCGTGGCAGGGGCAGTTGCCCTCGTTCTCCTCGATCTTGTCGAGGACGCAGCCCGCGTGGGTGCACTGGGCGCTGAAGGCCTTGTACTGGCCCTTGGCGGGGCAGCTCACGAGGAGGCGCTGCTCGCGGTAGAGCTTGGAGCCGCCGACGGGGATCTCGTCGGGGGAACCGAGCGGGACCGGGGCGGTCGGGGTGGGCACCTGGGCGTGGCCGAGCTTGGAGTCGGTGGAGCAGGCGGCGACTCCCAGTCCGGCGGCACCGGCGAGGGCGGCGCCTTTCAGGACGGTGCGACGGCTGGACTGGCCGGACATGTGCGCTCCACGGTGAGATCGGGGACAAGCCCCCCAGGCGGTGACCGAACCGACGATACCGGCGCCCGCCGCCCCTCCGACGAGGGGGCCCACCCGAGGCCCCTGGAGCCGGGACGGGAGGCCCCGGGGCCCTCTCCCGGGGCCGGTGGCTCTCCGGACCGTGGCACGGGTTTCGCGGCGCCGCCCCGGTCCGCCACGCGGCTTACGCGGCGGGCGCCGGAGCCCTACGGCCCGGGAGCCGAGCCTGTGCGTACGGCACGTGGCGCCTCTCCTCCGGGCCGTCACGAGCGGGAAGCCGCCGGACTTCGCCGCACGGGGGCTGCGAGGCCTTGCGGAGGCCGCTCCCGGGCTCGCGGGCGCCTGTGGGGGGGCGGGGGGGTCTCTGGGCTCCTCGCCCGAGGCCGGTCCAGGGCCCTTGGGAGCGGGCCGGGACCCGTAGAGCCAGGGACGCCACCCCTGGGCTTCCTCGCCCGAAGGGGGCGACCCCCAGGCGCCCTGAAGCCGGGCCCGTAGAAGCCGGGGCCCACCGTCTCCGGACGTCCCGCCCGGGGACAGCGGCCACCACTGGCCCCCGGAGGCCGGAGCAGGACCTGTAGAAGGTGGGGGCGCCGCCCCGGACTCCTCGCCCGGAGAGGGCAACCCCGGGCCCCTTGAGACCGGGCCCGTAGAAGCCGGGGCCCACCGTCTCCGGACGTCTCGCCCGGGGACGGCTACCGGGTCAGGCCCCTTGAAGGCCGGGCCCGCCCGCCCCGGGTCCGTACACCTGGGGTGTCGCCCCCGGCGTCCGGGCCCGGACGCCGGGGCCGTACGCCCGTCTCAGGCCTTGCGGGATCTCGCCGTGGCCTTCTTCGCCGTGGTCCCGGTGGCCTTCTTCGCGGCCGTCTTCCGCGCCGGAGCCTCGGCTACGGTCCCGGCGGCGGACTTCCTGGCCGTCGCCTTCGTGGCGGGCGCCTTCTTGGCGGCGGTCTTCGCGGGGGTCTTCTTCGCCGCCGCCGTCTTCTTGACCGCCGTCTTCTTCGCACCGCGCGGCGCGGGCTCCGCGTCGCTGATCCGGTCCGCGCCGAGGACCTCGCGGAGGAACTTGCCGGTGTGGCTGGCCGGGACCGCCGCGACCTCCTCCGGGGTGCCCTCGGCGACGACCAGACCGCCGCCGTTGCCGCCCTCGGGGCCCATGTCGACGACCCAGTCGGCGGTCTTGATGACATCCAGGTTGTGCTCGATGACGATCACCGTGTTGCCCTTGTCGACAAGGCCGGACAGGACCGTGATCAGCTTCGAGATGTCCTCGAAGTGCAGACCGGTGGTGGGCTCGTCCAGGACGTAGACCGTGCGGCCCGTCGAACGCTTCTGGAGCTCGGAGGCCAGCTTCACGCGCTGCGCCTCGCCGCCGGAGAGCGTCGGCGCGGACTGGCCGAGCCGGACGTATCCGAGGCCGACCTCGTTGAGCGTGCGCAGATGGCGCGAGATCGTCGGGACGGCCTCGAAGAAGTCGAGGGCCTCCTCGATCGGCATGTTCAGGACTTCGGCGATGGACTTGCCCTTGTAGTGGACCTCCAGGGTCTCCCGGTTGTACCGGTCGCCGTGGCAGACCTCGCACGGGACGTACACGTCCGGGAGGAAGTTCATCTCGATCTTGATCGTGCCGTCGCCGGAGCAGTTCTCGCAGCGCCCGCCCTTCACGTTGAAGGAGAACCGGCCGGGCAGATAGCCCCTGACCTTCGCCTCCATCGTCTCCGCGAAGAGCCTGCGGACGTGGTCGAAGACACCGGTGTACGTCGCCGGGTTCGACCGGGGGGTACGGCCGATGGGCGACTGGTCGACGTGCACGACCTTGTCGACGAGGTCGTCGCCGTCCACCCGGGTGTGGCGTCCCGGCACCGACTTGGCGCCGTTCAGCTCGCGCGCCAGATGGGTGTAGAGGATGTCGTTGACCAGGGTCGACTTGCCCGATCCCGAGACGCCGGTGACGGCGGTGAGGACGCCCAGCGGGAAGGAGACGTCGATGTCCCGCAGGTTGTTCTCACGGGCCCCGTGCACGGTGAGCGCCCTGTCGGGGTCGACCGGGCGGCGGATCTCCGGTGTGGGGATGCTCCGGCGGCCGGACAGGTACTGCCCGGTCATCGACTCCTCGTTGGCGAGGAGCCCCTTCATGGTGCCGGAGTGGACGACCTTGCCGCCGTGCTCCCCGGCGCCGGGGCCGATGTCGACGATCCAGTCGGCGATCTTGATCGTGTCCTCGTCGTGCTCGACGACGATGAGCGTGTTGCCCATGTCCCGGAGCCTGACCAGGGTCTCGATGAGCCGGTGGTTGTCGCGCTGGTGGAGACCGATGGACGGCTCGTCCAGCACGTACAGCACACCGACCAGACCGGAGCCGATCTGGGTGGCGAGCCGGATGCGCTGGGCCTCGCCGCCGGAGAGGGTGCCCGCGGCGCGGTTGAGCGAGAGGTAGTCGAGGCCGACGTCGACGAGGAAGCGCAGCCGCTCGTTGACCTCCTTGAGGACCCGCTCGGCGATCTGCTTGTCCCGGGCGTTGAGCGTGAGCCGGGAGAGGAACTCGGCGCAGTCGCTGATGGACATCGCGGAGACCTCGGCGATGGACCGGTCCATGACCGTGACCGCCAGGACGATCGGCTTCAGCCGGGTGCCCTCGCAGGTGGGGCAGGGCACCTCGCGCATGTACCCCTCGAAGCGCTCGCGGCTGGAGTCGCTCTCGGCCTCGGTGTGCCGCCGCTTGACGAAGGAGACGGCGCCCTCGAAGGCGGGGGTGGTGTACGCCCGCTCCCGTCCGTACCGGTTGCGGTAGCGGACCTCGACCTGGGTCTTGTGCCCGTACATCAGGGCCTTCTTGGCGCGCTGCGGCAGTCCCGCGTACGGGATGTCCGTGCGGAAGCCGAGGGCCTGGGAGAGGCCGCCGATGAGCCGGCCGAAGTACTCCTTGGTGTGGCCGTGCGACCAGGGGTGGATGGCGCCCTCGTCGAGCGACTTGTCCTCGTCGGGGACGATCAGCTCCGGGTCGACCTCCATCCGGGTGCCGATGCCGGTGCAGTCGGGGCAGGCGCCGAAGGGGGAGTTGAAGGAGAAGGAGCGGGGCTCCAGCTCCTCGAAGGACAGGTCGTCGTACGGGCAGTAGAGGTGCTCCGAGTACATCCGCTCGCGCTCGGGGTCGTCCTCGGGGAGGTCGACGAAGTCGAGCACGACCATGCCGCCGGAGAGGCCGAGGGCGGTCTCGACGGAGTCGGTGAGGCGGCGCTTGGCGCTGTCCTTGACGGTGAGGCGGTCGATGACCACCTCGATCGTGTGCTTCTCCTGCTTCTTCAGCGTCGGCGGTTCGCTGAGCTGCACCGTCAGGCCGTCGACCCTGGCGCGGCTGTAGCCCTTGGTCTGGAGGTCCGCGAAGAGGTCGACGAACTCGCCCTTGCGCTCGCGCACGAGCGGGGAGAGCACCTGGAAGCGGCTGCCCTCGGGGAGCTCCAGGACCCGGTCGACGATGGCCTGCGGCGACTGGCGGGAGATCGGGCGGTGGCACTCGGGGCAGTGCGGCTTGCCGATGCGGGCGAAGAGGAGGCGGAGGTAGTCGTAGACCTCGGTGATGGTGCCGACCGTCGAGCGCGGGTTGCGCGAGGTCGACTTCTGGTCGATGGAGACGGCGGGCGACAGACCTTCGATGAAGTCGACGTCCGGCTTGTCCATCTGGCCGAGGAACTGCCGTGCGTAGGAGGAGAGCGACTCGACGTAGCGGCGCTGCCCCTCGGCGAAGATCGTGTCGAACGCGAGGGAGGACTTGCCCGATCCCGAGAGCCCGGTGAAGACGATCAGGGAGTCACGCGGGAGGTCGAGCGAGACGTTCTTGAGGTTGTGCTCACGAGCGCCACGGACGATGAGACGGTCGGCCACGCCGGTCCGCACCTTTCTTCAGAGAGCGGATGTGCCAGTACATCCAACGCTTCAACCATGCCGGATGCTTCCATCGAGCCTATAGCACGCACATTCGATTTCCGGCCTCCCGGAGACCTCTTCACCCGAACGAGTGGTGGCCCCCCGGTGGCGCTAGGGTCGGCGCCATGATCGACCACGAGAGTGACCTCGCCCACGTCCACCGGGCCACCGAGAAGCTGCTCGCCTCGGCCGCCTCCCTCGACGACGCCGCGGTGGCCGGGCCGTCACGGCTGCCCGGCTGGACCCGGGGCCATGTGCTCGCCCATGTCGCCCGTAACGCCGACGCCCTGGTGAACGTCCTCCGGGGCCTCCCCATGTACCCCGACGCGGCGACCCGTGACGCCGACATCGAGCGGGACGCCGGCCGTCCGCTCGACGCCCAGCTCGCCGATGTGCGCGCGAGCGCCGAACGGCTCCGGGCCGTCGCCGCCGGGCCCGCCGACTGGAGCCGTACCGTCGAGCTCCGCAACGGCGTCACCGACAGCGCCTCCCGCGTCCCCTTCCGCCGCTGGGTGGAGGTCGAGCTGCACCACGTCGACCTGGGCGTCGGCTACGACCTGGAAGATCTCTCCGAGGAGTTCACCGACCGCGAGACCGCGTTCCTCGCCGACCGCTTCACCGGTCTGGACGGGGTCCCCGCGACGACCCTCCGCTCCCCCGACGGCCGGACCCGGACGACCGGCGGCGGAAAGGGCGGGGTCGTCGTCACGGGCCCCGCGCCCGACCTGCTCGGCTGGCTCGCCGGGCGCCGCGACGGCACGGTCCTGAAGACGGAGGGCGGCCCGCTGCCGACCCTCCCGCCGCTCTAGGGCCTGTCGTCACCTTCCCGTCGTCGCCCGGAGGACGGCCCGCCCTCCGGCCGGTCCGCCGCTCCGGGGAAAGGGCCCTCGCCCCCGGGTCGCCGGGGGCCGGGCGCGATCAGGAAGGGACGGCCTAGTCTGGGCCCATGACGTACAGCGGAGTGGTGAAGGTCGGCGGACCTGCGGACGTGCACGAGCTGACGGACCTGATGATCTCGAAGGTCGCGGTCGGTCCGATGGACAACAACGCGTATCTGCTGCGCTGCCGGGCCACCGGCGAGCAGCTGCTGATCGACGCCGCCAACGACGCGGCGACGCTCCTCACCCTGATCGGCGACGACGGCGTCGGGGCCGTCGTCACCACCCACCGGCACGGCGACCACTGGCAGGCACTCGCCGAGGTGGTCGCCGCCACCGGCGCGGTGACGTACGCGGGCGCGTACGACGTGGAGGGCGTCCCGGTCCCGACCGACGTGCCCGTCGAGGACGGCGACACGATCCGGGTGGGCCGCGTGGAGCTGACCGCGCGCCGACTGGTCGGACACACCCCGGGCTCGATCGCCCTGGTCTACGACGACCCGCACGGCCACCCCCACGTCTTCACCGGCGACTGCCTGTTCCCCGGCGGCGTGGGCAACACCTGGGAGAACCCGGAGGCCTTCGCGAGCCTGATCCACGACGTGGAGACCAAGCTCTTCGCGGCCCTCCCCGACGAGACCTGGGTCTACCCGGGCCACGGCCGGGACACCACGCTCGGTGACGAGCGCCCGTCCCTCGCGGAGTGGCGCGAACGCGGCTGGTGAACCCCACGGCACCGGGAGCGCGCGGCTCAGCGGGCGCGCGCTCCCACACGCCCCCGTAACCCGGACGGCCGCGGGGTAGTTGGCGCGACATGTGTCCCAGTCACTCTCCGTCGCAGTCCGCGCCACCGGCACCACCACCGCCCACGCCCCCCTCGATGGGACGGCTCGCCACCGCCTCGCTCGTCGGCACCGCCATCGAGTTCTTCGACTTCTTCGTCTACGGGACGGCCGCCGCCCTCGTCCTCGGGCCGCTCTTCTTCCCGACCTTCTCCCCGCTCGCCGGGACCCTCGCCGCCCTCGGCACCTTCGCCGTCGGCTTCGTGTCCCGGCCGCTGGGCTCGGTCCTCTTCGGCCATGTGGGCGACCGCTACGGCAGGCGCCCGGTCCTCTTCGCCTCGCTGCTCCTGACCGGCTGCGCCACCGTCGCGGTCGGCTGCGTCCCCTCGTACGCCACGATCGGCATCGCCGCGCCCGTGCTGCTGCTGGTGCTCCGCTTCCTCCAGGGCCTGGGCCTCGGCGGCGAGTGGGGCGGGGCGGTCCTGCTGACCGCGGAGCACGCCCCCGCGCACCGGCGGGCGCTGTGGGCCAGCTTCCCGCAGATCGGCCCGGCGGTCGGCTTCCTGCTGGCGAACGGGGTGATGCTGGCCCTCTCGGCCGGGCTGAGCGACGCCGAGTTCCGCTCCTGGGGCTGGCGGGTGCCGTTCTGGGCCGCCGGACTGCTCGCGGCGGGCGGGCTGCTGCTGCGCTCCTCGCTGGCGGAGACCCCGCAGTTCGAGGAACTGTCCGCGTCCGGGCGACGGGCGGGCGCTCCCCTGGCCGAGGTGGCCCGCGACCACTGGCGGCTCGTCCTGCTGACCGCCGGGGCGCTCGCCGTCGGCTACGCCACCTTCTACGCGGTCTCCGTCTGGGCCCTGGCGTACGGCACCGAGCGTCTCGGGGTGAGCAGCACCGTGATGCTGACGTGCGTGATGGCGGCGGTGGCGATCAAGGGGGCGGTGACGCCCTTCGTGGCGCTCCTGGCGGACCGCTGGGGCCGTCGCCCGCTGTGTCTGGCGGGGTGCGCGGCCTCGGCGCTGTGGATGTTCCCGATGGTGGCCCTGCTGCACACGGCCCGGCCGCCGCTGATGTTCCTCGGCTTCCTGGGCGCGCTGCTGGCCTTCATCACGATGTTCGCCGTGGTGGCCGCGTATCTGCCGGAGCTGTACGAGCCCCGGATCCGCTGCACGGGCGCCGCGGTCGGCTACAACCTCGCGGGGGTCCTGGGCGGCGCCCTGACGCCGCTCGTCGCCACGACCCTGTCCCAGGGCGGCTCGGGCCCGCCCTGGGGTGTCGCGGCCTATCTGACGGTGGTCGCGCTCGTCAGCCTGGGCTGTTTCGCGCTGCTCCCGGAGACGCTGCCGAAGCGGGCCGAGGAGCCCGTGCCCGAGCCCGCCGCCGTCTGAGGCCCTCCGGGAACGGCGACGGCCGGCCGGGAGTGGGGTCCCCTGGCCGGCCGCTGCCGTGTGTGCCTCGTCAGGCGCCGATGCTGTCCTTCTCGGCGCCGTCGGAGTCCACGCTCTCGGCTGCAGCTCGCTCGGACTGCTTCTTGGAGGCGATCAGGCTGGTGATCGTGGTGATGACCAGAACACCGCAGATGACCGCGAGCGAGAACGGGATGGAGATCTCCGGGACGTGCACCCCGGACTCGTGCAGTGCGTGCAGCACCAGCTTCACACCGATGAAGCCGAGGATCACCGACAGGCCGTAGCTGAGGTGGACCAGCTTCTTGAGCAGGCCACCGATCAGGAAGTACAGCTGACGCAGACCCATCAGGGCGAAGGCGTTGGCGGTGAAGACGATGTACGGGTCCTGGGTCAGGCCGAAGATCGCCGGGATGGAGTCGAGGGCGAAGAGGACGTCGGTGGTGCCGATGGCGAGCATGACGATCATGAGCGGGGTCATGATGCGCTTGCCGTTTTGCCGGATGAACAGCTTCGTGCCGTGGTACTGGTCGGCGACGCCGAACTTCTTCTCGACCGACTTCAGGAGACGGTTCTCCTCGAAGTCGTCCTCGTCCTCTCCGGAGCGCGCCTCCTGGATGAGCTTCCAGGCGGTGTAGATCAGGAACGCGCCGAAGATGTAGAAGACCCAGGAGAAGTTCGCGATGATCGCGGCGCCCGCGGCGATGAAGATCGCGCGGAGCACCAGGGCGATCAGCACACCGATCAGCAGCACGCGCTGCTGGAGGTGCGAGGGGACCGCGAACTTCGCCATGATCAGGACGAAGACGAAGAGGTTGTCTACGCTGAGCGACTTCTCGGTGATGTAACCGGCGAAGAACTCGCCGGACGCCTGGCTGTTGCCGAAGACCAGCAGGCCGACTCCGAAGAGCACGGCGAGCACGATCCAGACGACGGTCCAGATTCCGGCTTCCTTGACCGACACGTCATGGGGCTTGCGCCCGATGAAGAAGTCGGCTCCGATGAGGGCGCCCAGACCAAGAATGGTCAGCACCCACAGGGTCATTGAAACGTCCACTGCGCCTCCGGCGTCGTACGGCTACTGATCAGCGTCGTCGCTGCCGGAGGTCTCTTCCACCCGAGCGACGATGTCGCCGGGCCGACGCCCCGGGATCGGATCCTCGTGGATCCGTCCGTATTGACGGGTACGCCGCGCATGGGGAGTACTCCCCTCCGCACCGAGAAGATTACCTGAAAGCCCAAGAGAAGGTAAAGGCCAGGGTAAAGAGGGTCCAAAATGCCAGGTCAGGGCTGATTCTCCGGTCGGCCGGCCGCCACCCGGGCGAGGACCTGCCGGAGGACACCGCTGCCCGGGGGAAGCACCGGCGGCTCGTACGACCAGGAGTGACCGACCCAGGGGTCGGCGAGGTGGTCGTCGGGCACGGGCGTCAGCCGCAGCAGCGAACGCCACAGCGGGTCGAGCAGCGGTCCGTACGCCGACGCGTCCTCCCGCGACGCCACCATCAGCAGGTGTACGCCGACCGAGGGCCCCTCGTCGGCCAGGTACCGCAGCCGGGTGACGGCCCGGTCGTCGAAGCCGTGCGGGAAGTCGTGCACGAGCAGCAGCTGCCGGGACGTGTCCAGACCCGGCGGCAGCGCGTCCGCCGCTCCGTTGCGCAGCGCCATCTGCACCAGGTCGACCCGCTCGGTGAGCTGCTCCAGGACGGCGGAGACCCCGGCCGCGCCCCGGGCGGGCGGGGCCGCGAGGACACCGCTGTCCACCAGGGGGGCGAGTGCGGCGGCACCCGCGCCCGCCGGGTCCACGACGTGGAGGGCGAAGCCGCCCGCCGGGTGCGCCGCGAGCAGCCGGGCCGCGTGCGCGACCGCGCTCTCCAGGGCCAGCCGCCGCAGCTCCGTCTCGTCGAGGAGGGCGGCGGCCTCGGAACGGCCCCGGTCGCCCGAGTCCACCCAGAGGCCGCGCTCCAGCGGCAGCCGGACCAGCATGGGGATGCGCAGCTCGGGGCGCTCGGGCAGGTGCAGATCGCCGAGGCGGACGGCCATCGGCTCCTCGGCCGGGACGCGGTAGGCGTGCCAGACGGGGTGGTCCCAGCGGGCGTACGCGGCGGGCAGGGCCGGTTCGACGACCTCGGACTCGGCCATGAGCTGCGCGAGGTCCCGGTCGAGGGCCTCCCGGGCCCGTGCGACCAGTTCGTCGTGCCGGGCGCGGGCGGTCGCGCGGGCCGCGTCGTTGGCGCTCCCGACCCGGGAGCGGTAGTCGGAGAGGGACTGGTCCAGCTCGCGGTCGAGGCGGGACTCCGCGAAGTCGCGGGCGCTGCGGTAGGCGGCGGTGGTCCGGGACAGGTCCTCGAACATGCCCCAGACCTGGTTGTAGAGGCGTTCGTCCATGGACCAGCCGGAGGCGTCCCCGGCGACCGGTGCGGGCGGGGTCCGGGCGGGGTCGGGAGCGGCGGCGGGCTCACGGCGACGGCGGGGGTGGGAGTAGTCGACGGGACCGCCGGACCCGATTCCGGCGGCCGGGGCGGGCGGCGGGGTCGTCGACGCGGGCGCGGCCGGGAACCGTGCCGGTGGCGGGGACGGCACCGGGGTCCCGACCGGGGTCGCCGTCGGGTCCGGGGACAGCGGCGCCGGGTGCGCGGTCCGCCCGGTCCCGGGGGTGCGCGGCGGCGCGGCGGCCTGGGCCGGTACGGTCCCGGCCGCCGCCTCCAGGATCGACGCGGCCAGGTCGGCGGGGCGGTCCAGACCCTGGTCGCCGAGGAGTTCGGCGAGCCCGCCCTCGTACCCCTGGCCCATGGCGCGGACCTTCCAGGTGCCCTGGCGGCGGTAGAGCTCCAGGGCGACGACGGCGGACTCCCGGTCGAGGCCGGTGATCGTGTAGGTGGCGATCTCGGTGCCGTCGGGGTCGGTGACGGCGACGAAGGGGGCGGCGACGGCTCCGAAGCGGGTGGCTCCGCCGGTCCGGGGGCCGGGCAGTGCCAGGAGGACGGAGAGGCGGTGGACGGTGCCGGGGACCGCGTCCAGATCGACGCCGAGGCGGTGGTCGGCGGCGGCCGGGCCGGGTACGTCGACGCCGGGACGGGAGGGGGCGCCGGGGTGGGCGATCCACTCCGCGCCGGTGACCCGGCCGCGCTCGTCGCCGAAGGTGGCGCCGAGGAGGACGGGGTGGCCTGCCGACACGCGGATCTCCAGGCGGGTGTCGGGCAGGGGGTGGTTCTGCCCCCGGACCAGCTCGGCCGTCATCGACTCTGTCCCCTCGGTGTTTCCCGGCGTGGTGCGAACGGTTCAAGGCGTGGTGCGAACGGAATGGTCGTGGTTCACGCGGACAGCTCCCGGGGCCTGCCGCCGCCGGGAGCTGTGGGTGCCGCGCGGGTCCGCCCGGTCGTCTCCCGCGCCCCGGTCGGTCTGACCGACGGGGCGCGGGAGACGGCCCGGACGGCCTAGAGGTGCGGCAGGATCGAGGGGATCAGGTCCTTGAACGTGCGGCCGTTGGCCGGGTTCCCCAGGGCGGTCATCTGCCAGCCGCCGCCGACCCGGTGCACCTTCGCCATGAGCTGCGCGGTGTAGTTGCCGCCGCCGTCCAGGGTGTAGCGCGCGAGTTCCTGCCCGGTCGTCTCGTCGACGATGCGGCAGAACGCGTTCTGCACCTCCTGGAACGTCTGGCCGGTGAAGGAGTTCACCGTGAAGACGATCTGGTCGATGTGGACCGGGACCCGCTCCAGGTCGACCAGGATCGCCTCGTCGTCGCCGCCCTGTCCGGCGCCGCCCACGAGGTTGTCACCGGTGTGCTTGACCGAGCCGTCGTCGCTGACCAGGTGCTGGAAGAAGACCACGTCGACCGGCTGCTTCTCGGCGAAGAGGACGGCGGAGGCGTCCAGGTCGACCTCCCGGGTGCGCGAGCCGAAGAGTCCGCGGCGCGGCGCGGCGCGCCAGCCGAGGCCCATCCGCACCTGGCTGAGGCTGCCTCCGCCCTTCTTCTCCAGGCTGATGGCCTGACCCTTGGTCATGTTGACCGACACGCGTCTGCCCCTCTCGTTGGCGTTCTCCGCGACCGCTGCTGTGCTGTGTGCGGTTGTCCAGCACCCTACGCAGCGGCACCGACACCGCGCCGGTACGGTCCGGTTTCGTGTCGGTCTTGCAACACACCGGACCTTCTGTCCCGCTCAGGACCGCCCCTTCAGGCGAGTCCCGCCTCCTTCATCTGGCGCAGCTCCTTCTTCAGCTCCCCCACCTCGTCGCGGAGCCGGGCGGCCACCTCGAACTGGAGGTCGGCGGCGGCGGCGCGCATCCGCTCGGTCATCTGCTCGATGATCGAGGCCAGTTCGGCGGCGGGCCGGTCGCCGAGCTGGACGGCGGAGTCCGTCCCGCCGCCCTTGCCCCTGCCCTTGCCCTTGACGCCGTGGGTGGCGAGCGCGGGGACGGGCGCCTTGGCCCCCTTGCCCTCCTTGGCCTGGCGGTAGCCGGTGCCGAGCAGTTCCTCGGTGTCGACCTCCTCGCGCGCGAGGCTGACGACGATGTCGTTGATCTTCTTGCGGAGCGGCTGGGGGTCGATGCCGTGCTCGGTGTTGTACGCGACCTGCTTCTCGCGGCGCCGGTTGGTCTCGTCGATGGCCTGCTCCATCGCGGGCGTGATCCGGTCCGCGTACATGTGGACCTGTCCCGAGACGTTGCGCGCGGCGCGGCCGATGGTCTGGATGAGGGAGGTCCCGGAGCGCAGGAAGCCCTGCTTGTCGGCGTCGAGGATGGCGACGAGCGACACCTCGGGGAGGTCGAGGCCCTCGCGGAGGAGGTTGATGCCGACGAGCACGTCGTACTCCCCGGCGCGCAGTTCGCGGAGGAGTTCGATGCGGCGCAGGGTGTCGACGTCGCTGTGCAGATAGCGCACCTGGATGCCCAGCTCCAGGAAGTAGTCGGTGAGGTCCTCGGCCATCTTCTTGGTGAGGGTGGTGACGAGGACCCGCTCGTCGCGCTCGGTGCGCAGCCGGATCTCGTGGACCAGGTCGTCGATCTGCCCCTCGGTGGGCTTGACCACGATCTCGGGGTCGACGAGGCCGGTGGGGCGGATGATCTGCTCGACGAAGCCGTCGCCGCGGGACAGCTCGTACGTCCCCGGGGTCGCGGAGAGGTAGACGGTCTGGCCGATGCGCTTCTGGAACTCCTCCCACTTCAGCGGGCGGTTGTCGAGCGCGGACGGCAGCCGGAAGCCGTGGTCGACCAGGGTCCGCTTGCGGGAGGCGTCGCCCTCGTACATGGCGCCGATCTGCGGCACGGTGACGTGGGACTCGTCGATGACGAGGAGGAAGTCCTCGGGGAAGTAGTCGAGGAGGGTGTTGGGCGCGGAGCCGGGCTCGCGTCCGTCGAAGTGCATCGAGTAGTTCTCGATGCCGGAGCAGGAGCCGATCTGGCGCATCATCTCGATGTCGTACGTGGTCCGCATCCGCAGGCGCTGGGACTCCAGGTGCTTGCCCTGCTTGTCGAGCTCGGCGAGGCGGCCCTCCAGCTCCCGCTCGATGTCGTTGACCGCGCGCTCCATGCGCTCGGGACCCGCCACGTAGTGGCTGGCGGGGAACACGTACAGCTCGCGGTCCTCGCTGATGACCTCGCCGGTGAGCGGGTGGAGGGTGGAGAGCGCCTCGATCTCGTCCCCGAACATCTCGATGCGGACGGCGAGCTCCTCGTACACCGGGAAGATCTCGATGGTGTCGCCCCGGACGCGGAAGGTGCCCCGGGTGAACGCCAGGTCGTTGCGCGTGTACTGGATGTCGACGAAGCGGCGCAGGAGCTGGTCCCGGTCCATCTCCTCGCCCACCTTGAGCGGGACCATCCGGTCCACGTACTCCTGGGGGGTGCCGAGGCCGTAGATGCAGGAGACGGAGGCGACCACGATGACGTCCCTGCGGGTGAGCAGGGAGTTCGTCGCGGAGTGGCGGAGCCGCTCCACCTCCTCGTTGATGGAGGAGTCCTTCTCGATGTAGGTGTCCGACTGCGGGACGTACGCCTCGGGCTGGTAGTAGTCGTAGTACGAGACGAAGTACTCCACCGCGTTGTTCGGCAGGAGCTCGCGGAACTCGTTCGCCAGCTGGGCGGCGAGCGTCTTGTTCGGCGCCATCACCAGGGTGGGGCGCTGGAGCTTCTCGATCATCCAGGCGGTGGTCGCCGACTTTCCGGTGCCGGTGGCGCCGAGGAGCACGACGTCCTTCTCGCCCGCGCGGACACGCCGCTCCAGGTCGGCGATGGCCGTCGGCTGGTCGCCGCTGGGCTGGTAGTCGCTGACGACCTCGAAGGGCGCCATCGAGCGTTCGATCTTGGAAACGGGCCGCATGTGACCACCGTACGACCCGGCACCGACAGTCGGCCGCCGATCACCAGTCCTGGGAGCGGTGGATCCCCCGGGGGACGCTCCCGCGCGGGCTCCGGCCACCGGGGCGGGCGGGCCGGTACGACGGCCGCCCGTAGGACGGGACGTGGCGCGGGGCGGGTATGCCGGGCCGGTGCACGATCCGGGCGGCGGACCGCTGCCGGTCCGGGTCGCCCATGACGAGCAGCGGGTCGAACATGACGACGACGGCGGCGAGGATGAGGAAGACCGCCGGGCCGATCAGCATCGGCAGCAGCAGCGAGGCGGCGGGGTCGCCGGTGCCGGGGCCCGCGCCGATGGCGTGCAGATGGACGCTGACGGCGGACATGGCGGTGTAGTGCATACCACTGACGGCCACGCCCATCACCAGGCTGGCGCCGAGACTGGCCAGAAATCCATGCACGGAGACGGCCGCCCAGAGGGCCGCGGTGGCGGCGACCACGGCGATCACCACGGAGAGGGCGACGGTGAGCGTGTCGTACTCGACGCGCCCCCGCAGCCGGATCCCGGCCATGCCCAGGTAGTGCATGGTGGCGATGCCGAGGCCGGTGACGGTACCGCCGGTGACCAGGGTGAGCGCGGTGGCGCCCCGGTAGCCGACGATGAGGATGCCGACGCCGACCATGAGGACGGCGACGGCCAGGCTGGCGAAGGTGATGGGGCGGTCGTAGGCGACGGGCGCCTGCTCGACGGAGAAACCCATCATCGCGATGAAGTGCATGGTCCAGACGCCCGCGCCGATCGAGGTGGCGCCGAGGACGAGCCAGCCCGCCTTGAAGCTGTCGCCGTGGCGGAGCGAGCGGGTGGTGCACCGCAGGCCGAGGGCTCCGCCGAGGCAGGCCATGAGGAAGGCGGCTATGGGTGTCACGAGCCCGTAGTTGAATCCGTCGATCGTGCCCTGCATGTGTGCGCCCTCCACCCCTGGTGCCACGTCGTCCGAAAACAGTCGGCACCGCTGGGTAGTACTACCGGGGCGAGATTATGGCGCGCGGCGAGTTCCACGACCATGTGACCGGGGATTTTTCAGTCGTGAGACCTGAGCGAGACCGCTCCGTGATCTCGCGGGCGGTCCGGCCCCGCGTACGGGCCTGCGGGCCGCTCGTGGCCGGAGTGCCCGTGGCGGGCCGGAGTGTCGGTGGTGGCCCGTACCGTGGGCGGCATGGACATCGAGACGGGGGCGACGGACGGCGGGCGGGCCGTACCGGCGGAGTGGACGGTCATGGCGAGCGACATCGGACCGCTCTTCCTCGCCGCGACCCCGAGGGGACTGGTGCGGGTCGAGTTCCATGCCGATACGGCGCGGCGCGCGCGAATGCTCGCCCGTCTGGCGGGGCAGCTCGGGGCGGAGCCGGTGGAGTGCGCCTCGGGGCTGCTCGCCGGGGCGATACGCCGGTTCGACCGGTACTTCGCGGGCGAGCCCGGCCCGATCGACCTGCCCCTGGACTGGAGCCTGACGGCCGGGTTCAACCGGCGGGTGCTGCGCGAGCTGGCGACCGGCGTCCCGTACGGCACGGTGGTCGGGTACGGCGAGCTGGCGCGGCGCGTGGGGCAGCCGGGGGCGGCGCAGGCGGTGGGCGTGGCGATGGGCTCCAATCCGCTGCCGGTGGTCGTGCCGTGCCACCGGGTGGTGGAGAGCGACGGCGGTCTCGGCGGCTTCGGGGGCGGTCTGGAGACCAAGCGGCGACTGCTCGCCCTGGAGGGCGTCTTTCCCGCGCCGTTGTTCTGAGGGGCGGGGACCCAGCGCCATGGGCCGTTCGGTGTGCCGAGGGGTCCGGTGGACGGAGGAGGGCCGGTGCGCCGATGGGGCCCGGTCTGCTGAGAGGGGGCCGGTCCACTGGAGGCGTCCGGGGCGCTGGGAGGGCCGGGGCGCGCCGCCTCGCGGAGGTGCGGACGTTCCGTGGGGCCAGCCCGTCCGACCGGGGCGGGCGGGCGGTGGCGCTCCGGCGGGCTTCTTCCGTGCGGGATACAGGCATTCCCCTCCGATGGGACGGCTGGCACACTCACGTAAGTGACCCACACCCCCGGCGCCCCTGACGCCACCCTGTCCGAGCGGCTCGCCGCCCCCGTCGGCGCGGCCGAACTGCCCGCGCTGCGCCGACGCGTCCAGGCCGTACTGATCACCACGCAGATACTCGGGGGCCTCGGCATAGCCATCGGTGTCGCGCTCGCCGCCGTGCTCGCCCGGGACGTCAGCGGTTCCGAAGCCCTGTCCGGTCTGGCGTCGACGGCGACGGTGGCCGGACCCGCGCTGCTCGCCATGCCGCTCGCCGCCCTGATGGCCTCGCGGGGCCGCCGGGCCGGACTCGTCCTCGCCTATCTGATCGGGGCGGTCGGCGCCGGGGTCGCGGTGCTCGGCGCGGTCGCCGACAGCTTCGTCCTGCTGCTCCTCGGGCTCGTCGGCTTCGGCGCCGGTTCCTCGGCGAACCTCGCGGCCCGGTTCGCCGCCGCCGACCTCGCCGAGCCGGACCGCAGGGCGCGGGCCATCTCCACCGTCGTCTGGGCCACCACGATCGGTGCGGTGCTCGGCCCCAACATCGCCGCCCCAGCCGGGGAGAGCGTCTCGGGCCTCGGCATCCCCGCCACGGCGGGCCCCTTCGTCTGGGCCGCCGGTGTCTTCGTGATCGCCGCGCTCGTCGTGTCCTTCCTGCTGCGGCCCGACCCGCTGCTCACCGCGCGGGCCCTGGCCGACGCCGGAACGCCGGGCGGGTCGGCCGCCGAGGGGCGCTCCCTGCGCGCCGGGATGCGGGCCGTCCGGGAGTCCCCCCGGGCCAGGCTCGCCCTGGTCACCGTCGCGGGCTCGCACACCGCCATGGTGTCGATCATGTCGATGACCCCGGTGGCGCTCACCCACCACGGCGCCGACATCCGGATGGTCGGACTCGTGATCAGCGGCCACATCGCGGGCATGTACGCCTTCTCGCCGCTGATGGGCTGGCTGTCCGACCGGCTGGGGCGGCTGTCCGTGATCGGGCTCGCGGTCGGGCTGATCGGCCTGGCGGCGCTCATCGCGGGCACGGCCGGGGCGAGCCACGGCCAGACCGCCCTGGGCCTCTTCGTCCTCGGACTCGGCTGGTCGGCGGGGCTCGTGTCCGGCTCCGCGCTGCTCACGGACTCGGTGCCGCAGGCCGCGCGGGCGGCGGTGCAGGGGCTCTCGGACTTCGTCATGAACACCGCCGCCGGGGTCGGTGGTCTCGCGGCCGGTCTGATCGTCGCCGAGGCGGGCTACGGGCCGCTGAACGCCCTCGCCGCCTGTCTGCTGCTGCCGATGGCGGCGCTGGCGCTCCGGGGCTCGTTCCGCAAGGACTGAGCGGGACGCGGTCCGGGGACAGTCGGGCCCTTGAGTACGGACCGGGGGGACGGGCGGACCGAACGGACCGCCCGGAACCCGGACCGCCCGGACCGCCCCCGGTAGCGGGCCATGGTTCAGGACGGGCGCGGGCCGGTCACGACCGTCGGGGACGAAGCCGCGGGGGCCAGCAGGCGCGGGGCGCCCGTACCGTCCGCGGGCACCGACCAGACCTCTCCCCCGTACCCGTACGCCAGGCTCCCCCCGTCCGTCCACAACGCCTGGTCGTCGATGCCGCGCCGCTCGCCGACCGGGTGTTCGCGGCCGGTGGCCAGCTCGTACACGTACAGCCGCCACGGCTCGCGCGGTCCGTCGGAGACCCGCTTCTTGAACGCGATCAGCCTGCCGTCCGGGGAGAGCGAGGGGCACTCGACGTTCTCGCGGAGGGCCCGCGCCGACCACTTGCCCATGTCCCCCTCGACGAGACGGGTGCGCCCGCCGGTCGAGACGGTGGCGTAGAACCGGTTGTCGTCGGCGGCGAAGCTGACACCCCAGTAGTTGACGTCGGGGGCGTAGTGGCGCTTGCCGTCGAGGGTCAGCGGGATCTGCTCCATGTTCTTCACCAGGTACCCGGTGCGCAGGTCGAGGATCGAGGTACGGGTGGAGAAGGACGAACGGGCGTACGAGTCGCCGGTCGCGAACATCGTCCAGGCCAGCATGTTCCCCGAGGCGGAGACCCGGGCTCGGCTGGGGATGCCCGGCATTCCCATGCGGCGCACCTCGCGCAGCCGCCGGTCGAGCACGATCACGTACGAGCGCGCCGGGACGCCGGGCCTGCGCTGGAGGCAGAGGGCGGTGCCCCCGGCGGCGTGGAAGCGGTCGCAGGCCGGGCCGCCCGCCACCCGGCCGCCGGGCGCGGACGGGTCCACGCGCGCGACGCGCCCGGTCGCGGTGTCCCGGGCGTAGAGGGTGCCGGGGCCGCTGTCGAGGGTGAAGCCGGGGTCGGCGGTGCCGGTGGCCGCGGCCTCGCGGCCGGAGGCCGCCCGCAGGGTGTAGGCGGTGGCCCCGCCGCCGAGCAGCAGGAGCGCGAGGACGATGATCCACACCCGGGTGCGGGTGGAGGTGCCGGTCAGGACGGGCATGGGTCAGTCGGTCCTCTCGGAGGGCTCGGGGACGGTGGGCCCGGCGGGGGCGGCGGCGCCCTCGGGGAGCAGGCGGGCGGAGCAGCCCACGGCGACGGCGAGCGCGACGAGGGCCGCGACGAGGGCGGTCTCCGGGCCGGTCGCGGTCCAGACGGCGCCGAACGCGACGGCGGCGCCGAGCCGGGCGAGCGCCTGCGCGGTCTGGACGAGGGCGAGGCCGCCCGCCTGCCGTCCCTCGGTCAGGAAGGGGCCGGTGAGGGCCATGAGGACGCCGTCGGTGGCGGCGTAGAAGAGGCCGAGCAGGGCGAGGACGCCCAGCAGGACCACCGTGTCGGGCAGCGGGGTCAGGAGCAGTCCGTAGGCGAGGAACAGGGCGCCGTGCCCGTACAGGAGGGGGCCGCGCCGTCCGAGGCGGTCGGCGAGCCGTCCGGCGGGGACGGCGAGCAGCAGGAAGACCGCCGCGGCGCCGAGCGGCAGGAACGGGAACCAGGTGGCGTCGAAGTCGAGCCTGCGCTGGAGCAGCAGGTAGAGGAAGGAGTCGCCGATGGTGGCGGCTCCGAGGAGCCCGGCGCAGAGCACGATCCGCCGGTACCCGGGCGAGCGCATCGCGGCGAAGAGCCCGCCGCGCGCGCGTGGCGCCGCCGGGACGGGCCGCGCTGCGAGGGCTTCGCGGGTACGGCCCGGGGCCGGAGTTCCTGGTGCGCGGCCGGGGGCCGGTACGGCGGGCTTCTCGCGGGTACGGCCGGGGACCAGCAGCAGCCACAGCAGGACGCCGAAGGCCCCGACGCAGAAGCTGACGGCGAAGACGGCGTCGTACGCGTCGGCCGTGGCCCACAGCAGGGCGAAGGCGGCCAGCGGTCCGAGGAGGGCGCCGGTGGTGTCCATGGCGCGGTGTGCGCCGAAGGCGCGGCCCAGGTCCTCGGGCGGGCTGTGCAGGGTGATGAGGGCGTCGCGCGGGGCGGTCCGGACGCCTTTGCCGAGGCGGTCGGCGGCGATGGCTCCGGCGATCCAGCCGGTGGCGCCGCCGGCGAGGAGGAGGCCGAGGCGGGAGGCGGCGGAGAGGGCGTAGCCGAGTCCGCCGACGGTCTTGTGGCGCCCGCCCCGGTCGGCGGTGGCGCCGCCGAGGAGCCGCACGAGGGCGGTGGCGCCGTTCGAGAGTCCGTCGAGCAGCCCGAACTGGAGGGGGGAGAGACCGAGTCCGAGGACCAGGTAGAGCGGCAGGACGGCGGTCACCATCTCCGAGGAGACGTCGGTGACGAGGCTGACGGTGCCGAGTGCGAGGACGGTGCCGGAGACGCGCCGCCGGAGCCCCGGGGGGCCGGGCGGCGCGTCCGGGCGACCGGTGGTCGCCAGGTACATCAGTGGCAGGTGTAGGTC
Organism: Streptomyces sp. NPDC059247; assembly: GCF_042754005.1. Lineage (NCBI taxonomy): Bacteria > Bacillati > Actinomycetota > Actinomycetes > Kitasatosporales > Streptomycetaceae > Streptomyces > Streptomyces sp. NPDC059247. The sequence continues at coordinate 176,884 of NZ_JBHYZW010000003.1, forward strand.
GGGGCGGAGTCCTTGACCTGGTCGTCGGTGCCGACGTACTGCCAGGTGTAGGTGGTGTCGGTGAGGTCCAGCTTCAGAACGCCGTACGGGCCGCTGATCCGCTTCTGGCTGTTGGGCTGGACGGTCTCGATGGCGTAGGGCTCGGCGCCGCCCATGCCGCCGACGATCTCGACCATGCCGTCGGCGGTGGCCTTCCCGTTGGGGTCCTGCGGGGCGAAGCGCTCGTAGTGGTGGTCGTGGCCGTTGAGCACGAGGTCGGCCTTGGCCCCGTACAGGATCTGCCAGACGGGCTTGGAGACCGGGTCGTTGCCGTGGCCGCCGGAGGAGTACAGCGGGTGGTGGAAGTAGGCGGCGACGCAGCCCTTGGTGTTGCGCGCGAGGTCGTCCTTGAGCCACTGGATCTGCGCGGCGTCGTCGAAGGAGTTGGAGTCCAGGGCGACGAAGTGCCAGTTGCCCTGGTCGTAGCTGTAGTACGACTTGCCCTGCGGGTAGGCGATGGAGCCGAAGTACGCCTTGTAGCCCGCGAGCGCCCCGGCCGGGTCGTAGGTCTCGTGGTTGCCGGGGATGGGCCGGGTCTTGGCCTTGAAGGCGCCCCAGCTCTTGTCGTAGTAGTTGCGGAAGTCGGAGATCCGGGCGTCGTCGTACTGGTTGTCACCCATCGTCAGATAGAACGACGGGTTGATCCGCTGGGCGAGGGCCGCGGTCTTGGGGTGGGCGCAGGAGCTGCTGGAGGAGGTGCACTGGGCGGCGATGTCACCGGCGGCGACGACCGTGAAGGCGCCGGTGGGCGGGGTGGTCGTGCCGGTGGTGCCGTAGACCTCGGCGGTGTAGAGCGAGTAGCCGTACGAGGTGCCCCGGGCGGTCCCGTACACGCGGAGGTAGCGGCCCTGGCCGGTGAGTCCGGTCCAGTCGTCGGTGGCCCCGTTCCCGGCGGTCTCGGTGGCAAGGCGGGTCCAGGTGGTGCCGTCGGTGGAGATCTCGACGCGGTAGGCCTTGGCGTAGGCGGCCTCCCAGACGAGTTTGACGCGGGAGACGGTGGCCGAGGGGCCGAGGTCCACCTGGATCCATTGCGGGTCGACGCCCTCGGCGCTGGCCCAGCGGGTGGTGGAGACGCCGTCGAAGGCCTTCTCCGGTCCGAAGGTGCCGTCCTCCATGGAGGACGCGGTGGCCGGACGGCCCTGGGAGATCAGGGAGTCGGCGGCGGCGCCGGCCCGGTCCGGGAGGGCGAGGAGGAGTCCGCCGACGAGCAGCAGCACGGCGGCGAGGACGAGGGACAGAGGGGTGGTGGTGCGGCGAGGTGGGGCGGAGGCGAACAGGCGCATACCTGGGCTCCCTGGCCTGAGGGGTGGCGAGAGCTGGACAACCGGTACGGCGCACCACGGCACGGCTCGGCCCCGTCAGCACGGGCCGGACCGCCCGTGCCGAACGGTACGGGCACGGACGCCCGACCGCGTGGCGTCGTCTGGGGCACCGCGCGGCCGGGTGGTGCTCGGCGGCCGGGTCAGAGCTCTCACTGAGCGCGTCACGCCCGGGGAGAACGGGGCGCCGCGCCAAGCCGCTGCCCGGGATGCTATCGGACAGGAAGGTTTCCTACCAGACTCCGAACGGGCGAGGAGACCGGGGGTACCCGACGGTTCCTCACCGGCCTCCCGAGGGCCTTTCGCCGGTGGCCCGGCGGACATCTGAGGGCCGGTTCGGCGGGCGCTCGACGGGCCTCGGGGGGCGGTTCGGTGGCCGTTCTACGGGCGCTCGGGTGGCCGTTCGACGTGCGCTCGGCGGGCGCTCGGCGGGCATTCGACCGGGGGTGCCGGACCAGAAAGCCGGACCAGAAAGCCGGACCCGGAAGGCCGGACCCGGGGGCGGCTCACCCCGCCGAGCCTCCCCTCCGCGTCCCCGGGGCGTCAGAGGCTGATGTGGTACGCCTTGCGGAGGGTCTCGTGGACGGTCCAGGTCGTCCGGTCGCCCTCGCGCAGCACACAGGCGTCGCCGGGGCCGATCTCCAGGGTCCCGCCGCCCTCGACGGCGACGGTCGCCCGTCCGGAGACCACCACGAACAGCTCGTCGGCCTCGGTGTCGGTCACGACGCCGGGGGTGATCTGCCAGATGCCGCGCACCTGCTTGCCGTCGGCCGACTCCCACAGCACCTTGCCCGTCACCTCGGGCGTGCCGGAGACGATCTGGGAGGGGTCGAGGGGCTCCGCCTCCAGCTCGGCGTCGGGGATGTGCACGGCGAAGGAAGGCTGCTCATGTGTCGTCATGGGCGGTGACTGTAGCGGGGGTCCAGGACCCCTCCGAGACCGGGACCCACTGGACGCGAGGACTCCGTTTCGCCTCCCACCAGGCGCGATGCCAGAACGAGCCGGGCACGACGAAATCCGCAGGGCCCCTCCGAAGCGGTGCCCGGCGGGCCGTACCGGTCCCGGAGGACGCCGGGCCGGGTGGCCGGGGACGGATTCCGTAGGGGTGGGCGCCGGGTGGCAGGAGGTCGCCATGGAGGTTTGCGGGGTCCGTGACCGCGCCAGGAATGGGGCATGTCCACACAGGTGTCCGAAGAGGTACGGGAAGCGCTGCACGAGGGGCGTCCCGTCGTCGCGCTCGAATCGACGATCATCGCCCACGGTCTGCCGCGCCCGCGCAACCTGGCCGTGGCCCTGGAACTGGAGGAGGCGGTACGCGCCGGGGGCGCCGTTCCCGCCACGATCGCCGTGGTCGACGGCACGGCCAGAGTGGGCCTGGACCGCTCGGCGCTGACCCGCATCGCCGAGGACCCCTCGGTGCGCAAACTGGGCCATCGCGACCTCGCCCCGGCCCTGGCCGCCGGGGTGACCGGCGCGACGACCGTCTCGGCGACGGCGTGGCTCGCGGACGCCACGGGCATACGGGTGTTCGCCACCGGCGGCCTCGGCGGGGTGCACCGGGGATGGACCGAGACCCAGGACGAGTCCGCCGACCTGCGTCTGCTCGCCCGGGTCGGCATCACCGTGGTGTGCGCCGGGGTCAAGTCGATCCTCGACGTGCCCGCCACGCTCCAGCGCCTGGAGACGCTGGGGGTGACGGTCGTCGGGTACGGCACCGGGCACTTCCCCGGCTTCTATCTGGCGTCCTCGGGCGAGCCCGTCGACTGGACCCTGCGGAGTCCCGGGGAGGTGGCCGAGGTGATACGGGCGCGGGACCGGCTCGGCGGCGCCCGGGAGGCCCTGGTGGTGGCCCGTCCGGTTCCGGTGGCGGAGCAGTTGGACCCCGCGCTGCACGACCGGGTCCTGGCGGACGCCCTGGCGGCGGCGGAGGAGAAGGGAGTCACGGGCCAGGCGGTGACACCGTTCCTGCTGGAGTACCTGACGGTGCACACAGAGGGCGCCTCCCTGGAGGCCAACCTGGCGGCGGTCCGGGGGAACGTACGACTGGCGGCGGACATCGCGGTGGCGTACGGGAAGGGACTCCCGGACGGTTCGGGCGGCCGGTGAGTCCGGCGGCGGGTGCTCTGCTCGTCGTCGGGGACGTCGTCACGGACGTCGTCGCCCTGCACCGGACCCCGCTCGCCCCCGCCACGGACACGGCGGCGGAGATACGGACCCTGCCGGGTGGCGCCGGGGCCAACGCGGCCTGCTGGGCGGCCCGTTCCGGAGGCGGCGAGGTGCGGCTGCTGGCCCGGGTGGGCACGGACCCGGACAGCACCGGCTGGCACGAGCGGGCGCTGCGGCGCGCGGGCGTGCGCCCCCTGCTCGTCCCCGACCCCGAGGCGGCGACGGCCACCGTGATCGCGCTGGTGGACGCGTCGGCCGAGCGCACGTTCCTCACCGACAGCGGCGCGGCCCTGCGCCTCTCCCCCGGCGACTGGTCCGCCCGCCTCCTCGACGGTGTGGCCCGGCTGCACCTCTCCGGCTATCTGTACTTCTCCGCGCCGAGCCGCGCGACGGCCCTGCGGGCGCTGCGGGACGCCGTGGCGGCCGGGGTCCCGGTGAGCGTGGACCCGGCCTCGGCGGGGTTCCTGGCCGAGTCGGGGGCCGAACGGTTCCTGACGGCCGCGGAGGGCGCCGAGGTCCTGCTGCCCAACGCGGACGAGGCCCGGCTGCTCACCGGCCGGACCGCGCCGGAGCGGGCGGCGGAGGAGTTGAGCCGCCGTTTCCCCTGGGTGGTGGTCACGCTCGGGGCGACCGGGGCCCTGGTCGCCCAGGACGGCGTGGTGACGGCGCGCGTGACGGCGCCCGAGGCGCGGCCGGTGGACTCGACGGGGGCGGGGGACGCGTTCACCGGGGCGTTCCTGGCGGCGCGGCTCGCGGGCGCGGACCCGGTGGAAGCCGCGGAGGCGGGCTGCCGGGCGGGGGCCGAGGCGGTCACCCTGGTGGGCGGCAGACCTCCGGAGCGGGAGGAGCCGGGGGACGACGTCTGACGGTACGGGCTCCGCCCCGGTGCGCCCGTCACGCCGGACCGGACCGAGGGCGGGCCCGCGCGGGGCCGTCCGGGCGGGAGATCCGCCGCGGGAGATCCGTACCAGGAGATCCGTACGGCAGTCCGGGCTGTGGGCCCGCTACCCCGCCAGGCCCGTCCACGCCGGGTGGCGCGGGTCGTCGGTGCGGACGACGACATCGGCGGTCGCGGTGGGATCGACCTCCGTCTCGTAGCGGGCGAAGGCGGGCAGGGTCCAGGACTCCTCGGTGCGGCGGGCGAGGGCCCCGGGCGAGAGGCGCAGATGGACGCTGAGGTCGAAGGGGAACCAGTGACCGAGCAGGAAGGGGCCGTGCAGGACGAGGACCCCGCCCGGCGGCAGCGTCACGTACGGGCTGCGGGTCGCCCTGTCCCGCACCGGGTCCCACAGATCGGGCAGCACCCGCCCGGTGCCACCGGGGTCGAGCGGGCCGATGACCTCGCGCCACAGGGCCCCGGTGTCCGTCCACCCCTCGTAGTACGCGTCGGGGTCGCGCTTCCCGTGCTCGTACCGCAGCGACGCGGACCGCAGGAAGCCCGAGGTCCCGACGACCTGGACCGCGCGTCCGCGCGCCCGCAGCTCCTCGGCGAGCAGTCCGGCCAGCGCCGCGCCGGGCGCGGCGGGCGGCCCGTCGAGACCGACCCTGAGCCATGTACCGTCCCGGTCCGGCCCGGGGGCCGTCGCGGCGGCGTCGAGGTGCCCGGCGAGCGCCCCCGCCAGCCGTTCCCAGGTGATCGCCTCGTACCGTGTCCCGCTCACTCCGTACATCGCCTTCCGCTCGCTCCACCGGCCCGGCCCCAGGCGCCCCCTCATCCTGCCCTGCCCGACGACCCGCCACCGGACCCTCGCCGCCCGGCCCGCGCACGGGCTCCGCCGGTCCTAGCCGGGCGACGGGCGGACGGGCCTGACGGGCACTCACCCCGTCGTACGTCACCGCTTGACCTTGTCACTGGCGTCACTGTTCGAGCATCGATTCCATGAACACCACGGGCACCACGGGCACCACGGGGGCCACCGCCGCCCCGGGCGAGGACACCAGCGCGGCCACCAGGGTCGTCGTCGTCACCGGAGCGGGCACCGGTATCGGCCGGGCCACCGCCCGCGCCTTCGCCGGGCAGGGGGCGGCCGTCATCGCCGTCGGCCGCCGGGAGGCGCCGCTGCGGGAGACCGCCGAGGGCCACCCAGGCATCCACCCGCTGTCCGCCGACGTCACGGCGGAGGGCGCGGCCGAGGAGATCGTCCGCGCCGCCGTGAACGGGCACGGACGTCTCGACGTACTCGTCAACAACGCGGGCATCGCCACCGGGGGCCCGCTCGGCACTCTCGACCGCGCGGTGATCGGCCCGCTCCTGGAGACCAATCTGGTCGCCCCCGTCCTGCTGACCCGGGCGGCCCTCCCCGCGCTCCGGAAGTCCCGGGGCGTCGTGGTGAACGTGACGACGACGATCGGGCAGCGCGGCTGGCCGGACAACTCCCTCTACCCGGCGACCAAGAGCGCCCTGGAAACCCTGACCCGCTGCTGGGCGGTGGAGCTGGCGTCCGACGGCGTCCGGGTGGTGGCGGTCGCGCCGGGCCCGATCGAGACCCCGATCGCGGAGCACCTGGGACTCTCCGCCGAGCGGCTGGCGGCGCTGCGCGCGTGGCAGCTCGCGCACACTCCGCTGGGGCGGCTCGGCAGGCCCGAAGAGGTGGCCTGGGCCATCACCGCGCTCGCCGGGCCCGCCGCCGGATTCCTCACCGGCACGGTACTGCCCGTCGACGGAGGCGCGTTGGTCACCTGATAGGACTGTGCGCGGAGGTGACGCCTTGCGCATCGGTGAGCTGTCGCGGCGGACGGGGGCGACGCCCCGGGCGCTGCGGCACTACGAGTCGAGCGGGCTGATCGCGTCGGCCCGTGCGGCCAACGGATACCGGGTGTACGGGGAGGACGCCGTCGCCCGCGTGGCGAACATCCGGTACCTCCTCCACGCGGGGCTGGTCCTGGAGGACGTGTCGGCCTTCCGTGACTGTCTCGACGGGGACCTGTCCTCGGTGACGCCGTCCGGGCGGGGGCTGGAGATCGCCCGTGAACGGCTCGCCGTCCTCGACGCCCGGATCGCGGCGCAGACCGAGGCCCGCGACCGGCCGGCCCACGCCCTGTCCGCCCGCGCGGACTCCGTCTGACGTCCGCTCGCCCCCACGGGGTCGGCACCGTGGGCCAGCCCCGGAGAAGACCGGGCGGCGGCGAGACACCGGCCGGAAGCCCCGACGGCACCGGGAGGCCGTCCCGGTCGGCGCGCTCGCCGACGACGAGGCCCACTCCAGAACGACGGAAAGCCCACCCCGGCCAAGAGCATCCCCAGGGCCCCACAGCCCCACAGCCCCACCGGTCAGTGTGCCCCCTCCGCCCCCTCCGCCCCCTCCATCCCCGCCATCCCCACCGGCCCGTCCAGTACCGCCCGTCCCGACGCGACCGCCTCGCCGAGGGTCAGTTCACCGGCCGCGAGGGCCCGGCAGGTCGCCGTGTCCGTCCGCAGGCGCGCGTCGGGAGCCTCCGCCGCCCCGTCCCCGTACGCCACACCGCCGTCCGCGCCCACCCGTACGTGGAACTCGCCCTCGTCCAAGGTCACCTGGACGACCCCCGCGCCGAGTCCGGCGAGTTCGCCGAGCAGCGGGATCGCGTACCAGTGCGCGCGGACCGCGTCGGTGGGCCGGGGTTCGCCCAGGTCCGGCGCCCCCCAGGCGGCGAGCGCGCGCAGGACGGGCTGCAGTTCACGGCCGCGCGCGGTGAGTTCGTAGACGGACGCCGAGGCGGGCGGGGGCAGTCGGCGGCGGGTGGCCAGACCGGCGGACTCCATGTCCTTGAGGCGCCCGGCCAGCATGTCGGTGCTGACGCCGGGGAGGTCGGCGTGGAGGTCGGTGTAGCGGCGCGGCCCCGCGAGGAGTTCGCGGACGACGAGCAGGGTCCAGCGGTCGCCGACGAGGTCGAGGGCGCGCGCTGCGGCGCAGTGCTGGTCGTAGCTGCGGCGGCGTGGCTGACGTGGCATACGGCGCAGTCTAGACATGTTGTTGGACTTTCCAAGCTCGAACTTGGTAAAACCAAGCAACACTGATTCCGGGGACCAGGGGAGGTCGGACATGGAGTTCCGGCAGTCGAGCAAGCTGAACGAGGTCTGTTACGAGATCCGTGGGCCGGTCATCGAACACGCCAACGCCCTGGAGGAGGCGGGCCACAGCGTCCTGCGCCTCAACACCGGCAATCCCGCGCTCTTCGGCTTCGAGGCGCCGGAGGAGATCGTCCAGGACATGATCCGGATGCTCCCCAAGGCCCATGGCTACACCGATTCCCGGGGCATCCTCTCCGCCCGCCGCGCCGTGGCCCAGCGCTATCAGGCCATGGGGCTGCCCGAGGTCGACGTCGACGACGTGTTCCTCGGCAACGGGGTGTCGGAACTGGTCTCCATGGCCGTGCAGGCCCTCCTGGAGGACGGCGACGAAGTCCTGATCCCCGCCCCCGACTTCCCGCTGTGGACGGCGGTCACCACCCTCGCGGGCGGCAAGGCGGTGCACTACCTCTGCGACGAGTCGTCCGACTGGAACCCGGACCTCGACGACATGGCGTCGAAGATCACCGACCGCACCCGTGCCGTCGTCCTCATCAACCCCAACAACCCCACCGGCGCGGTCTATCCGAAGGAGATCGTCGAGGGCGTCCTCGACCTCGCCCGCCGCCACGGCCTGATGGTCTTCGCCGACGAGATCTACGACCAGATCGTCTACGACGAGGCCGTCCACCACCCGGCCGCGTCCCTCGCCCCCGACCTGGTCGTCCTCACCTTCGGCGGTCTCTCCAAGACCTACCGGGTGGCGGGCTTCCGCTCCGGCTGGCTGGTCGTCACCGGTCCACGCCAGCGGGCCCGGAGCTATCTGGAGGGCCTGACCATGCTCGCCTCCATGCGCCTCTGCCCCAACGCCCCCGCCCAGTACGCCATCCAGGCGGCCCTCGGCGGCCGGCAGTCCATCCAGGAGCTGACCGCCCCCGGCGGCAGGCTGCGCGAACAGCGCGACCGGGCCTGGGAGAAGCTCAACGAGATCCCCGGCGTCTCCTGTGTGAAACCGAAGGGCGCGCTCTACGCGTTCCCGCGCCTCGACCCCGCCGTGCACAAGATCCACGACGACGAGAGGTTCGTCCTCGACCTGCTGCTGCGCGAGAAGATCCAGGTCGTCCAGGGGACCGGCTTCAACTGGCCGCGACCCGACCACTTCCGCATCTTGACCCTGCCGTACGCCGACGACCTCGACGCCGCGATCAGCCGCATCGGGCGTTTCCTCAGCAGCTACCGGCAGTGACGTCCGCGCCTCCCGGCTGTCATGATCTGGGGGTCGGGAAGGCCGAGGAGAACGGGAGGGCGACCGGTCGTGGATGTGGCGCTGATAGCCGTGGCGGGAACCCTGTTGGGCGTCGTCTTCACCCACTGGTTCCAGGGGCGGGCCACCGAACGCACCGCCGCCCTCGCCCGTACCGAACAGCTCCGGCAGGAGCGGATCGCGACCTACAGCGCCTTCGCCGGTGCGGTCGTCGACTACCGGCACAGCCAGAACGACCGCTGGTTCCGGGCGGCCGAGGAGCCCGGCTCGGAGGAGGCCGAGGAGTCCCGGTACGCCTCCTACCGGCAGCGCACCGCCGCCCGCCAGGCCCTCTTCCGGGTCCAGTTGGTGTGCGACGACTCCGAGACCCGGCGTCTGGCCGAGGCCGCCTTCGAGGAGACCCACTGTATGCACGAGGCGGTGGGCTTCGAGGACCGGACCCACCGCTCGGACCGGGCGAAGCAGGCGCTGGCCCTGTTCATCACCGCCGCCGCTCCCGGCGTCCGCTGACGAGGGGGTGCCCGTGGACCTGGTCGCGCCGGTCGTCGTCGAGCCGCTCAGGCGCCGTCGCTGCTCGGAGTGCGGACAGGGGCCGCTGGAACGGATGATCGTCGAGTTCGACGCACCGGTCTGTCTCCACTGCGCCGACCTCGGACATCTGGTCTTCCTGCGGCGGGGCGACACGGCGCTCACCCGCCGGGCCCGTGAGAACAGCGAACTGTGGGCCGTCGTCGTACGGCACAACCGGCGCCGCACCCGGTACGAACGGCAGGGCCTGCTCGTCGAGGAGACGGCACTCGCCGAGGCGGAACGGTCCTGTCTGGCGGACGCGGAGGCGCGCTCCCGGCGGCGGGCCCGGGACGCGGTGCGCCGAGCCGCGCTCGACGCCGGGGTCACCGAGACCCTCCGGGCGGAGATCCTGCGGCTCTTCCCGTCCTGCCCGGCGGACCGGGCCACGGAGATCGCCGTCCACGCCTCGGCGAAGGGCAGTGGACGGGTGGGGCGCACGGCGGCGGGCCGCTCGCTCGACCGGGGTGCCGTCAGCGCCGCGGTACGGGCCTCCGTACGGCATGTGGACACGCCGTACGACACCCTGCTGATGCGAGGAGTTCCTCGGCACCAGGCCCGGACGAGGGTCGCCCCCGCCATCGAGGCGGTGCTCCGGGCCTGGCGTCGCGGCGGCGGTTGCGCCCCCGGCCGGGGGCACGGCTGACGGCTCGGGCGTCAGCCCGTGTCGGCCGGGCCGCGTGGACGGGACCTCAGGCCCCGTCTCCCGCACGGCGCGCGCGACGGTACAGCAGGGCCCCGCCGAGCAGCAGCGCGGCACTGGCGGACGCGGCGTAGCCCATGGCGTCCGAGCCGGTGGAGGCCAGCGCGGCGGAGCTGGACCCGCCCTGCGGCGCGGGCGCCGGGGCGGGCGGCTGGGACTCCGTCTGCGGAACCGGCACGTTCGGCACGACGGGGGGCTTCGGACGCGGGGTCGGCTTCTCGATCGGCTGCTGGGGCTTGCCCGGACCGTTGACCGAGGTGTTGCCGAAGACCGGGTTGAGCACCCCGACCACGCTGACCGAGTTCCCGCTGAGGTTCACGGGGAGGTCGACGGGCAGCTGCAGGCCGTTCCCCGAGATGACGCCCGGGGAACCGGCGGCATGGCTCTCGGCCGTGGCACCACCGCCGTTGGAGGAGCCGCCGTGGGAGCCGCCCGCCTGCTCGCCGCCGCGCGGGGTGCCCGGCAGGTCCTTGTGGGCCCGGCCGCCGCCCTCGGAGCCGTAGCCCTCGGGCTCGGTCCGGGGCTGGGAGGAGCGGTTGGCACAGGTGTTGCCGAAGGCCGGGTTGAGCAGCCCGACGACACTGACCGTGTTCCCGCAGACGTTGACCGGCACGTGCACCGGCAGCTGAACCGTGTTGCCGGAGCCGACGCCCGGTGAGCCGACCGCGGCGCCCTGTGCGCCGGAGTCCGCGTGTGCGGCGCCCGCGGAGAGCGCGAGCGCCCCACCCGTGACCAACAGTGTGGCCAGACCACTTCGGCGAATCTGCCTCATGGCTTCCTGCCTTCCGGAGTTGTGCACGGGCGGATGCCCGTACCGGAATCAACGCGACAAACGTATGCGCCGGATCCGCCCGTTGAAGGGTTTCACTCCATCGAGTGGAGCGGCGTTCGAGTGTCGTGTCAGCGGCCGAGGAGGCCGGTGAGGGTGCCGACCGGGTCCGGGTCGGGGGCGCCGCGCGGCCACCAGTCCTCGCGGCCGGCGTCCGACTCGTAGCCGTACCAGAGGCCGTCCCGGCCGAGCCGGAGCTGGAGGGAGCGGGTGGAGAGCCGGTTGCGCCAGGGGCGGAACGCGGGGAGGTCGGCGGCGATCAGCGCGGGTCTGGCCCGGTCGAACGGGCCCGCGGGCGGGTCCCAGGGCTCCTCCAGTACGGCGAGACCGGCGGCGCCGCCCTGCCGCCAGGCGGCGACGGCCCGCGCGAGGTCCGTCGGGGTGCGGTCGAGCGCCTGCGCCAGGTCGCGGTAGAGCGCCCGGGTGGAGGCGGTGAGTCCGGAGCCGGGGTGCGCGGCGGCCAGCCGGACGGCGTCCTGCCAGGGGGTGAGGGCGGCGACCGGGTCGTGTCCCGTGGCGAGGAACGTGTGGGCGCGGACGGCCGCTTCGGAGGCGAGGAGGTCCAGGGAGAGCGGGTCAGGGGCGGCGGGGTCGGGCGGGAACACGGCGGGGCGGCCCGGCCGGTCGGGGACCGGCAGCGGCGGGGGCGGCGGCGGTACGGGCCCGGTCGCGGCGAGCACGGCGCGGGCCGGGACGGTGGGCATGGAGGGCGCCGCGGCGGTGGTCTCGGCGGCGGACCTGGCCGCGTTGCGCCGGGTGAGTTCGGCGAGGAGTTCCTGTTCGCCCCGGCCGCGCATCAGGAAGAGGACGAAGGGGTCCGCGTCGAGCAGCCGGGCGGCCTGGTAGCAGAGGGCGGCGGCGTGCTTGCAGGGGTAACCGTCGTCCGGGCAGGAGCAGTCGGGGAGGAGGTCGCCCGGCGCGGGCAGCAGTCCGGTGACCGCTTCCAGGGCGTGCGGCACGTCCTTGTCGAGCAGGGCGGCGATGTGTTCGGGGCGGGCGGTGGCCTCGTCGAGGAACCGTTCCCAGCCCTCGTCGCGGAGGGTCCGCATCCTGATCTCGGTGCGGTAGGGGCGGGTCCGGCTGCCGTGGACGTACGCGACGACCCGGCCGGGGGTGACGGTGATCGCGTCGACGTTGCCCCGGCGCGCGTACGCCTTGCCACGGGCCAGCCGTGCCGGGTCGAGGGCGGTGTCCTCCAGGGCGTCCACCCACGCGTTCCCCCACCAGGTGGCGGCGAACCGGCCGTCGGGGGCTTCGCGGGGCGCGACCTGCGGGAAGGAGCGGCGGCGGTCGTCGTGGCGGGGCACCGCTCCGCGCGCGGCGCGTGCGCTGTTCACGAGGCCCTCCTCAGGGACACCAGGTCGGCCAGCTCCCGGTCGGTCAGTTCGGTGAGGGCGGCCTCGCCGGTGCCGAGGACGGCGTCGGCGAGGGCCCGCTTGGAGCGCAGCATCTCGGCGATGCGGTCCTCGACGGTGCCCTCGGCGACGAGCCGGTGGACCTGCACCGGCTGGGTCTGGCCGATGCGGTAGGCGCGGTCCGTGGCCTGCTCCTCCACGGCCGGGTTCCACCAGCGGTCGTAGTGCACCACGTGCCCGGCCCGGGTCAGGTTGAGGCCGGTGCCCGCCGCCTTCAGGGAGAGCAGGAAGACGGGCACCTCGCCGTCCTGGAAGCGGTCGACCATCCGTTCCCGCTCGGCCACCGGCGTGCCGCCGTGCAGGAGTTGGGCGGTGACGCCGCGCGCGGCCAGATGGTCGGCGAGCAGCCGCGCCATCGACACGTACTGGGTGAAGACGAGGACCGATCCGTCCTCGGCGAGGATCGTGTCGAGGAGTTCGTCGAGCAGCGCGAGCTTTCCGGAGCGCCCGGCGAGCCGTGCGGTGCCGCTGCCGCGCGGCGCCTCCTCCTTGAGGTACTGCGCGGGGTGGTTGCAGATCTGTTTGAGGGAGGTCAGCAGCTTCATGACGAGGCCGCGCCGGGCCATGCCCTCCGCCTCCTCGATCCGCCCCATGGTCTCCCGGACGACCGCCTCGTACAGCGAGGCCTGCTCTCGGGTGAGGGAGACGGGATGGTCGGACTCCGTCTTGGGCGGCAGCTCGGGGACGATGCCGGGGTCGGACTTGCGGCGGCGCAGCAGGAAGGGCCGGACGAGCCGGGCGAGCCGCTCGACGGCCTCGGCGTGCTCGATCTCCTCGTTGTTCTCGACGGCGCGGGCGTGGCGCGAGCGGAAGGCCTTGAGGGGGCCGAGGAGACCGGGGGTGGTCCAGTCGAGGATCGCCCACAGCTCGGAGAGGTTGTTCTCGACGGGGGTGCCGGTGAGGGCGACCCGGGCGGGCGCGGGGATCTCGCGCAGCGCCCGCGCGGTCGCGGAGAACGGGTTCTTGACGTGCTGGGCCTCGTCGGCGACGACCATCCCCCACGGGCGCGCGGCGAGTTCGGCGGCGCTGGTGCGCAGGGTGCCGTAGGTGGTGAGGACGATGCCTCCGTCGGCGCCCCCCAGGTCGCGCTCCGCGCCGTGGAAGCGGCGCACGGGCACGCCGGGGGCGAACCTGCCGACCTCCCGCTGCCAGTTGCCCAGCAAGGAGGCGGGGCAGACGACGAGGGTGGGGGCGCTGCGGGCGCGGCGCAGATGGAGGGCGATGAGGGTGACGGTCTTGCCGAGGCCCATGTCGTCGGCGAGGCAGCCGCCGAGGCCGAGGGAGGTCATCAGGTCGAGCCAGGCGAGGCCGCGCAGCTGGTAGTCGCGGAGGGTGGCGGTCAGGCCGGGCGGGGCCGGTACGTCCTCGGGTCCCGCGAGCAGCCGGTCCCGGAGCGCGGCGAGCGCGCCGACCGGCACGGCGGGCACGGTCTCGCCGTCCACCTCGGCGCTGCCGGTGAGGGCGGCGGCGAGGGCGTCGACCGGTTCGAGCAGGCCGAGCTCCCGCTTGCGCGCCTTGCGGACGAGGGCGGGATCGACGACGACCCACTGGTCGCGGAGCCGTACGACGGGCCGGTGGGCCTCGGCCAGCAGGTCCATCTCGCGCTCGGTGAGCGGGTCGCCGTCGAGGGCGAGCTGCCAGTCGAACCGGAGGAGTTCCCCGGTGTCGAGGAAGGAGGTGCCGTCGGTCGCGGAGCCGGGTGCCATGCGGGCGGGGCGGACGACGGCGGAGGCGCTGAGCGAGCGGGCCAGTTCGCGCGGCCAGTGGACGGCGACCCCGGCGTCGGCGAGGCGGGCCGCGGCGGGCCCGAGCAGTTCGTACAGCTCGTCCTCGGTGACGGCGAGGACGTCGGGCACCTCCCGCTCCAGGAGCCGGGTGAGCGGGGGCCAGACCCGGGCCGCCCGGCGCAGGGCGAGGACGGCGTCGACGCGGGCACGGGGGCCGAAGTGCTCGCCGTCCCCGGCCCACAGGGCGGCGGCGTCGATGACGAGGGTGGGGTCGGCGAGGCTGTGGACCTGGAGGAGCGCGCCCGCGGCGTGCCGCTCACCGGGCGGTACGTCCGGCTCGGGGGTCCCGGCGTCCGCGTCGAAGAGGTCGGACGCCGACAGGTCGAGGCGGAGCGAGACGCGGACGCCCGCGTCCATTCCGGCCGCCGCCTCGGCGGCCCAGGCACGCGCGCGGGGCAGGTGCTGGGGTGCGCGGGCCGCGAACGGGGCCCCGACGGCGTGGGCGGCGGCCGGGGAGCGGGGCAGGGTGTCGGCGACCGCGTCGAGGAAGGCCCGCACCAGGGCCTCCGGGTCGGGCAGCCGCAGCGGTCCCGGACCGGGGACGGGCACGGCGTGCGCCTCGTACGGCAGGGCGGCGGCGACGGCCCGCAGATGGGCGATGTCGTCGGCGTCCAGGGGCCCGGCCCGCCAGGCGTCCAGGTCCTCCGAGGTGAGCCCCGGCAGGAGTCGGCCCCGGGCCACCAGGTGCAGGGCGTGCAGCGCGGCGGCGCCCCAGCCCACGGCGGCGGGGTGGGCGGCCGGATGGTGGCGGGCGGCCACCAGGTGGGGCAGGGCGGCGTCGACGGGGAGGGCCAGCGCGGGCACCGTGCGCCTCCGGGTGCCGCTGCCGTGCAGCCGGGCGACGGTCAGCTCGACGCGCTCGGCGCCGTCGCCCGCGGGGTCGGGCAGGGGCGCGCCGTCGGGGCGCCAGAAGGCGACCCGGCCCTCGCGGGGCAGGGCGGCGGGCAGGAAGACGGCGGCGCTGCCGACCCAGCTCCGTGTCACGGCTCCGCTCCTTCCCACCGGACGGGTGCGACGGTGTGCCGGACATCCTCGGGACGGATCTCCGACCGGACCTCCGACCTTACGGGTGGGGTCTGACAACGGCCGCCGCGCCCGTTCCCCCGGGCGGCCCAGCCCCGGATGACAGGGGGTCCGGGAGCGGCGAGGGTGACGAACAGCGCAACGACCACGACAGAAGAGGTTCCGCCATGTCCGTTCGCCGGCGTCTCACGACCGCCACCGGGGCCGTGCTGCTCGCCCTCGCCGTGGCGGGGTGCTCGGGTCTGGGCCGTACGGCCGTGGGCACGCTCTCGTACGAGACGCAGCGGGAGGTGTCGCTGCGGGTGACGAGCCCTCCGGTGAAGGGCTGCCACCGGCTGGCGCCGAGCGGGGTGACCCACATCAGGAACGACACCCTGGTCGACTTCGTGATGTACACGACGCGCGATTGCCGTGGCAAGCACTCCGTCTACGTCCCGACCAGCAGCAGCAACCTGACCCCGCCGGGCACCCTGCCGTGGCGCAGTTACCGCATCATCCACTGACGCTCCCCGGGCCGGGCGCCGGTTCCCTTTCCGTCCCCCCGGGTCCATCCTGGGAAGTGTCCCCGGAGGACCCCACGGGAGACGGTGGTCGTCATGCGCAGCGGGAACGAGCCGGTGAACGCGCGCAGCGCGCTGCGCCTGCGGTTCTGGCTGAGCCTGTGGGGTCTGGTGTGGGCGGTGTTCGGCACGGCCGTGTTCGCGCTGCTCGGCAGCCCCGGCTGGGCGGCGGCCTGCGGTGCGCTGGTCCTGGTGATCCTGGTGGACCTGACAATGGTGGTGCGCCACGTCCACCAGGGCGCCCACTGGCAGCCGGACCGGACCGTTCCGCCGTACGAACCGGATCACCGCGACGGGACCGGGGGGCGCTGAGCGTCCGGTCCGCGCTCCGTCCGGCGCGGGCGGCCACCCGGGGCCGGGTGTCCGGCCGCCGCTCCGGCCCGGGTCGCGCACAGGTCTCCGGACGCCCCTGCGGACCGGGGCACGGCGGTGCGTCCGGCCGCCGCTCCCGGGGTCGTCGCCGTCCCGTCCTCGGCCCTCGCCGTGGTTCCGGGCATCGTTCCGGCTCCGGCTACTGCTGCTCCGTGTCGAAGCCCGCCGCACGGAGGTACTCGGGCTTCGGGTCGAGGGCCGCCGCGAGACGGAAGTGCCGGGTGGCCCGGTCGGTGAGGCCGGACCGCTCGAAGGTCCGGGCCAGTGCGAAGTGCGCGAAGGCGTTGTCCGGTTCGCGCTCCAGGACGAGCTCGAACTCCAGTTGCGCGGGACGAAGCTGCGCGGCGGCGAAGAACGCGCGGGCACGCAGCAGACGTGCCGCCGTGTTCTCGGGATGGGCGGCGATCACCGAGTCCAGCAGCTTGACCGCGCCACGGGGGTCGCGCGCGGCCAGCAGGTGTTCTGCGGCACGGAAGTCGATGACGTGCGTTTCCGGGTTTCTGTCGGCCACCCTGGCATCCTTCCCCTCGATCCGGTGGTTGAACACCGGACCCGGCGCCCGCATTCCGCGACCGCCGTCGCCGAGGGGCCCTTACGCGCGCTCGGCGGCCCGGCGCGCCAGGTCCTCCCAGAGCTTCCGCACCTGCGGTGCGAGCGCGTCGAGCGGACCGTCGTTGTCGATCACCACGTCCGCCACCGCGAGCCGCGCCGGGCGGGTGGCCTGGGCCGCCATCCGGGCGCGCGCCTCGGACTCGGCCATGCCCCGGAGCCGTACGAGCCGGTCCAGCTGGGTCTCGGGGGACGCGTCCACGACCACGACCAGGTCGTACAGCGGCGCCAGGCCGTTCTCGGCGAGCAGCGGCACGTCGTGGACGACGACGTCCCCGGCGCCCGCGTGGCTCTCCAGCTCCGCCGACCGGGCCCCGACCAGGGGGTGGACGATGGCGTTGAGCGTGGCCAGGCGTTCGGCGTCGGCGAAGACGACGGAGCCCAGCTTCGGCCTGTCGAGCGTGCCCCCATCGGTGAGGACGTCCTCCCCGAACGCCTCCACGACGGCCGCGAGCCCCGGGGTCCCGGGTTCGACGACCTCGCGGGCGATCCGGTCCGCGTCGATCAGCACGGCCCCGTACGAGACGAGCAGCCGTGACACTTCGCTCTTGCCGGCGCCGATCCCGCCGGTCAGGCCCACCTTCAGCATGAGCGGCAGCCTAGGGCCCGGCCCCGGCGGGTCAGGACTCGCCCTCCCGCTCCGCGAGGAAGCGCTCGAACTCGCGCCCCAGCTCGTCCGCCGACGGCAGGTCGACCGGTTCGGCGACCAGGCTGCCCCGGGTGTCCGCCCCGGCCGCCGCGTCGTACTGGTGCTCGAGGCCCTGGACGAGCGCGACCAGTTCCTCGTCACCCTCGCCGATCTGCCGGTCGATCTCGGTCTGGGTGCGGCGGGCCTCGGTCCGCAGCGAGTGGGCCACGCTCGGCAGGACCAGACCGGTGGCCGCGGTGACGGCCTCCAGGGTGGTCAGCGCCGCGTCCGGATAGGGCGAGCGGGCCACGTAGTGCGGTACGTGCGCGGCGACCCCGAGGGTGTCGTGGCCCGCCTCGGTCAGCCGGTACTCGACCAGCGACTCGGCGCTGCCGGGCACCTGCGCCTCGTCGAAGGGGCTGCGGTGGCCGGGCATGAGGTCCGTGCGGTTGCCGTGCGGGGTCAGTCCGACGGGCCGGGTGTGCGGGACGCCCATGGGGATGCCGTGGAAGTTCACCGCGAGGCGCACGCCGAGCCGCTCGACGATCTGCCGGACGGCGGCGGCGAACCGCTCCCACTCCACGTCCGGCTCGGGGCCGGACAGCACGAGGAAGGGGGCGCCGGTGGCGTCCTGCACCAGCCGGACCTCGATGGACGGCGTCTCGTACGCGGTCCACCGGTCGCGCCGGAAGGTGAGCAGGGGGCGGCGGGCCCGGTAGTCCACGAGCCGGTCGTGGTCGAAACGGGCCACGAGCTGGTGCGGGAGGGTGTCGAGCAGCCGGTCGACGATCTGCTCGCCGGTCTCGCCCGCGTCGATGTAACCCTCGAAGTGGTAGAGCATGACCAGCCCGGCCGACTCCTGCGCCAGGGCCAGGTCGACGACCGCCAGGCCCTTCGCGTCCCATTCGTACAAATCCTGGGGATCAAGCACGGCTACCGCTCCTCCTCGTGTTCTCTCTGGGAACACCACGCACGGCACACCCATTCCCGGGGCGCGCCACCTTCCCGCGAGGAGTCGTACGAACTCCGGCCACTGGTCCAGACCTTGACACGCCAGATGCCGCTCCCTACCGTCTCGGGACAGCTCCGCGTTCAGCATCACGTCCCTCGTGCACATACAGGAACACTCCCCCACTCCGCACGGAAGGCATCCCTCATGCGCACCCGAACGCCGCTCCTCACGCTGCTCCCCGCCCTCCTCGCCGTCCCCCTCGTCACCACCACCCCCGCCGCCGCCGCGACCGTCGAGGTGACGACCGCCGCCCAGCTGAAGACCGCCCTCGCCGCCGCCCGCCCCGGTGACACGATCACACTCGCGGACGGCACGTACACCGGCAATTTCAAGGCCACGGTCCCGGGCACCGCTTCGGCGCGGATCACCCTGACCGGTTCCTCGCGCGCGGTGCTGACCGCGGGCGGCGGCTACGGGCTGCATCTCAACGGCGCCTCGTACTGGACCGTGCGGGGCGTCACGATCACCGGCGGCCAGAAGGGGATCATGGCCGACAGCGCGGAGAGCGTGGTGATCGACGGGGTGACCGTGCACGGGCTGGACATGGAGGGGGTCCACTTCCGCAAGTCCAGCAAGAACGGGGTCCTGAGGAACTCGCGGATCTACGACACGGGGAACGACGGCAGGGGCATGGGCGAGGGCGTGTACGTCGGCACCGCCAACGACCTCACCGACCGCAGCGACAACGCGCAGATCCTCGACAACGTCATCGGTCCGGACGTGCGCGGCGAGGGCATCGACATCAAGGAGGGGACCACCGGGGCGCGGATCGTCGGCAACTCCTTCGACGGACGCGGGCTGACCGGCGTCCACTTCGACGATTCCTGGGTGGACGTGAAGGGCAACGACGTCCTGGTCGAGAACAACACCGGGGTGAACACGACGAACAACGGCTACGAGACCCACACCCAGCAGAGCGGCTGGGGCTGCGGCACCGTGTTCCGGGGCAACCGTTCGAATCTGACGGGCGCGACCGGGGCCCAGCGGCTCGCGATCAACGTCACCAACCGGAGTGCCTCGTGTCCGACCACGGTCCACGCGTCGAACACGGTGACCGGCGGGAACGGTCTGACGAACATCCCCGTCACGCCCTGACCGGGCAGGACGGCAGCAGGGCGGCAACGGGGCGGGGCGCGCCGGGCGGGCGCCCGGTCGGGAAACGGACCGAGGCCCGCTCCCCCGGAGGGGAACGGGCCTCGGTTCGCTAGCGGCTAGCGCTCAGCGGAGAGCCTGTTCAGCTCTGGCCGCCGGCCAGCTTCTCGCGCAGGGCGGCGAGCGCCTCGTCCGACGCCAGGGCGCCGGAGGTGTCGTCCGACTCCGAGGAGTACGAACCACCCGAGATGCCCGCACCGGCGTTGCCACCGGCGGCCGGGGCGGCAGCGCCCTCGGCAGCGGCGGCCTCGTCGGCCTCGCGGGACTTGATGACCTGAGCCTGGTGCTGCTCGAAGCGGGACTGCGCCTCGGCGTACTGGGTCTCCCACACCTCGCGCTGGGTCTCGAAGCCCTCGAGCCAGTCGTTGGTCTCGGGGTCGAAGCCCTCGGGGTAGATGTAGTTGCCCTGGTCGTCGTAGGACGCGGCCATGCCGTACAGGGTCGGGTCGAACTCGACCGAGGCCGGGTCGGCACCGAAGGACTCGTTGGCCTGCTTCAGCGAGAGGCTGATGCGACGACGCTCGAGGTCGATGTCGATGACCTTGACGAAGATCTCGTCGTTGACCTGGACGACCTGCTCCGGGATCTCCACGTGGCGCTCGGCCAGCTCGGAGATGTGGACCAGACCCTCGATGCCCTCGTCCACGCGGACGAACGCACCGAACGGAACCAGCTTGGTGACCTTACCCGGGACGACCTGACCGATCTGGTGCGTCCGGGCGAACTGCTGCCACGGGTCCTCCTGCGTCGCCTTCAGCGACAGGGAGACGCGCTCGCGGTCCATGTCCACGTCGAGAACCTCGACGGTGACCTCCTGGCCGACCTCGACAACCTCGGAGGGGTGGTCGATGTGCTTCCAGGACAGCTCGGAGACGTGCACGAGGCCGTCGACGCCACCCAGGTCCACGAAGGCACCGAAGTTGACGATCGAGGACACGACGCCGGAGCGGACCTGACCCTTCTGGAGGGTCGTGAGGAACGTCTGGCGGACCTCGGACTGGGTCTGCTCCAGCCAGGCACGGCGGGACAGGACCACGTTGTTGCGGTTCTTGTCCAGCTCGATGATCTTCGCCTCGAGCTCCTTGCCCACGTAGGGCTGGAGGTCGCGGACGCGACGCATCTCGACCAGGGAGGCCGGGAGGAAGCCGCGGAGGCCGATGTCGAGGATGAGACCACCCTTGACGACCTCGATGACGGTACCGGTGACGATGCCGTCTTCTTCCTTGATCTTCTCGATGGTGCCCCAGGCGCGCTCGTACTGGGCGCGCTTCTTCGAGAGGATCAGGCGGCCTTCCTTGTCCTCCTTCTGGAGAACCAGGGCCTCGATCTCGTCGCCGACCTTGACGACCTCGTTCGGGTCGACATCGTGCTTGATCGAGAGTTCGCGGCTCGGGATGACGCCTTCGGTCTTGTAACCGATGTCGAGCAGGACCTCGTCCCGGTCGACCTTCACGATGACGCCGTCGACGATGTCGCCGTCGTTGAAGTACTTGATCGTCTCGTCGATCGCGGCGAGGAAGGCTTCCTCGTTACCGATGTCGTTGACCGCAACCTGCGGGGTGGTGCTGGTGGCGGTGGTCTCGGTGCTGCTCGTCATGTGGGAAAGGGCTCCGGTTACGGACAGAAAGTCGTAGGTACTGCTACGCCGAGAGCCCGTATCGCACCAAGAAGCCGGACAGCCAATGAGGCACCTTTCCCGCGGACGGGTGGAGCCTCGAAAACCGAGGGGACATACAACAGGTACGAGCGCGGCCTGCTCCGTCTGAGGCGCGCAGGCCCGCAGCGCAACCTTTAGCATACGGGGGCGGCCGGACAGGGTCAATGCGCGAAGCGCACACCCGGGGCAGATCGCCTCAACTCCGGCACCAACTCGAGTCCTTCCACGCCTCATCGGCGGGATCCGCGCACAGCGGTACTGAGCGCAAACTACATCGGCGGGCGAGATGAACCAAGAGCACGAGCACGAAGTCCCCTCCGGCCCGGCCGAGGAGGAGGGTGAGGCCACCCGGCGTGACGCGGGGGAGACGGAGAGCAGCCGGGCGAACCGGGGCTGGTGGGACAGGAACGCCGACGAGTACCAGAGCGACCACGGGTCGTTCCTCGGCGACGACCGTTTCGTCTGGGGTCCCGAGGGGCTCGACGAGGCGGACGCCGGACTGCTCGGGCCCGTCTCCGGGCTCAAGGGCCTGGACGTCCTGGAGATCGGCGCGGGCGCCGCGCAGTGCTCGCGGTGGCTGGCGGCGGTGGGGGCCCGGCCGGTGGCCCTCGACCTCTCGCACCGGCAGTTGCAGCACGCGCTGCGGATCGGTGGCGGGGTACCGCTGGTGGAGGCCGACGCGGGGGCGCTGCCGTTCCGGGACGGCGCCTTCGACCTGGCGTGCTCGGCGTACGGGGCGGTGCCTTTCGTGGCCGACCCGGTGAAGGTGTTCCGCGAGGTCCGGCGGGTGCTGCGGCCCGGCGGCAGGTGGGTGTTCTCGGTGACGCACCCGATCCGCTGGGCGTTCCCCGACGAGCCCGGACCCGAGGGTCTGTCGGTCGCCGCCTCCTATTTCGACCGCACTCCCTACGTCGAGCAGGACGAGCGGGGGCGGGCCGTGTACGTGGAGCACCACCGCACGATCGGCGACCGGGTGCGGGATGTGGTGGCCGGCGGGTTCCGTCTGGTCGACCTGGTCGAGCCGGAGTGGCCCGCGTGGAACGGACAGGAGTGGGGCGGCTGGTCCCCGCTGCGGGGGAACCTGATCCCGGGAACGGCGATCTTCGTCTGCGAACGCGCGGAGTAGCGGAGTAGCGGAGTAGGAGACGCGGAGCGGGGACAGAGGGACGGGCGGGACAGAGGGGGAGCGAGGGGAGCCGCTGGTCGGTCGCGCCGGTGGTCCCCGGCCCTGGTGGGCCCCGCCCGGTCGTGTGCGGTCCGTCCTCGTGGACCGCGTACGGTCCGTGCTCGGCCGTACGTGTGGACCGCGCTCCCGGTCACATCCAGTCGTACTTATACGGCCGGTCCGGTCGTACTTATAGGTGGGTCCTGTGGACGACGGGATCCACCTTCCTCGGCTCTCGTACGAGACTGAGTGCGTGATCCGAAACGACGCACTCGACCGTCTCCCCGTCCGTCATGCCGTGCCCGAGCTGCTGGACGCGCTCGACCGGCGCGGCACGGCCGTGCTGTCCGCGCCTCCCGGCACGGGCAAGACGACCCTGGTGCCGCTGGCGCTCGCGGGGCTCATAGGGGACGGGCCGGGACGGCGGGTCCTGGTGGCCGAGCCGCGCCGGATGGCGGTGCGGGCGGCGGCCCGGCGGATGGCGTGGCTGCTCGGCGAGGAGGTCGGCGGCACGGTCGGCTTCTCCGTGCGCGGGGAGCGGCGGACCGGTCCGGCGACCCGGGTCGAGGTGGTGACCACGGGCATTCTGCTCCAGCGGCTCCAGCGCGATCCCGAGCTGGCGGGGGTGGACGTGGTGCTGCTCGACGAGTGCCACGAGCGGCATCTCGACGCCGACACCGCGATGGCGTTCCTGGTGGACGTGCGGGCCACCCTGCGGCCGGAGCTGGGGCTGATCGCCGCCTCGGCCACCGGGGACACCGCCGCGTGGGCCGACCTGCTGACGGTGCTGGAGGGTTCGGGGCCCGCGCCGGTGGTGTGCAGCAAGGGCGAGGGGTACGGCTGCCGGGTCCGCTACGCGGCTCCTCCCCCGGACGTCCGGCCGTCCCACGGCACCTGGGTGGACCCCGCGCTGCTGCGGCACGTGGCCGCGACCGTCCGGCTGGCGATGGAACGGCACGAGGGGGACGTCCTCTGCTTCCTTCCCGGTACGGGGGAGATCGCGCGGACGGCCGGACTCCTCTCCGATGTCGACGCGGAGGTCCTCCAGCTCCACGGGCGGGCTCCGGCGGCCGTGCAGGACGCGGTGCTGCGGGGCACGGAGCCCGGCGGGCGGCGCAGGGTGGTGCTGGCGACCTCGGTGGCCGAGTCCAGTCTGACCGTGCCCGGGGTGCGGATCGTCGTGGACTCGGGGCTCGCGCGGGAGCCGCGCACGGACCACGCCAGGGGGCTGGGCTCGCTGGCGACGGTGACGGTCTCGGAGGCGACCGCGACCCAGCGCCTGGGCCGGGCGGGCCGGGAGGCCTCCGGCCATGTGTACCGCTGCTGGCCGGAGGCCGGTGACGGGGGCAGGCCACGCTTCCCGTCCCCCGAGATCAAGGTCGCGGACCTGGCGGACTTCGCGCTGCGCATGGCCTGCTGGGGCGACCCCACGGCGGAGGGGCTCGCCCTGCTCGACCCGCCGCCCGCCGGGGCGCTGGCGGCGGCCCGCTCGGTCCTCGGGTCGATCGGTGCCGTGGACGAGGCGGGCCGGGCCACCGCGCGCGGGGTGCGCCTGTCCCGGCTGGGGCTCCACCCCCGGCTGGGCCGCGCCCTCCTGGACGGCGCGCCGGAGGTCGGGGCGCGGCGGGCGGCGGAGGTGGTGGCGCTGCTCAGCGAGGAGCCGCCGCGCGGGTACGGGGACGATCTGGTGGAGGCCTGGCGTGCGGCCCGGCGGGGCTCCGACGGGTACGGCGCCCGCTGGCGGACGGAGGCCCGTCGCCTGGAGCGCCTGGTGGGCGAGGCGGGCGGCGCCGGTACGGGGAAGGGGGCCGAGGTGGCACGGGCGGCGGCCGGGGTCGGCGGGCTGAACGCGGTCGGCGGGGCGGGTGGCGCCAACAGGATGGGGGGTGCCAGCAGGGCACGTGGTGCTGGTGACGGTGGTGGGGGTGGAGGTGGTGAGGACCTGGTGGCCGGGCTGGTGACCGCGTTGGCCTTTCCCGAGCGGTTGGCGCGGGCCCGGGAGCAGGGCGGTCTTCTGATGGTGTCGGGAAGCGGGGCGCGCCTTGCCGAGGGGTCGCGGCTGCGGTCCGGTCCGTGGCTGGCCGTGGCGGTGGCGGACCGTACGGCGCGGGACGCGACGGCGCGGGTGCGGCTGGCGGCCGTGGTCGACGAGGAGGTGGCGCTGCGGGCGGCCGGGCATCTGCGGGCGGCCGGGGAGGAGGTCCGCTGGGAGGACGGGGACGTGGTCGCGCGCTCGGTGGACCGGCTGGGCGCGGTCGAGCTGACGGTCCGGCCGCTCGGGACGAGGGCGGAGCCCGCGTCGGTGCGGGCGGCGCTGCTCGACGGTCTGCGGCGGGAGGGGCTGGGGCTGCTGCGGTGGAGCCGGGAGGCCGGGGAGTTGCGGGAGCGGCTGGCGTTCCTGCACCGGGAGGTGGGCGGGCCCTGGCCGGACGTGGCGGACGACGGGGCGCTTCTGGACCG
Source organism: Streptomyces sp. NPDC059247 (assembly GCF_042754005.1). NCBI lineage: Bacteria > Bacillati > Actinomycetota > Actinomycetes > Kitasatosporales > Streptomycetaceae > Streptomyces > Streptomyces sp. NPDC059247. Next base: position 201,596 of record NZ_JBHYZW010000003.1, read on the forward strand.
GGCCGACGAGTGGCTGGAGCCCGAGCTGTCCCGGGCCTCGCGACGGGCCGATCTGGGGCGGATCGACGCGGGCGAGGCACTGCGGAGGCTGCTGCCGTGGGCGTCGGGCGAGGCGGGCCGGCTGGGGGAGCTGGCGCCGGAGCGGATCGAGGTGCCGAGCGGTTCGCGGATCCGGGTCGAGTACGGCGGTGGGCGGCCGGTGCTCGCGGTGAAGCTCCAGGAGATGTTCGGGCTCGCGGAGACGCCCAGGGTGGCGGGGGTGCCGGTGCTGGTGCACCTGCTGTCCCCCGCCGGGCGTCCGGCGGCGGTGACCGCCGATCTGGCGTCGTTCTGGCGGGACGGCTACCGGGCCGTGCGGGCGGAGCTGCGGGGGCGGTATCCGAAGCATCCGTGGCCGGAGGACCCGGCGACGGCGCCGCCGACACGGCACACGAGCGCGCGGCTCAGACGGGAGGGCTGACGGGGGCGGGGGCCACGGGCCGGGCCGCCGGGCGGCGGGAGCGGGCCTCCAGCCAGAGCGAGAGGGAGAGGAGGAGCAGGGCGAGGAGGGTGAGGCTCCAGGGGAGGTAGGAGACGAGCATCAGCACCATGAGGCGGTTGGAGGCGACCATCTCGCCGATGCTTTCCAGGTAGTCCTCGCGCATCTTCACGTGTCCCTCGAAGACCGTGACGGTGTCCCGGCCCATGAGGGCCTTGGCGTTGCGGAGTTCTTCCTTGTGGATCTCCTCGCCGTTGACCGGGGCTCCGGTGACGGGCTCGACCCAGAACATGCGCTTGGTGGTGTACCAGCGGGTGAGGCCCGAGTCGGTGAGGATCTGCGGGGTGATGCCCTTGACCGGCATGGTCTTGGGCATGGGGACCTTGGTCCAGGGGACGGTCTGCTCGAAGTAGTAGACCTCCGTGCCGCGGAAGGTGCGGGTGCCCGCGTAGTGGATGGGGGCCGAGGTACGGGTCTGGGCGTCGAAGTACTGGTAGTCGCGCTTCTCGGTCAGGAAGGGGAACTTGAACTCGATGCCGTCGCGCCGGACGGGGTCGCCGTCGACGGATTCGCCGGTGGCGTGGACGGGTTCCTGGGTGTGGGCGTCGAAGATGTACCGCTCGGGGATCTTGGAGACCATCTTCCCGTCGGGCCCCGCGACGTAGGAGAGCGCGTCCCAGACGACGACGTCCCGTCCGGCGTCGCGTTCGATGCGACGGGACTCCTCGACATTGCCCTTGAGGGTCTGGACGATCGTGATCTTGTCGACCTTCTCCGCCTTGAGGGTGGAGTAGTCGAGGAGGGTGGCGGGCCGTGCCTCCAGGACGGTCTCCTGGTACTGGTTCGCCGGGATCTTCGCCAGGCGGGGGAAGGCGTACCAGCGCAGGGTCGGGGCCAGCGCGGCGCAGAAGACGGCGAGGGAGAGCAGGACGAGACTGGCTCGGCGGCGCACGGTCGGCCCCTCCTTACTTCTTGGGGCCGGGATCGGCGGTCAGCAGGGGTCTGGGCGAGGTGGGGCCGTCGGGCGGCAGATCGGCCACGGAGAGGACGAGGAGGAGAAGGAGGACTGGGGCGAGTCCGATGGCGGCGGCGACGAGGGCGCGCATGGTCGGCCTCCCGGGTGCGATCTGATGAGTCGTCAGGGCGGGGGCACCGTAGCAACGCGACCGCGAGATGAGAACAGGTCGCACCGCCGGGAAGCCCCCCGACCGGTCGGGGATCACACCCGACCGAGACGCCTCCCGGGACGGTGCCGGGGGGAACGCACCACCGAGACGCCTGCCGGACGGTTCCGGGACCCGCGCGGGCGAGACGCTTCCCGCACGGTTCCGGAAGCGCGCCGCTGAGACACCTCCCCTACGGTTCCGGGGCCCGCGCCGCGAGTCGCCCCCGTCAGTGGCGCCCTGCGGGCGCCGCACTACCGGGCCTTCTCTCCGTATCCCTCCCGGGATCGGGCACCGCCGAGACGACTCCCGGGCGGTTCCGGGTCCCGCCACCGCGCCGCTTGGCGGAACAACTCCGGGCGCACGCACGGCCGAGACGCCTCTCGCCTGGTTCCGGGAGCGCGCGCCGCGAGCCGCCGCGCCGGTGGCGTCCTGCGGGCGCCTCACCACCAGGCCTTCCCCCGTATCCCTCCCGGGGGGCACCGCCGAGACGGCTCCCGGACGGTTCCGGGGTCGCGCCACCGCGCCGCCTGACGAACAGTTCCCGGCGCACGCACGGCCGAGACGCCTCTCGCCTGGTTCCGGGGGCCCGCGCCGCGAGCCGCCGCGCCGGTGGCGTCCTGCGGGCGGCTCACCACTGGGCCTTCCCCCCGTACCCCTCCCGGGATCACGCCCCCAAATACGGCTCCCGGAGGGTTCCGAGGTCCGCGCCCTCGCGCCGTCTGGCGGACGGTTCTGGGGCCGTTCGGCGGGTTCCCACGCCAGGCGGTTCGGGGATCACGCGTCGGCCGCTTCTCTAACGGTCCCGGGGGCGCGGGCCGCGAGTCGCCGTTCCGGTGGCTTCCGGTGGGTGGGGACCGTCGCTTCTTCTCTCCGGTTGCTCCTCGGGGGGCACACTCCGCCGAGGAGCAACCCGGGCCGCGCCGGGAGTGCGTCGTGCGTCGGCTTCGCGGTCGGTTCGGTCGCGGGCGAGGGGGGAAACGCGGAGCGCCGCCCCGACGCCTGGTGGGCGGTGGGGCGGCGCGGTGGGAACGCGGGGAGTGGTCCGGTCAGGCCGAAGGGGAGGGGGAGGCGGAACCGGAGGCCGACGCCGAGGCGGAGGGCGAGGCCGAAGGCGAGGTGCTGCCGGAAGGCGTCGGGTCCGGGGTGGACGGCGTGGTGGGCGCCGCCGTGACCGTCAGCCCGACCTCCACGCTGCCGCCGCCGGGCGAGGTCAGGCGGAGCACGTACGTGCCCGCCTCGGCGCCCGCGAACAGTTCGGGGAGGGAGATCAGACCGTTCTCGTCGGTGGTGAGGACGAGGGTCCGCAGCGGGGCGCCCGCCGCGTCCTTGAAGTACGGCCCGGCGGCGCTCTCCTCGGTGCCCGAGGGAGAGTCGACGATCTTGGCGGTGACGAGGACGCCGGGGGCGAGCACGCCCTTGTCGGTGGCCTTCACCTGGACGCGCTGGGTGTAGGCGGCGCCGGTGGCGGCCGTCAGGGGGTCTCCGGCGACCCGGGCGAGGGTGTCGGCCCGGCGTTCGGTGACGGTCGCGGTGAACCGGACCCCGTCCAGGGTGCGGCCGACGACGGTGGCCGTGATCGTGAACGGGCCGGTCTTCTCGCCCGCCCGCAGCGCGGGGGCCGTCGCGATGCCCGCCGAACCCGTGGTGACGGTCGCGGAGGTGCCGCCCCCGGTGAAACGGGCGTCGGTGCCGCCGGTGATCTCGAAACGGACGGCGACACCGGCGACCGGGCCGCCGGACGCGTCGAGCGCGGCGACCGCCGGGGACTTGGCGAAGGCGCTGCCGGTGGTCGTGGTGAGCTCCCCGGTCGCCACCGTGGTGAGGCGCGTGACCTTGGCGGTCGGGGGGACGGTCGGCTTCTCCGGCGGGGTCACCGGAGGCTTGACCGGGGGCTTCGGCACCGTCGGGGGCTTGGTGGCACCCGGCGTCGGCTTCGGCTTCGGCGCGGGGGGCGTCGGGGAGGGGACGAGCGGGGAGGTGGGCGGGCGGTTGCCCTGGCCCCGGCCGTCGCTGCGGTCGGCCGGCAGCACGCCCGTGCCGTCCGGGACCTGGTGGGTACCGCGCTGGTAGTACTCGAACCAGGACAGGACCGTGTTCAGGTACTCCCGGGAGCGGTTGTAGCTGAGGATCGCCCGGTCGAGGTCGGCCTTGAGGGCCAGATCGCGGTCGTTGGCGCAGAGGTAGAGACCGGCGGCCTGCGCCGCGTCGTAGATGTTGTTCGGGTCCTTCTTCCCGTCGCCGTTGGCGTCCTGGCCCCAGACGGCCCAGGTGGACGGGATGAACTGCATCGGGCCGACGGCACGGTCGTGGGTGCTGTCACCGTCGTAGGCGCCGCCGTCGGTGTCGGAGATGTTGGCGAACCCGACGCCGTTGAGGACCGGGCCGAGGATCGGCGAGAGCGTGGTCCCGTCGGCGTCGACCCGGCCGCCGCGCGCCTGCCCGGACTCGACCTTGCCGATGCCCGCGAGCAGCTGCCAGGGCAGCTTGCAGCCGGGGTCGGTCGAGCGGATCGACTGCTCGGCACGCTGGTAGGCGGCGAAGACGGAAGCGGGGATGCCCGCCTCGGCGGAGCCGGTCGTCACGGGCAGGTTGGGCGTGGGCGCCCCGGGCTTGTTCGGGGTGTTGAGCGGCGGCAGGTCCGTGTAGTACGGCGAGTCGCCGGTGGCCGAGCCACCGCCGGAGCCGGAGGGGGACGCGGTGTCCCCGGCGCCTATGCTGCGGTCGCCGCCCGCGTTGTCCGTGGGCGGGGCGACCGTCTCCGGAGCCTGTGAGGCGGCGAGCGCGGCGACCGCCGCCGCCACCACCGCGCCGCTGGTGGCTCCCCTGCGCAGCCTGCGGCCCAAGTGCGCTGACATGTCCGTGGTCCCCTCCCCCTCGACTCCGGCCCCGCGCTCCCCGCGCGAGACCTCTGGCGACCCTATGCCACCTCGCACCCGCCGGGCACCGGCCCCCGACCGTGTTTCACGGTTTCGTCACCTCACGGCCGCTTCCCGGGACGGGAACCCCGAGGCCCGCCCGGACATCCTGGGCGGTGACCGCCCGCGTACCGTGGCCGACATCACCGCGAGCTGGGGGAACTCCGTTGCCTTTCACACTGAGCCATGCCGCCGCCGTCCTGCCCGTACTGCGGCGGGACGGGACCGCGCGCGGGCCGCTGGTCGCCTCCGCGCTCGTCGCGGGCTCCTTCGCCCCCGACATGACCTACTTCGCCGCCACGGCCGTCCCCGGGGCGATGACCTTCGGGGACCTCACCCACGCCCCCGTCGGGATCCTCACGGCCGATGTGCTGATCACCGCCGTGCTCGTCGGTCTGTGGCTGACCGTGCGCGAGCCGCTCGCGGCGCTGCTGCCCTCCCGGTGGCGCGGGCGCGTGTACGGGCTGCTGCGGGGCCGTCCGTGGCGGGAGCGGCGCCCGGTCGCGCTCGCGGGCTGGTTCGGGCTGTCCGCCGTGCTCGGCTCGACGACGCACGTGGTGTGGGACGCCTTCACGCACCACGACCGCTGGGGCACCCGCGCGATCCCCTTCCTCGGCGAGGTCGTGGCCGGGTTCCCGGTCTACCAGTACGCGCAGTACGGGGGTTCGGCGCTGGCCCTGGCCCTGCTCTGCTGGTGTCTCGCACGGGCGCTGCGCACGGCCGGTCCGGGCGCGGAACTGCCGCAGGGGGTGCCCGTCCCGGACCGCGGGGGACGGTTCCTGGCCCTCGGGCTGATCGGCGGCTGCGTCCTCGCCGGGATCGCCCACCGGGTGCTGCGCTGGATCTCGTCCACGGGCTGGGAACGGATCGAGACGCCCCTGGACATCATCCCGACCGCCTGTTTCGGGGCGGGCGCGGGGCTCGCCCTCGGGCTCGTGCTGTACGGGACGGGGGCGCGGCTGTTCGCCGGGGCGCGGCGTCCGGGCGGTCCGGCGCGTCCGGGCGGTCCGGCTCCGGAGGAACCGGGGCGGGCTCCGCTGCCGGAGCATTCCCGTCAGGGGTCTCGCTGATCCGCTCCGGCGGGGTGGGACTCCGGTCGGCGGCGGCCTCGGAGAGCCCCCGGCGGACGGCGAGGGCGACGCCCTCCGGGCTGCGGACGCCGTGGCGCGGGGTGGGCTCGTCGTGACGGAGGAGCGCGATCCGGTAGGCGGCCACGGGCGGGCGCACCGGCCCCTGTTCCCGCGCCCGCGTCGCCGACCGTACGACCGGCTCCGCGCTCCTCCCCCGTCCGTACGAACGCCTCCGAGCCCTTCCCTCCCCTCGGTACGACCGCCCCCGCGCCCTCCCCTGTCCGTACGGCACCCCCCCGGCGGGGTTCTTCGGTGCCGGGGGGCGGGTGGTGGGCCATGCCAACGCGGTGGACGCGCCGGGCGTGGACGGTGCGGGACAGCCAGCCGTCCCCGGGCGCGCCTCGACCGTACGGGGAACGTCGTGGTGACTCCCGGGGGCTGGTCCCGGACGGCCTGGCCCATCGGTCTCAGGGCCTCGGCGCGTCGGGACAGGGCGGCGAGCAGGGCCAGTTGGTCCCGCGCGGTGGTACGGAGGAGGCCCCCGTAGCGGACGGGTGTCCTGGGACGGTGTCCCTGGCCCCGGAGTCCCGGAGCGCCCGGTTCAGGCGGGCGCGGGAGGGTCCCGCCTTCGTCCGCCGGGATTCCTGCGCGGTGGGATTCCTGCGCGGGGACTCTTGAGAGCGGGGCGGCCGGGGCGGGTTCCCGGGCGGAGGTGCGGAGCGCGGAGCGCCCGGTGCGCGGGCAGAGATGCGGAGCGCGGAGGCCCCGTGAACGAGCGGAGGTGCGGAGTGCCCCGTGTGCGGGTGGTGCCGACGGCCCCGACGAGGGCACCGAGGTCGGCCCGGACCCGGGAACGACGGCTCGTGATCATGCTCCCCGATCCCTAGGCGGAGCTGCTCCCCGGTCCCGGGGAGGGGCCGCACGGCGGAGAGCCGCACGGGCCGGGCCCGCGACCGGTGGGGGTCGCGGGCCCGGCCCGTGGGAGTGGCGTCAGTGCGCGGCGGAGTCCCAGTCGCGGCCCACGCCGACGGAGACGTCGAGCGGGGCGCGCAGGTCGGCGGCGGCCGACATCTGCTCGCGGACCAGGGTCTCGACGCGCTCCCGCTCACCGGGGGCGATCTCCAGGACGATTTCGTCATGGACCTGGAGGAGCATCCGGGAGGCGAGGCCCGCCTCGGTCAGCGCCCGGTCCACGTTCAGCATGGCGACCTTCACGATGTCGGCGGCCGTGCCCTGGATCGGGGCGTTGAGCGCCATCCGCTCGGCGGCCTCGCGGCGCTGGCGGTTGTCGCTGTTGAGGTCGGGCAGATAGCGGCGGCGGCCGAGCATGGTCTCGGTGTACCCGGTGGCGCGGGCCTCCTCGACGACCCGGTGCAGATAGTCCCGGACGCCGCCGAAGCGCTCGAAGTAGGTGTCCATCAGGACGCGGGCCTCGCCCGGGTCGATGTTCAGCTGCTGTGCGAGACCGAAGGCCGACAGTCCGTAGGCGAGGCCGTAGGACATGGCCTTGATCTTGCGGCGCATCTCGGCGTCGACGGCGGACCGCTCGACGCCGAAGACCTGGGAGGCGACGGTGGTGTGCAGGTCCTCGCCGGAGGCGAAGGCCTCGATGAGCCCCGCGTCCTCGGAGAGGTGGGCCATGACGCGCAGCTCGATCTGGCTGTAGTCGGCGGTCATGAGGGACTCGAAGCCCTCGCCGACGACGAAGCCGTGCCGGATGGCGCGGCCCTCGTCCGTCCGCACCGGCACGTTCTGCAGGTTGGGGTCGGTGGAGGAGAGACGGCCGGTGGCGGCGGTGGTCTGGCTGAAGGTGGTGTGGATGCGGCCGTCGGCGGCGACGGTCTTGATCAGGCCCTCGACGGTGGAGCGCAGCCGGGCCTGCTCGCGGTGGCGGAGCATGATGACGGGCAGTTCGTGCTCGGTCTGCGCGGCCAGCCAGGCGAGGGCGTCGGCGTCGGTGGTGTAGCCGGTCTTGGTCTTCTTGGTCTTCGGCAGGTTCAGCTCGCCGAAGAAGACCTCCTGGAGCTGCTTGGGCGAGCCGAGGTTGAACTCGTGGCCGACGGAGGAGTGCGCCTCCTTGACGGCCTGCTGCACGGCGGCGGCGAACTGCTGCTCCATGGCCTCCAGATGGTCCCGGTCGGCGGCGATGCCGTGCCGTTCCAGCCGGGCGAGCAGAATGGAGGTGGGCAGCTCGACCTCGTGCAGCAGCTCACGGGCGCCGACTTCGCCGAGGCGCTCCTCGAAGGCTCCGGCGAGGTCGAGGACGGCCCGTGCCTGGGTCATGAGGGCGTCGGCCTCGGCGGTCTCGTCGGCGCCGAAGGCGAGCTGCCCGTCGGCGGCGGCGGCCGGGGCCAGCTCGCGGCCGAGGTACTCCACGGAGAGCGCGTCGAGCGCGAAGGAGCGCCGTCCGGGCTTGACGAGGTAGGCCGCGAGGGCGGTGTCCATGGTGACGCCCGCGACGCTCCAGCCGTGCTCGGGGAAGACCCGCATGGCGCCCTTGGCGTTGTGCAGGACCTTGGGGCGGTCGGCGTCGGAGATCCACTCGGCCCAGGCCAGTTCGTCGGCCCCGTCGAGGGTGCTGGGGTCGAACCAGGCGGCGGCCCCTCCGGCCGTGGCGAGGGCGATCTCGCTGACGTTCCCCGTGCCGAGGGCCCAGCTGTCGACGGTGGCGACGCCGAGGGGCCCGGTGCCGTGCTCGGCGAGCCAGGGGGCCAGCTCTCCGGCGCCGATGACGGTGCCGTCGATCTCGACGCCCTCGGCGGGCGCGGGGGCCGCTTCCTCGGCGGCGCCGGGGTCGACGGCGAGGAGCCGCTCGCGCAGCGAGGGGTTGCGGATCTCCAGGGTGTCGAGGACGAGGGCGACGGCCGCCCGGTCGTACGGCTCGCGGGCCAGCTCCGTCACGGTCCTCGGCAGCTCGACGTCCCGGACCATCTCGGTCAGGACGCGGTTGAGCTTGACGGACTCCAGGTGGTCGCGGAAGTTCTGTCCGGCCTTGCCCTTGACCTCCTCGGCGCGCTCGACCAGTTCGGCGAAGGAGCCGAACTGGTTGATCCACTTGGCGGCGGTCTTCTCGCCGACGCCGGGGATGCCGGGGAGGTTGTCCGACGGGTCGCCGCGCAGGGCCGCGAAGTCGGGGTACTGCGAGGGCGTGAGGCCGTACTTCTCCTGGACCTTCTCCGGGGTGAAGCGGGTCAGCTCGGAGACGCCCTTGGTGGGGTAGAGCACGGTGGTGCGGTCGGTGACCAGCTGGAAGGAGTCCCGGTCGCCGGTGACGATGAGGACGTCGAAGCCCTCGGCCTCGGCCTGGGTGGCGAGGGTTGCGATGACGTCGTCCGCCTCGAAGCCCTCGACGGCGAAGCGCGGCGCGTGCATCGCGTCGAGCAGCTCGCCGATCAGCTCGACCTGTCCCTTGAACTCGTCGGGGGTCTTGGAGCGGTTCGCCTTGTACTCGGGGAACTCGTCGGAGCGCCAGGTCTTGCGGGACACGTCGAAGGCGACGGCGAAGTGCGTGGGTGCCTCGTCGCGCAGCGTGTTCGCCAGCATCGAGGCGAATCCGTAGATCGCGTTCGTCGGCTGCCCGGTCGCGGTGGTGAAGTTCTCCGCGGGCAGCGCGAAGAACGCCCGGTACGCGAGCGAGTGCCCGTCCATGAGGAGCAGGCGGGGGCGGGTGTCTGCGGGGTTCTTCGATGCTGTCTCGGCCACACGACGATCCTGCCACGGACCACTGACATTCCGGTCCACACCGGCGGGGTGCCCCGTTGTCGGTGCCGCGTGACAGGATCGGATGTGTACGCCGCAGGATTACCGCTCAAGGGAGAGCGCGATGGTCAGCAAGCCTCCGGCCGGTGACCCGGTCCAGGACGCACCGCAGGTCACGCCGCCGCAGCACGCCGCCGCCGGGCTGCCGGCCGTCGGGCACACCCTGCGGATGGCACGGGAGCAGATGGGTGCGGTGCGTACCGCGCGGACCCTGCTCAAGGTCAACCAGAAGGACGGTTTCGACTGTCCCGGCTGCGCCTGGCCGGAGGCGGACAAGCGGCATGTCGCGGAGTTCTGCGAGAACGGGGCGAAGGCGGTCGCCGAGGAGGCGACGCTGCGCCGGGTGACCCCGGAGTTCTTCGCGGCGCATCCGGTGGCGGAGCTGGCGGAGCGCAGCGGGTACTGGCTGGGGCAGCAGGGCCGGATCACGGAGCCGGTGTATCTGCCGGAGGGCGGCGACCGGTACGAGCCGGTGAGCTGGGAGCGTGCCTTCGCGATCCTGGCGGAGGAGCTGCGGGCGCTGGCCTCCCCGGACGAGGCGCTCTTCTACACCTCGGGGCGGACGAGCAACGAGGCGGCGTTCCTGCTCCAGCTCTTCGCCCGGGAGTTCGGCACGAACAATCTGCCGGACTGTTCCAACATGTGTCACGAGTCGTCGGGTTCGGCGCTCACGGAGACCATCGGCGTCGGCAAGGGCAGTGTGTCCCTGGAGGACCTGCACCGGGCGGACCTGATCGTGGTGGCCGGGCAGAATCCGGGGACGAACCATCCCCGGATGCTGTCGGCCCTGGAGAAGGCGAAGGCGGCGGGGGCGCGGATCATCTCGGTGAATCCGCTGCCGGAGGCGGGGCTGGAGCGTTTCAAGAACCCGCAGACCCCGCAGGGCATGTTGCGGGGCGCCGCGCTCACCGATCTCTTCCTGCAGATCCGGATCGGCGGCGACCAGGCCCTGTTCCGGTTGCTCAACAGGCTGGTCCTGGAGACGCCGGGGGCGGTCGACGAGGAGTTCGTGCGCGAGCACACCCACGGGTACGAGGAGTTCGCGGCGGCGGCGCTCACGGCGGACTGGGACGAGACGCTCGCGGCGACGGGGCTCGGGCGGGCCGAGATCGAGCGGGCCCTGGAGATGGTGCTGGCCTCGGAGCGGACGGTGGTCTGCTGGGCGATGGGCCTGACGCAGCACAAGCACGCGGTGCCGACCATCCGCGAGGTGGTCAACTTCCTGCTGCTGCGGGGGAACATCGGGCGGCCGGGGGCCGGGGTGTGCCCGGTGCGCGGCCATTCGAACGTGCAGGGCGACCGCACGATGGGGATCTTCGAGCGGCCGTCGTCCGCGTTCCTGGACGCCCTGGACAAGGAGTTCGGGATCGTCTCGCCGCGTCACCACGGTTTCGACGTGGTGCGGTCGATCCAGGCGCTGCGCGACGGCGAGGCGAAGGTGTTCTTCGCGATGGGCGGGAACTTCGTGGCGGCGACGCCCGACACGGAGGTGACGGAGGCGGCGATGCGCCGGGCCCGTCTGACGGTGCACGTGTCGACGAAGCTGAACCGTTCGCACGCGGTCACGGGCACGCGCGCGCTGATCCTGCCGACGCTCGGCCGCACCGACCGGGACACGCAGCGCGGTGGCAGGCAGTTCGTGACGGTCGAGGACTCGATGAGCCAGGTGCACGCCTCGCGGGGCAATCTGCCGCCCGCGAGCCCGCACCTGCTGTCGGAGCCGGCGATCGTGGCACGGCTCGCGCGGGCCGTGCTCGGTGCCGGATCGGCCACGCCCTGGGAGGAGTTCGAGGCGGACTACGGGACGATCAGGGACCGGATCGGGCGGGTGGTGCCCGGTTTCGAGGACTTCAACGCGCGTCTGGCGGCGAACCCCGGGGGCTTCACGCTGCCGCACGGTCCGCGCGACGAGCGGCGGTTCCCGACGCGGACGGGGAAGGCCAACTTCACGGCGGCGCCGGTGGAGTTCCCCCGGGTGCCCGAGGGGCGGCTGCTGTTGCAGACGCTGCGCTCGCACGACCAGTACAACACCACGATCTACGGTCTGGACGACCGCTACCGGGGCATCAAGGGGGGCCGCCGGGTGGTGCTCGTCCATCCGGAGGACGCGGAGGCGCTGGGCTTCGCGGACGGCTCGTACGCGGATCTGGTGAGCGAGTGGACCGACGGCAGCGAGCGGCGGGCGCCCGGTTTCCGGGTGGTGCACTATCCGACGCCCCGGGGGTGCGCGGCGGCGTACTACCCGGAGACGAACGTGCTGGTGCCGCTGGAGTCGACGGCCGATGTCAGCAACACCCCCGCGAGCAAGTCGGTGGTCGTCCGTCTGGAACAATCGCCCTCCGTCTAAGCGTTTGCTCAGGCGATCGAAGAGCCGTCAGGACGAACGGAGCCGGGCCATGGGTGAGCAGCAGCACGTGAAGTTCCCGCAGGAGGTCATCGAGGAGTACGCGGCGCTGGGCGTGGACCTCCCGGCGCTGTTCTCCGCCGGGCACCTGGGGAACCGGATGGGCGTCCAGATCCTGGAGGCCTCCGCCGAGCGGGTCGTCGGCACGATGCCGGTGGAGGGGAACACCCAGCCGTACGGTCTGCTGCACGGCGGCGCCTCGGCGGTGCTCGCGGAGACCCTGGGCTCGGTCGGCGCGATGCTGCACGGCGGGGTCTCCCGGATCGCGGTGGGCGTGGACCTGAACTGCACCCACCACCGGGGGGTGCGAAGCGGTCTGGTGACCGGGGTGGCGACGCCGGTGCACCGGGGGCGTTCGACGGCCACGTACGAGATCGTGATCAGCGACGAGCAGGACCGGCGGGTCTGCTCGGCGCGGCTGACCTGTCTGCTGCGCGAGGTGACCGGCAAGGACGCGGGAAATCCGCCGGAGGCGGGTGCGCCCGGGGCGGGCGCGGGCGTCTGATCGACGTCTGACCAGCGGCGGGTCCGCTGTGGATCATGGAGGGGGCGGCACCTGCGGGTGTCGCCCCCTCCGGCGTTCCCACCCCGGCGTCCGTCACTCTGCGTCACACCGGCGGGAGGGTGGACGACGGGAAGCGGAGGGGCCGGTTCGTCCGCTCAGCTTTCTGCCCCCGTCCGGTATCCGGAGAGTCCGCTCAGCGGACCGTCAGTACCAAGAATCGCTCAAGCCCCTTAGCGGAACTGCGTGTTCTCACTATGTGAACACCGCATTACAGCCCTCTATGCCCCGGTTTCACCTGCCGCCGCGCACCCACATTCCGCATCGGCATAACAAGACAGTCACATCCTGTCCTCGGCGCTCCCCGACCCTCCCCACCTGCGCTTAGAGTCACCGCCAGTCACCGCGCCGCCGGGCGCGTCCTACGGCACGGCCCTGTACCCACACCCATGTACGGCCCGGCGTTCACCACGGCACTCCTCGTTCCACAGCTCCACGGCACCACCTCGTCCGAGGGGGCCGCGCCAGGGAAAGGACCCTTCGTGCGAAACCGTTCGATGCTCATACTCACCACCGCGGTCACCGCGGGAGCACTCACCCTCACCGCCTGTGGTTCGCGCGACGACAAGGGCGGCCCCGCCGAGGGAGGCGACGGTGGCGGCGTCACCGTGACCATCGGTCTCGACGCCCCCCTGACGGGCGAGCTGTCGGCCCTCGGCCTCGGCATCAAGAACTCGGCCGACCTGGCGGTCAAGACGGCCAACAAGAAGGCCTACGTCAAGGGCGTGACCTTCAAGCTGGAGTCCCTGGACGACCAGGCCCAGCCCTCCGCCGGCCAGCAGAACGCCACCAAGTTCGTCGCCGACAAGGGCGTCCTCGGTGTCGTCGGTCCGCTGAACTCCTCCGTCGCCGAGTCGATGCAGAAGGTCTTCGACGACGCGAAACTGGCGCAGGTCTCCCCGGCCAACACCAACCCGTCCCTGAGCCAGGGCGTCAACTGGGCCTCCGGCGACAAGAAGCGCGGCTACAAGTCGTACTTCCGTACCGCCACCACGGACGCCATCCAGGGCCCGTTCGCCGCCCAGTACGTCTACAACGAGGCCAAGAAGACCAAGGCCTTCATCATCGACGACAAGAAGACCTACGGCGCGGGCCTCGCGGGCACCTTCAAGGGCGAGTTCGAGAAGCTCGGCGGCAAGGTCCTCGGCACCGAGCACATCAACCCGGACACCAAGGACTTCTCCGCGGTCGCGACCAAGGTGAAGAGCTCCGGCGCCGACGTCGTCTACTACGGTGGCGAGTACCCGGCCGCCGGTCCGCTGGCCAAGCAGATCAAGGAGGCCGGCGCGAAGGTCACCGTCGTCGGCGGTGACGCGCTCTACAGCCCCGAGTACGTGAAGCTCGCGGGTGCCGCCGCGGCCAACGGCGACATCGCCACCTCCGTCGGCGCGCCGATCGAGTCCCTCGCCTCCGCCAAGGAGTTCCTGGCCGACTACAAGACGGGTGGCTACAAGGAGGCGTACGAGGCCTACGGCGGTTACGCCTACGACTCCACCTGGTCGATCATCGAGGCCGTCAAGAAGGTCGTCGACGGCAACAGCGGCAAGCTCCCCGAGGACGCCCGCGCCAAGGTCGTCGAGGCCCTGCAGGGCGTCTCCTTCGAGGGCGTGACCGGCAAGGTCTCCTTCGACGAGTTCGGTGACACCACCAACAAGCAGCTGACGGTCTACAAGGTCGAGGGCGGCGCGTTCAAGCCGGTCAAGTCCGACACCTTCGGCGGCTGATCTCCGCACACCCCACTCAGCACCACCTCACCGCGCGGGGGGCCGCACCTGGCTCCCCGCGCGGTGTCACATCCGTCGAAAGTCTCGGAGGACAATGCGGTGAACGAACTGCCGCAGCAGCTGGTCAACGGCCTGCTACTGGGATCCATGTACGGGCTGGTCGCCGTCGGCTACACGATGGTCTACGGCATCGTCCAGCTCATCAACTTCGCCCACGGCGAGATCTTCATGACCGGCGGCTTCGGGGCCCTCACGGTCTGGCTCATCCTGCCCGGCGGCACCAGCATGTGGGTGGCGCTACCCCTCATGATCATCGGTGCCGTGCTCGTCGCCACGACCATAGCCGTCGGGGCGGAACGGTTCGCCTACCGTCCGCTCCGTGGCGGGCCACGGCTCGCCCCGCTCATCACGGCCATCGGCCTCTCGCTCGCCCTGCAGTACGCCGTATGGGTCTGGTACCCGGAGGCGAAGTCCGCGCGGCCCTTCCCGCAGATCCCCGGCGGCCCGATCGAACTGGGCCCGATCACCATCCAGACCGGTGACGTCTTCCTCCTGGTCGCGGCCCCCATCTGCATGGCCTTCCTCGCCTTCTTCGTGATGCGCACCCGGACCGGGCGCGGTATGCAGGCCACCTCGCAGGACCCGGACACCGCGAAGCTGATGGGCGTCAACACCGACCGGATCATCGTGATCGCGTTCGCCCTCGGTGCCGCGTTCGCCGCCGTCGGAGCGGTCGCCTACGGCCTCAAGTACGGCGTCGTCGACTACAAGATGGGCTTCCTGCTCGGGCTCAAGGCGTTCACCGCCGCGGTCCTCGGCGGCATCGGCAACATCTACGGAGCCATGCTGGGCGGTGTCGTCCTCGGAGTCGCCGAGACCATGGCCACGGCCTACATCAGCCACATCCCCGGTATGCAGCAGCTCGGCGGCCAGTCCTGGGCCGACGTCTGGGCCTTCGTACTCCTCATCGTCGTACTCCTCGCCCGGCCCCAGGGCCTCCTCGGCGAGCGCGTCGCGGACAGGGCGTGAGCACCATGACCACCATCTCCGAGAACCCGACGGCGCCCCCGGCCCCCGAGTCCGCGGGGGCGGCCAGCCTCCTCGGCTTCCTGCCGGTCAAGACGGCCCGCGCCCTCGCGCTGGGCGGCGGCGTCCTCACCGTCGCCAGCTGCTTCCTCGCCTGGACCTGGACCTCCCGGTTCCCCGGTGACCTCACGGTCACCGGCTACCCGGGCGGCCTCCAGCTCCAGGTCCTGGTGACCGGGCTGCTCACCACCCTCTTCGCCCTCTCCTCGTACGGCGTCAAGGGCACCCGCTGGCTGACCCCGGCCGGGGCCGACCCGGCGCTGAAGGTCGCCGCGCTGGCCTCCTTCGCCATCGCCTGGTTCACGATCGGCGCGATCAGCGTCAACCTCGGCGGACCGGTCAACCTGGAGCCCGGCGGCGTGATCGTCGCGGTCGCCACGCTGATCGCCCTGGTCGGCGCCCTCGCCCTCCCCTACGAGCGGCCGAAGGTGCTGCCCGTGGACCCCGAGGACACCGGCTGGGACCAGTTCAAGCACCGCGCGGGCAACGGCTGGACGGCCTTCAAGGCCTCCTTCTCCGCCACCGGCACCGCCCGCCGCGTCCCGCCCATGCACTCCGCCGTCGAGATCCTGATCATCACGGGCGTCCTCGCCGTGGCGCTCGGCGTCTTCACCTACGGCGTCGGCACGGAGTACGACGAGCTGTTCCTCGGCTTCCTGATCACGGCCGGCATCGGCTTCGCGGCGGTCAGCAAGTCGGGCCTCGTGGCACAGGCCACGCAGCTCACCAAGAAGCACCAGAACCTCACCATCGCGGGCGCGTTCATCGCGGCGGCGCTCTTCCCCTTCACCCAGACCGACGACCAGTACGCGACGCTCGGCGTCTACATCCTGATCTTCGCCACGGTCGCCCTGGGCCTGAACATCGTCGTCGGCCTCGCGGGCCTCCTCGACCTCGGTTACGTCGCCTTCCTCGGCGTCGGCGCCTACGCGGCGGCCCTCGTCTCGGGCGCCCCGACCTCGCCGTTCGGCATCCACCTCCCCTTCTGGGCCGCCATCCTGGTCGGCGCCGGAGCCTCGCTGGTCTTCGGTGTCCTCATCGGCGCCCCGACCCTGCGGCTGCGCGGCGACTACCTCGCCATCGTGACGCTCGGCTTCGGTGAGATCTTCCGCATCGCCGTCATGAACACCGACGGCACCTCGGGCCCGGACATCACCAACGGCTCCAACGGCATCGCGTCCATCCCGAACCTGAACATCTTCGGGTTCGACTTCGGCGCCGAGCACTCGATCGCGGGCTTCACGATCGGCCGCTTCGCCAACTACTTCTTCCTGATGCTGCTGATCATGGCGGTCGTCGTGCTGGTCTTCCGGCGCAGCGGCGACTCCCGCATCGGCCGCGCCTGGGTCGCCATCCGCGAGGACGAGACCGCCGCGCTCGCCATGGGCATCAACGGCTTCCGGGTCAAGCTCATCGCCTTCGCGCTCGGTGCCTCGCTCGCCGGTCTCGCCGGTACGGTCCAGGCCCACGTGACGTACACGGTGACCCCGGAGCAGTACCTCTTCGCCGGACCGATCCCGCCCAACTCCGCCTTCCTGCTCGCGGCCGTCGTCCTCGGCGGCATGGGCACCATGAGCGGTCCGCTGGTCGGCGCGTCCCTGCTCTTCCTCATCCCGAACAAGCTGCAGTTCATGGGCGAGTACCAGCTCTTCGCCTTCGGCGTCGCGCTGATCCTGCTCATGCGCTTCCGCCCGGAGGGCATCATCGCCAACCGGCGCAACCAGCTGGAGTTCCACGACAAGGACGAGACGCCCGCCACGCTCTCCAAGGCAGGTGCCTGAACCATGACAACCACCACGAAGCCGTCCGAGGGCACCGCGCCCGAGCCGGCCGTCCGTGAGACCGTTCTCGACGCGCGCGGGGTCACCATGCGCTTCGGCGGCCTGACGGCCGTGCAGAACGTCGACCTCACCGTCAACAGCGGCGAGATCGTCGGTCTCATCGGCCCCAACGGCGCCGGGAAGACCACCTTCTTCAACTGCCTCACCGGTCTCTACATCCCGACCGAGGGCGAGGTCCGCTACAAGGGCCAGGTCCTGCCGCCGAAGTCGTTCAAGGTCACCGCGGCGGGCATCGCGCGGACCTTCCAGAACATCCGTCTCTTCAGCAACATGACGGTCCTGGAGAACGTCCTCGTCGGACGGCACACCCGGACCAAGGAGGGCCTCTGGTCGGCCCTGCTCCGCGGCCCCGGCTTCAAGCGGGCCGAGGCCGCCTCCGAGAAGCGGGCCATGGAGCTGCTGGAGTTCATCGGCCTCCAGGACAAGGCGCAGCACCTCTCCAAGAACCTGCCGTACGGAGAGCAGCGCAAGCTGGAGATCGCCCGCGCCCTCGCGAGCGACCCCGGTCTGATCCTGCTCGACGAGCCCACCGCGGGCATGAACCCGCAGGAGACCCGGGCGGCCGAGGAACTCATCTTCGCCATCCGGGACATGGGCATCGCCGTGCTCGTCATCGAGCACGACATGCGGTTCATCTTCAACCTCTGCGACCGGGTCGCCGTGCTCGTCCAGGGCCAGAAGCTGATCGAGGGCGACAGCCAGACCGTCCAGAGCGACGAGCGGGTCATCGCCGCCTACCTGGGCGAGCCCATCGAGGCGGACGCGCCGTCGGCGGACGCCCCGTCCGCCGACGCCCCCGCGCAGGACGCGCCTTCGGAGGACACCCCGGGAGACCCCGGTTCGGGCAAGGAGAACGACGCATGACCGCACTGCTCGAAGTCGAGGACCTGCGCGTCGCCTACGGGAAGATCGAGGCCGTCAAGGGCATCTCCTTCTCCGTCGAGGCCGGTGAGGTCGTCACCCTCATCGGCACCAACGGCGCCGGGAAGACCACCACCCTGCGGACCCTCTCCGGGCTCCTCAAGCCGGTCGGCGGCCAGATCAAGTTCGAGGGCAGGTCCCTCCGCAAGATCCCCGCGTACAAGATCGTCTCGCTGGGTCTGGCCCACTCCCCCGAGGGCCGGCACATCTTCCCCCGGATGACGATCGAGGAGAACCTGCTCCTGGGCGCCTTCCTCCGGAAGGACTCCGCCGGCATCGCCAAGGACGTGCAGCGCGCGTACGACCTCTTCCCGATCCTGGGCGAACGTCGCAAGCAGGCGGCCGGCACGCTCTCCGGCGGTGAGCAGCAGATGCTCGCCATGGGCCGGGCGCTGATGTCCCAGCCGAAGCTGCTCATGCTGGACGAGCCCTCCATGGGTCTGTCCCCGATCATGATGCAGAAGATCATGGCGACGATCTCGGAGCTGAAGGCCCAGGGCACCACGATCCTGCTCGTCGAACAGAACGCGCAGGCCGCGCTCGCGCTGGCGGACCACGGTCACGTCATGGAGATCGGCAAGATCGTGCTGTCCGGCACCGGGCAGGACCTGCTCCACGACGAGTCCGTCCGCAAGGCGTACCTCGGCGAGGACTGAGTCCCGTACGGAGACGACGGACCGGGTCCCGTACGGAGACGGCGGACCCGGTTCCGGTACGGAGACGGCGGAAGGCCCGCCCCACGGTCGTGTGGGGCGGGCCTTCCGTCGTGACGAGGGGCGGCGGAGGGGCGGCCGGGCGGCTACTGGCCCTTGGCCGCCTTCTTCTCCTCGCCGTCCTCGATGACGGCCTCGGCGACCTGCTGCATCGACATCCGGCGGTCCATCGAGGTCTTCTGGATCCAGCGGAAGGCGGCCGGTTCGGTCAGGCCGTACTGGGTCTGGAGGACCGACTTGGCGCGGTCCACCAGCTTGCGGGTCTCCAGGCGCTGGGAGAGGTCGGCGATCTCCTGCTCCAGGGCGCGCAGCTCGGCGAAGCGCGAGACGGCCATCTCGATGGCCGGGACGACGTCGCTCTTGCTGAACGGCTTGACCAGGTACGCCATGGCGCCCGCGTCACGGGCCCGCTCGACGAGCTCGCGCTGCGAGAAGGCGGTGAGCATGAGGACCGGGGCGATGGACTCGGCCGCGATCTTCTCGGCGGCCGAGATGCCGTCGAGGACGGGCATCTTCACGTCGAGGATGACGAGGTCGGGGCGGTGCTCGCGGGCCAGTTCGACGGCGGTGGCGCCGTCCCCGGCCTCACCGACGACCGTGTAGCCCTCTTCCTCCAGCATCTCTTTGAGGTCGAGGCGGATGAGGGCCTCGTCCTCGGCGATGACGACACGGGTCGTCAGCGGCGGGACGTGCGACGCGTCGGCGTCGTCAACGGGCTGGGGAGACTCGGGGGCGGTCACGCGGGCTCCTCGTTCGATGGCCTCGTTCCGAGGCGGATACAGCTCCCCATGAGCGTACCCACCTCCTGTAAGGTAGGTGCACGGCGGGTGATCACCGACCTTCGTTTCGAAGGATGCCCCGGTAGCCCAGCGGAAGAGGCAGTGGTCTCAAACACCATACAGCGTGGGTTCGAATCCCACCCGGGGCACTTTACCTTTGATTCCAAGGCTTGAGACGAATCACTCTCTTCGCCGGACCCCACCGCCCGACCGTCGTCCGGCCGCCGCCCTGTCTAGTCGAGCGGCTCCCCGATGTGGTGCACCCGGACCAGGTTGGTCGAACCCGCGACTCCCGGCGGGGAGCCCGCCGTGATCACCACGATGTCGCCCTCGCGGCAGCGCCCGATCCGCAGCAGTTCCTCGTCGACCTGCGCCACCATCGCGTCCGTCGAGTCCACGTGCGGGCCGAGGAAGGTCTCGACGCCCCAGGTGAGGTTGAGCTGCGAGCGGGTCGCCGGGTCCGGGGTGAAGGCCAGCAGCGGGATCGGCGAGCGGTAGCGGGACAGGCGCCGCACGGTGTCGCCGGACTGCGTGAAGGCGACGAGGAACTTCGCGCCCAGGAAGTCGCCCATCTCGGCGGCGGCACGGGCCACCGCGCCGCCCTGGGTCCGGGGCTTGTTCCGCTCGGTCAGCGGCGACAGCCCCTTGGCGAGGACGTCCTCCTCCGCCGCCTCGACGATCCGGCTCATGGTCCGCACGGTCTCGATCGGGAAGCGGCCGACGCTGGTCTCGCCGGAGAGCATGACGGCGTCGGTGCCGTCGATGACGGCGTTGGCGACGTCGGACGCCTCGGCGCGGGTGGGCCGGGAGTTGTCGATCATCGAGTCGAGCATCTGGGTCGCGACGATGACCGGCTTGGCGTTGCGCTTGGCCAGCTTGACGGCGCGCTTCTGGACGATCGGGACCTGTTCGAGGGGCATTTCGACGCCGAGGTCGCCACGGGCGACCATGATGCCGTCGAAGGCGGCGACGATCTCCTCGATGTTCTCCACGGCCTGCGGCTTCTCGATCTTGGCGATGACGGGCAGCCTGCGCCCCTCCTCGTCCATGATCCGGTGCACGTCCTCGATGTCGCGCGCGCTGCGGACGAAGGAGAGCGCGATGACGTCGGCGCCGATGCGCAGCGCCCAGCGGAGGTCCTCGATGTCCTTCCGGGACAGGGCGGGGACGGAGACCGCGACGCCGGGGAGGTTGAGGCCCTTGTGGTCGGAGACCATGCCGCCCTCGATGACCAGGGTGTTCACCCGGGGGCCCTCGACGGAGACGACCTCCAGGGTGACGCGGCCGTCGTCGACGAGGATGCGCTCCCCCGGGGTCACGTCGGCGGCGAGACCGGAGTACGTCGTCCCGCAGCAGTGCCGGTCGCCCTCCATCGGCTCGACGCTGATGGCGAACTCGTCACCGCGTTCAAGCAGTACGGGGCCCTCGCGGAAACGGCCGAGGCGGATCTTCGGGCCTTGAAGGTCGGCGAGGACGCCGATGCTGCGGCCCGTCTCGTCGGACGCCTTGCGGACGCGCCGGTAACGCTCTTCGTGCTCGGCGTACGACCCGTGGCTGAGATTGAAGCGGGCCACGTCCATTCCGGCCTCGATCAACGCCTTGATCTGGTCGTACGTTTCGGTGGCGGGCCCAAGGGTACAAACGATTTTCGCTCGGCGCATGAGTCGAGCCTAGGGCTTACCCACCAGTAGCGAGTTGGCGGGACATGACTACTCAACAACCTTTCGGTGAAAGGCTGTTGACAAGTCTTGAATCTGTGCATGGGGGTGCTCCGATGAGCGATTCCGGGCCCCGGACCTCCTCCGCCCCGCACCCGGACACCGGGACCAGCGTCGAACACTTTCCCAGTCCGTAACCCGAAAGGTCTGTTGTCGACGTGCCCCTTGGGCCAGAATCTACGCGCGTTGTCCGGGCGATCCACGCCGGAAACAGCGCCACCGAACCAAGGAGAAGCACATGCCGTTGAACCGCCGGACCTTCCTGGGGAGCTCCGTCGCCGTCGGAGCCGGAGCCGCCCTCGCCACCGGGACCGCCGCCCCCGCCGAGGCCCACGGAGCCGGACACGGACACCGCCCCCGGCCGGCCAAGCGGTACTCCTTCACCGTGATGGGCACCACCGACCTGCACGGCAACGTGTTCAACTGGGACTACTTCACGGACCGGGAGTTCGACGACAAGGCGCGCAACGACGTCGGCCTCGCCAAGATCTCCACCCTGGTCGACCGGGTCCGCGAGGAGAAGGGCCGCCGCAACACCCTCCTCATCGACGCGGGCGACACCATCCAGGGCACCCAGCTGTCCTACTACTACGCCAAGGTCGACCCGATCACCGCCCGCCGCGGCCCCGTCCACCCCATGGCCCAGGCCATGAACGCCATCGGCTACGACGCCGCCGCGCTCGGCAACCACGAGTTCAACTACGGCATCCCCGTGCTGCGCAAGTTCGAGGAGCAGTGCGACTTCCCGCTGCTCGGCGCCAACGCCCTCGACGCGAAGACCCTGCGCCCGGCCTTCGCCCCGTACAGCATCCACCGGCTGCGCACCCCGCACGGCAGGGACGTCAAGGTCGCCGTCCTCGGTCTGACCAACCCCGGCATCGCCATCTGGGACAAGGCCAACGTCAGCGGGAAGATGGTCTTCCCCGGCCTTGAGGAGCAGGCCGCGAAGTGGGTGCCGAGGCTGCGCTCCCTGGGCGTCGACGTGGTCGTCGTCTCCGCCCACTCCGGCACCAGCGGCACCTCCTCCTGGGGCGACCAGCTCCCGCACGTCGAGAACGCCGCCGCGCTCGTCGCCGAACAGGTCCCGGGCATCGACGCCATCCTCGTCGGCCACGCGCACGCCGAGATCCCCGAGTACCGGGTGAAGAACAAGGCGACCGGCAAGGACGTCGTCCTGTCCGAGCCGCTCAAGTGGGGCCAGCGCCTCACCCTCTTCGACTTCGACCTGGTGTGGGAGAAGGGCCGCTGGACCGTCGAGAAGACCGCCGCGCGGGTCCTCAACTCCAACACCGTGGAGGAGGACCCGAAGATCACCGGGCTGCTCGTGGACGAGCACCGCAAGGTCGTCTCCTACGTCAACCAGGTCATCGGCACCTCCACCGCCACCATGACCACCGCCGACGCCCCGTGGCGCGACGAGCCGATCATCGACCTGATCAACGTCGTCCAGGCCGAGACCGTGAAGGCGGCCCTCGCGGGCGGCGCCCACGCCGCCCTGCCCGTCCTCTCCCAGGCCTCCTGCTTCTCCCGCACCGCGCGCATCCCGGCCGGACAGGTCACCATCAAGGACGCCGCCGGGCTCTACCCCTTCGAGAACACCCTGGAGGCCCGTCTGCTGACGGGCGCCCAGCTCAAGGACTACCTGGAGTACTCCGCGAAGTACTACGTCCGGACCCCGGCGGGCGCGCCCGTCGACACCGCGAAGCTGACCAACGCGGACAACACCCCGGACTACAACTACGACGCCGTCTCCGGGCTCACGTACGAGATCGACATCGCCGCGCCCGTCGGCTCCCGGATCGTGAACCTGTCCTTCGAGGGCGCGCCGCTCGACCCGGCCGCGAAGTTCGTCCTCGCCGTCAACAACTACCGGGCCAGCGGCGGCGGCGCGTTCCCGCACATCGCCGGTGCCCCGCAGCTGTGGGCCGACTCGGACGAGATCCGCAACACCATCATCCAGTGGGTGAAGGCGAAGGGGACGGTCGACCCGGCCGCCTTCGCCTCGGTCGGCTGGAAGCTGACCCGGGACGGCGTCCCGGTCTTCTGAGCCCCCGCGGGACGGACCGCTAGACGATCTGAGTGAGGGGCGTCAGCTTCTGGCCCTGGGCCGGGACGACCGGCGCCTCTCGCTCCTCCAGACCGAACCGCGTGAACGCCGTCCTGCGCGGCAGCGGATACGGCTCCTTGCCGGTCACCGCGTTGAGGATGGTCGCGCTGCGCCAGGCCGCGAGCCCCAGATCGGGGGCGCCGACGCCATGGGTGTGCCGCTCGGCGTTCTGCACGAAGACCGCGCCGGTCACCGAGGGATCGAGGACCAGCCGGTACCGCTCGTCGATCCAGGCCCGCCCGGCGGAGTCGTGCCGCAGGTACGGGTCGAGCCCGGCGAGCATCCGGTCCACCGGGCGCTCCCGGTAGCCGGTGGCCAGGACGACGGCGTCGGTGGTGAGCCGGGACCTGCTGCCCTGCTGGACGTGTTCCAGATGCAGCTCGATCCGCGTGGTGGCCACCCGGCCCGCCGTACGGACCTGGACCCCGGGGGTGAGGACGGCGTCCGGCCAGCCGCCGTGCAGGGTGCGCCGGTACAGCTCGTCGTGGACGGCGGCGATCGTGTCGGCGTCGATGCCCTTGTGCAACTGCCACTGCCGGGGCACCAGTTCGCCGCGCACCGGCTCGGGCAGGGCGTGGAAGTAGCGGGTGTAGTCGGGGGTGAAGTGCTCCAGGCCCAGCTTGGAGTACTCCATCGGCGCGAAGGCCTCGGTACGGGCCAGCCAGTGGATCCGCTCGGCCCCCAGGGGGCGGGCCCTGAGCAGGTCGAGGAAGATCTCGGCGCCGGACTGCCCCGAGCCGATCACGGTCACGTGTCCGGCGGCGAGCAGCGCCTCCCGGTGGGTGAGGTAGTCCGCCGAGTGGATCACGGGGACGCCGGACGCGTCCGCGAGCGGCCTGAGGGGCTCGGGGACGTACGGCTCGGTGCCGACGCCCAGGACCACGTTCCGGGTGTAGGCGCGGCCGAGGGCCTCCGCCTCGCCGTCCGGGTCGAGCTGGGTGAAGTCGACCTCGAACAGGCGCCGTTCCGGGTTCCAGCGGACCGAGTCGACCTGGTGGCCGAAGTGCAGGCCGGGGAGCCGCTCGCTGACCCAGCGGCAGTAGGCGTCGTACTCGGCGCGGTGGATGTGGAACTTCTCCGCGAAGTAGAAGGGGAAGAGGCGCTCGCGGGCCTTCAGGTAGTTGAGGAAGGTCCACGGGCTGGCCGGGTCGGCCAGGGTCACCAGGTCGGCGAGGAAGGGGACCTGGAGGGTGGCGCCCTCGATGAGGAGGCCCGGGTGCCAGTGGAAGGCCGCCCGCTGCTCGTAGAAGGTGGCGGCGAGACCGCCGGGGACGCCGTGCGCGAGGGCGGCCAGGGACAGGTTGAAGGGTCCGATGCCGACGCCCACCAGATCGTGGGGCCGGTCGAGTTCGTCCTGGGGGGTGCTGCCGGTCATCGGGGGGTGCCGCCTTCCACGAGGGTGATGAGCTGGGCCAGGTCGCCGGGGGTGGCGTACGGGTTGAGCAGGGTGGCCTTGAGCCAGAGGCGGCCGTCGGCCTCGGCGCGGCCGAGCACGGCCCGGCCCTCGGCGAGCAGGGTGCGGCGGATCTCCGCGACGGTGGCGTCGGGGACGCCGGACGGCCGGAAGAGGACCGTGGTGAGCGTCGGACGGGCCCGCAGGTCGAGCCCGGGGGTCTTCTCCACCAGGTCGGCCAGGTCCTGGGCCAGGTCCGCGCAGGCGTCGACGAGCGCGCCGAGCCCGTCCCGGCCCAGTGCCCGCAGGGTCACGGCGGTCTTGAGGACGTCGGGGCGGCGGGTGGTGCGCAGGGAGCGGCCGAGGAG
Source organism: Streptomyces sp. NPDC059247 (assembly GCF_042754005.1). NCBI lineage: Bacteria > Bacillati > Actinomycetota > Actinomycetes > Kitasatosporales > Streptomycetaceae > Streptomyces > Streptomyces sp. NPDC059247. The sequence goes on from NZ_JBHYZW010000003.1 coordinate 226,600, forward strand.
GTCGGGCAGACCGGCCCCGGTGTCGTCGTCGGCGTTGAGGTAGGCGGCGGTGTGCCCGAGGACGTCGAGGTCGGCCGCGTCGCGTACGGCGAGGAGTCCGGCGGCGGCGGGCTGCCAGCCCAGTTTGTGCAGGTCGACGGTGACGGTACGAGCCCGGTCGAGGCCGTCGAGGAGGTGTCCTCGGGTGCGGCTGAACAGGGCGGGGCCGCCGTAGGCCGCGTCCACGTGGAAGTCGGCGGCGCGGGCCCCGCACACGTCGGCGAGGGCCCCGAGCGGATCGATCAGGCCCTCGTCGGTGGTCCCCGCGGTGGCCGCGACCAGGACGGGGCCGGTCAGCGCGGCGAGGGCGGTGCCGACGGCGGCCGGGTCGAGGGTGCCGCGCGGGGTGGGCAGCACCAGGGGAGCGGGGAGGCCGAGGAGCCAGCACGCGCGGGCGAGGGAGTGGTGGGCGTTGGCCCCGACGACGGTGCGCAGGGCGGGGCCGTGCCGTTCCCTGGCGAGGAGCAGCGCCAGTTGGTTGGACTCGGTGCCGCCGGTCGTCACCAGCGCGTCGGGGCGGGCGGCGGCCGGGAAGACCTCGGCGGCGAGGGCGGCCGTGACCCGGGCTTCCAGGGCGGAGGCGGCGGGGGCCTGGTCCCAGGAGTCCATGGACGGGTTCAGCGCGGAGGCCGCCAGATCGGCGGCGGCGGCCAGCGCGAGGGGCGGGGTGTGCAGATGGGCGGCGCAGAGCGGGTGCGCGGGGTCGGCGGCACCGGCGGCGAGGGCCCGTACGAGGGTGGTGAGGGCTTCCTCGGCGCCGGTGCCGGTGCCGGGAAGCGCCTCCCCGAGGGCGTCCACCCGGCGCGCCACCTCCTCGGGCCCACCGGCCGGGAGGGGCCCGCCGCGCTCCCCGGCCCCGGCGCGCAGGGCGTCGAGGACGGTGCTCAGCAGGGGACGGAGGGCATCGGCGCCGGTGGCGCCTCCGGCGAGAGGTGGGGGTGCGGCACGCATGGACGACAGGGTGCCGGTGCCCGGCCCGCGATGTCCGGGGAGCGGGGGGTTGTTACCCGAACGAGGGACGGAGGACGGGGCGTCCCCGGGGCGGGGGTGGGGGCGGTGCGGGCCGGTCCGGCCGGGGCGGCGGCGGGGGCGGTGCGGGCCGGGCCGCCGATGCGGTGCCGGAACGGGCCGGTGCGGGCCGGGCCGTCGACGCGGTGCCGGGCGCGGTACGGCGGGACCGGCGCGAGGTCACGTCGGAGGAGCGAAGGCCCCGCGCGCTCACGCGGGTGGACTTGGGGTGGGCTGAGAAAGGCCGGTCCGGCCGGGGCGGCGGCGGGGGCGGTGCGGGCCAGGCCACCGGCGCGGTGCCGGAACGGGACGGTGCGGGCCTGGCCGCCGACGCCGTGCCGGGCGCGGTACGGCGGGGTCGGCGCGAGGTTCACGTCCGAGGGGTGCGGGCTCGCGTGGGTGTCCCCGGCGCCGGGCGGGTGGGCCCCGCGCCGGGGGTGGTGGCTCAGGCCGTGCGGACCGCGAGGGCGCGGCGGAGGTCGTCGAGCTGGTCGACGAGCTGGCGGCGGAGGGCGGGGGTCGCGGTGTCCTCCGTCAGACAGCGCTCGCCCAGGGAGAGGGCCTCCTGGTCGATCGCGTGGGCGGGGAAGGCGTAGCGGCCCGCGGCCTCGGCGATGGCGGGGCCGCGGCGGTCGGCGAGGGCGACGGCCGCCGGGTAGAAGCGGGCCACGTACTCCCGTACCAGTGCGGCCTGCTCCGGCTGCCAGAAGCCCTGGGCGGTGGCGAGGAAGAGGTAGTTGGAGAGGCCGTCGGTGTCGAAGAGCGCCGACCAGGCCGCCGCCTTGGCCTCCTCGGTGGGCAGTGCGGCCCGGCAGCGGGCGGCGCCCTCCTGGCCGGTGGCGCTGGTGTCGCGCGCCAGTTCGGCGGCGATGGCCGTCTCGTCGGTGGCGCCGAGGACGGCGAGCCTGCGGAGGATGCGCCAGCGCAGTTCGGGGTCCAGCTCGGGCCCGCCGTGGACGGTGCCCTCGTCGAGCCAGGAGGCGATCTTGTCGGGGGTGGTGGCGCTGTCGACGAAGGCGCGGACGGCGGTCAGGCGCAGTCCGGGCGCGTCGCCGTCCTCGGTGCGGCGGAGCAGGGCGCGGGCGATCCCGGCGATGGCGGCGAGGGCGGCGGGGCGGTCGTCCTCGGGGACGAACCGGTCGGCGATCTGGGTGCGGGCGAAGGCGAGGACGCCCTGGACCACGGCGAGTTCGGTCTCCTCGGGGAGGTGCGCGCGGGCGATCTCCAGGTACTCGGCGGGGGCGAGGGCGCCGTCGCGGACCATGTCGCGGAGCGCGTTCCAGACGACGGCCCGGGTGAGCGGGTCGGGGATGCGGGAGAGACCGCGCACGGCGGACTCCTGGGACACCTCGTCGAAGCGGAGCTTGGCGTAGGTGAGGTCCTCGTCGTTGACGACGACGAGGGCGGGGCGCGGTCCGGTCAGCTCGGTGGGCCCGGTCGCCGGTACGTCGAGTTCGCGACGCTCGCGCAGGACGAGGCCGCCGGAGGCGTCGCGGTCGTAGAGTCCGACGGCGACGCGGTGGGGGCGGCTGCCGTCGCGCTCCACGGCGAGCTTCCAGTGGAGGCCCTCGCCGGTGAGGGCGGGGGTGAGGGTGTCGACGCCGGTGGTGCGGAGCCACCGGGCGGCCCAGGCGTGGACGTCGCGGTCGGTGGCGGCGGCCAGGTTGTCGATGAAGTCGGCGAGGGTGGCGTTGCCGAACCGGTGGCGCTTGAAGTGGATGTTGATGCCCGCGAGGAAGTCCTTCTCGCCGAGCCAGGTGACGAGCTGGCGGAGCGCGGAGGCGCCCTTGGCGTAGGAGATGCCGTCGAAGTTGAGGAGCGCGGAGGCGGTGTCGGGGACGGATTCCGGGTCGGGGGCGACGGGGTGGGTGGAGGGGCGCTGGTCGGCCTCGTATCCCCAGGCCTTGCGGGTGACGCCGAAGTCGACCCAGGTGTCGGGGAAGAGGTCGGCGCAGGCCTCGTTGACGGTCTGGTAGCCCATGTACTCGGCGAAGGACTCGTTGAGCCAGATGTCGTCCCACCAGCGCAGGGTGACGAGGTCGCCGAACCACATGTGGGCCATCTCGTGGGCGACGACCATGGCGCGGTGCTGGCGTTCGGTGACGGTGACGGCGGAGCGGAAGACGAACTCGTCGCGGAAGGTGACGAGGCCGGGGTTCTCCATGGCGCCCGAGTTGAACTCGGGGACGAACGCCTGGTCGTAGGAGTCGAAGGGGTACGGCTCCTCGAACTTCTCGTGGAAGCGGTCGTAGCAGGCCTTGGTGACGTCGAGGATCTCGTCGGCGTCGGCGTCGAGGTGCTCGGCGAGGGAGCGGCGGCAGTGCAGGGCGAAGGGCAGTCCGGCGTGCTCGGTGCGGACCGAGTGCCAGGGTCCGGCGGCGACGCACACGAAGTAGGTGGAGAGCGGCGGGGTGTCGGCGGCCCGCCAGGTGCCGTCGGGCCGCCGTTCGGTGATGCCGTTGGAGAGGACGGTCCAGCCTTCGGGGGCGGTGACGGAGAGGGCGAAGACGGCCTTCAGGTCGGGCTGGTCGAAGGCGGCGAAGACGCGCTGGACGTCCTCCATGAAGAGCTGGGTGTAGACGTACGTCTCGCCGTCGCTGGGGTCGGTGAACCGGTGCATCCCCTCGCCGGTGCGGGAGTAGCGCATGGTCGTGGCGATCCGCAGGACGTGCTCGCCCTCGGTGAGGCGCAGCGGGAGCCGGTTCCCGTCGAGGGCGGTGACGTCGAGGGGCTCGTCGTCCAGGAGGGCGGAGCGCAGGGTCTCGGGCTTCAGCTCGACGAAGGTGTCCCCGGCGGTGCGTGCCGTGAAGCGGATGAGGCTGTGGGACGCGAAGGTCTCGTCGCCGGTGGTGAGGTCGAGGTCCACGGTGTAGTGGTGGACGTCGAGGAGCTGGGCACGGGTCTGCGCTTCGTCGCGCGTCAGTACGGACATGGCCCTATGCTGCCCGATGCCCTCGGGGCCGGGCAGGGGTGGTCGGGCAAGGTGGACGGGCGGGCCGGTCGGGGGCGGGGCTCGCGCTCCTCAGGCGAGTCCCGAGCCGTTGAGGTGGGCGAAGGCGGCGGTGATGCGGGGGCGGTCGTAGCCCGTGGGGCCGGCGGCCCCGCCGGAGAGCAGGGCGTGGAGCAGGACGCGGGCCTTGGCCGGGTCGAGGGGACCGGCCGGGATCAGGCCCCGGTGCAGCAGGTCGTACTCGGAGCCGGGGCCCCGGTAGGTGTCCGTCAGGGTCGTGCCGCCGCCGGTGCGGGAGGCGAGGACCACGGGGACGCGGGTGGCGAGGTCGGCGAGGGGCTCGACCAGCCACCCGGGGACGTGTCCGGCGCCGAAGGCGGCGACCACGAGGCCCTGGAAGCGGTCGTCGACGGCTTCCAGGAGTTCGCCCCGGTCGCCCTGGGAGAGGGTCACCAGGGCCACCCGTACGGCGGGGTCGAGGGTGAGGGGGTGGGGCGTGGACGGGACGGCGGGCCGGAGCAGCAGGCGGGGGCCGCCCTCGACGACGACGCCGAGGGGGCCCGCGCCGGGCGAGGCGAAGGTGGCGACGGAGGTCGTGTGGGTCTTGCGGACGAACCGGGCCGCGTGGATCTCGTCGGCGAGGACGACCAGGACGCCGAGGTTCCGGCAGGCGGGGTCGGCGGCGACGGCGAGGGCCGCGGCGAGGTTGGCGGGGCCGTCGGCGCCGGGCAGGTCGGGGCGGCGCATGGCGCCGGTGACGACGACCGGCCGTTCGGTGGTGCAGAGCAGGTCGAGGAGGAAGGCGGTCTCCTCCAGGGTGTCGGTGCCCTGGACGACGACGGCGCCGGAGCCGTCGGCGACGGTGTCGCGGACCTCGGCGGCGAGGGCGGCGAGGTCCGCGTGGGTGAGGGAGGAGCTGGGGACGCGGCGGAAGTCGCGCAGGACCACGTCGTGGCCGCCGCCGAGCCCGTCGAGGACCTCCCGGCCGCTCATCCGGGACGCGTCACCGCCCCGCGCGGAGATCGTGCCCCCGAGGGTGAAGACCGTGACGCGTGCCATCAGCGTGCTCCGTCCGCCGTCGCCTCGTGGTGGCGGGCCGTCAGCGGGCCCCGCCCGCCGTCGTCCGCCGGTGGCGGGACATCGGCGGGCTCGTGGGGGGTCGTCGGCCCGGTGGCGGTCATCAGCGTGCTCCGTCCGCGATCGTCTCGTGGTGGCGGATGACCTCGGCGATGATGAAGGTGAGGAGTTTCTCCGCGAAGGCCGGGTCCAGTTTCGCGCTCTCGGCGAGTTCCCGCAGCCGGGCGATCTGGCGGGCCTCGCGGCCGGGGTCGGCGGGCGGAAGCTGGTGGCGGGCCTTGAGGACGCCGACCTGCTGGGTGCATTTGAAGCGTTCGGCGAGCATGTGGACGACGGCCGCGTCGATGTTGTCGATGCTCTCGCGCAGCCGGGTCAGCTCGGCGCCGACGGCCTCGTCGACCCCGTCCTCGGTGGGGGCTGCCGGGTCGGCGCGCACGGTCGCGTCGGTCGGTGCGTCGGTCGGCCCGGTTCGCTCGTCGGCCCGTCCGGACTCGTCGGCCGGCCGGTGCTGGGTGGAGTCGCTCATGATCTGCGAGCTTAGACGGACCTCGGGAGGATCGTGGGCGGGTGTTCGGGATCCGGGACGCGGTCGCTCCAGCCGCCGGGTACGGAGCGGCCCTGCTGCTCGCGGAAGCGGACGGGCGCGGTGCCGACCCGGCGGGTGAAGAGCCGGGAGAAGTAGGCGGGGTCGTCGTAGCCGACGCGGCGGGCGACGGCGGCGACGGGCAGTTCGGTGCCGGCGAGGAGTTCCTTGGCGCGGCCGAGGCGGACGGTGAGCAGGTAGTCCTTGGGGCTGCACCCGGCGGCGCGGCGGACGGCGGTGCGCAGTTCGGCGGCGGTCATGCCGTGCCGGGCGGCGTGTTCGGCGACGGAGAGCGGCTGAAAGGCGTCGCGGGCGAGGGCGGCGAGGACGGGGTCGCCGTCGGCGTTGATGTCGGCGCGGGCGCGGCGCAGCGCCACGAGGAGTTCGTGGACGGCGGCGCCGGTCTCGACCTCCAGGAGGGGGTTGCCGGGGCGGGCCGCGCGGGCGATGCGGCCGATGGCGGCGCGGGCGGGGGCGGCGTCGGCGAGGGGGACGACGGGCCGGTCGGGCTCGATGTAGCCGAGTTCGGTGTAGGTGGTGGTGGCGGGTCCGGAGAAGTCGACGAAGGCCTCGTCCCAGCCGGTGCCGGGGTCGGCGCCGTAGTGGTGGGGGACGCCGGGGGTGAGCCAGAGGACGGCGGGGGCGGTGACGGCGGTGCGGCGCCCGTCGGCGCCCCGGTACCAGCCGCCGCCCGCCGAGACGACGACGGCCACGTGGTGGTCGAGGGTGCGGGGGCCCACGGTGGGCAGGGTGCCGTGCTGGAGTCCGACGCCGAGGCAGACGAGGCCGAGGCGGTGGTGGACGGGGCTGGGCGTGAAGTAGCGCATCCAGGTGTGGTACATGGCCGGGTGCCTTCCTGACGTCGTCGTCCCCGTGTGTCCCGACGTCTCCCCGAGGGCCGTCCCGTGATCCCGGTGGATCGGCGCGGGGCGTCGGGCGCGGTGCGCCGCGAGGCGGAGGGGCGTCCCGATACTGGGCGTACCGGGACGTTCCGACAGCGCGGCGGGGTGCCGTGGCCGAGTCGCGCGCCCGCCGTGGATCGCGGGGCGGCCTTAACGTCCAAACTTCGACGATCTTTGTCCATGGACCGGTCCGCCGCCAGGGGGTGAGGGTGAGGCCATGAGCACGTTCACGGTGGGTGACGAGGACTTTCTGCTCGACGGGCGGCCGGTGCGGCTGCTCTCGGGCGCGCTGCACTACTTCCGGGTGCGCGAGGAGCTGTGGGGGCACCGGCTCGGGATGCTGCGCGCGATGGGCCTCAACTGCGTCGAGACGTACGTCCCCTGGAACCTGTACGCGCCGGAGCCCGGCCGGTACGGGGACGTGGCGGAGCTGGGCCGGTTCCTCGACGCGGTGGAGCGGGCCGGGATGTGGGCGGTGGTGCGGCCGGGGCCGTACATCTGCGCCGAGTGGGAGAACGGCGGGCTCCCGCACTGGCTGACGGGTCCGCTGGGGCGCCGGGTGCGGACCTTCGACCCGGAGTTCCTGGGGCCGGTGGAGTCCTGGTTCCGGCGGCTGCTGCCACAGGTGGTGGAGCGGCAGGTGGACCGGGGCGGGCCGGTGGTCCTGGTCCAGGTGGAGAACGAGTACGGGAGTTACGGCAGCGACCTGGCGTATCTGGAGTGGCTGGCGGGGCTGCTGCGGGAGTGCGGGGTGAGCGTGCCGCTGTTCACCTCGGACGGGCCGGAGGACCACATGCTGACGGGCGGTTCGGTGCCGGGGGTGCTGGCGACGGCGAACTTCGGCGCGGGGGCCCGGGAGGGGTTCGCGGCGCTGCGGCGGCACCGGGCGTCGGGGCCGCTGATGTGCATGGAGTTCTGGTGCGGCTGGTTCGACCACTGGGGCACGGAGCACACCGCGCGGGACGCGGCGGAGGCGGCCGAGGCGCTGCGGGAGATCCTGGAGTGCGGGGCGTCGGTCAATGTGTACATGGCGCACGGCGGGACGAACCTCGCGGGCTGGGCGGGCGCGAACCGGGCCGGTGACCTGCACGACGGGCCGCTGCGGCCGACGGTGACCTCGTACGACTACGACGCCCCGGTGGACGAGGCGGGGCGGCCGACGGAGAAGTTCTGGCGGTTCCGCGAGGTCCTCGCGGACTACGCGGAGGGGCCGCTGCCGGAGCTGCCGGAGCCCCCGGCGCGGCTCGCGGCGCCGGTCTCCGGGCCGCTCGACGGCTGGGCGCCGCTCGACGCGGTCCTGGAGGCGCTGGGCGGTCCCGAGCGGGTGGCGCCGGTGCCGCCGACCTTCGAGGAGCTGGGGGTGGACCGGGGTCTGGTCCGCTACCGGGTCGCGGTGCCGGGTCCCCGGCAGCCGTACCCGCTGGGGGTGACGGGGCTGCGGGACCGGGCGGTGGTGTACGTCGACGGGGCTCCGGCCGGGGTCCTCGGGACGGCGGACGGGGAGGACGTGACGCTGGCCGGGCCGGTGGCGGGTCCGGCGGTGGTGGACCTGTGGGTGGAGTCGCTGGGCCGGGTCAACTACGGGCCCCGGCTGGCGGAGCCGAAGGGGATCACCGGCGGGGTGCGCCACGAGCGGCAGTATCTGCACGGCTTCCGGACCCGGGGGCTGCGGCTCGACGCCTTCTCGGCGGAGGCGGTCGGCGGGGTGCCGTTCGGGCGGGCCGGGGAGGGCGCGGGCCCGGGGCTGTACCGGGGGGCACTGGAGGTCGCCGGGGCCGGGGACGCGTGGCTGCGGCTGCCGGGCGGCACCCGGGGCTTCGTCTGGGTGAACGGCGTCTGCCTCGGCCGCTACTGGGCGGCCGGGCCGCAGGACGCCCTGTTCCTGCCGGGCCCGGTGCTGCGGGAGGGCGCGAACGAGGTGTGGGTCCTGGAGCTGGAGGGCGCCGGGGCGGCGACGGTGGAACTGGACGTGGTCGACTGACGGACCGTCCGGACGGGCGGCCGGGCCCGGGGGCGGTGCCTGCCCGTGCGTACGGGGACGGGCGTACGGGGACGGGCGTACGGGGACGGCCACGCCCCCAGCGGACCGGCGGCAGCGTCACCGCGCCTGCCCGTGTGGGGACGTCCTGCCCGTGTGTACGGGGACGTGCGTACAGGAGTGGCCACCCATGCGGCCGTACGGGGTTTCACCCGCGCGGTCGTACGGGGACGTGGTCCCCCGTACGGGCCGTACGGGGGAGGCGGCCACGCGTACGGGTGCGGGCGAGGGAGGCGGTTCACCCGCGCGGCCGGACCCGGTGGGGGGCGGTGCGGTCCCCGCGGGGGCTCCCCGCGATGGCGCCGGGCCCGGTGGGGGCCGCCGCGCGCATGAGGGTGCCCCGGAGCCGAGGGCGCTCCGGGGCACCCGTTTCAGGGCGAGCGGCTACAGCGTGGCCGCGGCCGACGTGATCGCGGCGGCGAAGGTCGAGACCTCCGTGTAGACACCGGGATAGCCGGCCCGCGCGCAGCCCTGGCCCCAGCTCACGATGCCGACCTGGATCCAGGCACCGGCGTTGTCCTTGCGGAACATCGGGCCACCGGAGTCACCCTGGCAGGTGTCGGTGCCGCCCTGGCTGTACCCGGCGCAGATCTCCTCGCCGGGGACGAGGTCGGCGCCGTACGACGTCTGGCAGGAGGCGTCGGAGACGAACGGCACGTTCGCCTTCAGCAGGTACCGCTGCTGCGCCCCGCCCTCGCGGGCGGCGCCCCAGCCGGCGACCGTGAAGGTGCCGCTGTTGAACGCGGTGGTGTCGGCGATCTTCAGGGTGGGCACCGTGGTGATCGGGCTGGCGAGCTTGATGAGCGCCCAGTCCTTGCCCTGGCCGTTGTAGCCGGGCGCCTGGAGGACCTTGGTCGACTTGACCTTGACGGCGCTGGTGCTCTGCAGGTCCACGACACCGGCGGTGGCGGTGATGCTGGTGTTGTTGCCCGAGCCGCTGACGCAGTGGGCGGCGGTGAGCACGACCTGGGGGGAGATCAGCGAGCCGCCACAGCCCATCGACAGTCGGATCATCCAGGGGAACTCGCCCTGGGCGGCGCGGACGCCGCCGACGACGGGGGCGGGGGCCGCGGCGGCGTTGGTGGTGGGCTGGAGGCTGACGGCCGCCAGGACGACGGCGCCGGCCGCGGCGAGCCTCTGGAGTGCGCGGACCATGCGGTTCTGCTTCATGTGCCTGCCTTCTCTCATGGGGGGTGGACCTCCACGGGCGCACTGACATGAGCCCGTCAAGGCATGTCCGGATTATGGACAGGACGCAACTGACGCCACAAGGAAGTGTTTTCGGCCAGTCCCGGGGACGGGACCGTACAGTGGGAGGAAGGGGGAAAACGGGTATGACGCACCGTCAGGAGAGTGATCGGGTCGCCCACGGGTTCCCGCACCGCGCGGCGGTCGGGGCCTCGCTCACCGCGCTCTACCGGCGCCTCTCCCCCGACGGGGTGCACCGCTACCCGTCGAGCGTGCCCGCCGCCGACGTCGCCCTCGCCGACGACGAGGACCTCCACCTCGGCGCCCAGCGGGTGGCCGGGACGCTCGTCCGGCACCTGCGGCTGCCCGAGGCCCGCATGGTGGTCGGCTTCCGGGCGATGGAGCACGCGGCGACCGTCGAGCTGACCTCGGGACCCGAGTACTTCGTCGAGCTCAACGACCGGTTCAGGACCCGCCGCCGGGACATCGGCGCGGCCCTCGCCCACGAGATCACCCACGTCCTGCTGCACCGGCTCGGCCTGGGCTTCCCCGGCACCGCCGAGAACGAGATCCTCACCGACGTCACCGCCTCCTACCTGGGCGCGGGCTGGCTCCTCCTCGACGCCTACCGGCGGGACGGCGTGGAGAGCCAGAAGCTCGGCTACCTCACCCCGGAGGAGTTCGGGTACGTCCTCGCCAAACGGGCCGAGCTGTTCGGCGAGGACCCCTCGCCCTGGTTCACCAGCGCCGTCGCGTACGAGGCGTGGACCCGGGGCAGGGCCGAGGCCGACCGGGAGCGGACCGCGCCGCCGCTCGCCGGGGCGGGCTGGGCCGCCGCACGCCGGTACGCCTGGGAGCGGCGCAGGGGGCGGGCCGGGGAGGACGCCCCGTACGCCTTCCACGAGGGCGCCCCGGCCGGTGCCGTCTCCTTCTCCTGCCCGGTCTGCCGCCAGCGCCTGCGCGTCCCGGCGGGCCGGACGCTGCGGGCCCGCTGCGCGGTCTGCCGGACGGTCCTGGAGTGCGCGGGCTGACCGCCGCCCGGGAACCGATTTGCGCCGGGACCCGACGACGGGTCAGGGTCGGCCCATGAGCACGCTGTTCGACGCGATCCTGGACGGGGACGAGGACGGGGTCGTACGCGCCCTGCGGGAAGGGGCCGGACCCGACTCCCGGGAGGACGGCGAGACCGCCCTGTACCGGGCGGCCGTCGGCGACGAGGCCGCGATCGTACGGATCCTGCTCGCCGCCGGGGCCGATCCCGGCCGGAACAGCGGCGAGGACGGCGGGGACCTGCCCCTGTGCGGCGCGGCCTGCGGCGGGCACGCCGAGGTCGTCCGCGCCCTGCTCGCGGCGGGCGCGGCGGCCGACCAGGAGGAGGCCTACGGCTTCACGGCCCTCGCCTGGGCCCTGCGGCTCGGGCACGCCGAGACCGCCCGGGTGCTCCTGGAGCACGGCGCCGACCCCGACCGGCCGGGACCCGACGGGGTCCTCCCCCTCGTCGCCGCCGCCCGGCGCGGCTCCACCGGCTGCGTACGGGCGCTCCTCGACCACGGGGCCACGGCCCGGGAGGCCGCGCTGCGGGAGGCGCGGCGCTGGATCGGCGCGGACATCGCGGCCGAGCTGCGGCGCGGCCTCGTCGCGGGCCACGACGGCGGGGAGACCTACGAGGCGGTCGTCCGGCGGGTCCGGGAGGACGGCGGGCTGACGGTCGTCGTCGAACTGCTGCGGGAGAACGGGGCGCCGGGCCGCGGCGACGACCGGCAGACCGGGCACGCGGCCATCGCCACGCTCCTGGAGGCGGCGCTGGGGCTGCGCACCCCGCACGAGGAACTGGCCGCGCGGGCGCTGCGCTGCGGCGAGCCGGAGTTCGACGACTGGACGACGGCGGTGGCCGAGCTGACGGCCCGTGGCGACGAGGAGACGTTCGTGACGGCGGCGGCCTGGTGCGCGTACCGCGATCCGCTCCGGCGCGCCCTCGGCGCCCGGGTCCTCGGCGCCCTGCCGGGCTTCGGGGCGGGCGCGGTGCCGGTGCTGCGGCGGCTCGCGGCGGAGGCGGGCGGCCCGGCGCGGGAGCCCGCCCTGTCGGTGGTGACGGCCCTGGGCACCTGCGCCGAGCCGTCGGCCGTGCCCGAGCTCCTGGCGCTCGCCGGGCATCCCGATCCGGTGGTGCGGCGCTCGGTGGCGGGGGCGCTCGCCGGGATCGTGCCCGCCGGGCACGTCGAGGCGCTGGGGGTGCTGCTCGCGCTGAGCCGGGACGGTGACGCGCGGGTACGGGACTGGGCGACGCTCGCCCTCGCCGAACTGCCCGACGACACCCCGCTCGTACGGGAGGGGCTCGCGGAGCGGCTCGCCGACAGCGACCCGGAGACGGCGGCGGAGGCGGCGCGCGGGCTCGCGATCCGTCAGGACCCGCGCGCCGTGGACGCCCTGGCCTCGGTCCTCGCGGACGGCGACCCGGAGGGCCCGGCCCGCGAGACGGCCCTGGCGGCCCTGGAGTACCTCCACGACCCCCGGGTCAGGACCCGCCTGGAGTGGATGCGGCCACGACGCTCCTGAGGGGCCGGGGAGGAGCTCCGCGCTTCCGATCCCGCCCGGCGGGGGCCAGCTGTCCCGCCTGCGGCCCGCGCGGCTCCCCGCGTGGAGCCGACGCGGGGCGGTGCGCCTCCGTCAGGTCCCGGTTTCCGGCCATGGCTCCGGGCTCCGGGGAGCTGAGGCGGCCCCCGTGCGGCCACGCGGCCCCCACATGGACCCGACGCGGGGCAGTGCGCCTCCGTCCGGTCCCGGTTTCCGGTTTCCGGCTCCCGACTCCGGGCTCCGGGCTCCGGGGAGCCACAGCCCGGTGGCCCCCGTGCGGCCACGCGACACCCCGCGTGGACCCGACGCGGGGCGGTGCGCCTCCATCAGGCTCCGGCCACGGCCCCGGGCTCCCGGCTCCCGGCTCCCGGCTCCCGGCTCCGGGGAGCTGAGGCCCAGCGGCCCAGCCCGCCCGTGCTCAGGCCCCGTACACCGGGTGGGGCGGTGTCGCCGTCGCCAGGAGACGGCGGGCCGTCTCGCCCGCTTCCGCCGGGGTGCGGCGGGCGCCCTTGTCGGCCGTGGGGCCCGGACGCCAGCCCTCCATGACGGTGAGACGGCCGCCCTCGGCCTCGAAGACCCGGCCGGTGACGCCCTCCGACGCGGCCGAGCCCAGCCACACCACCAGCGGCGACACGTCCTCGGGCAGTGCGTCGAGGCCCTGGAAGACCTGCTCGGTCATCCGGGTCCTGGCCGCCGGGGCGACCGCGTTGACCTGCACCCCGTACCGGGCCAGTTCCGCCGCCGCGACCAGGGTGAGGCCGACGATCGCGGCCTTGGCCGCGGTGTAGTTTCCCTGTCCGACGCTGCCGAGCAGCCCCGCGCCCGAGGTGGTGTGGACGATCCGGGCCACCGGGGTCCGGCCCGCCTTCGCCTCCGCCCGCCAGTGCGCGGCGGCGTGCCGGAGCGGCAGGAAGTGGCCCTTGGCATGGACCCGCATGACGGCGTCCCAGTCGTCCTCCTCCAGGTTGACCAGCATCCGGTCGCGGAGGAAGCCCGCGTTGCTGACGAGGGTGTCGAGCCGTCCGTAGGCGTCGAGGGCGGCGGCGACCAGGGAGGCGGCGCCCTCGACGGTCGCGACGTCCCCGCCGTGGGCGACGGCCTCGCCGCCCAGGGCCCTGATCTCCTCCGCGACCGCCGTCGCCGGACTGTCGGGGCCGGGGCGGCCGTCGAGGCCGACCCCCAGGTCGTTGACGACGAGCCGGGCGCCCTCGGCGGCGAAGGCGAGCGCGTGCGCCCGGCCGAGCCCCCGGCCCGCCCCGGTCACGACGACGACCCGGCCGTCGCACAGCCCCGGGCCGGTGGAGGCGCCCGTGCCCGTACCGACGCCTGTCTCCGTACCCGTACGCGTACCCGTGTCCGTACCGATGTCCATGTCAGCTCTCCTTGTTCGCGGTGGCGGCGTCGAGGAAGGCGGGGCGTTCGCCGCCCCCGTGCACGAGGAGCGAGGCTCCCGAGACGTAGGCGGCCCGGCCGGAGGCGAGGAAGACGGCGGCCTCCCCGATCTCGTCGGGTTCGGCGAGCCTGCCGAGCGGTACGGTCCGGCCGACGGCGGCGATCCCGGCCGCGTCGCCGTAGTGCAGGGCGGACAGCTCGGTCCGCACCATGCCGAGGACGAGGGTGTTGACCCGCACCTCGGGGGCCCATTCGACCGCCATCGAGCGGGCCAGGTTCTCCAGGCCCGCCTTGGCCGCGCCGTAGGCGGCGGTGCCGGGGGACGGGCGGGTGCCGCTGACGCTGCCGATCATGACGACCGCGCCGCGCGAGGCCCTGAGCAGCGGGCGGGCGGCGAGACTGACGACGAGGGGCGCGGTGAGGTTGAGCGCGAGCACGCGCGCGTGGCGCTCGGCCTCCCCTTCGTCCAGGGGCCGGTACGGGCTGCCGCCCGCGTTGTTGACGAGGACGTCGAGCCGTCCGTACCGCGCGGCGAAGGCGGTGAGGAACTCCTGTACGGCGGTGGGTTCCCGCAGGTCGAGCGGGTGGAAGTCGGCGGCCCGGCCCGCCGCTCCGACCGGCGCCTCCGGGGGTCTGCGGGCGCAGACGGCGACCCGGGCCCCGGCCCGCAGGAAGGCGCGGGCGATGCCCGCCCCGACGCCCCGGGTGCCGCCGGTGACGAGCACGACCCTCCCGTCCAGCTCCATCGGCTGCTACCTTCCTCCTCAAGAGTTACCTAACAAACGTTTGGTGGAAAGGTAGCTGATCCGCCCATGGGTGTCTGCACCTCTCGCCCCGCTCCCGGCGTGGCCCTGGTCACCGTCGACTTCCCACCCGTCAACGCCCTGCCCGTCAAGGGCTGGTACGCGCTCGCCGACGCCGTCCGCACCGCGGGGCGCGACCCGGAGGTCCGCTGTGTCGTCCTGACCGCCGAGGGCCGCGGCTTCAACGCGGGCGTCGACATCAAGGAGTTGCAGCGCGATCCCGGGCACACCGCCCTGATCGGCGCCAACAGCGGCTGCGCCGAGGCCTTCGCCGCCGTGTACACGTGTGAGGTCCCGGTCGTCGCGGCGGTCGCGGGACACTGCCTCGGCGGGGGTGTCGGACTCGTCGGGAACGCCGACGCGATCGTCGCCGCCGACGACGCAGTCTTCGGACTGCCCGAGCTGGACCGGGGCGCGCTCGGCGCCGCCACCCATCTGGCCCGGCTGGTGCCGCAGCATCTGATGCGGACGCTCTACTACACGGCGCGGACCGTGACCGCCGCCGAACTGCGGGCCCACGGCTCGGTGTGGGAGGTCGTCCCCCGGGCCGGTCTCCTCGACGCGGCCCTCGCCCTCGCCGGGGAGATCGCCGCCAAGGACGGCGGTCTGCTGCGGCTGGCCAAGGCGGCGCTCAACGGCATCGACCCCGTGGACGTGCGGCGCAGCTACCGCTTCGAGCAGGGCTTCACCTTCGAGGCCAACCTCAGCGGGGCCGCCGACCGGGTCCGCGCTTCCTTCGGCAAGGAGAACTCCCCGTGACGGACAAGACCATGACCCCGGAGGAGGTCGTCGGCCGGCTCCGCTCCGGCATGACGGTCGGGATCGGCGGCTGGGGCTCCCGGCGCAAGCCGATGGCCCTGGTGCGAGCGCTGCTCCGGTCCGAGATCACCGATCTCACGGTGGTGTCGTACGGCGGCCCTGACGTCGGCCTGCTCGCCGCGGCGGGCCGGATCCGACGGCTCGTCGCCCCCTTCGCCACCCTGGACTCCATCCCCCTCGAACCCCACTTCCGGGCCGCCCGCGAGCAGGGCCGGATCGCGATGACCGAGTACGACGAGGCCATGTTCATGTGGGGGCTGCACGCCGCCGCCAACCGGCTGCCCTTCCTGCCCGTCCGGGCCGGACTCGGCTCCGACGTGATGCGGGTCAACCCGGAGCTGCGGACCGTCACCTCGCCGTACGCCGACGGCGAGGAGTTCGTCGCCGTCCCCGCCCTGCGCCTCGACGCGGCCCTCGTCCACCTCAACCGCGCCGACCGGCTCGGCAACGGCCAGTACCTGGGCCCCGACCCCTACTTCGACGACCTGTTCTGCGAGGCCGCCGACACCGCGTACGTCTCCTGCGAGCGGATCGTCGACCGCTTCGGCCCCGGCACCGTGCCCCAGACCCTCCTGGTGAGCCGCCACAGCGTCACCGGGGTCGTGGAGACCCCGAACGGCGCCCACTTCACCTCCTGCGTCCCCGACCACGACCGGGACGAACCGTTCCAGAGGCTCTACGCCACCACCCCCTGGCCCGAGTTCGCCGCCCGCTTCCTGTCCGGCAAGACCGAGGACGACTACCAGGCCGCCGTCCGCGCCTGGCACGACGAGCGCGAGGAGCAGCGGTGACCAGCCGAGCCGAGTACTGCGTGATCGCCTGCGCCGAGGCCTGGCGCGACAACGGCGAGGTCCTCGCCAGCCCGATGGGGCTCGTCCCCTCCTTCGGGGCCCGTCTCGCCCGGCGCACCTTCTCCCCCGACCTCCTCCTCACCGACGGCGAGGCCCTGCTCGTCGGCCCCGAGGGGGAGCCCGAGGGCTGGCTGCCGTACCGCAGGCATCTGGCCATGGTCACCGGCGGCAGGCGGCACGTGATGATGGGCGCCAGCCAGATCGACCGGTACGGCAACCAGAACATCTCCTGCGTCGGCGACTGGGAACGGCCCACCCGCCAGCTCCTGGGGGTGCGCGGGGCTCCCGTGAACACCCTGAACAATCCGGTGAGCTACTGGGTGCCGAAGCACTCGCGCCGGGTCTTCGTCGAGCGCGTCGACATGATCTGCGGCGTCGGGTACGACCACGCCGTCGGCCCCTACCACCGGCTCCCCCGGGTCGTCACCGACCTCGCCGTCCTCGACTTCGAGACCCCCGACCGCTCCATGCGGCTGGTCTCCGTCCACCCCGGCGGCACCGTCGCCGAGGTCCGGGCGGCCACCGGCTTCCCGCTCGCGGCCGACGGCGACGTCCCGTACACCCGCGAGCCCACCGACGAGGAACTGCGGCTGATCCGGGAGGTCATCGACCCGCGCGGGCTGCGGGACCGGGAGGTCGCGCCCCGATGAGGACCGCCCTCACCGAACTCACCGGCGTCCGCCATCCGATCGTGCAGACCGGCATGGGGTGGGTCGCGGGACCCCGGCTCGTCTCCGCCACCGCGAACGCGGGCGCGCTCGGCGTCCTCGCCTCCGCCACCATGACCACGGACCAGCTGCGCGCCGCCGTCCGCGAGGTGCGCTCCCGCACCGACCGGCCCTTCGGGGTCAATCTGCGCGCGGACGCGGGCGACGCCCGCGAGCGGGTCCGGATCATCGTGGACGAGGGCGTACGGGTCGCCTCCTTCGCCCTCGCCCCGACCCGCGACCTGATCGCCGAGCTGAAGGACGCGGGGGTCGTCGTGATCCCCTCGGTCGGCGCCCGGCGGCACGCCGAGAAGGTCGCGGGCTGGGGCGCGGACGCGGTCCTCGTCCAGGGCGGGGAGGGCGGCGGCCACACCGGCGAGGTCGCCACGGGGGTGCTGCTGCCGCAGGTGGTCGACGCCGTCGGCATCCCGGTGATCGCGGCGGGCGGCTTCCGCGACGGACGCGGGCTGGTCGCCGCGCTCGCCCACGGGGCGGCGGGCATCGCCATGGGCACCCGGTTCCTGCTGACCTCCGACTCGACCGTGCCGGACGCCGTCAAGGCCCGCTATCTGGCCGCCACCGTCCAGGACGTCACCGTCACCACCGCCGTGGACGGGCTGCCGCACCGGATGCTCCGCACCGAGCTGGTGGCGTCCCTGGAGAACGCCGGACGGGCCCGCTCCCTGGTCCGGGCGGTACGGCGGGCGGCGGGCTTCCGCCGTCTCTCCGGGCTCTCCTGGCCCGCGATGGTCCGCGACGGGCTCGCCCTGCGGCACGGCAAGGACCTGACCTGGAGCCAGATGCTGCTCGCCGCGAACACCCCGATGCTGCTGCGGGCGTCGATGGTCGAGGGGCGCCCGGACCTGGGCGTGATGGCCGCCGGGCAGGTCGCGGGCCTGATCGACGACCTGCCGAGCTGCGCGGAGCTGGTCGACCGGATCATGGCCGAGGCGGACGAGGTGCTGCGGGCGCTGCCGCGCCCGGCCCCCGCCCCGGCCGGACCCTGACCCGAGGGCCCGGGGGCGTCCGCCCGGTCCGGGCGGTCCGAGCGGACGCGTGAGGGCCCGGCGCGCCTGGTGCGCGCCGGGCCCTCACGAGTGGCTCGTGCCTACGGATGGCTCGTGCCTACGAGTGGCTCGTGCCTACGGGTGCTCGTGCCTACGAGTCGGACTGCCTCGGCCGGGAGGGCCGGGAGCCGCCGCCCGCGCCGCGCGAGCGGCCCGTGCCCGTGGCCGGGCGTCCGCCGCGCGCCGTACCGGCCGACGCGGACGCGCCGCGCCCGCCGCCCGTGGCGGAGCCCCGGCCGCCGCCCGTACCCCGTCCCGTACCCCCGGCGGAACCGGAGGTACGGCCGGTGGCCGCGCCGGAGCCGCCGGTGCCACCGGTGGCGGGGCGACGGCGGCGGCGGTTGCCGGAGGCGGCACCGCCCGCGCCGCCGGAGCCCGCGGGCCTGCGCGGCGGGGTCGGCTGCGGGGTCTCGATGACGATCGGGACGCCCGAGGGCTCCCGCGCGCCGGTCAGCTCGACGAGCTGCTCGTCGCTGGACTTGATCTGCGCGGTCCGGGGGCTGATGCCCGCGTTCGACATCAGACGGCCCATGTCGCGCTTCTGCTCGGGCAGCACCAGGGTGAAGACGCTGCCGGACTCACCGGCACGGGCCGTACGGCCGCCCCGGTGCAGATAGTCCTTGTGGTCCATCGGCGGGTCCACGTTCACGACCATGTCGAGGTCGTCGACGTGGATGCCGCGCGCCGCCACGTTCGTCGCGACGAGCGCGGTGACCTGCCCGTTCTTGAACTGGTCCAGGGTCCGGTTGCGCTGCGGCTGCGAACGGCCGCCGTGCAGTCCGGAGGCCCGTACGCCGTTGGCGAGGAGCCGCTTGACCAGCCGGTCCACGGACCGCTTGGTGTCCAGGAAGAGGATGGTCCGGCCGTCGCGGGCCGCGATCCGCAGCGTGACGGCCTTCTTGTCGGTCTCGTCCATCACGTACAGGACGTGGTGCTCCATGGTGGTGACCGCACCGGCCGACGGGTCGACGGAGTGCACGACCGGGTCGTCGAGGAACATCTTGACCAGCCGGTCGATGTTCCGGTCGAGGGTGGCCGAGAACAGCAGCCGCTGCCCGCCCGGCTCGACCTGCTTCAGGAGCTTCGTGACCTGCGGCAGGAACCCCATGTCGGCCATCTGGTCGGCCTCGTCGAGGACGGTCACGGCGACCTGGTCGAGACGGCAGTCGCCGCGCTCGATCAGGTCGTGGAGACGGCCGGGGGTGGCGATGAGGACCTCGACGCCGCGCCGCAGCGCGGAGGACTGGCGGGTGATCGACATGCCGCCGACGACCGTGGCGATCCGCAGCCGCAGCGGGTTGGCGTACGGGGTGAGCGCGTCGGTCACCTGCTGGGCCAGCTCGCGGGTGGGCACCAGGACCAGGGCGAGCGGCGCGGTCGGCTCGGCGCGGCGGCCCGCCGTCCGGCCGAGGAGCGCGAGCCCGAAGGCGAGGGTCTTGCCGGAGCCGGTACGGCCCCGGCCCAGCACGTCGCGGCCCGCCAGCGAGTTCGGCAGGGTTGCGGCCTGGATCGGGAACGGCTCCGTGACTCCCTGCTCGCCCAGGGTCCGCAGCAGCGCCTCGGGCATGTCGAGGTCGGCGAAGGCGGCCACCGGCGGGAGCGCGGGCGTCACCGTCTCCGGCGGCGTGAACTCGCTGGGCGGCGGGGGCGCCGTGGGACGGCGACCGCCCCGGGAGGCCTTCGGCTGGGACGTGGAATTCGCCCGGTCGGGGCGGGGGCTGCGCTTGCGGGGGCGCTCGGAGCGGGTCATGCGTGCCTTTCTGGCCGGTGCTCGCGGCACAGCCGGGGCCCGCACCCTGCAGGTGCGGGCCCCGGCTGTGTCACCCGGAACACGCGACACGAGCCCCGGACGTCTCTACCGGAACAATAGTGCGCCTCGGGACCTTCCCGCCCCGCCCGCCCGATGCCCGGACGGATCGCACCTGACCAGGACGGTGCGACGTGGGCGAGGTCACACGTCCGGGACGGTCACGGACCGTCGGCGGCCGGTCACGGGCGGTCGGCGAGGGGTGCCGCGACCCGTCACGGGCAGGTCGGTCACGAGGTGGCGCGACCCGTCACGGGCGGTCGGTCACGAGGTGGCGCGACCCGTCACGGGCAGGTGGCGGCGGCCCCGTCGCCGTGGCCCTTCGCGGGCGCACCGGCGGCCGTCAGAGCCGTTCGACGATCGTCACGTTCGCCTGGCCGCCGCCCTCGCACATGGTCTGGAGGCCGTACCGGCCGCCCGTGCGCTCCAGCTCGTGGAGGAGGGAGGTCATCAGCCTGGCCCCGGTCGCGCCGAGGGGGTGGCCCAGGGCGATGGCGCCGCCGTTGACGTTGACCCGGTCGGGGTCGGCGCCGGTCTCCTTGAGCCAGGCGAGGACGACCGGCGCGAAGGCCTCGTTGATCTCGACCAGATCGATGTCGTCGATGGTCAGTCCGGTCTTCTTGAGGGCGTGGGCGGTCGCCGGTATCGGCGCGGAGAGCATCCGGATGGGGTCCTCGCCCCGGGCGGAGAGGTGGTGGATCCGGGCCCGGGGGGTGAGCCCGTGCTCCCGTACGGCCCGCTCACCGGCCAGGAGCAGGACGGCGGCGCCGTCGGAGACCTGGGAGGAGCAGGCGGCGGTGATGGTGCCGCCCTCGACGACGGGCCGCAGTCCGGCCATCTTCTCCGCGCTGGTGTCCCGGCGGGGCCCCTCGTCGACGGTGACCTCCCCGTACGCCACGGTCTCCCGTACGAAGCGGCCCCCGTCGATCGCGCGGAGCGCCCGCAGGTGCGAGCGCAGGGCGAACTCCTCCTGGTCGCGGCGGGTGATCCGCCACTTCTCGGCGATCAGCTCGGCGCCGTGGAACTGGTTGACGGGCGCGTCGCCGTACCGGGCGCGCCAGCCCTCGCTGCCGTGGAAGGGGCCGCCGGTGAGGCCGAGGGGTTCGGCGGCCTGCCGGGAGGCGAAGGCGATGGGGATCATCGACATGTTCTGGACGCCGCCCGCGACGACCAGGTCCTGGGTGCCGGAGAGGACGGCCTGGGCGGCGAAGTGCACCGCCTGCTGGGAGGAGCCGCACTGCCGGTCGACGGTGACGCCGGGGACCTCCTCGGGGAGCCCGGCGGCCAGCCAGGCCGTGCGGGCGATGTCGCCCGCCTGCGGTCCGACGGTGTCGAGGCAGCCGAGGACGACGTCGTCGACGGCCGCCGGGTCGATGCCCGCGCGGGCGACGAGCTCCTTCAGCGCGTGGGCGCCGAGGTCGGCCGGGTGCACGGCGGCGAGGCCGCCGCCCCGGCGGCCGACGGGGGTGCGGACCGCTTCGACGATGTAGGCCTCGGGCATGGCGACTCCTCCGGTGGGACGGCTGGGGCCCGCCCGATCGTCCTGGTCGGGTCAGGCGGGGTGTCCGGTGCGTACGGCGATCCCGTCCAGGACCATCGACAGGTACTGGCGGGCGATCTCCTCGGGGCTGTGCAGTCCGCCCGGCCGGTACCAGGAGGCGGCGACCCAGACGGTGTCGCGGACGAACCGGTAGGTGAGGCGGACGTCGAGGTCGGCGCGGAAGGCCCCGGAGGCGACGCCGCGCTCCAGGGTGCCGAGCCAGGCCTTCTCGAACTTGCGCTGCGAGTCGGTGAGGTAGTGGAAGCGGGGCTGGTCGGTGAGGTGCCGGGACTCCTTCTGGTAGATGGCGACGGCGGCGCGGTGCCGGTCGATCTCCCGGAAGGACTCGGTGACGAGGGCCTCGATGGTCTCGCGGGGGCCGAGTCCGGCGTCGAGGACGGTGTCGTACCCCTGCCAGAGCTCGGTCAGGAAGGTGGAGAGGATCTCGTCGAGCATCGACTCCTTGGAGTCGAAGTGGTAGTAGAGGCTGCCGGCGAGCATTCCGGCGGCGTCCGCGATCTTGCGGACGGTGGTGGCGTTGTATCCCTGGGCGGCGAAGACCTCGGCGGCGGTGTCGAGCAGTTCGCGGCGCCGTTCGGGCGCGGCGGCGTTCATCCGCTTCTTCCCGCCGGTCGTCGGCCCGCCCGCGTCGCCGCGGTCGCCGCGACCGCTCCGGTCGCTGAGGTCGCCCCGGTCGCCCGTCGGCTGGTTCTTCTTGTCGGTGGTCGGCACGCCTCCATTCTGGTCCTACGGGTGCTGGCTGCTGACGGAGACCGTCTCGCCGGTCATGTAGGAGGAGTAGCCGGAGGCGAGGAAGACGATGACGTTGGCGACCTCCCAGGGTTCGGCGTAGCGCCCGAAGGCCTCCCGCTCGGTGAGTTCGTCGAGGAGTTCGGCGGTGGTGACCTTGGCCAGGTGGGGGTGGAGGGCGAGGGACGGGGAGACTGCGTTGACGCGGACGCCGTACGCGGCGGCCTCGACGGCGGCGCAGCGGGTGAGGGCCATGACCCCGGCCTTGGCTGCGGCGTAGTGGGACTGTCCCGCCTGGGCGCGCCAGCCGACGACGGAGGCGTTGTTGACGACGACGCCTCCGGTGCCGGACGCGCGGTAGCGGCGCAGCGCGGCGCGGGTGCAGCGGAAGGTGCCGCCGAGGGTGACGCCGAGGACGCGGTCCCACTGGTCGTCGGTCATGTCGGCGAGCTCGGCGGTGCCGCCGAGTCCGGCGTTGTTGACGAGGACGTCGAGGCGTCCGTGGAGGCGTACGGCGGTGTCGAGGAGGGCCTGGACCTGGGTCTCGTCGGTGACGTCGCACGGCTGGGCGGCGACGGCCCCGGGGCCGAACTCGGCGGCGAGGGCGGTCTCGGTCTCCTTGAGGCGCCGGGTGTGGGCGTCGCTGAGGAGGACGCGGGCGCCTTCTTCGAGGAGGCGGCGGGCGGTGGCGCCGCCGATGCCGGCTCCGGCGGCGGCGGTGACGACGGCGGTGCGGCCGGTGAGGAGGCCGTGGCCGGGTTCGTAGGGGGGCGGGGGCTGTCTCGGGGTCACGGCCGCGGCTCCTTCGGGAGGCCGAGCACCCGCTCGGCGATGATGTTCCGCTGGATCTCGCTGGATCCGGCGTAGACGGTGTCGGCGCGGGAGAAGAGGAACAGGCGCTGCCGGTCGTCGAGTTCGTAGGGGGCGGCGGTGGCGAGGGTGGCGGCGGGGCCGCCAATCTCCAGGGCGAGTTCGCCGAGGTCGCGGTGCCAGTGGGACCAGCCGAGCTTGGCGGCGGAGGGGTCGGTGCCGCACAGGGCTCCGGCGCGCAGGGCTTCGAGTCCGGCCCAGGCGTGGACGAGGCGGTCGCGGACGGCGGGGTCGGCGGCGGCGCCGTTGCGGCGGGCGAGGGCGACGAGGGCGTCGAGTTCGCGGCGGAAGCCGACCTGCTGGCCGAGGGTGGAGACGCCCCGCTCGTAGCCGAGGGTGGCCATGGCGATCCGCCAGCCGTCGCCGGGGGCGCCGACGACATGGGCCGCTTCGGTGGTGGCGCCGTCGAAGAAGACCTCGTTGAACTCGCTGGTGCCGGTGAGCTGGACGATGGGCCGGATGTCGACGCCCGGCTGGTCCAGCGGGACGAGGAGGTAGGAGAGTCCGGCGTGCCGCCGGGAGCCGGGGGTGGTCCTGGCGAGGACGAAGCACCACTGGGCCTCGTGGGCGAGGGAGGTCCAGATCTTCTGGCCGTTCACCACCCACCGGCCGTCCTCCAGGGTCGCGCGGGTGCGGACGGCGGCGAGGTCGGATCCCGCGTCGGGTTCGCTGTAGCCCTGGCACCAGAGTTCCCGGGCGGCGCGGACCGGGGGCAGGAAGCGGGCCTTCTGTTCCTCGGTGCCGTGGTCGATGAGGGTGGGGCCGAGGAGCTGTTCGCCGATGTGGTTGACGCGGGCGGGGGCGTCGGCGAGGGCGTACTCCTCGTGGAAGGCGATCTGCTGCTCGATGCTCGCGCCGCGTCCGCCGTACTCCTCCGGCCAGCCGACGCAGGTCCAGCCGTGGTCGGCCATGTGCCGTTCCCAGGCGAGCCGTTCGGCGAAGACCTCGTGCTCGCGGCCGGGTCCGCCACGGCCCCGGAGGGCGCCGAAGGAGCCGCTGAGATGGGTCTTCAGCCAGCCCCGTATCTCCGTCCGGAACTTCTCGACGCTGCTCATGGCCGTACGTTAACCTACCAAACACTTGTTAGGGAACGGGTGAGGGCGGGGTGACCGATGGACCTCTCGTGCACACGGGCCGAGGAGGAGTTCCGGGCGGAGGCGCGGGAGTGGCTGCGGGCGCGCGTGCCCGCCGTCCCGCTGCCCTCCCTGGAGACGGCCGAGGGCTTCGCCGCCCATCGCGCCTGGGAGGCCGAACTGGCCGCCGCCCGCTGGTCGGTGGTCTCCTGGCCCGAGGAGTACGGGGGCCGGGGCGTCGGCCTCGACCGGTGGCTGGCCTTCGAGGAGGAGTACTGGGCGGCCCGGGCGCCCGGCCGGGTCTCGCAGAACGGCGTGCAGCTCCTCGCCCCCACCCTCTTCGACCACGGCACCGCCGAGCAGCGCGCCCGGGTGCTGCCGTCGATGGCGACCGGCGCGACGGTCTGGGCGCAGGCGTGGTCCGAGCCGGGGGCCGGGTCCGATCTGGCGGCGCTCACCTCCCGGGCGGTGCGCGCGGACGGCGGCTGGCTGCTGTCCGGGCAGAAGACCTGGTCGTCCCGGGCCGCCTTCGCCGACCGGGCCTTCGGCATCTTCCGCAGCGATCCGGCGGCGGCGCCGCACCGGGGGCTCACGTACCTCATGTTCGATCTGCGGGCGCCGGGCGTGACCGTGCGGCCGATCGGCAGGCTCGACGGGAAACCGGCCTTCGCCGAGCTGTTCCTCGACGAGGTCTTCGTACCCGACGAGGACGTGATCGGGGAGCCGGGGCAGGGCTGGCGGATCGCGATGTCCACCACCGGCAACGAGCGCGGTCTGATGCTCCGCTCCCCCGGCAGGTTCCTCGCCGCCGCCGACCGGCTCGTCCGGCTGTGGCGGGCGGAGGGCGATCCGGCGGACTCGGCGCTGCGGGACCGGGTGGCGGACGCGGTGATCGGGGCGCGGGCGTACCGGCTGTTCACGGCGGGCGCGGCGGCCCGGCTCGCGGCGGGTGCCCCGGCGGGGGCGGAGTCCAGCCTCAACAAGGTCTTCTGGTCGGAGTACGACCTCGCGCTGCACGAGACGGCGCTCGATCTGCTGGGCGCGGAGGGCGAACTGGCGGACGGGCCGTGGGCGGAGGGGTACGTCTTCGCCCTCGCGGGCCCGCTGTACGCGGGGACGAACGAGATCCAGCGCGACATCATCGCCGAGCGGCTGCTCGGCCTCCCGAAGGGGCGCCGCTGATGGCCTTTCTGCCGACCGGTGAGCAGCGGGCGTTCGTCCGTTCCCTGGACGCGATGCTGGGTGCCTCGGACACTCCGGCGGTGGTCCGCGCGTGGGCGGGCGGCGATCCGGGGCCGGGTCTGGCCCTGTGGGGGCGGCTCGCGGAGGCGGGGGTGTGGGCGCTCGCGGTGCCGGAGGCGTACGAGGGCGTGGGGCCGCTGCCGGTGGAGCTCGCGCACGCCTTCGTGGAGCTGGGGCGGCACGCGGTGCCGGGTCCGGTGGCCGAGACGGTCGCGGCGGCGGCCCTGCTCGGCGAGCTGGCCCGGCGGGGCGCGCCGGACCCGGCGAAGCGGCTGCTGCCCGCCCTGGCCTCGGGCGGGCGGACCGCGACGCTGGCGGTGGCGGACGCCGGGACGGGCCGGGCGGCGCGCGCGCTGGACGCGGACCGGGCCGGTCTCGTGCTTGTCGTGCGGGGCGAGGAGCTGTGGCGGGCGCCCGGTCACGGGCCGGTCCGGGTCTCCGCCGATCCGGCCCGCAGGCTGGCCCGGCCCGCGCCCGGCGGGGAACTCCTCGCGCGGGGCCCGGCGGTGGTGGCGGCGGCGCACCGCGCCCGGCGGTGGGCGGCGCTGGCGACGGCCGCGCAGTCGCTGGGCGTGGGTCTGACCCTGCTGGACAGGACGGTGGAGTACGCCCTCGGGCGCACCCAGTTCGGGGCCTCGATCGGCACGTTCCAGGCGGTCAAGCACCGCTTGGCCGACACGCTGCTCGCCCTGGAGTTCGCCCGGCCGCTGCTGTTCGGGGCCGCGGTGGGTCTGGCGGCGGCGGAACGGGAGGACGGGTGGTGGGGGGAGGCGGAGGGCGCGGCCGGGCCGCCCGCCTCCGCCTCCGGGCTCACCGTGGACGGGGAGCTGGCCGCGGCGAAGGTCACCGCGGGCGAGGCGGGGTACGCGGCGGCCCGTACCGCCCTCCAGATCCACGGCGCGATCGGCTACACCGAGGAGCTGGACCTGTCCCTGTGGCTGCGCAAGGCCCGGCCGCTGCGGGACGCCTGGGGCGACCCGGCGTCCTGCCGGGCCGCCGTCCTCGGCGCGTACCGGGGCACCGGCTCATGACTCCCGGCGCGGCGGCGACTCGTCGTTGCCGCGCCGCAGGGTGCGGGCCGGGCGGCCGGGGGTCCAGATCCGCAGGACGAGTTCCTCGCCCTCGACCGAGGTCCGTACGACCTCGGACGGCTCCACCCGGAAGAGGTGGAACGGCTGGGGCGCGCCCGCCTCGGCCGCGTACCGCGCCAGGGCTCCGGGGTCGGTGATCTCGACGGCGCGTCCGGAGACCCGGACGTCCCCGCCGCCCATGCCGGTGCCGTCGCCGGGGTTGGCGAGCAGCGAGAGGCGGGGGTCGCGGCGCAGGTCGAGGGCCTTGCGGGAGTTCGGCATCATGCCGAGCCACAGTTCGCCGGAGCGGAAGTCCGCCTCGATGCCGCTGAGCCGGGGCGAGCCGTCGGCGCGGAGGGTGGCGAGGGCGTGGTGGGTGTACTGCCCGAAGCGCTCGCGGACGGTCGTCGCGAAGCCGGGTTCGGCGGCCTCGAAGGACGGCCAGGTGGTGGTGTGTCCGGTGTCTCCCATGCGTCCAGGAAACACCGGATACCCGACATCTCCTGTCCGGATTGCTCCGGACAGGCGCGGACGTCGGCGGCTCAGGAGGTGGTGACGCGCTCCGCCTGGCTGCGCTCGACGCAGAATTCGTTCCCTTCGGGATCGGCCAGGGTCACCCAGCCGGTGCCGTCCGGGTTCCGGCGGTCGTCGAGGAGGGCGGCGCCGAGGCCGATCAGCCGGTCGACCTCCTCGTCCCGGGTGCGGTCCTGCGGCTGGAGGTCGAGGTGGACGCGGTTCTTGACGGCCTTCGGCTCGGGGACCTGGATGAAGAGCAGGTTCGCGCCGGGCGTCTCGACGAGCGCCTCCGGGTCCCCGGGCAGGTCGTCGTCGGACAGCCGGGCGTCCAGGGCCTCCGCCCAGAAGGACGCCAGTGTGTGGGCGTCGGCGCAGTCGATGGTCACATGGCGTACGAGAGAGGTCATGGCGCCATGCTCCCCGGCCCGGCCCTGCGGAGGCCACCGGGTTTCCCGCCGGAGGGAGCCCCCTTGCTCCCTGGCCGGGGACAGGACTTCGCGTTTCAGACGCCGAGCCGTCCGCCCTTGACGCTCTCGATGAACGCGGAGAACGCACCGGCAGATATGCCCAGGGCGGGACCGTTCGGGGCCTTCGAGTCGCGGACGGGAACCAGGCCGAGGGTCGGCGCCATGGTGGGGGCGACCTCCACGCAGTTACCACCGGTGTCGCTGTAGGAGGACTTCAACCACTGCGGATCCTCGGTCACGGGTAGCCCTTTCGCAGCTTGCGGATCATGTCAACCGTCGCGCTCTGGGAGAGAGATTCGGCCTACGACTGGTGGTAGGCCGCTGCCGAGTCCCACTCCCTGGCCGGGGCAGGACGGGATCGCCCTACCGGGCCTTCCGGTCCTCGGTGACGCCCGCGACGAACGTCGTGAACGCGGCGGCGGAGAGCGTGAGGACGGGGCCCGTGGGGTTCTTCGAGTCCCGGACGGGGACGACGCCCCGCGTGGCCACGAGGTGGGTGGTGACTTCCACGCACTGGCCTCCCTGTCCGCTGTACGAGGACGCGAACCAACGTGGGGGAAGTTCGATCACTGCATTCCCTTTCGTACGTCTTCGATCATGGCCACGGACTCCGCCCGGGTGAGCGACTCAGCCTGTAGGTGATGGTAGGCGGTCAGCGTGGGGACGACCGAAGGGATTTCCCGATCCAGATGGCCGCGTTGAGCCGATTCCGCGTAGGCCATGAGCGCACGGTCCCGCATGGTCAGGATCGTGATCGGCAGGGTGAAGGGCCGACGGGCGCCCATCGCGAAGGGAGCGACCTGCAGGAGCGTGTTCGGCTGTTCCGCGATGTCGAGCAGGCGGGCTAGCTGGGCGGCCATGACGCGCGGCGGACCCATGGGACGCCGGATGCAGCTCTCGTCCAGCACCACGAAGAGCAGCGGGGCCGGTGACCGTGCGAGCGACGCCTGCCGCTCCTCGACCAGGGCCACGCGCTCGTCGGCCTGGGCCTGTGTGGCGGCGGCACGCCGTACCGCATCGGCCTCCAGGGTCGCCGCGTACTCCGACGTCTGCAACAGGCCGGGGACGACTCCGACTTCGTACAGCCGGATCTCGACCGCCCGCGCCTCGTACTCCAGATACTCGGGGAACCCTTCCAGCAGGGACCCCTGACGCATCTCGCGCCACTCCTGCTCGAACGAGTTGCCGGTCTCCAGGGCGGTGTCCGCTCTCCGCGCGAACCGCAAGGTCGGCAGCTTGCGCCCGGTTTCGACAGCCGAGACGTGCGTCCCGGAATACTCCATCCGCCCGCCCAGATCCTCCTGCGGCCACCCCTTCTCCTCCCTCACCCTGCGCAAGCGGGCCCCGAAGGCCGCCTGGGGCGAGGCATCGGGGTTCAGATCCTTGCGGTTCACCGGTCATCACCAACCTGTCGTGCGCTTCTGACATGTTGAAAGGATCCAGACTCTAGGCCACGCTGGCGACCCCTGGTAGCGGAATCGCTACGGAGAGGAGCGAGCGCGTGCTTGATCACGGTGATGCGGACGCACAGGAGGAGGCGCCCCCGCACCTCCTCGGGTCCTTCGTGGTGGACGAGCGGAATCGCCGGTTCGGCCGGGTGTTCGGCCTGACCGACGGGACGTTGACCCTGCGTCGGCCCGGCGGTGGCGCGGAGTGGTCCGCGCCGGCCGCCTGCGTGCGGAGGCCGACCGCCGAGGAGTGGGCGAGCATCCGCCTGCTGATCACGCCGGTCCGGAGGGAGGGGCCGTGACGGGCCCATGGACGGTGATACTGCCCGCCTACGTCGCCGAGGTGTACGCGGTGGGGCCCGTCGCCGGGACCTGGCTTCCCACGACGTACAGCCTGGCCTCGTTCGAGAGCATCTCCCCCAAGCTCGTCCTGCGCTGGCTCCGGGGCGAGGCCCTGCGGCTGGCCGACCGGCTCGACCCCGACCCGTCGCAGGTGGACTGGCTCCCACCCCTCACCTACTGCCTGACCCCTCCTGATCACAACTGCTGCGAGGAAATGCGGAGTTGGGCAGTGAGCGACGACGCGGAGGCGTACGCCCGGGAGACCCTGCGGGCCCGTCAGCCGTTCCGTACGGAGTTCGCCGACCGGGACTGCACCTACGTCCTGAGCATCTGGCTCAGCACCGCGCGCACCGAGGACGTCCGGGCCCCTCCGTCCCCGGTGGCACATCGCGTCGGCACTCTCGCGGCGCCCCCGTACGCGAGCACCCCCTGATCTCCCGCCCCCGCCACAAGGTCCCCGGACAGAAGGACAGCACGGGGACCGCGATCCGCTCTGTGGCCGGGGCGGGGCACCACCCCCGCACCCGGGGATTCTCCGGGACCGCCCGTACAGATCACGGTCGGCGGTCCGACGGGTGCGGTCCTCGGCCTGACGGAGCGACGGGCCGAGCACACTTCCCCGTACCCGCCCGGGTCCGGGGCCGACGAGAGAACCGACGAGAGGACACCCTCATGGGTTGGGGAACTGGCAGCGGCGCGAGCGGTGGCGACGGGAAGCACAGTGGGGACAGGGATCCGAGTACGGCGAAGCCGAGTCCGGACACGAACAAGCCGCAGGACCCGCCGAAGCACCGGAAGGAAGAGAAGCAGTGACCTCTGATTCGAGTGATTCGAGCGGAATCCTGCTGCGCGCGCTTCTCGATGAGGTGAGCGGGGAACTCGGGGCGCTGGACCCGCAGACGGTCGGGGCCGCATGGGCGGTCCGGCGACATCGGTTCCTCCCTCCCCGGATCTGGGTCGGCGACGGGTACGAGGTGTGCGACCGGGCGGAGTCCCCGGAAGCGTGGCTGCGTGCCGCGTACGCCGACGCACCCGCCGTGACCCAGGTCAACGACGGCGAGGACCCCGGGGACGGGGACCGGTGGCCGTCCAGCTCCGCGAGCGCCCCGGAGATCGTGTTCCGGATGTTGAACATGCTGGACGTGCGGCCCGGACACAGGGTCCTGGAGATCGGCACGGGGACCGGGTGGAATGCCGGGTTGCTGGCCTACATCGCCGGAGCGGGCAAGGTGACGAGCGTGGAAGTCGATGCCGCTCTCGCGGCGGAGGCCCGTGACCGGCTGCGCGCGGAAGGGCTCGGCGCGGCCGTCGTCGCCGGGGACGGGGCGGAGGGGTACGCGGCCGACGCCCCGTACGACCGGCTCATCGCCACCTGCGCCGTGCGGACCGTCCCCCGTCCGTGGCTCACGCAGGTGAAGCCGGGGGGCGTCATCCTCACCCCGTGGGACACGCCGTGGACCTGCTACGGGCTGCTCCGCCTCACCGTGGACGACACGGGCACGTCGGCGTCAGGGCCGTTCTCCCCCCACTCGGCGTTCATGCTCATGCGGAACCAGCGCGCGCACCTGCGGCTGTTCCGGGACGTCGTGCGCGACGAGCACCAGCCCGACGAGTCCGAGACGTCACGGGCCCCCTGGGACGTGGCCCGTGACGATCTCAACGCGCAATTCGCCCTCGGCCTGCAACTCCGGGACGTGTGGCACACGTGGCACGAGAACCCCGGCGTGGACGGGGTGGAAACCCGGCTGTGGGTCGCCACCACCGACGCCACGTCATGGGCCGCCGTGGACTTCGACGGAAAGAACGAGAACCGGTTCACCGTCTGGCAGCACGGCCCCCGCCGCCTGTGGAACGAAGTGGAAGCCGCGTACGCCTGGTGGCTGCTGCACGACCGACCCGGTCCCGAGCGGTTCGGACTCACCCTGACCACCACGGGAGAGACGCCCTGGCTCGACTCACCGGAACAACCCGTCCCGGCGGGCGGACCCGAGTAGCGACACCCACCCCACCCCGGTACGGCACCCTCCCCCGCTTCCGCCGTACCGGCCGTGGCACCCCGCCCGACCCCGCAGAACGGCGAGGGCGCCGCACTCCCGCGCCCGGACGCGCCACGGCGCCCGCCCAGTCGTCCGGTCGGGGACATTCGGGGGGCGCCGTGCTCAGTTCCGTACGTCGTTGTACGGGACGTTCTCGGGGGGTCAGACCGTGAGGGAGCGGTCCGTCGGGCGGATCGGGGCCGGCAGGGAGCTGGCTCCGGTCAGGTAGCGGTCCACGCCCCGGGCGGCGGAGCGGCCCTCGGCGATGGCCCAGACGATCAGGGACTGGCCGCGACCGGCGTCACCGGCGACGAAGACGCCGTCGACGTTGGTGGCGAAGTCCGCGTCCCGGGCGATGTTGCCGCGCTCGTCGAGGTCCAGACCGAACTGGGCGACCAGCCCGTTCTCCACGTCCGTGCCGGTGAAGCCCATCGCGAGGGTGACCAGCTGGGCGGGGATGCGGCGCTCGGTGCCCGGCTTCTGGGTCAGCCTGCCCTCGACGAACTCGACCTCGACGAGGTGGAGGAACTGCACGTTGCCGTCCTCGTCGCCCTCGAAGTGGGTGGTGGAGACGGAGTAGACCCGCTCGCCGCCCTCCTCGTGCGCGGAGGTGACCTTGTACAGCATGGGGAAGGTCGGCCAGGGCTGTCCCGCGGACCGCTCCTCGCCCGGCCGGGGCATGATCTCCAGCTGGGTGACCGAGGCGGCGCCCTGGCGGTGGGCCGTGCCGACGCAGTCGGCGCCGGTGTCGCCGCCGCCGATGACGACGACGTGCTTGCCCTCGGCGGTGATCGGCGGGGCCACGAAGTCGCCCTCGACGACCTTGTTGGCCAGCGGCAGGTACTCCATCGCCTGGTGGATGCCGGACAGTTCGCGGCCCGGCACGGGCAGGTCGCGGGCGGTGGTGGCGCCCGCGGCGACGACGACCGCGTCGTAGCGGTTGCGCAGCGCCGTGGCGGGCAGGTCGCGGCCGATCTCGACCCCGGTGCGGAACTTGGTGCCCTCCGCGCGCATCTGCTCGATGCGGCGGTTGATGTGCCGCTTCTCCATCTTGAACTCGGGGATGCCGTACCGCAGGAGGCCGCCGACGCGGTCCGCGCGCTCGTAGACGGCGACGGTGTGTCCGGCCCGGGTCAGCTGCTGGGCGGCGGCGAGACCGGCGGGGCCCGAGCCGATGACGGCGACGGTCTTGCCGGAGAGCCGGTCGGGTGCCTGCGGCTTGACGTCGCCGCCGTCCCACGCCTTGTCGATGATGGAGACTTCGACGTTCTTGATGGTGACGGCCGGCTGGTTGATGCCGAGCACGCACGCGGCCTCGCACGGGGCGGGGCAGAGGCGGCCGGTGAACTCCGGGAAGTTGTTGGTGGCGTGGAGCCGTTCCGACGCCGCCGTCCAGTCCTCGCGGTAGGCGTAGTCGTTCCACTCGGGGATGAGGTTCCCGAGGGGACAGCCGTTGTGGCAGAACGGGATGCCGCAGTCCATGCAGCGGCCTGCCTGCTTGCTGATGATCGGCAGCAGGGAACCGGGAACGTAGACCTCGTTCCAGTCCCTGAGGCGCTCGCCCACCGGACGGGTCCTGGCGACTTCGCGGCCGGTGGTCAGGAAGCCCTTGGGGTCAGCCATGGGTCGCCGCCTCCATCATCTTCTCGGTGGTCTCGGCCTCGGAGAGACCGGCGAGCTCAGCGGCGTCCTTGGCGGCGAGCACGGCCTTGTACGTGGTGGGGATGATCTTGCTGAACCGGTCCGCGTTCGTGTCCCAGCCGGCCAGCAGCTTCTCGGCGACCGTGGAGCCGGTCTCCTCGTGGTGGCGGCGCACGACGTCGTGCAGCCAGTCCTTGTCGGCGTCCGACGGGGCTTCGATCGCGCCCAGGTTGCCGGAGTTGACGTTGTCCCGGTCGAGGTCGACGACATAGGCGACGCCGCCGGACATGCCCGCCGCGAAGTTGCGGCCGGTCTCGCCGAGGACGACGGCCGTACCGCCGGTCATGTACTCGCAGCCGTGGTCGCCCACGCCCTCCGAGACGACCAGGGCGCCGGAGTTGCGGACGCAGAAGCGCTCGCCGGTACGGCCGCGGAGGAAGAGTTCGCCGCCGGTCGCGCCGTAGCCGATGGTGTTGCCCGCGATGGTGGAGTACTCGGCGAGGTGCTCGGCGCCCCGGTCGGGGCGGACCACGACCCGGCCGCCGGAGAGGCCCTTGCCGACGTAGTCGTTGGCGTCGCCCTCCAGGCGGAGGGTGACACCGCTCGGCAGGAAGGCGCCGAACGACTGGCCCGCGGAGCCGGTGAAGGTGATGTCGATGGTGTCGGCCGGGAGACCGGCGCCGCCGAACCGCTTCGTCACGTGGTGGCCGAGCATCGTGCCGACCGTGCGGTTGATGTTGCGGATGGCGACCTGGGCGCGGACCGGCTGGGCCTCCTCGGCGGAGGCCGCGTTCAGGGCCTCGGCGGCCAGCTCGATCAGCTGGTTGTCGAGGGCCTTCGCCAGACCGTGGTCCTGCTCGACGAGGGCGTGGCGGACCGCGCCCTCGGGCAGCTCGGGCACGTGGAACAGCGGTTCCAGGTCGAGGCCCTGCGCCTTCCAGTGGGTGACCGCGCGGCTGGTGTCGAGGAACTCGGCGTGGCCGACGGCCTCCTCCAGGGTGCGGAAGCCCATCTCGGCGAGGATCTCGCGGACCTCTTCGGCGATGAACTCGAAGAAGTTGACGACGAACTCGGGCTTGCCGGAGAAGCGGTCGCGCAGGACCGGGTTCTGGGTGGCGATGCCGACCGGGCAGGTGTCCAGGTGGCAGACGCGCATCATGACGCAGCCGGAGACGACGAGCGGCGCGGTCGCGAAACCGAACTCCTCGGCGCCGAGCAGCGCGGCGATGACGACGTCCCGGCCGGTCTTGAGCTGGCCGTCGGTCTGGACGACGATCCGGTCGCGCAGCCCGTTGAGCAGCAGGGTCTGCTGGGTCTCGGCGAGGCCCAGCTCCCAGGGGCCGCCCGCGTGCTTGAGCGAGGTGAGCGGGGAGGCGCCCGTACCGCCGTCGTGGCCGGAGATGAGGACGACGTCCGCGTGGGCCTTGGAGACACCGGCGGCGACCGTGCCGACGCCGACCTCGGAGACCAGCTTCACATGGATGCGGGCGACCGGGTTGGCGTTCTTGAGGTCGTGGATGAGCTGGGCGAGGTCCTCGATGGAGTAGATGTCGTGGTGCGGCGGCGGCGAGATGAGGCCGACGCCGGGCGTCGAGTGACGCGTCTTCGCGACCCATGGGTAGACCTTGTGGCCGGGCAGCTGGCCGCCCTCGCCGGGCTTGGCGCCCTGGGCCATCTTGATCTGGATGTCGTCGGCGTTGACCAGGTACTCGCTGGTGACGCCGAAGCGGCCGGAGGCGACCTGCTTGATCGCGGAGCGGCGGGCCGGGTCGTAGAGGCGGTCCGGGTCCTCGCCGCCCTCACCGGTGTTGGACTTGGCTCCCAGCTGGTTCATGGCGACGGCGAGGGTCTCGTGGGCCTCGCGGGAGATGGAGCCGTACGACATGGCGCCGGTGGAGAACCGCTTGACGATCTCGGAGACCGGCTCGACCTCGTCGACGGAGATCGAGGGGCGGCCGGAGTCGAGGCCGAAGAGGCCGCGCAGCGTCATCAGCCGCTCGGACTGCTCGTTCACCCGGTCCGTGTACTTCTTGAAGATGTCGTACCGCCTGGCGCGCGTGGCGTGCTGGAGGCGGAAGACGGTGTCCGGGTCGAACAGGTGCGGCTCGCCCTCGCGGCGCCACTGGTACTCGCCGCCGATGTCCAGGGCGCGGTGCGCCGAGGGGACGCCGGAGACGGGGTACGCCTTGGCGTGGCGGGCGGCCACCTCCTTGGCGACGACGTCGAGCCCGGCGCCGCCGATCTTGGTGGCGGTGCCCTGGAAGTAGGTGGCGACGAAGGTCTCGTCGAGGCCGATGGCCTCGAAGACCTGGGCGCCCCGGTAGGAGGCGACCGTGGAGATGCCCATCTTGGACATGACCTTGAGGACGCCCTTGCCGAGGGCGTAGATCAGGTTCCGGATGGCCTGCTCGGGCTCCATGCCCTCGATGAACGTCCCGGCGCGGACCAGGTCCTCGACGGACTCCATGGCGAGGTACGGGTTGACGGCGGCGGCGCCGTAGCCGATGAGCAGGGCGACGTGGTGGACCTCGCGGACGTCTCCCGCCTCGACGAGGAGGCCCACCTTGGTCCGCTGCTTGGTGCGGATGAGGTGGTGGTGGACGGCGGCGGTGAGCAGCAGCGAGGGGATCGGGGCGTGCTCGGCGTCGGAGTGCCGGTCGGAGAGCACGACGATGCGGGCGCCGCCCTCGATCGCGGTGTCGGCCTCGGCGCAGATGGCGTCGATGCGGGCGGCGAGGGCCTCGCCGCCGCCGGAGACCCGGTAGAGGCCGGAGAGCGTCGCGGCCTTCATGCCGGGCATGTCGCCGTCGGCGTTGATGTGGACGAGCTTGGCCAGCTCGTCGTTGTCGATCACCGGGAAGGTCAGGGTGACGCTGCGACACGATCCGGCGGTGGGCTCCAGGAGGTTGCCCTGGGGGCCGAGGGAGGAGCGCAGCGAGGTCACCAGCTCTTCGCGGATCGCGTCCAGCGGCGGGTTCGTGACCTGCGCGAAGAGCTGGGTGAAGTAGTCGAAGAGCAGCCGGGGGCGGGCCGAGAGGGCCGCGATCGGCGAGTCCGTGCCCATGGAGCCGAGGGGCTCGCCCGCGGTGCGGGCCATCGGCGCGAGGATGACGCGCAGCTCTTCCTCGGTGTAGCCGAAGGTCTGCTGGCGGCGGGTGACCGAGGAGTGGGTGTGCACGATGTGCTCGCGCTCGGGGAGGTCGGAGAGCTCGATCTCGCCGGTCTCCAGCCACTCCTCGTAGGGCTGCTCGGCGGCGAGGGCGGCCTTGATCTCGTCGTCCTCGACGATGCGGTGCTCGGCGGTGTCGACGAGGAACATCTTGCCGGGCTGGAGGCGGCCCTTGCGGACGACCCTGGAGGGGTCGATGTCGAGGACGCCGACCTCGGAGGAGAGGACGACGAGGCCCTCGTCGGTGACCCAGTAGCGGCCGGGGCGCAGACCGTTGCGGTCGAGGACCGCGCCGACCTGGACGCCGTCGGTGAAGGTGACGCACGCCGGGCCGTCCCAGGGCTCCATCATCGTGGAGTGGTACTGGTAGAAGGCGCGGCGGGCCGGTTCCATCGTCTCGTGGTTCTCCCACGCCTCCGGGACCATCATCAGGACCGCGTGGGGCAGGGAACGGCCGCCGAGGTGGAGCAGCTCCAGGACCTCGTCGAAGGAGGCCGAGTCGGAGGCGTCGGGGGTGCAGACCGGGAAGATCCGGTCCAGCGAGCCCGCGCCGAAGACGTCGGAGGAGAGCTGCGCCTCGCGGGCGGTCATCCAGTTGCGGTTGCCCTTGACCGTGTTGATCTCGCCGTTGTGGGCGACGAAGCGGTACGGGTGGGCGAGCGGCCAGCTCGGGAAGGTGTTGGTGGAGAACCGGGAGTGGACCAGGGCCACGGCGGTGGCGCAGCGGCGGTCCGACAGGTCCGGGAAGAAGGGCTCCAGCTGACCGGTGGTGAGCATCCCCTTGTAGACGAGGGTGCGGGCGGAGAGCGACGGGAAGTAGGTCGCCGCCTCGCGCTCGGCGCGCTTGCGCAGGACGAAGGCCTTGCGGTCGAGCGCGATGCCGGTGGCGGCGCCGTCGGCGTCGGCCACGAAGAGCTGGCGGAAGACCGGCATGGTGGAGCGGGCGGAGGCGCCGAGCAGCTCGGGGGTGACGGGGACGGCGCGCCAGCCGAGGACGGTGAGGCCCTCTTCGGCGGCGATCTCCCCGATCCTCGCGGCGGTCTCGTCGGTGCCGTCCTCGGGGAGGAAGGCGATGCCCACGGCGTACGCGCCCGCCTCGGGCAGCTCGAACCCGGCGACCTCGCGGAGGAAGGCGTCGGGGACCTGGAGCAGGATGCCGGCGCCGTCGCCGGAGTCGGGCTCGGAGCCGGTGGCGCCGCGGTGCTCGAGGTTGCGCAGTACGGTGAGCGCCTGCTCGACCAGCGCGTGGCTGGCCACACCGGTGAGGGTGGCCACGAACCCGACACCGCAGGCGTCGTGTTCGTTGCGGGGGTCGTACATCCCCTGAGGAGCGGGGCGACCGTCCATGGGCGACCAGGCGTCGGAACGCATCGGCTCTCCCGTCGTCGTCGTGGCATATGCAACTGCCGAGGGACGACGTTGGCCCTCCGCGAAATTTGGTGCAGGTTACATGATGGACGGCTTCTCGATAAGTGGATAGCGCATTCCAACATGCGGACATCACCGACACGGAGCGGTGCTGTCCGGTTCATCTGTGGGGTGCGGCGACAGGGACTGTCCCGCGGGGACGGATCGGATGGTCCGGAGGGTCTGCGGGGCTCCGGCGACCCGTCACTTGATCGGGCTTCGTTGCCCGGCGACGCTCATGCCTCATTCCCGTTGGTCACAGGTTCGAAACCGCCGGGTAACCGGCTACATATGTGGCGTCCTGCATAGTGTCTCATCGAGACGGCCGATCGGCCCAGGGAGATACGTCACAACCCGTACGGGGCTTTCGTCCCTGAATGGGCACCGCACGAAGACGGCGGGCCCCGGGCCGGAGGGCCCGCCGTGGGGCGTACGGGGTCCGCGGGGGCGTACGGGCGGGATTCGGCGCCCGTGTGGGGCCGGGGGGGTCCCGGGGATTCGGCGCCGTGGGGTCGAGGGGCTCTCAGGGCTTCGCGAGGGGCCTACGGGGCTCGCGTGGGGGTCGACGTGTGCTCGCGGGCCCGCGAGGACACGGGGCTGGGCGGAGCCCCGGGCGAAGGGACACGGGGCTGCGGAGCCCCGGCCGAAGGCGCGCGGGGCGAAAGGGCGTGGCGGCGAGGCCCGGGGCCCGTTCCCGAAAGACCACGGGCCCGCGCGAAAGATCGCGGGGCCCGGCCGAAGGGTCGCGGGGCCACCGGGCCCCGGGGGCTACAGCGCCGCCCCGAAGAGCATCCCGAGTCCGTACGTGACCGCCGCCGCCGCGCCACCGAGCAGCAGCTGGCGCAGTCCGCTGAAGAGCCAGCCCCGGGCCGTCACCCGGGCCACGAGCGCGCCGCAGGCGAAGAGACCGAGGAGGGCGAGGAGCACGGCGGGCCAGAGCGAGGTCGCGCCCAGCAGGTACGGCAGCAGCGGCAGCAGCGCGCCGAGCGCGAAGGAACCGAAGGACGAGACGGCGGCGACCGTCGGCGACGGCAGGTCGTCCGGGTCGATGCCCAGTTCCTCGCGGGCGTGGATCTCCAGCGCCTGCTCGGGGTCCTTCGACAGCTGCATCGCGACCTCGCGGGCGAGCGCGGGCTCGACGCCCCGGGAGACGTAGAGCGCGGCCAGCTCCTCCATCTCGTCGACGGGGTGCTTGCGCAACTGGCGCCGCTCGACGTCCAGTTCCGCCTGGACGAGTTCCCGCTGCGAGGCGACGGAGGTGTACTCGCCCGCCGCCATCGAGAAGGCACCGGCCGCGAGACCGGCGAGCCCGGTGATGACGACGGTCTGCGAGGAGACCGCGCCGCCCGCGACACCGGTCATCAGGGCGAGGTTGGAGACGAGACCGTCCATCGCGCCGAAGACGGCGGGACGGAGCCAGCCGCCGTTCACGTCGCGGTGCGTGTGGTTGTCGCGGTGGGCCTCGTGCAGTGGCGCGTGCGCCTCGATGATGGACATGGATCTCCCCTTCGTTCCGGCGGGCCGGGTCTCGCACCCGCCGCCCCCAACGCCTTCGAAAATACGCGCGATGTAAGGGTCGCGCCAGCAAGGCAGGCCGTACTTACTAAGGCGTGCCTTGCTGTGCGCGGCAGTGCGCGGAGCCGGGTGCCGCACCGCGCGAAGCCGTACGCCGCACTGCGCGGACCGGATTCCGGCGGGGCGTCAGGCGGGTGACAGAGACGTTTCTTCGGCGAGTTCCCGGCCCGAAGTGGCAGAGATCCAGGCACCGGGCGCCATCGGCGCGCCCCCACCGAGGAGGGGCCTCGTGATGGTGACCACCACGACATGCGACACGCGCGAACGCGCGAGGGGGGCGCTCCTCGGGCTCGCCGTCGGCGACGCGCTCGGCGCGCCCGCAGAGAACATGCGGCCCTCCGAGATCCGCGGCCGCTGGGGCCGGATCGAGGGCTTCGTGACGGAGCGTCCGGCGGGCACCGACGACACCGAGTACGCCGTCTTCTCGGCGCTGCTGCTGGCCCGGCACGGCTCGGCCCTCACCGTCCACCACGTCGAGGAGGCCTGGCACCGCTGGATCGCCGACCTCGACGAAGGCCCTTTCCGGGGTGCGGGGTTCTCGGAGCGCGGCACCCTGGAGAACCTGCGGCGGGGCCTCGCCGCGCCCATCTCCGCCCAGCACCGGCACGCGTGGAGCGACGGCCTCGCCATGCGCGCGGCGCCGTTCGGGGTGTTCGCGGCGGGACGCCCGGCGGAGGCGGCCCGGCTGGTCGCGATCGACGGCAGCGTCAGCCACGAGGGCGAGGGCATCTACGGCGGCCAGGCGGTCGCGGCGGGCGTCGCGGCGGCGATGGGCGGCGCGGGGGTGACCGGGGTGATCGCGGCGGCCCTCTCGGCGGTTCCGATGGACTCCTGGACGGCCCGTTCGCTGCGCCGCGCGGTGGTCGCCGCCCAGCGGGTCCAGCCGGACCCGCTCGTCCGCGAACGCCAGGTCCGCTCGGCGGTCGTCATCGGCGGCTACCCGTGGACGGACCTGGCCCCGGAGGCGGTGGGCCTGGCCTTCGGAGCCTTCGCCGCCGCCCGGGGCGACTTCCGTACGGCGGTCCTGACGGCGGTCAACATGGGCCGCGACGCGGACACGACGGCGGCGGTCGCGGGCGCCCTGGCGGGAGCCCTCTCGGGCGCGTCGGCGATCCCGGAGGAATGGTCCTCGGCGATCGGCCCGGTGACGGGCAGCTGCCTGCCCTCGATGCGCGGCCACCACGTCTTGGACGTCGCGGACCTGCTGACCCCGGAGGGGGACACCCGATGAACCCGAACGGAACGACCCCGGATACGAGTACGCCCCCGGCGGCCCGACGCACGAAGCCCCCCACCACGGACGGCACACCACCGGGAACGACCGGGCCGACCACCCGCATGGATACGGCCAGTGGCAGCGGCAGCGGCAGCGGCAGCGGCAGCGGCAGCGGCAGCGGCAACGGCAACGGCAACGGCAACGGCAACGGCGCAGACAACTCGCGCCCGACCGCACTGGTCACCACCGGACCCGTCACCACCGGACCTATCACCACCGGACCCGTCACCATCGGCCCGGTCACCACCAGCCCGGCCACCACCGGGCCGGTCACCACCAGCCCGATCACCACCGCGAGCGGCCCCGCGGCCGACGCGGGCCGTTTCCCTCCCCCGGCCGCCGCGGGCAGTCGGCCCGCGGGGCGGGACGGGTGGGCACAGCACCCGGTGCGGGGCGCCGCTTCCGTCTCCGGCGTCCGGCAGGACCCGGCCCCGGCCCCGGTGCGGGGTGCCGTCTCCGCGACCGGCGCCCGGCAGGACCTCGCCGCCGTGACCGGCGTCCTCCGGCGGCCCGCCCCCGTGCGGGGCACCGGTTCCTGGCGGGGTGCGGACGCGCCCCCGGCCCGGGACGGCACTGGTCCCGACGGGGCGGCGCCCCGCGTGCCGGGCAGGGACGCGGTCGAGGGCCTGCTCCTCGGCATCGCGGCGGGCGACGCCGCCGGATGGCCCGCCG
Source organism: Streptomyces sp. NPDC059247 (assembly GCF_042754005.1). Taxonomy (NCBI): domain Bacteria; kingdom Bacillati; phylum Actinomycetota; class Actinomycetes; order Kitasatosporales; family Streptomycetaceae; genus Streptomyces; species Streptomyces sp. NPDC059247. The sequence goes on from NZ_JBHYZW010000003.1 coordinate 267,499, forward strand.
CCCGGCACCGCGCGGCCCGGATGCCCGAGTGGACCCGCCGTCTCACCCGCGAACTCGACACCTTCGCCGAACAGAACGCGACCACCACCCTCCCCGTACCCCTCGCGCTCAACCAGCCCCCTGAGCCGCTGCGGCTCGGCCCCTCGGACGACGCCGAGTGGGCGGCGTTCACCGCCGAGGCCCTGCTCGCCGCCGGAGGCCCGGTCTTCGCCGGGCTCCCCCCGGAGCGCAGGCTCCGGGCCGCCGTCGACCTCGCCTGGAACGCCCTCGCCGGACAGGTCGCCGCCGCCGCCGACCGCGCCCCCGAGGTGGAGTCCGCCGTGCTCCCGCTCCGGGCCCGGATCTCGGTCCGCGCGGGCCTCGGCAACCTCGCCACCGGCCTGCGCCCCCCGGCCACCGGCCACGACAACCCGCACTACTTCGACGACGCGGCCTGCGTACGGGCCGCCGTCCTGGCCCTCGCCCACCCGGGCGACCCGCGCGCCGCCGCCGAACTGGCCGAGTTCGACGCCCGGTACACCCAGGACGGCGACGGCGTCCACGGCGCCCGCGCCATGGCCGCGGCGATCGCCGCCGCGCTCGGCGGGGCGACGGTGGAGGGGGCCGTGGCGGCGGCCCTCGCCGAACTCCCCCCGGTCACCGAGATCGGCCGCAACGCCCGGTACGCGGTGGAGCTCGCGCGGACCGCCGGTTCGGCCTTCGCACTGGTCCCGCTCCTGGAGCACCGGATCGTGGACCACGTCTACAGCTACGGCATCGCCGCCGCCGAGACCGTCCCGGTGGCCCTGGCCCTCGCGACCGCCGCCGGGGGCGGGATGACGGCCGCCGTACCGGCCGCCGCCTGTCTGTCCCGGGTCGCGGACTCCGCCCCCGCCCTCGTGGGCGCGCTCACCGGGGCGCTGGGCGGCGGCCGTTCGGTCCCGGCGACCTGGCGGGACGCCTGCCGGACACTGGCGGGCTGCGCGCTGCCCCGGCTCGCGGGGACGGACCTCGTCGAACTCGCCGGGCTGCTGACAACCACGGAACCGGCCACCCCAGGTGGACAATTCCGACATGACACCCACTCTGGATGACCGGATCACCGGCAGCCTCCTCGGGGCCGCCGTCGGCGACGCGCTCGGCGGCCCCGTCGAGGGGTACACCCCCGAGCAGATCGTGGAGCGCCACGGCGGCCGGGTCACCGGGATCGTCGGCCCCTGGAACGGCGACGGCTGGCGCACCGCCCGCCCCATCGCCCCGTACCACAAGGGCGACGGGCACGTCACCGACGACACCTTGATGACCCACGCCCTGATCCGGGTGTACGCGAAGGTCCGCGGGCACCTCGACGCGTACGCGGTCGCGGACCGGCTGGTCCCCGAACTCATGGACGCCCCGGTGTGGATCCCGGAGCTGGAGGCGGAGGCGCTGCCGCTCCAGCGGATCTTCCTCGCCGAGAAGTGGATCGTGACCCGGCTGCACTACGCCCACGCGGATCCGCGCGAGGCCGGGAACGGAAACATCGTCAACTGCGGCGCCGCGATGTACATGGCGCCGGTCGGACTGGTCAACGCGGCCCATCCGGAGGCCGCGTACGCCGAGGCCCTCGACGTGGCGGGCGCGCACCAGTCCTCGTACGGGCGGGAGGCGGCGGGCGTCTTCGCGGCGGCGGTCGCGGCGGCGTGCGCGCCGGGCGCCACACCGTCCTCGGTGCTCGGGACGGCGCTCTCGCTGGCGAAGGACGGCACCCGGGCGGCGATCGAGGCGGTCGCGGAAGTGGCCTCGGGACAACGGGACTTCGAGTCGGCGCTCGCTCCGCTGCGGGCGGCGGTGGCGCCCTTCGACTCCGTCGGCCCCGACTACCGCACACCGTCCCTCGGCGCCCGCCGCCCGTCCCGGCTGCACGCGATCGAGGAACTGCCGGTCGCCCTGGGCATGTTGCTCGTCGGCGAGGGCGACTTCCGGCGTACGGTCCTGGGCGCCGTCAACTACGGCCGCGACTGCGACTCGACCGCCACGATGGCGGGGGCGCTCGCGGGCGCGCTGGGCGGGGAGTCCGCGGTGCCGGCCGACTGGGCGAAACGGGTGGCGGAGGCCAGCCGTCTCGATCTGCACGCCCCGGCGCGGGCCCTGGCCGAGGTCGCGCACGAGGTCTTCGCGCGGGACACCGCGCGCCGCCGGGCCCACGAGGCGGCGTTCACCGCGCTGACCGGCGCGGCCCGGTGAACCTCCGGCTGACCTGGGTGCAGCCGGAGGACCTGGTGGGGCACGAGCTGCGGCAGGCGCGGGAGGACGGCCGCGACGCCCGCGCGCTCGCGGCCCGCTGGTACGCGGCGGGCGGCGCCCCGGCTCCGGAGACGGCGGGCGCCTCCGGGGTGCCGCGCCCGGAGCTGCGCCCCCTGGCGGAGGAGATCCTGGACGCCCTGGCGGCGCTCCCCACCCCCCTCGCCGTCCACGAGCCGACCTCCCTGCCCGCGATCCACGCCCTGACGGCCACCCCCACCACCGGGACCGCGCCCACCGGACCCGCCCCCGTCCGGCCCGTACGCCCCGGCCGGTCCGGCGCTCCGGCCCGACGGACGACCCCACCGCCCCACGAACACGGGCATCCGCACGGGCAGCACGCCCCCGACGAGGACACCACCCGCCCCGGTTCCGCGTACGGCCACGGGGCCGCCCGCCCCGACGCGCACCCGGACGCCCGCACCCCCGGCGGACCCCCCGGCCGCCACCAGCCGGTGGACGGGCCCGACGCCCCCCGCGCCACGTACGACCACGGGGACCACCACGGGCACGACCACGGGTACGACCACGGGTACGACCACGGGGACAACCCCAGGGACGCCCACCCGGACACGCGCCCCCGCCCCCACACCCCCGGCCACCACCGACCGGCGGACGCGCGCGGTCATCCCCGCGCCGCGTACGGCCAGGAATCCGCCGCCCGCGACGCCCTCCGGGACCGGCTGCACGCCGCCTGGCTGGGGCGCGCGATCGGCTGTCTGCTCGGCAAGCCCGTCGAGAAGCTGCCCCTCTCCGCCCTGCGCGCCCTCGCCCGCGCCACCGGCAACTGGCCCCTCACCACCTGGTTCACCGCCCGGGGCGTCCCGCCGGAGCTGCTCGCCGCGCACCCCTGGAACCGGCGCTCCGCCACCACCTCCCTCGCCGAGAACATCGACGGTATGCCCGAGGACGACGACCTCGACTACGCCCTGCTCAACCTGCTGCTCCTGCGGCGGCACGGCCGGGGCTTCAGCACCGCCGACGTCGCCCGTCTCTGGCTCGACGCCCTCCCCGCGGGCCGCGCCTTCACCGCCGAACGCGTCGCCTACCGCAACCTCCTCGACGGGGTGGAGCCCCCGCTGACCGCCCTCCGCCGCAATCCGTTCCGCGAGTGGATCGGCGCCGGGATCCGCGCCGACGTGCACGGCTGGACCCATCCGGGCGACCCGGTGGCCGCCGCCGCGCAGGCGCACCGGGACGCGGTCCTCACCCACACCGCGAACGGCGTCTACGGCGCCATGTTCGTCGCCGCCACCCTCGCCACCGCCGCGAGCGGCACCGCCGACGTGCACCGCTCGCTGGCCTCGGGCCTCGCCGTGGTCCCGCCGCGCTCCCGGCTCGCGGAGGCGGTCCGCCGGGGCATCGCGTACGCCCGCGAGGCCCCGCCGGGACCGGACGGCTTCGATCCGGTCGTCGACCGGCTGCACGCCGAACTCGGCGGGTACCACTGGGTCCATGCCGTCCCCAACGCCGCCCTGCTCGCCGCCGCCCTCACGCACGCGGAGGGCGACTTCTCCCGCTCGATCTGCGCGGCGGTCTCCGGCGGCTGGGACACCGACTCCAACGGCGCCACCGCCGGTTCGGTCGCCGGGCTGCTCGCCGGTCACCCCGACCGGCTGCCCGGACACTGGACCTCTCCCCTCAAGAACCGGCTGTCGACCTCCGTCCCGTCCTTCGACGGCACCGGCTTCGACACCCTGGCCGAACTGACCCTCCTGGAGGCCGTACGCCCATGACCGGCATCGTCGTACTCGGCAGCACCAACATGGACCTCGTCGCCTACGTCCCGAGGGCGCCCGCCCTCGGCGAGACCGTCACCGGCCGTTCCTTCCGCACCGTCCCCGGCGGCAAGGGTGCCAACCAGGCCGTCGCCGCCGCCCGCGCCGGGGGCGGGGTGTCGATGATCGGCGCGGTCGGCACGGACGACTTCGGGGCGCGGCTCCGGTCCGCGCTCGACCACGCCTCGGTCGACACCGACCTGCTGCGCACCGTCGAGGGTGCCTCCGGCACCGCCCACATCGTCGTCGACGACCGGGGCGGCAACGCGATCGTCGTCGTCCCCGGCGCCAACGGCACCGTCACCGCCCTCACCCACGGCGACGAGGCCCTCATCGGCACCGCCGACACCCTGCTCCTCCAGCTCGAACTCCCCCTCTCCGTCGTCGTGGAGGGCGCGGTGACCGCCCGCCGCCTCGGCGTCCGCACCGTCCTCACCCCCGCTCCCGCCCGGCCGCTGCCCGCCGAACTCCTCGCCGCGACGGATCTGCTGGTGCCCAACGAGCACGAGGCCGCCGCGCTCACCGGCCGGGCCGACCCCCGCGAGGCGGCGCTGGCCCTGCTCCGGGACGTCCCCGAGGTGATCGTCACCCTCGGGGCGGCCGGCGGTCTCCACGCGGTGCGCGGCGCCGAACCGGTCCTCGTCCCCGCCCCCCGGGTACGGGCCGTGGACACCACCGGCGCGGGCGACACCCTCGTCGGGGCGCTCGCGGTCGCCCTCGGTGAGGGCCGTCCCCTCCCCGAGGCGCTGGCCTGGGCGCAGACCGCCGCCGCGCTCTCCGTGCGGCGCGAGGGCGCCTCGACGTCGATGCCGTTCCGCACGGAGATCGAGGCGGCCTTCGGGCCCCTCGGCAACAGGGAGACCGACCGCGTATGACCACCGCACCCGACGCCACCGCGTCCGCCCGCCCGGACCCCGCCCCCGGGCCCCCGCTGGAGGGGCTGCGGGTCCTGGATCTGGCGACCCTCTTCGCCGGTCCGCTCGCGGCCATGATGCTCGGCGACTTCGGCGCCGACGTCGTCAAGGTCGAGCACCCCCGCAAGCCCGACCCGTCCCGTGGCCACGGCCCCGCCAAGGACGGCGTCGGTCTGTGGTGGAAGGTCCTCGGCCGGAACAAGCGGACGATCACCCTCGATCTGTCGTCGCCCGGCGGCCGTGACACCCTCCTGGCGCTCGCCGCCGACGCCGACGTGGTCGTCGAGAACTTCCGCCCCGGCACCCTGGAGCGCTGGGGTCTCGGCTGGGAGGAGCTGTCCGCCGTCAACCCGCGGCTGGTGCTCGCCCGGGTCACCGGCTTCGGCCAGTTCGGCCCGTACGCCCACCGGCCCGGCTTCGGCACCCTCGCCGAGGCGATGAGCGGATTCGCCGCCCTCACCGGTGAGCCCGAGGGCCCGCCGACCCTGCCCCCCTTCGGTCTGGCCGACTCGATCGCCGCCCTGGCCACCGCGTACGCCGTGCTGACCGCGCTCACCGCGAGGACCACGACCGGCCGCGGCCAGGTCGTCGACATGGCGATCATCGAACCGATGCTCGCCGTCATCGGACCCCACCCCCTCTGGTACGACCAGCTCGGCTACGTCCAGCCCCGGACCGGCAACCGCTCCCGCAACAACGCCCCGCGCAACACCTACCGGACCGCCGACGGCTCCTGGGTCGCCGTCTCCACCTCGGCCCAGTCGATCGCCGAGCGGGTGCTGCGGCTCGTCGGGCGGCCGGAGCTGATCGACGAGCCGTGGTTCGCGGACGGCACCGGACGGGCGGCGCACTCCGACGTCCTCGACGAGGCGGTCGGCTCCTGGATCGCCCGCCGCACCCGCGACGAGGCGATGGCCGCCTTCGAGAAGGCGGAGGCGGCCATCGCGCCCGTCTACGACGTGCGGGACGTCGTGGACGACCCCCAGTACCGGGCGCTCGGCACCGTCACCGAGGTGCACGACCCGGAGCTCGGCCCGATCAGGATGCAGAACGTCCTCTTCCGGCTCTCCGAGACGCCCGGCGCGATCCGCTGGCCCGGCCGCCCGCACGGCGCCGACACCACCGCCGTCCTCGGTGAACTGGGCCTCGGCCCCGCCGAGATCGACGCCCTGCGCGCCCAGGGGGCGGTATGAGCGCCGCCCGCAGGAACGGCACGGACCGCTCCCCCACCCCGCTGACCTGGCTGTACGCCCCCGGCGACCGGCCCGAGGTGGTCCGCAAGGCGCTGCTCTCCGGCGCCGACGTGGTGATCGTCGACCTGGAGGACGCGGTCGCCCCGCACCGCAAGGCGTACGCCCTGGACGCCACGGCGGATCTCCTCGCGGACCCCTCCCCCGTCCCGGTGCACGTCCGCGTCCACTCCCCGTACGACATCCCCACGCTGGCCCCCCTCCCCGGACTCCACGGTCTCCGTCTCCCCAAGGTGACACACGCCACCGACATCCACCGGATCGCCGCCCTCGCCCCCGGTCTCCCCCTCTACCCGCTCCTGGAGAGCGCCCTGGCCGTGGAGCACGCGTACGCCATCGCCACCGCCCATCCGGCCGTACGGGGCGTCGCGCTCGGTGAGGCGGACCTCCGCGCCGAGCTGAACGTGCGCGAGGACGGGGGTCTGGACTGGTCGCGCGGCCGGGTGGTGGTGGCGGCCCGCGCGGCGGCCCTCCCGCCCCCGGCGCAGTCGGTCCATCCCGACGTCGGCGATCTGGAGGCGCTGGCCGCCGGGTGCGCCCGGGGCCGGGCGATGGGCTTCTTCGGGCGGGCCGCCATCCACCCCCGGCAGCTCCCGGTCATCGAGCGGGCCTATCTGCCGACCCCGGCGGAGATCGACGCGGCGCGGGAGGTCGTCGCGGCGGCGGACGCCGAGCGGGGCGCGCAGGCCCTGCCGGACGGGCGGTTCGTCGACGCGGCCGTGGTGGCGGGCGCCCACCGGCTCCTCGCCCTGGCGTCCCGCACGGCCTGACCCGCACGGCCTGACCCGTACGCCCCGGCCCGCCCCGGCCCCGGCCGACGGGCCCGGACAAGCGGAAGGGCCACCGGAACCCATGGCTCCGGTGGCCCTTCCGTCGTGGGTGGGGGGGGTCAGCCCTTGGCCGTCGATCCCGCGCCGTGCCCGACGTCCTCGCCGGACCGTCCCGACTTCCCGGACTCCCCGGCGTCCTCTTCGGCACCGTCCCTGACGGCGTCCCCGGACTCCTCGGCCCCGGCCTTCTCATCGGAACCGGCCTCCGCGTCGGCGTCCTTCACGGAACCGTCCTCGGCGCCCTCCTCGGTACCGGCGGCTTCCTTCGCCGCGGCCCTCGGCTCCACGATCTCCTCGCGGCCCGGACGGACCCGGGCGGAGATCACCATGTAGAGCACGGCGAGCAGGAAGACGACGATCGCCGTCCACACGTTCAGCCGCACGCCCAGGATGTGGTGGGCCTCGTCGACCCGCATGTACTCGATCCAGGCGCGGCCCGCGCAGTAGGCGGCGACGTAGAGCGCGAAGGCGCGTCCGTGGCCGAGCGTGAAGCGGCGGTCGGCCCAGACGACCAGGACGGCCACGCCGACGCACCACAGCGACTCGTACAGGAAGGTCGGGTGGTACAGCCCGGCCTCGCGGTTGGCGCTCGCGGTGATCTTCAGGGCCCAGGGCAGATCGGTCGGCTTCCCGTAGAGCTCCTGGTTGAACCAGTTGCCCCAGCGGCCGATGGCCTGGGCGAGGACGATGCCGGGGGCGATGGCGTCGGCGTACGCCGGGAGCGGGATGCCCCGGCGGCGGCAGCCGATCCAGGCGCCCACCGCGCCGAACGCGATGGCGCCCCAGATGCCGAGGCCGCCCTCCCAGATCTTGAAGGCGTCGACCCAGTCCTGACCGTCGCTGAAGTACAGCTGGTAGTCGGTGATGACGTGGTAGAGGCGTCCGCCGACGAGGCCGAAGGGCACCGCCCAGACGGCGATGTCGGCCACGGTGCCGGCGGTGCCGCCCCGGGCGATCCAGCGCTTGTTGCCGTACCAGACGGCGACGAAGACACCGAGGATGATGCAGAAGGCGTAGCCGCGCAGCGGGATCGGTCCGAGGTGGATCACGCCGGTCGACGGGCTGGGGATGTAGGCAAGTTCCATGGCAGGTCCGACGCTACCCTGCCGGACGGGCGCGGCGGCAGCCCGTCCGGCAACTTCTGGATAACCAATCCGCCGGGGAAGCGGCTCAGCCGGCCGGGGGCGAGGCCGTTCCGGGCTTCTTGCCCTTGTTGGCCTCGGCGACCCACTTCTTCAGGTTCGCCGGGGAGATCTGCTCGTTGCCCTTGGTCGGGAAGACCGACTCCCCGTTGAGGAGGACGGACGGCGTGCCCCGGAAGCCGCCGTTCTGGAAGGCCTTGTTCGACTCGGCCACCCAGCTGTCGTGGGTGCCGTCGTTCACACAGGAGCGGAAGGCGGGGGTGTCGAGGCCGGGGACCTTCCCCGCCAGCTCGATCAGCCTGTCGTTCTTGCCGAAGGCGTCGTCCGTCTCCTGCGGCTGGTTGATGTAGAGCGTGTCGTGGTACGCGGTGAACTTCCCGGCGTCCTGGGAGCACGCCGCCGCGTTCGCCGCGCGCAGCGAACCGCTGCCGCCCATGTTCCCGTCGATGAGGGTGGCGAGGTGGTACTCGGCCTTGAGGGCTCCGGCGGCCTCCAGCTCATGGATGCTGTCCCGCATCACGTTCTCGAACTGGGCGCACGCCGGGCAGCGGAAGTCCTCCCAGATCGCGAGGGTCGAGGGCGCGTCCGGCTTCCCGGTGGGGATGGCGGGCTTGCCGTCCTGGTCGGTCGCCCCGGTGGGCGCGACCACCGGACCCGCCTTGTCGGAGCCGCCGCCCTTGTCGACGTTGGCGGCGATCACCCCGACGACCGCCGCCAGGCCGAGGACGCCGACCACCGCGGCGGTCACGATCAGGACCCGCCGCTTCCTCTCCTGGCTCTTCTCGCGCTCGCGCTGCTGCTGAAGGCGCTCCCGCGCGCTCCGGTTACCGTCACCACGGTTCTTCTCGCTCACGTCCGGGGAACGAACCGGGGAGGCACGTCCGCGCCTCCCCGGTCACTTATCCACCCGAACGGGTTACGGAAGGCGTCGCACGCCCTCGGCGAGTTCGGCCGCCAGTTCCCTTACGGCGGCGAGTCCCGCCGCCTCGTCGCCGTCGGCGTCGAGGATGCGCTTGACGAAGGCGGAGCCGACGATGACGCCGTCGGCGAAGGCCGCGACCTCCTTGGCCTGGGTGGCGTTGGAGACGCCGAGGCCGACGCAGACGGGGAGCTCCCGGCCGGACGCGGTGGCGGCCCGGGTGCGGCGGACGAGGTCGGCGGCCTGTTCGCCGACCGACTCGCGGGTGCCGGTGACTCCCATGAGGGAGGCGGCGTAGACGAAGCCGGAACCGGCCGCGGTGATGGTGCCGAGGCGCTCGTCCCTGCTGCTGGGCGCGACGACGAAGACGGTGGCGAGACCGTGCTTGTCGGCGTGGTCGCGCCAGAGTCCGGACTCCTGGACGGGCAGGTCGGGCAGGATGCAGCCCGCGCCGCCCGCCGCCGCGAGCTCCTCGGTGAAGCGCTCGACGCCGTACCGGTCGATCGGGTTCCAGTACGTCATGACGAGGACCGGCTTCCCGGTGGCCTCGTGGGCCTCGCGGACCGTCCGCATGACGTCGGCGATCTTGACTCCACCGCGCAGGGCGATGTCGTCGGCGGTCTGGATGACCGGGCCGTCGAGGACCGGGTCGCTGTGCGGGAGGCCGACCTCGACGATGTCGGCGCCGCCCTCGAAGACGGCCTTGATCGCGGCGATGCCGCCGTCGACGGTCGGGAAACCGGCGGGCAGGTAGGCGATGAGCGCCGCCCGGTCCTCGGCCTTCGCCTTGGCCAGGGTGTCGCCGAGCAGCTGGATGTTGCCGTTCGTCACCGGGAGCCCTCCCCGTCGTAGAGGCCGAAGTAGCGGGCGGCCGTGTCCATGTCCTTGTCGCCGCGCCCCGAGAGGTTGACCAGGATCAGGCCGTCCTCGCCGAGTTCCCTGCCGACCTCCAGGGCTCCGGCGAGGGCGTGCGCCGACTCGATCGCCGGGATGATGCCCTCGGTGCGGGAGAGCAGGCGCAGGGCCTGCATGGCCGCGTCGTCGGTGACGGCGCGGTACTCGGCGCGTCCGGTGTCCTTGAGGTAGGCGTGCTCCGGGCCGATGCCGGGGTAGTCGAGGCCCGCCGAGATCGAGTACGGCTCGGTGATCTGGCCCTCCTCGTCCTGGAGGACGTACGACCGCGAGCCGTGCAGGATGCCGGGCTCGCCCGCCGTGAGGGTGGCCGCGTGCTCGCCGGTCTCGACGCCGTGCCCGGCGGGCTCGCAGCCGATCAGGCGCACGTCCGCGTCGGGGACGAAGGCGTGGAAGAGGCCGATGGCGTTGGAGCCGCCGCCGACGCAGGCGACCGCCGCGTCGGGGAGGCGTCCGGCGCGCTCCAGGATCTGGCGGCGGGCCTCGACGCCGATGACCCGGTGGAAGTCGCGGACCATGGCGGGGAAGGGGTGCGGTCCAGCGACCGTGCCGAAGAGGTAGTGGGTGCGGTCGACGTTGGCGACCCAGTCGCGGAACGCCTCGTTGATGGCGTCCTTGAGGGTGCGGCTGCCGGAGGTGACGGCGACGACCTCGGCGCCGAGCATCCGCATCCGGGCCACGTTGAGGGCCTGGCGCTGGGTGTCGACCTCGCCCATGTAGATGGTGCAGTCGAGGCCGAAGAGGGCGCAGGCGGTGGCGGTGGCGACGCCGTGCTGACCGGCGCCGGTCTCGGCGATGACCCGGGTCTTGCCCATCCGCTTGGTCAGCAGGGCCTGGCCCAACACGTTGTTGATCTTGTGCGAGCCGGTGTGGTTGAGGTCCTCGCGCTTGAGGAAGACCCGGGCGCCGCCCGCGTGTCCGGCGAAGCGGGACACCTCGGTGAGGGCGCTCGGGCGGCCGGTGTAGTTGACCATGAGGTCGTTGAGCTCACGGGCGAAGGCGGGGTCGGACCTGGCCTTGTCGTACTCGACGGCGACCTCGTCGACGGCGGCGACGAGCGCCTCCGGGATGAACTTGCCGCCGTAGGCGCCGAAGTAGCCCTCGGCGGTGGGGACCTGGCCGTCCGGGTCCGGGATGAAGAACTCGCTGGACATGCGGTTGCTCCTCGCGGGGCGGATGCCCCGTGCGACGTGGTGGGTGGTCACGGATGCGCGCGACGGCCGGCGCCCCCTGCCGTGCCGGAGCGTCCGGACCCGCGCGGGCGCCACGGACGCGGTGCGTCCGAGGGGCGGGCGGGTACGGCGGCGGAGGCATCCACGGGGATGCCCTGGGGGGTCGTCAGAAGGCGCGCGCGGGGCGCGGGCGCCATCGCATTCCGTTGACCTGGCCGGGCTCGTCGCCGATGACGTACCGCACCCGGCGGCCGTGGACACGGCGGGCGGGGGCGCGGCAGCCACGCGGGCGGCAGCCCCGGGCCAGCGGGGCGTGCGGTGCGGGGACGGAGGCGGCGGCGCCGCAGGACCGGCGACCGCGACCGGGGGTGACCGACGGCACGCCGACGTTCCCCCGGGCGGGGCCCGGAGGGGTCGGCACGGCGCGGCGGCGGGTCATGGCGGAGTCAGCTCCGGCCGTGCCGCAGGGCGGGGTGGGCACCGGCGGCGACGAGGTCGGCGACGGCGGCCTTCGGGTCGCGGCCGGTGACGAGGGACTCGCCGACCAGGACCGCGTCGGCGCCCGCGTTGGCGTACGCGATGAGGTCGTGCGGGCCGCGGACGCCGGACTCGGCGATCTTGACGATGGTGTCCGGGATCTCCGGGGCGACGCGCTCGAAGGTGGAGCGGTCCACCTTGAGGGTCTTCAGGTTGCGCGCGTTGACGCCGATGATCCGGGCGCCCGCGTCGACGGCCCGCTCGACCTCGTCCTCGTCGTGGACCTCGACCAGCGGGGTGAGTCCGATGGACTCGGCCCGCTCGATGAGGGAGACGAGGGCCTCCTGCTCCAGCGCGGCCACGATGAGGAGCGCGAGGTCCGCTCCGTAGGCGCGGGCCTCCCAGAGCTGGTAGGCGGTGACGATGAAGTCCTTGCGCAGGACCGGGATGTCGACCTTGGCGCGGACGGCCTCCAGGTCCGCGAGCGAGCCGCCGAAGCGGCGCTGCTCGGTGAGGACGGAGATGACGGCGGCGCCGCCCGCCTCGTAGTCCGCGGCGAGTCCCGCCGGGTCGGCGATCGCGGCGAGTGCCCCCTTGGACGGGCTGGAGCGCTTGACCTCGCAGATGACCTTGACGCCTTCGCCGCGCAGTGCGGCGACGCCGTCCTTGGCCTGCGGTGCCTTGGCGGCACGCTCCTTGAGCTCGTCGAGGGTGACCCGCGCCTGTCGCTCTGCGAGGTCGGCGCGCACGCCTTCGATGATCTCGTCGAGCACACTCACGCGAGGGGCCCCCTTCCGGGACGGTGATGGTGATGAGGAACCAGGTTCAGCCACATCGATCCTATCCGCAGGACGGCCCCGGACCCGCATCGGCCGGAGTGGTGTCCCATCTGATGGGACTCCCTTCGGGGTCCCCCGGGTGCCGGTACGGGCCTCAGGGGGCCAGCGCGGAGCCGAAGGGAAGGTTCCGGACCAGGGTGAACAGGGCGAGCACGGCGCCGGTCACCCACCACCAGACCGGGGCGACGGCGAGGCGCTGGGGGACTCCCCGGACGGCGCGAATCAGCCAGACGGCCAGGAGCACGCCGAAGATTCCGTAGCCGACGACCGCGAGGGCGTTGGCGCCGAGGGCGGCGGGGAGGTCGCCGTGGACGAAGGCGTGGGCGCTGCGGAGGCCGCCGCAGCCGGGGCAGTAGATCCCGGTGAAGCGGAGCAGCGGGCAGACGGGGTAGTGCCCGGGTTCGTTGGGGTCGACCGTCCCGACGTACGCGAAGGCGGCGGCGACCCCGGCGAGGGTGCCGAGGGGCGCGAGAAGGCGCCGGGGCAGCGGGCGGGGCGGGGGCGGACCGGGCCACGCGCGCGCGTGCGGCGGTACGGGCCCGGCGGGCCACCCGGGCGGATGCGGGGGCGGTACGGGCCCGGCGGGCGGGGGTCCCGGCACCGGTCCCGGTCCTGCTTGCGGTCCGGGCCCTGCTCCCGGTCCGGGCCCTGCTTGCGATCCCGGTCCTGCCCGCGGTCCCGGTTCCTGCGGGACCGGGCGGTCGTTCCCGGGCCGCGCGGGCGCGGGCGGGGTCCCGGCCGCCGTGCCGTCGCCCCGGTGGTCCCCGACCGGCCGTGCGGGCGCGGGCGGGTGCGCGGGGGTTCCGCCGGGTTCACCCGGTCGGGCGAGGGGGTCCTCGGTCGCGGCTCCGGCCGTCGGCTGCGTGTCCACCCGGTGATTCTCGCCCCGGACGCGCGTGAGCGCAGCCCGGCGGGGCCGGGCTGCGCTCACGGGGTCTCCGGACCGCGTCAGGACGACGAACGGGCCTGGAGGGTGGCGGCCTCGCGGGCGGCGACGACCTCGGCCGACTGCTTCGGCATCCCGAGACCGGCGGCCTTCATCGCGAGGCCGACGATGCCGCCGAGCACGATGACGCCCATACCGGCCCAGAAGCCGGGGATGTTGGCGGCCACCATGAAGACACCGGCGATGCAGAAGCCGATGAAGGCGATGATGACACCGGTCCAGGCGGCCGGGGTGTGTCCGTGGGCGCTGCCCGCCATGAGTTGCTCCTCGTTGCAGTTGCTCGATGGTGAGGGTCTCGCGTGCGCGGACACTCTGCGCTCATTGTCCCGCACGTGGGCGCGCGAGGATGAATCGGGGGTGCCGGGACGATCACGCGTCGCGGTGGACTCCCCCGTCGTGCCGGTCGTCAGACCGTCCCGGTGGGGTCCTCGCCCCGGTCCAGGGCCTTCCACAGGTCCTCGGGCCGGTCCGGGTCGGTGCTGGGGGCCTTGCGGGCGCGCGGGGCGCCGGAGCGCTCGTAACGGCCGCCCATCCCGGGCCAGGTCTTGCCGAAGCGGAGCGCGAGGAGGCCCGCGAGGAGGATGAGGAGGGCGCCCGCCGCGGTCACGTACGGCCAGACGGTGTAGGCGGGTCCGGCGACGGCGGCGGCGGTGTCGCCGCTGATGCGGGCGGCCTCGGCGTTCAGGGCGGCGCTGTCGGAGGCGCCGAGGAAGGCGGCCAGCGCGGCGCCCGCGCCGCTCAGCGCGAGGAGCGCGGAGACGAGGGTGCGGCCGGTGCGGCGGACGGCGAAGACCGCGAAGAGCGCGGCCAGACCGACGATCGCGAGGGCGGTGGGGACACCGGTGACGGCTCCGCCGTCGGCTTCGACGGGGACGGTGCCGCCGCCGACGGACGCGGTGCCCTCCGCCCAGATCTGTCCCGCCGAGAGCAGGACGACGGTGGCGCCGGCGGCGCCGAGCAGGAGGGCCGCGGCCAGGCTGCGGCGGCCACCGGGAACGGCCGCTCGGGCGGCCCGGGGCTGGGGTACGGATACGGCACTCACGTACCCCACTATCCCCTACCCGCTCAGCGGCCGTTCATCCGGTTGGCGGTGTGGACCGCGCGGAGGACGGCCGCGGCCTTGTTGCGGCACTCGTTGTCCTCGGCGACGGGGTCGGAGTCGGCGACGACACCCGCTCCGGCCTGCACGTACGCGGTTCCGTCGCGGAGCAGGGCGGTGCGGATGGCGATGGCGGTGTCCGCGTCCCCGGCGAAATCGAGATAACCGACACATCCGCCGTACAGCCCGCGCCGGGAGGGTTCGAGCTCCTCGATGATCTGCATCGCGCGCGGCTTGGGCGCGCCGGAGAGCGTCCCGGCGGGGAAGCAGGCGGTGAGGACGTCGAAGGCGGTGCTGCCCTCGGCTACCTCGCCGGTCACGGTGGAGACGATGTGCATGACGTGGGAGTAGCGCTCGACCGACATGAAGTCGACGACCTCGACGGAGCCGGGGGTACAGACCCGGCCGAGGTCGTTGCGGCCGAGGTCGACGAGCATGAGGTGCTCGGCGCGTTCCTTGGGGTCGGCGAGGAGTTCCTCGGCGAGGTCGTGGTCCTCCTGCGGGGTGGCGCCCCGGTGCCGGGTGCCCGCGATGGGGTGGAGCATCGCGCGGCCGTCCTCGACCTTGACGAGGGCCTCGGGGCTGGAGCCGACGACGTCGAAGCCGTTCTCGAACCGGAAGAGGTACATGTACGGGGAGGGGTTGGTGGCCCGCAGGACCCGGTAGACGTCGAGCGCGGAGGCGGTGCACGGGGTCTCGAACCGCTGGGAGGGCACGACCTGGAAGGCCTCGCCCGCCCGGATGCGCTCCTTGATGTCCTCGACGGCGTCCTGGTAGGCGGGGCCGCCCCAGAGCGCGGAGAACTCGGGGAGCGCGGAGTCGGGCAGGGCGGTGGGGGCGGTGGCGACCGGGCGGGCGAGGTCGGCCTCCATCGCGTCGAGGCGGGCGACGGCGTGCCCGTACGCCTCGTCGACGCCGGTCTCCAGGTCGTTGTGGTTGATCGCGTTGGCGATCAGCAGGACCGAGCCGTCCCAGTGGTCGAGGACGGCGAGGTCGCTGGTGAGGAGCATGGTCAGCTCGGGCAGGGCCAGGTCGTCCCGGCCGTGCTCGCCGATCTTCTCCAGGCGGCGGACGATGTCGTAGCCGAGGTAGCCGACCATGCCGCCGGTGAACGGCGGCAGGCCGCCGCCGAGGTCGCGGGGGGTGTGCAGGGTCTCGACGGTGGCGCGCAGGGCCTGGAGCGGGTCGCCGTCGGTGGGGACGCCGACGGGCGGGGTGCCCAGCCAGTGGGCCTCGCCGTCCCGCACGGTCAGGGTGGCGTCGCTGCGGACTCCGATGAAGGAGTACCGGGACCAGCTCCGGCCGTTCTCCGCGGATTCGAGGAGGAAGGTGCCGGGCCGTTCGGCGGCGAGCTTGCGGTAGAGCCCGACCGGGGTGTCGCCGTCCGCGAGCAGCCTGCGGCTGACGGGGATGACACGGCGGTCGGCCGCCAGCTTGCGGAAGGTGTCGAGATCCATGGCGCCAGACCCTACTCGGATACGGGGAGCACGTCGGTGTCGAAGCAGGTCCGGGTGCCGGTGTGGCAGGCGGCTCCGACCTGGTCGACCTTGACGAGGACGGTGTCGGCGTCGCAGTCGAGGGCCACGGACCTGACGTGCTGGACGTGCCCGGAGGTGTCCCCCTTGACCCAGTACTCCTGGCGGCTGCGGGACCAGTAGGTGCAGCGGCCGGTGGTGAGGGTGCGGTGGAGGGCCTCGTCGTCCATCCAGCCGAGCATCAGCACCTCGCCGGTGTCGTACTGCTGGGCGACGGCGGGGAAGAGTCCGTCGGGGCCGCGCTTGAGCCGGGCGGCGAGGGCCGGGTCCAGATTGCTGGTCATGACGCCATTGTGCCGCGCCCGGGAGCGGTGTCCGGCGGGGCGTCCACTGGGCGGACCGGGGGCGTCCGCCGTACGCTGGCCGACATGTCGACCCATGCCACACGTGAACGGCTTCTGCTCGCCGACCTGTTGGAGACCGCGGGCCCGGACGCCCCGACGCTCTGCGAGGGCTGGCTGACCCGGGACCTCGCGGCCCATGTGGTGGTGCGGGAGCGGCGCCCGGACGCGGCGGCCGGTTCCCTCGTACCGGCGCTGCGCGAGCGCGGGGACCGGGTGCGGGCCGAGTTCGCGGAGAAGCCGTACGAGGAGCTGATCCAGCTCATCAGGACGGGGCCGCCCCGGTTCTCGCCGTTCGCCGTGAAGCAGGTGGACGAGGGGGCGAACACGGTCGAGTTCTACGTGCACGCCGAGGACGTGCGGCGGGCGCAGCCGGACTGGTCGGCGCGGGCGCTCGATCCGGTGTTCTCGGACGCCCTGTGGTCCCGTCTCGAACGCGCCGCGCGGCTGCTGGGCCGGAAGGCTCCGGTGGGTCTCGTGCTGCGCCGTCCGAACGGGCAGACGGTGGTCGCCCACCGGGGCACGCCGGTGGTGACGGTGTCCGGGGAGCCGGGCGAGCTGACGATGTACCTCTTCGGGCGGCAGTCCTCGGCCGAGGTGGATCTGGAGGGGGAGCCGGAGGCGATCGAGCGGCTGCGGGAGGCGAAGCAGCTGGGGATCTGAGTCCGGCGGCGGGAAAGGGCCCCCGAGGGGGCCCTTTCCGTGGGGTGCGGCGGCGGTCAGCGGACCGGGTGGCCCGCCTCGCGCAGCGCTTCCTTGACCTGGGAGATCCGCAGGTCGCCGAAGTGGAAGACGGAGGCGGCGAGCACCGCGTCGGCGCCCGCGGCCACGGCGGGCGCGAAGTCGGCCGGCCCGCCCGCGCCGCCGGAGGCGATCACCGGGACGGTGACGTGCCGGCGGACGGCCGTGATCATCTCGGTGTCGTAGCCGTCCTTGGTGCCGTCGGCGTCCATCGAGTTGAGCAGGATCTCGCCCGCGCCCAGTTCGGCGGCCCGGTGCGCCCATTCGACGGCGTCGATGCCGGTGCCCTCCCGGCCGCCGTGGGTCGTCACCTCGAAGGAGCCCGAGGGGGTGCGGCGGGCGTCGACCGACAGGACGAGGACCTGCCTGCCGAAGCGCTCCGCGATCTCCCGGATCAGTTCGGGGCGGACGATGGCGGCGGTGTTGACGCCGACCTTGTCGGCTCCGGCCCGCAGGAGCTTGTCGACGTCGTCGGCGGAGCGGACGCCGCCGCCGACGGTGAGCGGGATGAAGACCTGTTCGGCGGTGCGGCGCACCACGTCGTAGGTGGTCTCCCGGTTGCCCGAGGAGGCGGTGATGTCGAGGAAGGTCAGCTCGTCGGCGCCCTCGGCGTCGTACAGCTTGGCCATCTCGACGGGGTCGCCCGCGTCCCGCAGGTTCTGGAAGTTGACGCCCTTGACGACCCGGCCGTTGTCGACGTCCAGGCAGGGGATCACCCGTACGGCGAGGCTCATCCGGCGGCCTCCCGGTGGGCTTCGATCTCGACCTCGACGACCAGGCGGGGGTCGACGAAGCCGGAGACGATGATCATGGAGGCGGCGGGCCGGACGGCGTCGAACAGTTCCTTGTGGGCGCGGCCGACCTCGTCCACGTCCCGGGCGTGGGTGAGGTACATGCGGGTGCGCACGACGTGTTCCGGGCCCAGACCGAGCTGCTCCAGGGCGCCGAAGGCCACCCGGAAGGAGTTGACGGCCTGGTCGTACGGGCCGCCGTCGGCGATCTGGCCGTCGACCACCGAGGTGCAGCCGGAGACCAGGACCAGGCCGTTCGGCAGTTCGACGGCGCGGGAGTAGCCGAACTGCTCCTCCCAGGGCGCCCCGGTGACGACCTTGCGGACCCCGGAGGTCACGGCTTCACCGCCGCGAGCGCCTCTTCCAGGGTGAACGCCTTCGCGTACAGCGCCTTGCCGACGATCGCGCCCTCGACGCCGAGCGGGACGAGGCCGGACAGGGCCCGCAGGTCGTCCAGGGAGGAGACGCCGCCGGAGGCGACGACGGGCTTGTCGGTGGCCGCGCAGACGTTCTTCAGGAGTTCCAGGTTGGGGCCCTGGAGGGTGCCGTCCTTGGCGATGTCGGTGACGACGTAGCGGGAGCAGCCCTCGGAGTCGAGGCGGGCGAGGGTCTCGTACAGGTCGCCGCCGTCGCGGGTCCAGCCCCGGCCGCGCAGGGTGGTGCCGCGGACGTCGAGGCCGACGGCGATGCGGTCGCCGTACTCGGCGATGACCTTGGCGACCCACTCGGGGGTCTCCAGGGCGGCGGTGCCGAGGTTGACGCGGGTGCAGCCGGTGGCGAGGGCGGCGGCGAGGGAGGCGTCGTCGCGGATGCCGCCGGACAGCTCGACCTTGATGTCCATGGCCTGGGCGACCTCGGCGATCAGCTCGCGGTTGTCGCCGGTGCCGAAGGCGGCGTCGAGGTCGACCAGGTGGAGCCATTCGGCGCCGGAGCCCTGCCAGGCGAGCGCCGCTTCGAGCGGGGAGCCGTAGGAGGTCTCGGTTCCGGACTCGCCGTGGACGAGGCGGACGGCCTGGCCGTCGCGGACGTCGACGGCGGGGAGGAGTTCGAGCACGCTTCCAGACACAGTCACAGGGTTCCGATCCAGTTGGTGAGGAGCTGGGCTCCGGCGTCGCCGGACTTCTCGGGGTGGAACTGGGTCGCCCACAGGGCGCCGTTCTCGACGGCGGCGACGAACGGCTCGCCGTGGGTGGACCAGGCGACCTTGGGGGCGCGGATGAGGGGGTTGCCCACCTCCAGGCTCCACTCGCGGACCGCGTAGGAGTGCACGAAGTAGTACCGGGCGTCGGCGTCGAGCCCGGCGAACAGTTCGGTGCCCTCGGGCGCGTCGACGGTGTTCCAGCCCATGTGGGGGACGACGGGGGCCTTCAGCGGTTCGACCGTACCGGGCCACTCGTCGAGGCCCTCGGTCTCGACGCCGTGCTCGATGCCCTGGGCGAAGAGGATCTGCATCCCGACGCAGATGCCCATGACGGGTCGGCCGCCCGCGAGCCTGCGGCCGACGATCCAGTCGCCGCGGGCCTGCCTGAGGCCGCTCATGCAGGCGGCGAAGGCGCCGACGCCGGGGACGAGGAGTCCGTCGGCGTTCATCGCGGTGTCGTAGTCGCGGGTGATCTCGACGTCGGCGCCGACCCGGGCGAGGGCGCGCTCGGCGGAGCGGACGTTGCCGAAGCCGTAGTCGAAGACGACGACCTTCTTCGTCCCGGTCATGACCACACGTCCAGCCGGAGCACTCCGGCGGAGAGGCACATGGCGGCGCCGATGGAGACGAGCACGACGAGGCTCTTGGGCATCTGCTGCTTGACGAAGGAGTAGATGCCGCCGAGCAGGAAGAGCCCGACGACGATGAGGATGGTGGAGAGGCCGTTCACGACTAGAGCGCGCCCTTCGTGGAGGGGAGGATTCCGGCGGCGCGCGGGTCGCGCTCGGAGGCGTAGCGGAGCGCGCGGGCGAATGCCTTGAACTGGCACTCCACGATGTGGTGGGCGTTGCGCCCGTACGGGACGTGGACGTGCAGCGCGATCTGGGCCTGTGCGACGAAGGACTCCAGGATGTGCCGGGTCATCGTCGTGTCGTACGAGCCGATCATCGGCGCCATGTTCTCGGGCTCGGTGTGCACGAGGTAGGGGCGTCCCGAGAGGTCCACCGTGACCTGGGCCAGCGACTCGTCCAGCGGGACGGTGCAGTTGCCGAAGCGGTAGATGCCGACCTTGTCGCCGAGGGCCTGCTTGAAGGCGGCGCCGAGGGCGAGGGCGGTGTCCTCGATGGTGTGGTGGGAGTCGATGTGGAGATCGCCGTCGGTCTTGACGGTGAGGTCGAACAGACCGTGCCGGCCGAGCTGGTCGAGCATGTGGTCGAAGAACCCGACCCCGGTCGACACATCGACCTTCCCGGTGCCGTCCAGGTCGATCTCGACGACGACGGAGGTCTCCTTGGTGGTGCGCTCCACGCGTCCTACGCGGCTCATGCGCTCTGCTCCTTCTTCAGTTCACGGACCGCGTCGAGGAACGCGTCGTTCTCGTCGGGGGTGCCCGCGGTGACCCGCAGCCATCCCGGTACGCCGTTGTCCCGGACCAGGACGCCCCGGTCGAGGATCGCCCGCCAGGCCGCGTGGGTGTCGGGGAAGCGCCCGAACTGCACGAAGTTGGCGTCCGACTCGGTGACCTCGTAGCCGATCCCGCGCAGCTCGGTGACGAGCCGGTCCCGCTCGGCCTTGAGCTGCTCGACGTACCCGAGGAGGGTGTCGGTGTGCTCCAGGGCGGCGAGCGCGGTCGCCTGGGTGACGGCGGAGAGGTGGTACGGCAGCCGGACGAGCTGGACGGCGTCGACGACCGCGGGGTGCGCGGCGAGGTAGCCGAGGCGCAGTCCGGCGGCGCCGAAGGCCTTGGACATGGTCCGGGAGACCACCAGGTTCGGGCGGCCCTCGAGGAGCGGCAGCAGCGAGTCCCCGTGGCTGAACTCCACGTACGCCTCGTCGACGACCACCATCGACGGCCGGGCCGCCTGGGCCGCCTCGTAGAGCGCGAGGACGGTGTCAGCGGAGACGGCGGTGCCGGTGGGGTTGTTGGGCGAGGTCACGAAGACGACGTGCGGGCGGTGCTCGGCGACGGCGCGCTCGGCGGCGGGCAGGTCGACGGTGAAGTCCTCGGCGCGGGGGCCGGAGATCCAGCCGGTGCCGGTGCCCCGGGAGATCAGGGCGTGCATCGAGTACGAGGGCTCGAAGCCCATCGCGGTGCGGCCGGGTCCGCCGAAGGTCTGCAGGAGCTGCTGGAGGACCTCGTTGGAGCCGTTGGCCGCCCAGACGTTCTCGGTGGCGACCGGGTGGCCGGTGGTGCGGGTGAGGTAGCGGGCCAGCTCGGTGCGGAGTTCGACCGCGTCCCGGTCGGGGTAGCGGTTGAGGTGCCGGGCCGCCTCGGTGACCCGCTCCGCGATCCGGGCGACCAGGGCCTCGGGCAGCGGGTAGGGGTTCTCGTTGGTGTTCAGCTGGACGGGGACGTCGAGCTGCGGCGCGCCGTACGGGGACTTGCCGCGCAGCTCGTCCCGTACGGGGAGGTCGTCGATGCCGGTCACTTGCTCTGGGGAACCTTCCATCCGAACCTCGCCTTGATCGCGGCGCCGTGCGCGGGCAGGTCCTCGGCCTCGGCGAGGGTGACCACGTGGTGGGCGACCTCGGCGAGGGCGTCCCGGCCGTAGTCCACGATGTGCACCCCGCGCAGGAAGGACTGCACGGAGAGGCCCGAGGAGTGGCAGGCGCAGCCGCCGGTGGGCAGTACGTGGTTGGAGCCCGCGCAGTAGTCGCCGAGGGAGACCGGGGACCAGGGGCCGACGAAGATCGCGCCCGCGTTGCGGACCCGGTCGGCGACGGCGGCGGCGTCGCGGGTCTGGATCTCCAGGTGCTCGGCCCCGTAGGCGTCGACGACCTTGAGGCCGTCGTCGAGGTCGCGGACCAGGACGATCGCGGACTGGCGGCCCGCGAGGGCGGGGGCGATCCGGTCGTCGACGTGCTTGGAGGCGGCGACCTGGGTCTTCAGCTCGGCCTCGGTGGCGGCGGCCAGCTCCTCCGAGTCGGTGACGAGGACGGAGGCGGCCATCGGGTCGTGCTCGGCCTGGCTGATCAGGTCGGCGGCGACGTGCACCGGGTCCGCGGTGGAGTCCGCGAGGACCGCGATCTCCGTCGGTCCGGCCTCGGCGTCGATGCCGATGCGGCCCTTGAGGAGGCGCTTGGCGGCGGCCACGTAGATGTTGCCGGGGCCGGTGACCAGGTTGACGGGGGCGCAGCCGGGCTCGTCGGCGGTGCCGGTGTCCTCGGTGCCGTACGCGAACATGGCGATGGCCTGGGCGCCGCCGGCGGCGTAGACCTCGTCCACGCCGAGGAGGGCGCAGGCGGCCAGGATCGTCGGGTGGGGCAGGCCGCCGAAGTCGCGCTGCGGGGGCGAGGCGACGGCGATGCCCTCGACTCCGGCCTCCTGGGCCGGGACGACGTTCATCACGACGGAGGACGGGTAGACGGAGCGACCGCCCGGTACGTACAGGCCGACGCGCTCGACCGGGATCCACTTCTCGGTGACCGTGCCGCCGGGGACGACCTGGGTGGTGTGGGTGGTGCGGCGCTGGGCGCGGTGGACGAGCCGGGCGCGCCGGACGGACTCCTCCAGGGCGGCGCGGACGGCCGGGTCCAGCTCGTCGAGGGCGCGGCGGATCGCCGCGGCGGGGACGCGCAGGCCGGGCACGCGGACGCCGTCGAACTTCTCCCCGTAGTCGATCACCGCGGCCGCGCCATGATGCCGGACGTCCTCACAGATCGGCCGCACCTTCTCCAGGGCGGCTTCCACGTCGAACTCGGCACGGGGCAGCAGGTCACGCAGTGCGGAACCCTCGGGGAGGGTCTCGCCGCGCAGATCGATTCGAGAGATCACGGGTCAATTCTCGCAGACGGCCCACAGCGCCGGACGCCCGTATCAGTGGCTGATACACACCACACTGGCGTCTAGTCGCCACTCCTGACCGTTAGCGTTCAGCCCGTCACTCAGCGGGAAGAACGGCTGTACGAATCCACAAGCCCGGGAATCCGGGGGCGGGGAATCGTGGGAACGGATCGTGGAGAGCGAGGGGGCGGCGTTGACCGAGCCGCATGAGGACGGGATGCCGGACGGTCTCACGGCACCGGAGCGGGCCGTGTGGCGGGCGTTCCGGATCGGCAGGACGTGCGATCTGACCGAGGGCGTGCCGGAGCTGGACGACCCCTTCGGGGGGCGGGAGTGGGGGGAGGGCAGGACCGTCCGGGCCGAGGTGGTGGCGCTGCTGCTGCTCGCCGGGCCGCAGGCCCGCTCCGGGCGGGTCGCCGCGCTGAAGCTGCGCGGGGTGCGGATCACCGGCGTGCTGAACCTGGCGGGCGGGACGATAGCGCCGTACGTGGAGCTGCACGGCTGCCGCTTCGACGGCGAGGTCGTGCTGCCCGAGGCCCGGTTCGGGACGCTGCGGCTGGTCGGCTGCGCGCTGCCCCGGCTGGAGGCGGCCCGGCTGCACACCGAGGGCGATCTGCACCTGCCGCGCTGCCGGGTGCGGCACGGCATCCGGCTGACCGACGCGCAGATCGGCACCGATCTGCTCATGAACCAGATCCAGGTGTGGCCGGACCGGCGCGGACGGGCCATCACGGCGGACGGCATGGTCGTCGCCCAGGACCTCCAGGCCGAGCTGATCGAGGCGCACGGGGAGCTGAGCCTCCGCGGCGCGCGGATCGGCGTCTCGCTCAGCCTGCGGGGCAGCGTGCTGCGCGGCGCCCAGGGCCGCCGCGCGCTCAACGCGCCGCAGCTGACCGTGGAGCGCTCCCTCTATCTGAACGCCGCCTGGGTGTACGGGGAGACGGCGGGCGTCCCCGACCACTCCACGGCCACCCCGCCCTACGGGGTGACGCCCGCCCAGGGCGCCCGGCGCAAGCCGGTGGAGTGCCACGGCGGGGTGCGGCTCGACGACGGGCGGTTCGGGGACGCGGTGGACCTGCACCACGCCCGCTTCCTGCTCGACGGCGCGCGCCGGGAGGAGGTCTCGCTGCGCCGGATCGTCACCCCTGAGCTCCGGTTCAACGGGGAGCGGCCGGAGGAGGGCCGCGTGGTGCTCAACGGCGCGAAGGTCGTCACCCTCATCGACCTGTCCACGAGCTGGCCGGGGCCCGGCGGTCTCGCCATGGGCGGCTTCGCCTACGAGAACCTGGTGCCGTACGGGCACTTCCCGCTGGCCCGGCGCCTGGAGTGGGTGGCCGCCGCGACCCCGGAGTACGCGCCGGAGCCGTACGAGCGGCTGGCCACCGTGCTGCGCAACAGCGGGGAGGACGCCGACGCCCGGGAGGTGCTGCTCGCCAAGCAGCGGCGCCGCCGGGAGACGCTGCCGCTCGCGGGGAAGCTCTGGGGGTACATCCAGGACTGGACGGTGGCCTACGGCTACCGGCCCGGCCGGGCGGCGCTGTGGATGGCGGTCCTGTGGGCGGCGGGCACGGCGGCCTTCTCCCACTACCGGCCGACACCGCTGAAGGCGGACGAGGCCCCGGAGTGGAACGCCACGCTGTTCGCCCTCGACCTGCTGATCCCCGTGATCAACCTGGGCCAGGACGGCGCCTGGCGCCTGCACGGCCTGTGGCAGTGGGCGGCGGCGATCCTGATCATGCTCGGCTGGATCCTGGCGACGACGGTCGCGGCGGGCGCGACGAGACTGCTGAGCCGGGGCTGAGGGGGCCGGGGCCCGGAAGGGGCGAGGCCCGGCCCGGCGCGTGGCCCGTCTGGCGCGTGGCCCGTTCGGCGCGTGGCCAGCGCGTGCCCGGTCCGGGGCCTGTGTGCCCGCTCCGGGGCCTGCGCGTGCCCGGTCCGGGCCGGTTCCGGGGCCAGCGTGCCCTGCGCGGCACGTGCCCGGTCCGGGGCCTGCGTGCCCGGTCCTGGCCGGTCCTGGCCCGTCCGGGCCCGCCCCCTGCGCGGCGCGCGCGGCTCGTGGCGGCCCGGCGGGCCGAAGTCCTCGTCCGGCGCCCGGCCGGAGGCGGGCGGCCGGGTGCCGTCCTCCCGGCCGTCCCCAGGCCGTCGGGAGACCCGCGCGGTGGTCCGGCGGGGCTGCGGCCCGGGGGCGGCCCCCGGCTCCGGGGGTGCCGCTCGGGCGGGGTGCTCCGGCCGGGCGGGGCCGCCCGGCGGCCTCGTGGCGGCGCCGTGGCGGGACGGACCGTGGCCGGGAGGTGGCGGGTCGGGGACGGGGGGTGACCACCGTGTGAGAGAGCTGTGGGGCAGGGGTGAGACGGGCTGCCGAGGAGGCGGTGCGGGGAGAGAATATGTCGCACCATGTCCTTGCTCCGCGCCCTGTTCGGCGCCGTCCGACCGGCCCGGCCCGGCCCCGGGCCCACCGCCCGGTCCGTGCCGGACGACGACGTGCTGCTCGACGCCCCGGACGAGCGGCTCGCCCCGGCCCTGGTCGCCGCCGCCCTCGCCGACCCGGAGCCCGCGGCGAAGCTGCTCGCCACCACCCGGGACGCGGGCGAGTGGGAGGACCGCGACCGGTACGTCGTACGGCTCGCGACCTTCGCGTACAGCAGGGACGACTGGCTGACCCACTGGCTCACCGCCGCGCCCCACGACCCCGACGCCCTGCTCGTCACCGCGCAGCTCGCCGTGCGCCGGGCCTGGGGATCGCCCGCGCGGGCCGAGCGGCTCCGCGAGCTGGGCCCGCTGGTCCGGGACGTCGCCGAGGCGGCACCCCACGACCCGGTGCCCTGGCGCCTCGCCCTGGACCACGCGCGCGGGGCGCACGCCGGGCACGCCCTCTTCGAGTCGCTCTGGGAGCAGGCCGTGCGCCGCTCCCCGCACCACTACGGCAGTCATGTCGCGGCCCTGAAGTACCTCTCGGCGCAGTGGTACGGCTCACACCTCGCCGCCTTCGACTTCGCCGAGCAGGCGGCCGACGACGCCGCCCCGGACTCGCTCGTCCGGGCGCTGCCGGTCCGCGCCGCCCACGACCGGCTGCGGCTGCCGCCCCTGCGGGACCCCTCGGTGTCCGAGGCCAGGATCGACCGGGCGGCGGACCGGGCCCTCGTGCTGTCCGGCGGCTTCCCGGCGGGCGACCCGTGGCCGGCCGAGGTCCGCAACCTCCTCGCGTACGTCCTGGTCGAGCGGGCCCGGTGGGAGGAGGCGCGGGAGGAGTTCGGGCGGATCGGCGCCCACGCGACCTCGTTCCCGTGGGGCGCCGGGCGGGAGGATCCGCTGCGGGCCTTCCTGGCCGCGCGGGACCGGGCGGGGGGCGAACCGGCCCGTCGTGACCGGCCGCGGGGCGCCGGACGCGGCAGGACAGGGCGGGGCGGGCCCGGCGGCCATTAGTCTTGGGCGCTGTGACCACCGCTCGCCTGCCCCTCTTCCCGCTCAACGCGGTGCTGTTCCCCGGCCTCGTGCTGCCGCTGAACGTCTTCGAGCAGCGTTATCGCGCCATGATGCGCGAACTGCTGACCGTGGACGACGCGGAGCCGCGCCGGTTCGTCGTCGTCGCCATCCGCGACGGCCGCGAGGTCGCGCCGACCGGGTCCGGGATGCCGGACCGGGCCGCGCTGCCGGAGAAGGGCCCGGCGGCGGGCTTCGGCCCCGACCCCGTCCAGGCCTTCCACCGGGTCGGCTGCGTCGCCGACGCGGCGACGATCCGGGAGCGCGCGGACGGCAGCTTCGAGGTGGTCGTCACCGGCACGACCCGGGTGAGGCTGCTCTCGGTCGACGCGAGCGGACCGTTCCTGGTCGCCGAGGTCGAGGACGTCCCGGAGGAGCCGGGCGAGGAGGCCGAGGCCCTCTCCGAGGGGGTGCTGCGGGCCTTCCGCGCCTACCAGAAGCGGCTGGCGGGGGCCCGGGAGCGCTCGCTGACCACCAGTGAGCTGCCGGACGACCCCTCGGTGGTGTCGTACCTGGTGGCCGCCGCGGCCATCCTCGACGTCCCGTCGAAGCAGCGGCTGCTCCAGGCGCCGGACACCGCGACCCGGCTGCGCGAGGAGCTGTCGCTGCTGCGCGCGGAGACGGCGGTGCTGCGGCACCTGCCGTCGCTGCCCGCGGTGGACCTCACGCAGGCGCCGACGTACCCGAACTGACCGCCCCGGGCCCGTACGGCCCGCCGAGGAGGAGCACGTGGCGAAGAAGCAGAAGAAGAACACCGGCGGCACCCCGGCGACGGTGGCCCTGACGACCGCGGGCACCCCGTTCACGCTGCACGCCTACGAGCACGACCCGGCCTCCCCCTCGTACGGCGAGGAGGCGGCCCAGGCCCTCGGCGTCTCCCCCGACCGGGTCTTCAAGACGCTGGTCGCGGACGTCGACGGCGAGCTGACCGTAGCGGTCGTCCCGGTGGCGGGCCAGCTCGACCTGAAGGCGCTGGCCTCGGCGGTCGGCGGCAAGCGGGCCGCGATGGCGGACCCGGCGGCGGCGGAGCGCACCACCGGATACGTCCGGGGCGGCATCTCCCCGCTCGGCCAGCGCAAGCGGCTGCGCACGGTCCTGGACTCGTCGGCCTCGGACCACGCGACCGTCTGTGTCTCGGCGGGCCGCAGGGGCCTCGAAGTGGAGCTCTCCCCCGCCGACCTGGCCGCGCTCACCTCGGCGGTGGTGGCCCCGATCGGCCGTGTCTGACGGCCGCCGGGCGCGGGCCCGGCGGCCCGTTCAGCCGCCGTACGGCTTCGGCTCGCCCCACGGTCCGGGCTCCGGGTCGCGCGGGCCGAAGACGGCCGTGAGGCCCAGGTGGACGATCATCGCGGCGAGCGGCCAGGCCAGCATCGCGGCGGCCCCCAGGTTCAGTTCGAGGGGCGCCTCGAAGGAGATGTTGGGGCCGACGGCCTTGGCGTGGGCGACCACGTCGCTCGTCGGGCCGAAGTACGTCCCCAGGCCCCAGGCGAGCAGCGAGCCGAGGCCGCCGCCGAGCGCGAGCCCCAGCACCAGCGGCACACCGCCCTTGCGGCGCAGCAGGAAGACGACGAGCGCGGCGACCGCGCCGAAGGCCAGGGCGAGCAGGACGAACGTTCCGTCCGAGCCGATCGCCGCCTCCCCCTCGGAGTCGCGGAGGTAGACCCCCTTGCCGTCCGAGATGAGCAGGACGCGGGGGGCGAGATTCAGCCACAGGACCCCGAGGACCGCGCCCGCGATCGTCGAGACGAGGGTCACCAGAACGCCCTGGAGCACCTCGGTGCCCGTGATCGGGTCCCCGGCCGGGCCGGGGATCGA
This sequence comes from Streptomyces sp. NPDC059247, assembly GCF_042754005.1. Taxonomy (NCBI): domain Bacteria; kingdom Bacillati; phylum Actinomycetota; class Actinomycetes; order Kitasatosporales; family Streptomycetaceae; genus Streptomyces; species Streptomyces sp. NPDC059247. The sequence goes on from NZ_JBHYZW010000003.1 coordinate 295,667, forward strand.
CGGGGGCGGCGGGGGCCAGTCCGGGTCGTGCGACGAGGGCTGGTGAGGCGGAGTAAGGGGTGCGGTCACCTCGCCATCGTGCCAGGTGTCCCTGTGGCCCGCCTCAGCGGACGGCGGCCCGCCGGTAGGCCCAGGTGGCGACCGCGAGGGAGACCACGCCGACCACCGCGCACACCCCGAGGTCGAGGGAGACGGCGGCCCAGTCGGGGCGCGCCTCGAAGGTGCGGGCGAGGGCCTCGACGCCGTACGTGGACGGCAGCAGGTCCCGGGCCCAGCCGATCGGCTGGGGCAGTCGTTCGGCCGGGAGCACACCGAGGAGCAGCGCGGCCGACATGCCGAGCTGACCGAGGAGGGTGGCGAGTTCCTGGCGGGGGGCGAGGAGGCCGAGGGCGGCGCCGAGACCGGCGAGGGCCGCCCCGGCGAGCGGGACGACGGCGACGAGGATCCAGAGGTTGCCGAGCGGGAGCCCGAAGAGCACGGAGCCGGTGACGGCGGTGACGGCGGTGCCGGGAACGGTGAAGGAGGCGTACGCGCCGGCCGCGCCGAGGACGACGGCGGCGGGCGGCACGGGCAGGGTGGCGTAGTGGTCGAGGCCGCCGGTGGCCCGGAGCTGCCCGAAGTACTGGGCGAGCAGGTTGAGCGCGACGAAGGCGACGACGAGGACGGTGGAACCGGCCACGACGGCGCGCGCCTCGGACCCGCCGTCGACCACTCCGCGCATCAGGATCATGATCCCGACGGACTGGAAGGTGGCCACGAAGAGCAGCGGGATGCGGGCGACCCGGGCGCGGGAGAGCTGCGCGCGGTAGACGGCGGCCAGGGACGGCAGCAGCCGGGCGCGGGGGGCGAGGGGCGAGGGGGCGTCCTCGTCCTCGCGGGTCCGGACGGTGGGCGCGCCGGTCGGCAGGACCTCGGCGGGCACGGTGCTCACTGCGGACAGCTCCTGGGGTTCACGGACACGGGCAGGGCGGAGGGACCGGGCCCCGGCCCGGACAGGAACACCCTACGGCTCGCGCACGGACACGGGCTCCCGCACGGGCACGGGCCCACGCACGGACGAGGCCGCCCGTACGGGCACGGCCGCGGACCCGGGCGCGGACCTCGGCTCGGGCCCCCCGCCGGACGCGGAACCGGTCACGGCCGGGATCGTCCCCCGTACGGGACCGGACACGGGCCCCCGCGCGGGTGCGCGACCGGTCGGCGCCGAGCCCAGCCGCACGGGCGCGGCCCCTCGTACGGGCACGGGCGCGGCCCCCCGTACCGGCGCGGCGCCGGATGCGGGGCGCGGGGTGCTTCCCGTCATGCCTTCACCAACCCCTCCGTCGCGCCGCCGAGGGCCAGGTAGACGTCCTCCAGGCTGGGCGTGGCCAGGGTGAAGTCGTCGAGCGCGGCGAAGGCGGCGCCGCCGGTGACGGTGGCGACGGCGCCACGGGCCTCGTCGGGGGCGAGCCGGAGGGCCCAGCGGCGCCCGGTCTCCTGGGCGAGGTCGCGCAGGGCGGCGATCTCGGGCAGGTGGACGGGGGCCGACTCGCGCCAGACCAGTTCGACGCGGATCTCGCCCGCGACGCGCTCCTTGAGTCCGGCGGGCGTGTCGCAGGCGATGACCCGGCCGTGGTCGAGGACGGCGACGCGGTCGAGGACGGTCTCGGCCTCGATGACGTTGTGGGTGACGAGCAGCACGGTGGTGCCGTGCTCGGCGCGCCGCCGGTCGACGGCCGCCCAGACCGCGCGGCGGGCGACGGGGTCCATGCCGGTGGTGGGCTCGTCGAGGACGAGGACGGGGCGGTGGCCGACGAGGGCGGTGGCGAAGCAGGCGAGCCGCCGCTGTCCGCCGGAGAGCTTCTTCAGGGGCCGGGAGGCGAGCGGGCCGAGGCCCAGCTCGTCGAGGACGGCGTCGCGCTCGGCGCGGGCTCCGGCGGCGGTGAGGCCGCGCAGCCGTCCGGTGGTCTCGGCGGCGAGGGAGACGGTCAGCTCGTCGAGGGCGGTGGACTCCTGGCCGAGGTACGCGAGGAGGCGGGAGGCCCGCTCGGGGTGGCGCACCAGGTCGTGGCCGAGCATCCGGACGGTTCCGGAGTCGGGCCGCAGCAGACCGGTCAGCTGGCGCACCAGGGAGGACTTGCCCGCCCCGTTGGGGCCGAGCAGCCCGAAGACCTCGCCGCCGCGCACGTCGAGGTCGATCCCGTCGGTGGCCCGCACCTCGGGAGTCGCGGGCACACCCCGTCCGCCGCGCGTGGCGGGGTACGTCTTGACCAGGTCCCGCACCGCGCACACCGTACTCACGGGGGAAGAGCCTACGGGGTCGCCGGGCCCGCTCCGGGCGCGGGGGCGGGTTCGGCGGCGGCCCGGACGTCGATCTCGCGCCAGAACCCGGCCCTGATCGCGTACCGGTCGTGCTCGTCGATCTGGTCGTCCTTGTGGGCGAGCAGACCGAACCGGGCCGCGTAGCGGAGGAGTTCGCCGTCGATGCGGTGCGGGATGCGGGGGTAGAGGGTGGAGAGCTTCTGGACGTGGCCCTGCTCGGGGAGGCGTTCCATCCACCGGCGGGCGAACACCTGTCCGACCTCGAAGGGGTCGCCGCCGACGGTGGTGATGTCCTCCTCGCGGTCCGCCCAGCGCTGCTCCGCGCTGGTGAGGGTGGCGAGGGTCGGCAGGGAGGCGGTCTCGGGCGGTTCGCCGACCGTGGAGACCGGGCGCTCGACCCAGCCCCGGTCGGAGGACCAGCGGAGCGCGCTGGTGCCCTGCGGCGCGAGGGCGGGGGCGGGGGCGCTGCCGGGGGCGCGCAGTCCCGCCAGGTCCTTGGGGGTGGGGACGCCCTTGGCCGCGGGGACGGGGACGCCGGTGCCGTCCGGGTGGGCGCCGTCGCGGTCGTGCGCGGGGCCGGTGCCGTCGTGGGCCGGGGCGGCGGCGCGGGCGGCGGGGCCCCCGGCGGCGGCCTCCGCGGCCCGTTCGGCGGAGGCCGCGAGGGCCGCCTCGGGGAGCGGGGCGGAGAGGATGGCGGCGATCTCGGGGCGGGGCGCGGGCGGCGGGGCACAGAGGCCGCTGAGGTCCCTGGCGCGGACGGCCCGGGTGATCCAGGCGCGGTCGAGGACCCGCCGCTCGTCGGCCTCGGCGACGAGGTCCTCGGACTGGTTGTAGTCGCCGTCGGCGGCCTGGACGGCCCAGAGGTGGACGGCGACGCCGTGCTCCTTGGCCGACATGAGGCCGGGCAGCAGGTCGCCGTCGCCGGTGACCAGCACGATGTCGGAGCAGGCCCGGTTCCTGGCCAGCTCGGTCAGTTCGGTGTGCATGGCCGCGTCGACGCCCTTCTGGGCCCAGCGTCCGTCGCTCCTGGTCAGGGCACCGAGCCGGACGGTGACCCGGGGCATCACCCGGAGTCTGCGGTGCTCCGGCTGGGGGACGCGGTCGGGGGCGCCGTCGAACCAGTAGATCCGCAGCAGGGGCAGCGCCGTCTCGGCCTCGGCGCGCTGGCGCAGCTGCTGGATGAGCCCGGCGTGGTCGACGGTGATCCGGGAGCGGGCCGGCTCCCCGGCGAGAAGGCTGGCGGCGGCACCCAGCAGGTAGCCGGCGTCCACCAGGACGACGCAGCGGTCCACGTGTTCCACCCTCTTTCGGGAACCTCGGGATCGGATTTGCTTCGGATTTCCTTCGAGTCTGCCCGAAGGCCGGGGGCTCGACGGCCGGAACTGGATCATCGGCGTGGCGGATGTCACTTCCGGGCACCCGTTACGCTCCGTAATGATCCAACATGCGGCGGTTAGCACCGTATGTGAGTCTGACAGCGGCCCTGGCCCCTAGGTCCCCTTTGGAGGTAATCCCATGGCCAAGAACCGCAACCAGAACCGTGCCCAGAAGCAGTCCCCGGCCGAGCGCGGCACCCAGCAGGCACAGCAGTCGTCCCTCGAGTCACAGGCGGAACAGCGTTCCAGCCAGGTCACGCCAGGTGACGTGGCGCGCAAGGGACGTCAGAAGCGCTTCGGCCACAACTGACGGCACCCGCCACACCCATGGCAAAGGGGCGCGCCCGTGACGACGGGCGCGCCCCTTGCGCGTGGGTGCGGGGCCCCTCGGCGGGGCCCCGGGCGGTCGGCCGGGCGCGGGCGCTCCGGCCCCTACCGCCCCGGACGGGCTAGCCGGCCAGGCAGGACGGGCCGAGGAGCACCTTCAGGTCGCCGAAGAGCGCCGGGTCGGCCTGCACCCGGTGCCGGTCGAGCCGGAGCACGGTGGTGGTGCGGGGGCCCTGGAGCTTGATCCGGACCTCGGTGTTGCCCCGGTGGTGGCCGAGGATCTCGCCGAGCCGGGTGATCATCGGCGGGGTGACCTTCACGGTGGGGATGGTGAGGATCACGGGGGCGTTGGTCCCGGCGTTCGACAGGTCGGGGACCATCAGTTCCATGGCGACGAGCCGGGGCACGTCCTCGCGCTTGTCGAGCCGTCCCTTGACGAAGACGACCGTGTCCTCGACGAGCTGGGTGGAGACCAGCTGGTAGGTGGCGGGGAAGAACATGCACTCGATCGATCCGGCCAGGTCCTCGACGGTGGCGATGGCCCAGGCGTTGCCCTGCTTGGTCATCTTGCGCTGGAGGCCGGAGATGATGCCGCCGATGGTGACGACCGCGCCGTCGGCGTGCTCGCCGCCGGTGAGCTGGGAGATCGCCGCGTCCGTCTTGTCGGACAGGACGTGCTCGATGCCGAAGAGCGGGTGGTCGGAGACGTACAGGCCGAGCATCTCGCGCTCCTGGGCGAGCAGGTACGACTTCTCCCACTCCACGTCGGAGAACTCGACGTCGAGGCCGAAGCCGGGCTCGTCGCCGCCGCCGTCGTCGTTCATGCCGCCGAACAGGTCGAACTGTCCTTCGGCCTCCTTGCGCTTGACCGCGACCACGTTGTCGATCATGGGTTCGTGGTGGGCGACCAGGCCCTTGCGGGTGTGGCCCATCTCGTCGAAGGCGCCCGCCTTGATCAGCGACTCGACGGTCCGCTTGTTGCAGACGACGGCCTCGACCTTGTCGAGGAAGTCGGGGAACGTGGAGTACTTCCCCTTGGCCTTGCGCGACTTGATGATCGACTCGACGACGTTGGTGCCGACGTTGCGGACGGCGGAGAGGCCGAAGAGGATCACGTCGTCGCCCTGGGCGGCGAAGTTCGACTCGGACTCGTTGACGTTCGGCGGGAGCACCTTGATGCCCATGCGGCGGCACTCGTTGAGGTAGACCGCCGACTTGTCCTTGTCGTCCTTGACGGAGGTGAGCAGTCCCGCCATGTACTCGGCCGGGTGGTTGGCCTTGAGGTAGGCGGTCCAGTAGGAGACCAGGCCGTACGCGGCGGAGTGGGCCTTGTTGAAGGCGTAGCCGGCGAAGGGGACCAGGACGTCCCAGAGGGCCTTGATGGCCGCGTCGCTGAAGTCCTTCTTCTTGGCTCCCGCCTCGAAGATGACGAAGTTCTTCGCCAGTTCCTCGGGCTTCTTCTTGCCCATCACCCGGCGGAGGATGTCGGCCTCGCCGAGCGAGTACCCGGCGATGATCTGGGCGGCCTTCTGCACCTGCTCCTGGTAGACGATCAGGCCGTAGGTGACCGCGAGCACCTCTTCGAGCGGCTTCTCCAGCTCGGGGTGGATCGGGGTGATCTCCTGCTGGCCGTTCTTGCGGAGCGCGTAGTTCGTGTGCGAGTTCATGCCCATCGGGCCCGGCCGGTACAGGGCGGACACGGCGGAGATGTCTTCGAAGTTGTCGGGCTTCATCAGCCGCAGCAGCGAGCGCATGGGGCCGCCGTCGAACTGGAAGACGCCGAGGGTGTCGCCGCGCTGGAGCAGTTCGAAGGTCTTCGGGTCGTCGAGCGGCAGGGCCAGGAGATCGAGGTCGATGCCCTTGTTGGCCTTCACCATCTTGACGGCGTCGTCCATGATCGTGAGGTTGCGCAGGCCCAGGAAGTCCATCTTGAGCAGGCCGAGCGACTCGCACTGCGGGTAGTCCCACTGCGTGATGGTGACGCCGTCGGTGTGCCGCACCCAGATCGGGGCGTGGTCGACGATCGGCTCGCTGGACATGATCACACCGGCCGCGTGCACGCCCATCTGGCGGACCAGGCCCTCGACGCCCCGGGCGGTGTCGATGACCTTCTTGACGTCCGGCTCGTTCTCGTACATCGCACGGATCTCACCGGCCTCGCTGTAGCGGGGGTGGGAGGGGTCCGTGATGCCGTTGAGGTCGATGCCCTTGCCGAGGACGTCGGCGGGCATGGCCTTGGTGAGCCGGTCGCCCATGGCGTACGGGTAGCCGAGGACGCGCGCGGAGTCCTTGATGGCGTTCTTGGCCTTGATCTTGCCGTAGGTGCCGATCATGGCGACCTTGTCGGAGCCGTACTTCTCCGTCACGTACCGGATGACCTCGACGCGCCGACGCTCGTCGAAGTCGATGTCGACGTCGGGCATCGAGATGCGCTCGGGGTTGAGGAAGCGCTCGAAGATCAGTCCGTGCGGGATCGGGTCGAGGTCGGTGATGCCCATGGCGTACGCGACGATCGAGCCGGCCGCGGAGCCCCGGCCGGGGCCCACGGCGATGCCCTGGCTCTTCGCCCACATGATGAAGTCGGCGACGACGAGGAAGTAGCCGGGGAAGCCCATCGAGATGATGGTGTCCATCTCGTACTCGACCTGCTTCATGCGGTCCTCGGGGATGCCGCCGGGGAAGCGCCGGTCCATGCCCTTCATGGTCTCCGCGCGGAACCAGGTGACCTCGGTGTAGCCCTCCGGGATGTCGAACTTCGGCATGAGGTTCTTCTCGACGAACATGCCGTCGGTGGAGATCTGCTCGGCGACCAGCAGGGTGTTGCGGCAGCCCTCCTGCCAGGCGTCCGAGGAGTCCACGGCGTACATCTCGTCGGTGGACTTCAGGTAGTAGCCGGTGCCGTCGAACCGGAAGCGGTCCGGGTCGGAGAGGTTCTTGCCGGTCTGGATGCACAGCAGGGCGTCGTGGGCGGTGGCCTCGTGCGCGTACGTGTAGTGCGAGTCGTTGGTGACCAGCGGCGGGATGCCGAGCTTCTTGCCGATCTCCAGGAGCCCGTCCCTGACCCGGCGCTCGATCTCGATGCCGTGGTCCATCAGCTCCAGGAAGTACCGCTCCTTGCCGAAGATGTCCTGGTACTCGGAGGCCGCCTTCAGGGCCTCGTCGAACTGACCGAGGCGCAGCCGGGTCTGGAGCTCGCCCGAGGGGCAGCCGGTGGAGGCGATGAGCCCCTCCGACCACTGGGAGATGGTCTCCTTGTCCATCCGGGGCCACTTCTGGAGCCAGCCCTCGGCGTAGGCGTCGGAGGAGAGCTTGAAGAGGTTGTGCAGTCCGGTGGCGTTGGCCGCCCAGATCGTCTTGTGGGTGTAGCCGCCGGAACCGGAGACGTCGTCGCGCTTCTGGTGCGGCTGGCCCCACTGGATCTTCCGCTTGTTGCGGCGGGACTCGGGGGCGACGTACGCCTCGATGCCGATGATCGGCGTCACACCGGCCTTCTTGGCCGTGTGGAAGAAGTCGTACGCGCCGTGCAGGTTGCCGTGGTCGGACATGGCGATGTGCGTCATGCCCATCTCGTTGCACGCGTCGAACATGTCCTTCAGCCGCGCGGCACCGTCCAGCAGCGAGTACTGGGTGTGGACGTGGAGGTGCGTGAAGGGCGGCTTGGTCACGACGGGAGGCCTCCGGGAAACGACGGACTACAGGCTGCGGACAGTCTGGGGGGACAGCGCCGAAGTCTACGTCCCGCGAGTGACAACCGGCGGGCACTCGCGACTAGGGTCGCGCGTTGGGAGACAGGGAACACCTGTCCCAATTGTCGTGAACATTCTCTGAGCGCGCCCGGTACCAGGAGGCATCTCGATGTCGGTCCCCCAGCCCACCGCAGCGGAGCGCGGTGAGCACGTCCTCGCCGTCTTCGACACCGCCTTCGGCGAACTGCTCGCCGCCGACCCCGCGGCCTTCCGCGTGAAGTTCCGGAAGATGGCCGGTTCCGCCTTCGCGTTCTACCGGGGCACCGCCTGCCTCTTCTACGCGGACCTGGCCGACGAGGCCGAGGGCGGCCCCTACCTGGACGAACGCACCGGCCGGGTCTGGATCCACGGCGATCTGCACGCCGAGAACTTCGGCACGTACCTGGACGCCAACGGGCGCCTGGTCTTCAACGTCAACGACTTCGACGAGGCGTACGTGGGCCCCTTCACCTGGGACCTCAAGCGGCTCGCCGCCTCCCTCGCCCTCATCGGGTACGCGAAGGCGCTCAGCGACGAGCAGATCACCCACCTGGTCCGGATCTTCGCCGCCTCCTACCGGGAGCGGATCCACGCGCTCGCCCTCGGCCCGGGCGAGGAGCTGCCGCCGTTCACCCTGGACACCGCCGACGGCGCGCTGCTCGCCGCGCTCCGCGACGCCCGCGCCCTGACCCGCTTCGGGCTGCTCGACTCGATGACCGAGATCCGGGACTTCGAGCGCCGCTTCTCCCCCGGCGGCGGGGCGATCGAGCTGGACGCCGCCGCCCGCTACAAGGTCCTCGCCGCCTTCGACGGCTATCTGGAGACCCTGCCGGAGTCCAGCCTCGCCCGCCCCGACTCGTACCGGGTGAAGGACGTCGTCGGGCGGCGCGGCATCGGCATCGGCTCGGCCGGTCTCCCCTCGTACAACATCCTCCTGGAGGGCCCCAGCGACGCCCTGGAGAACGACGTCGTGATCTACCTCAAGCAGGCGCAGACCCCGGCGGTCTCCCGGCACGTGACGGACCCGGCGGTACGGGGGTACTTCCGGCACGAGGGGCACCGCACCGTGATCTCGCAGCGGGCGCTCCAGGCGCACGCCGACCCGTGGCTGGGCTGGACCGAGCTGGACGGCGCCGGTCAGCTGGTCGCGGAGGTCTCGCCGTACGCCGTGGACCTGGACTGGTCGGACATCGACGACCCCCGGGACATCGCGCTCACCGTCGCCGACCTGGGCCGGGCGACGGCGACCATGCACGCGGCGGCGGACGAGTCCAGCGGCCACTCCCTCGTGCCGTTCTCCACCGAGCGGGCCATCGACGCGGCCATCGCCGCCGACGAGGAGGGCTTCGGCGCCCTCCTGGTGGACTTCGCGCACGCCTACGGGGCACGGGCGCGGGCCGACCACCAGATCTTCGTGGACCTCTTCCGCAACGGCCGGATACCGGGGCTCTGAGCGGCGGGGACCGGGCCCGTGGGGTTCCCACAGGGGCGGGGACCGGTCCCGTGGGGTTTCCCACAGGGGCGGGGACCGGTCCCGTGGGGTTTCCCACAGCTTCCCCTTAGGCACGCCCTACCGCCCGGCGTGGGAGACTCGCCGACGATGGACATGGCAGGGACGCAGCTGAGGGCGCTGCGGGCGGCGCTCTTCACGGCAGTGGTCGTGACGCTGTCCGTGGCGTCCCACGTGCTGCTCTCCCGCGTGCCGCTGCCGCTCGGCACGGTCGTCCCGGTCGCGGTCGGCGTCTTCGCCGTGGCGTACCTGCTGGCGGGCCGCGAGCGGGGGTTCGGCCCGATCGCCGGGCTCCTGGTCCCGCTGGAGCTGGCCGCCGACACGCTCTTCACCAGCGGTCAGGCGATCTGTTACGGCCCCGCCGGCGGACCGGTCGCCGGTTCGCTGCGCTCGGTCGGCGTGGAGGTCTTCTGCGGCGGCGCCCTCGGCGCCCCGCTGCCCGGCGTGGCGGGTCCGGAGGGCGGCGGCGCGGCAGCCGTGCTCGCCTCCCCCGACCCGGCGCTGCCCTGGCTGCTGCTCGGCGTCCACGTGGGCGTCGGCCTCGCGGCGGCGCTCTGGCTGCGCGGCGGGGAGCGGGCGCTCGCCCGGCTGCTGGACGCGGTGGGGGCCTTCGCCTTCCGGCCGCTGCTGCTCGTGACCGCGCTGCTGCGCGCCGGAGGTCCGGCGCCCCGGCGCGCGGGACGGCCCTCGGCGCGCCCCCGGGCCTCCCTGGCCCGGTTCCTCACCCACTCCGTGGGTCGGCGGGGACCGCCGTGCCCGCGCCTCGCACTCGTCTGAGCGCGGCGCACGCGCACGCAGTCCCCCTTCTTTCCTCACCTTCACGGAGATCATCGCCATGAGCGCACGCAACAACCAGTCCAACAAGGCCGCCGCCCGCGAGCGGCTGCGCGTCGAGCGCGAGCAGCAGGCGAAGAAGGACCGCGTCCGCCGCCAGGTGGTCGTCGGCGTCTCGGCGGTGGCGGTGCTGGCCGTCGCCGGAGGCATCGGCTACGCGGTCGTCCAGGCCAACAAGCCGTCCGCCTGGCAGGCCGCCGCCGACGCGAAGACCGTCGTCGCGCCGAAGAACACCTCGGGCACCGACGGCACCACGGTCGTCATCGGCAAGGACTCCGCGGACAAGACCCTGGAGCTGTACGAGGACTCGCGCTGCCCGATCTGCGCGACCTTCGAGCAGTCCGTGGGCGCGATCGTCGAGAAGGACGTCGCCGAGGGCAAGTACAAGGTCAAGTACGTGGGTGCCACCTTCCTCGACAACGGCGCCGGGGGCGAGGGCTCGAAGAACGCCCTGTCAGCGCTCGGCGCGGCCTTGGACGTGAGCCCCGAGGCGTTCCTGAAGTACAAGGCGGCGCTGTACTCGGCGGAGTTCCACCCGGAGGAGAACGACGACAAGTTCAGCAAGGACTCCTACCTCCTGAAGGTCGCCGACTCGGTTCCGGCGCTGAAGGGGAACGCGGCCTTCAAGAAGAACGTCGAGGAGGGCACCTTCGACGCCTGGACGCTGAAGATGTCGAAGGCCTTCGACGACAGCGGGGTCACGGGCACGCCGACCCTGAAGATGAACGGCAAGACGCTGACGGTGGAGGGCAGCCAGAACCCGCCGCTGACGGCGGAGCAGTTCGAGACGGCGATCACCGCCGCGCTGAAGGGCTGACGGCCGCGCTGAGGGGCTGACGCCCCGGCAGAACCCTCACCCGGCCCCGGTCCGCCCGCTCCACGCGGTGCGGACCGGGGCCGTGGTGCTGGAGGGCGGTGCGTCCCGGCCGGGGTCCGGCGAGCCGGGCCCAGGCCCGTACCCAGGCCCGGGTACGCGTACGGCCGGGGCCGGGGCCAGGAGTACGGAGCACAGGCACGGGGACGGCCCGAGAGCCGCCCCGCCGACTCGGCGCGGCCCCGACCCGACGTACTTCCGGGCCTCGGCACGACCTCGACCCGACGAACTTCCGGGCCTCGGCGGCCCCGACCCGACAGACTTCCGGGCGCCAGGTGCCACCTCCCCTTACTCATCAGTAATCTGACTGACCGTGACCAGTCAGTCCCCCTCCACCGCCCCCACGCGGCGCACGGTCGTCAAGGCCGCCGCCGTCACCGCCGTCATCGCACCGGCCCTCCTGGGCACGGCCGCCACGGCCCACGCCGCACCCACGGCACCCGCCTTCCTCCACGGCGTCGCCTCCGGCGACCCGCTGCCCGACGGCGTCCTGCTCTGGACGCGCGTCACCCCCGCCCCCGGGGCCGTGCCCGGCTCCGGTCTCGGCCCCGACGTCCCCGTCGGCTGGGAGCTGGCCGAGGACCGGGCCTTCACCCGTCCCGTCGCCTCCGGCACGACCACGGCGACCGCCGCGTCCGACCACACGGTGAAGGCGGACGTGCGGGGGCTGCGCCCGGCCACCTCCTACTGGTTCCGCTTCACCGCGGGCCCCGCCGTCTCCCCCGCCGCCCGCACCCGCACCGCCCCCGCGGCCGACTCCGCCGGGCCCGGCGTCCGCTTCGGCGTGGTGTCGTGCGCGAACTGGGAGTCCGGCCACTTCTCCGCGTACCGCCATCTCGCCGGACGCGCCGACCTGGACGCGGTCCTGCACCTCGGCGACTACGTGTACGAGTACGGCAGCGGCGTCTACCCGGACGCGAAGTACACCGTCCGGCGGCACGAGCCGCGCCACGAGACCGTCTCGCTCGCCGACTACCGCGTCCGGCACGGCACGTACAAGACGGACCCGGACCTCCAGGCGCTGCACGCGGCGCACCCGTTCGTCGCCATCTGGGACGACCACGAGTTCGCCAACGACGCCTGGCCGGGCGGCGCCGAGAACCACACGCCGGGCGCCGAGGGCGACTGGGCGGCCCGGTTCGCCGCCGCCAAGCAGGCGTACTTCGAGTGGATGCCGGTACGCGCCTCCACCGAGGGCACGGTCTTCCGGCGGCTGCGCTTCGGCAAGCTGGCCGAGCTGCACCTGCTGGACCTGCGGTCCTTCCGCTCCGCCCCGGCGAAGACCGGCAGCGGCACGGTGGACGACCCGGAGCGGACCGTCACCGGCCGCGCCCAGCTGGACTGGCTCAAGTCCGGCCTCGCCGCGTCGGACGCGTCCTGGCAACTGGTCGGCACCTCGGTGATGATCTCGCCGGTCGCCTTCGGCGCGCTGCCCGCCCATCTCCTGGAGCCGCTCGCCGAGCTGATCGGGCTGCCGAAGGAGGGCCTCGCGGTCAATGTGGACCAGTGGGACGGCTACACCGACGACCGCGGGGAGCTGTTGGCGCACCTGACGTCCCGGTCCATCCGGAACACGGTCTTCCTGACCGGTGACATCCACATGGCCTGGGCCAACGACGTACCGGTGAGGGCGGCGACGTACCCGCTGTCGGCGTCCGCCGCGACCGAGTTCGTGGTCACCTCGGTGACCTCGGACAATCTGGACGACATGCTGCGCGTGGCACCGGGGACGCTCTCGGCGGTGGCCGCGGGCGCGATCAGGACCGCCAACCGGCACGTGCACTGGGTGGACATGGACCACCACGGCTACGGGGTGCTGGACGTGACCGCCGAGCGTTCGCAGATGGACTACTACACGGTCTCCGACAAGGCGGACCCGGCCGCGACGACGTCCTGGACGCGCTCCTACCGGACACTGAGCGGGACGCAGCGCGTCGAGCGGGTGTACCAGCCGGTGCACTGAGGCCCCCGGTCGCGGGCGGGGAACGGGCCCGGGGAAGAGACGGAAGAGGTACGGCTCCGAACCCCCGGGTCACCCCCTCGAAAAGGCCCCACCGAGGGCCGCACCGCCCCCCTCCCTCCCCACACCCCGCCCCGGGCGGCGAGCGCCCCGACGCCGAGGACGGCCACGCGGACCAGCGGGACCAGCGGGACCAGCGGGACCAGCGGGACCAGCGGGACCAGCGGGACCACGGAACGACGACCGCTGGGACGACGTGACGCGCCCGCCGGACCGTCCCGCGCACGGAAGCGGCCCCGGGGATCTCCTCCCCGGGGCCACCCCCGTGTCTCCGCGCCGGTACTAGGCCGCGTCCTTCAGCTCCTCCAGGAACGACAGCGCCACCGACCAGGTCCGCTCGGCCGCCTCCTCGTCCCAGTCGGGCAGCTCCGGGTCCGTGTAGAGGTGCCCGGCGCCCCGGTAGCGGTGGACCTCCACGTCCGCCCCCGCCCGGCCCATCTGGAGGTACCAGGAGGACAGCCAGTCGTCCGTCTCGAACGGGTCGGGCTCCGCCACGTGCAGCTGTACGGGCAGCTCGTCCACCGACGCGTTCGGCGCGAGGTCCGAGGTGCCGTGCAGCAGGAGCAGTCCGCGCGCCCGCTCGTCGCCGAGGGCCAGGGTCTGCGCGACCGAGGCGCCGAGGGAGAAGCCCGCGTAGACCAGACCGCGCTCCGAGTACGGGGCGGCGGCCAGGATCGCCCGCTTCAGCAGCTCGTCCTTGCCGATCTCGTCCCGCTTCGCCATGCCCTCCTCCACCGACTCGGTGGTCCAGCCGTCGAAGAGGTCCGGCACCCGCACCTGGTGCCCGGCGGCCCGCAGCCGCTCGGCGGCGGCCTCGACGGCCGGGCGCAGCCCGTAGACCGAGTGGAAAAGCATGATGTCCATACGGGCCATCCTGCCACCCACCAGCGACGACCGGGACGACACCCGCGCCGCACAGCCCCGGGTGTCCCGGCCGCGCCTGACTCCCGGCGCACCACCACCCGGTACGGCCCGCGCCCCGCGCCTCACCTCATGCTGCGCACGTCCAGCTGCCGCAGCACCCGGTCCACCACCTCCGGGTCGGCGCCCGGTTCGTTGCGGGCCGCGAGCACCTCGTGCCGGGCGGCCGACATCAGCTCCCGCTGGATCCGCTGCACCGCCTTGAACCGCTCCGTCCGCTCCACGAACGCGGCCCTCCGCTCCTCGTCGACGACGTCCGGGCTGATCCTGGCCCCGATGTCGTACGCCCCCCGGTGCAGCCGCTCCTGCACCTCCTCCGGCAGGTCCTCGACCTCCTCGATCTCCTTGAGCCTGCGCTTGGCCGCCTTCGCCGCCCGGATCGCCAGATCGCGCTCCAGGGCCCGCTCGGCGTCCGCGTCGGCCCGCACGCCGAGCCGCCGGACCAGCCAGGGCAGGGTGAGGCCCTGGAGGACCAGGGTGCCGATGATCACGCAGAAGGCGATGAAGACGATCTCGTCGCGGCCGGGGAACGGCGCCCCGTCGTCGGTGCGGAGCGGAATGGCGAGCGCGAGCGCGACCGAGGCCACCCCGCGCATCCCGGCCCACCACATGACGATGGTCTCCCGCCAGCTCGTCGGGATCTCCTCGTCCACGTCCCGGCGCGTGTGCAGCCGTTTCGCCAGCCAGGTGGCGGGCAGCAGCCACAGCAGCCGGACCACGACCACCACCCCGACGACGGCGGCGCCCCAGCCGAGCATCCGCAGGCCGCGGCCCTCGGCCACCCCGAAGACATGGATCATCTCCAGGCCGATGAGCCCGAACGCGATGCCGGTGACCAGGGTGTCGACGACCTGCCAGAAGGTCTGTCCGGCGAGCCGCCCCATGACGTCGTCCGCGTCCGCCGCGTGCTCGGCCAGGAAGAGGGCGGTGACCAGGACGGAGAGGACCCCGGAGCCGTGCAGCTCCTCGGCGAGCACATAGCTCACGAAGGGCACGAGGAGGGTGAGGCCGGTCTGGAGGGTGACGTCGCCGAGGAGCCCGATGAGCTTGTTGCAGAGCCAGCCGAGCAGCAGTCCGACGACCAGGGCGACCACGGCGGACAGCACCAGCGCCCCGACCGCCTCGGGCCAGGAGAACGTTCCGCTGACGGCCGCCGCGATGGCCACGTGGTAGAGCACGATCGCGGTCACGTCGTTGAAGAGGCCCTCGCCCTCCAGGATCGACACCAGCCGTCTCGGGAGCCCGAGCGAGCCCGCCACGGCGGTCGCCGCGACCGGGTCCGGCGGGGCGACGAGGGCGCCGAGCGCGATGGCGGCGGCCAGCGGCAGACCCGGCACCAGGGTGTGCGCGACCGCGCCGACGGCCGCCGTGGTGACGAAGACGAGGGCGACCGCGAGGAGGAAGATGGGCCGCTTGTTCGCCGCGAACTGACGCCACGAGGTGCGCTGCACGGAGGCGTAGAGCAGCGGGGGGAGCACCAGCGGGAGGATGAACTCCGGCGGGATCTCGACGTTCGGCACGAAGGGCAGGAAGGCCAGCACGATCCCGACGAGGGTCATCAGGACGGGCGCGGGCAGTCCGAGCCGGTCGCCGAGGGGCACCGTGAGCAGGGCGCCGAGGAGCAGCAGGAACAGCAGGGCCAATTGATCCACGGGCACACCCTGCCACGTATGCCCGTTTTAGCCGCGACTGCCCCCTGTGTACGTCTCCGCGCGGCGGGTGCGCCACGGGGGCGGCGGGCCGCGCCGGAAAGGACCGGACGGCGCCGCCGGTCCGCTACAGGGCCCTGCGCATCGCCCGGTGCGGCATGTCCGCGTCCGGGAACTCGGGGCCGTACGCGGTGTAGCCGAGCCGCTCGTAGAAGCCGAGGGCATGGGTCTGGGCGTGCAGGTCGACGGCGGCGAGACCGCGCTCGCGCGCCGCGTCCTCGATGCCCCGCACCAGCGCCGCGCCGACGCCGAGGCCACGGGCCGCCCGGACGACCGCGAGCCTGCCGAGCGAGCCCACCGAGGCGTCGGCGCCGGTCCTCCCGGCGGCGTCCGCGCCGTGCAGCAGGCGTCCGGTGCCCAGGGGCAGTCCGTCGGCGCCGACCGCGAGGACGTGCACGGCGGTCGCGTCGAACGCGTCGTACTCCAGTTCGCCCGGCACGCCCTGTTCCTCGACGAAGACCTCACGGCGCACCGCGAAGCACGCCTCGCGGTCCCCGGCGCCGACCGCCTCGCGCACGGTGCACGCGCCGGTGGTGGTCACCGGCTCTCCGAGGCGATCCGGTCCAGGGCCCGCTGGAGGTCCTCGGGGTAGGTGCTGGCGAACTCGACCCACGAGCCGTCGCCGGGGTGCTCGAAGCCGAGCCGGACGGCGTGCAGCCACTGCCGGGTCAGCCCGAGGCGCTTGGCGAGCGTCGGGTCGGCGCCGTAGGTCAGGTCGCCGACGCAGGGGTGCCGGTGGGCGGACATGTGCACCCGGATCTGGTGGGTGCGGCCGGTCTCCAGCTTGATGTCGAGCAGCGAGGCCGACCGGTACGCCTCGATGAGGTCGTAGTGGGTGACGGAGGGCTTGCCGTCGGCGGTGACCGCCCACTTGTAGTCGTGGTTCGGGTGCCGCCCGACGGGGGCGTCGATGGTGCCGCTCATCGGGTCGGGGTGCCCCTGGACCAGCGCGTTGTAGCGCTTGTCGACCGTGCGCTCCTTGAACTGGCGCTTGAGCGAGGTGTACGCGTACTCGGACTTGGCGACCACCATCAGACCGGAGGTGCCGACGTCGAGGCGGTGCACGATGCCCTGGCGCTCGGCGGCGCCGGAGGTCGAGATGCGGTACCCGGCGGCGGCGAGGCCACCGATGACCGTGGTGCCGGTCCAGCCGGGGCTGGGGTGCGCGGCGACTCCGACCGGCTTCATGATCACGACGATGTCGTCGTCGTCGTGGACGATCTCCATGCCCTCGACGGGCTCGGCGACGATCTGCACGGGGGCCGCGGCCCCCGGCATCTCGACTTCGAGCCACGCGCCGCCGCTGACCCGCTCGGACTTGCCGACGACGGCGCCGTCGACCTGGACCTTCCCGGCGGCGGCCAGCTCGGCCGCCTTCGTACGGGAGAAGCCGAACATACGGGCGATGGCGGCGTCGACGCGCTCGCCTTCCAGGCCATCGGGAACGGGCAGGGTGCGGATCTCGGGACTCGTGCTCACCCGTCGAGTATGCCTTGTGCGGAAGGTGCCGCGTTCTGCGTCAGTCCTTGTGGACGGTGCCGTCCGGGTCCAGACCCCGGAAGGACAGGATCACGATGAGGATGCCGCCGCAGACGATCGCGGAGTCCGCGAGGTTGAAGACGGCGAAGTGCGCGGGCGCGATGAAGTCGACGACGGCGCCCTTGAAGACGCCCGGGGAGCGGAAGATGCGGTCCGTGAGGTTGCCGAGCGCGCCGCCGAGCAGCAGTCCGAGCGCGATGGCCCAGGGCAGGCTGTAGAGCTTCCGGGCCAGCCGGATGATCACGACGATCACGGCCGCCGCGATGCAGGTGAAGATGATCGTGAAGGCCTCGCCCATGCCGAACGCGGCACCCGGGTTGCGGATGGCGTCGAAACGGAGCAGATCGCCGATCACCTCGATCGGCTCGCGGCCCTCCAGCTTCTCGACCACCAGCATCTTGCTGCCCAGGTCGAGCAGGTAGGCGAGCAGCGCCACCACGAAGAGCGCGAAGATCTTCCGGCGGCCCTTGGGACGCTCCTCGACGGCCTCGACGGCCTCGCCGCCGTCGGCCTCCGCCGCGCCGCCCGGGACGTCCGCGCCCCCGGCTCCCGGCGCGGCCGTGCCGCCACCGGCCGCCGTCGCGTCCGAGGCGGCCGGGTCGTCGGCCCCTGCTGAATCCGGCGTACCGATGATGCGCTCCGCCTCTGCCACGTGAGTGAGTCCCTCGACCTCGATGCCTGACCGTGCCCCGAGGGTACGGCACAGGCGTACGAGACCCGCAGCCGAGACCTCAGCCGCGCCGCTCCTGCCGCTGCTTGTCCTCGACGCAGAGCGTGGCCCGGGGGAAGGCCTGCATCCGCGCCTTGCCGATCGGCTTCCCGCACACCTCGCACAGGCCGTACGTGCCCGCGTCGAGCCGTTCCAGGGCGTGCTCGGTCTGTTCCAGCATCTCGCGGGCGTTGGCGGCGAGGGCCAGCTCGTGCTCCCGGGTGATGTTCTTGGTGCCGGTGTCGGCCTGGTCGTCCCCTGCGCCGTCGCCGGAGTTCCGCATGAGACCGGTCAGCTCCTCCCGCGAGTGCGCCAGCCCGCTGCGCAGCCGGAGCACCTCGGACTGGAGGGTGGTACGGGCCTCGGTGACCTCGGCCGGGGTCCACGGCTCCTCGCCGGGCCGCACCGCCAGCCCGCCGGTACGGGCCGTGGGCACCACGGCCCCGTCCCCTCCGGCCGTGACGCCACCCGCGGTCTTCTTCGCTGCCACCGTCCTGGCTCCTGTCCGCTGCTCGGCCGCGGGCGCCTTCCCGGCGTCCGCCTTCTTCGCCCGGGTCCTCCCGGCGGGCTTCTCATCGGCGGCGCCGGTGTCCCCGGGACCCGCCACCGCCGCCTTCTTCGCGGCGGTCCGCTTCGCCGCGCTCTTCCCGGCCACCGCCTTCTTCGCGGCGGTCTTCTCCGGGGCGCTCTTCTTCGCGGCGCTCTTCTTCGCGGCGGGCGTCTCCGTGACGTCCGCCGCGCCCGGGTCCGCCGGCGGTTCCCCGGCCGGTGGCGGCGCCCCGGACACGCCCTCGGCGCCCCCGGCCGGACCGGTGGAACCGGCGGCCGAGGTCTTCTTCGCGGCGGTCTTCTTCGCCACCATGTCGCGGCCCCTTCACATTTTGTGATCTTGCTCGCGCACCGTGGTGGGACGATAAATCGGCCCGGGGCCCGCGGCAACGGGGCACGCCGCCGTTCCCGCCCCGCCCCCGCCTCCCCCGGGGCGGACCTGCCTCCGTTGTTCCCAGCTCCCCGCCGGGTAATCCGGCCCGCCCTCCCCCACATGGCCGCATCCCGGGTCCGGCCGCCGCGTGTGGCCATTCGGGTCACGGGAAATCCGGTCCGCCGTCTCCGCCCCGGGCCCTTACACTGGGCGGAGCGAAAGGCTTGGATGGGGACGAGTAGCGTCGTACGCGGCCATGAGCGACCCGGGGACGGTGAGAGCCCGGGGGTCAGCCCGATGTGAAGCATCACCCCGGAGCCGTCGGAAGAAAGCCGCAGCACAGCGCGGTGACTAGACCCGGCGTCGCACCCCAATGAGGGGGCTCGGGGCGTGCCCGCCCTGGGCCAAGGAGGGTGGTACCGCGGGAGCAGTGCTCTCGTCCCTCCGACGGAACGACACCAGTCCGCCGGAGGAACCGATGACAGCGCCGCAGTACCGCCAGGTGCCCGCCCAGGTCGACCTGCCCGCGATGGAGCACGCCGTGCTCGATCTCTGGCAGGAGAACAAGATCTTCGCCAAGAGCCTGGAGCGGTCCGAGGGCCGCCCCGAGTGGGTCTTCTACGAAGGACCGCCCACCGCCAACGGTATGCCCGGCGCGCACCACATCGAGGCCCGCGTCTTCAAGGACGTCTTCCCCCGCTTCCGGACCATGCGCGGCTACCACGTGGCCCGCAAGGCGGGCTGGGACTGCCACGGCCTGCCGGTCGAGCTGGCCGTCGAGAAGGAGCTGGGCTTCTCCGGCAAGAAGGACATCGAGGCGTACGGCATCGCCGAGTTCAACGACAAGTGCCGCGAGTCCGTGACCCGGCACACCGACGCCTTCGCCGAGCTGACCACCCGCATGGGCTACTGGGTCGATCTCGACGACGCGTACCGGACCATGGACCCCTCGTACATCGAGTCGGTCTGGTGGTCGCTGAAGCAGATCTTCGACAAGGACCTGCTCGTCCAGGACCACCGGGTCGCCCCCTGGTGCCCGCGCTGCGGCACCGGTCTGTCCGACCACGAGCTGGCGCAGGGCTACGAGACGGTCGTCGACCCCTCGGTGTACGTGCGCTTCCCGCTGACCTCCGGCCCGCTGGCCGGGAAGGCGGCGCTCCTCGTCTGGACGACGACCCCGTGGACCCTGGTGTCCAACACGGCGGTCGCCGCCCACCCCGAGGTCAGCTACGTGGTCGCCACCGACGGCGACGAGCGGGTCGTCGTCGCCCAGCCGCTGCTGGAGAAGGCGCTCGGCGAGGGCTGGGTCACCACCGGCGAGTCGTTCACCGGCGCGGAGATGGAGCGCTGGACCTACCGGCGCCCCTTCGACCTCATCGAGTTCCCCGAGCCCGCGCACTACGTCGTCAACGCCGAGTACGTGACGACCGAGGACGGCACCGGTCTGGTCCACCAGTCCCCCGCCTTCGGCGAGGACGACCTCAAGGTCTGCAAGGCGTACGGCCTGCCGGTCGTGAACCCGGTCCGCCCCGACGGCACCTTCGAGGAGGGTCTGCCGCTGGTCGGCGGCGTCTTCTTCAAGAAGGCCGACGAGGCGCTCACCGCCGACCTGGACGCGCGCGGACTGCTCTTCCGGCACATCCCGTACGAGCACAGCTACCCGCACTGCTGGCGCTGCCACACGGCCCTGCTCTACTACGCGCAGCCGTCCTGGTACATCCGTACGACCGCGGTCAAGGACCGGCTGCTCGCGGAGAACGAGCGGACGAACTGGTTCCCCGACTCGGTCAAGCACGGCCGCTTCGGCGACTGGCTCACCAACAACGTCGACTGGGCGCTCTCCCGCAACCGCTACTGGGGCACCCCGCTGCCGATCTGGCGCTGCGAGGACGACCACCTGACCTGCGTCGGCTCCCGCGCCGAGCTGACCGGGTTGACCGGCACCGACCAGTCCGGGCTCGACCCGCACCGCCCGTACATCGACGCCGTGACGTTCGGCTGCCCTGCCGAGGGGTGCGGGAAGACCGCGACCCGCGTCCCCGAGGTCATCGACGCCTGGTACGACTCGGGCTCGATGCCGTTCGCGCAGTACGGCTACCCGTACGAGAACAAGGAGCTGTTCGAGAGCCGGTACCCGGCGCAGTTCATCTCCGAGGCGATCGACCAGACCCGCGGCTGGTTCTACACCCTGATGGCCGTCGGCACCCTGGTGTTCGACAGGTCCTCGTACGAGAACGTGGTCTGCCTGGGCCACATCCTCGCCGAGGACGGCCGCAAGATGTCCAAGCACCTGGGCAACATCCTCCAGCCGATCCCGCTGATGGACCAGCACGGCGCCGACGCGGTCCGCTGGTTCATGGCGGCCGGCGGCTCACCGTGGGCGGCCCGCCGGGTCGGCCACGGCACGATCCAGGAGGTCGTCCGCAAGACCCTCCTGACGTACTGGAACACGGTCGCCTTCCAGGCCCTGTACGCGCGGACCGCGGGCTGGGCGCCGAGCGCCGCCGACCCGGCGCCCGCCGACCGCCCGGTCCTCGACAAGTGGCTGCTGTCCGAGCTGAACACCCTGGTCGCCGAGACGACCGAGGCGATGGAGTCGTACGACACCCAGCGCACCGGCAAGCTCGTCTCGGCGTTCGTCGACGACCTGTCGAACTGGTACGTGCGCCGGTCCCGCCGCCGTTTCTGGCAGGGCGACAAGGCGGCCCTGCGCACCCTCCACGACGTGATCGAGACGGTTACGCGGCTGATGGCCCCGCTGACCCCGTTCATCACGGAGCGGGTCTGGCAGGACCTCGTGGTGCCGGTGACGCCGGACGCCCCGGAGTCGGTACACCTGTCCACCTGGCCGGAGGCGGACCCCGCCCGGATCGACCGGACGCTCTCCGAGCAGATGCTGCTCGTCCGGCGCCTGGTCGAGCTGGGCCGTGCCACCCGCGCGGAGTCCGGGGTGAAGACCCGTCAGCCGCTCTCCCGGGCGCTGGTCGCGGCGAACGGCTTCCCGGCCCTCTCCGAGGAGCTCCGGGCGCAGATCACCGAGGAGCTGAACGTCAGCTCCCTGGCCTCGCTCTCCGAGGTCGGCGGTTCGCTCGTCGACACCACGGCCAAGGCGAACTTCCGTTCCCTGGGCAAGCGGTTCGGCAAGGGCGTCCAGGACGTGGCGAAGGCCGTGGCCGCGGCCGACGCGGCGGCGCTCTCCCTGGCCCTGCGGTCCGGCGAGGCGAGCCTGGAGGTGAACGGCGAGACCATCACCGTCACCCCCGAGGAGGTCATCATCACGGAGACCCCCCGCGAGGGCTGGTCGGTCGCCTCGGACGCGGGCGCCACGGTCGCCCTGGACCTGGAGATCACCCCGGAGCTGCGCAAGGCCGGTCTGGCCCGTGACGCGATCCGGCTCATCCAGGAGGCCCGCAAGAACAGCGGCCTGGACGTGGCCGACCGGATCGCCCTGCGCTGGCTGACGGACTCCCCGGAGACGGCGGAGGCCCTGACGGCCCACGCGGAACTGATCGCGGACGAGGTCCTGTCGACGGACTACGCCCAGGCCGAGGCCGACGAGTCCTACGGCACACCGTTCACGGACGAGTCGCTGTCCCTGACGTTCCGCCTCCGCAAGGCGTGACACCCCCGGAAGGCCCGGCTCCCCTCCAGGGGGGCCGGGCCTTTCGCCTGCCCGCTCCGGAACGGCACGGGAACCTCCGCACCCCGCCCCGCACTTGGACACGGCACACGGGCCCGGCACGAACCACCGCGCCCCTGGCGACGCGAAGCCACCCCTGACGGGGCCGGACGCCTCCGGGGCACAGAGCGGAACCCCTGCTCCGGGCAAGGGCGGGGCGGGCGAGGGCGGGCAAGGGAAGGCCCACCGCGGACGCCCGCGCCACCGGCCGTCGACCGGCCCCGCCCACGACAAAGGGCCGGGCCCCCGGTTTCCCGGGGGCCCGGCCCTTCAGCCTGCCGACGGCTACGCGCTCATCGCGCGACCGCCCGCCGTCAGTTGTCGTCCTCGTCGATGAGGAAACCGCGCATCGGCGCGGGCGCCTGCTGCATCGGCTGCGGAGCCTGCGGACGGACCGGAGCCATCGGCTGGGTCATCGCCGGAGACATCTGCTGCTGACCGCCGTAGGAGGGGGCACCTCCCATGGACGGCGCACCGCCCATCGCGCCGGTGCTGCCGTAGGACGGCGCACCCGCACCGGCCGAGGCCATCGACGGGGCCGGCGGCAGGGAAGCCGCCGCCGGGGTCCGCGGCGGGGCCAGCGAGTCGTCGGCCTGGGTCTCCAGCTGGCGCAGCTGCGACTCCAGGTACGACTTCAGCCGCGTGCGGTACTCGCGCTCGAAGCCCCGCAGGTCCTCGACCTTGCGCTCGAGGGTGGCGCGGGCGGACTCCAGGGAGCCCATGGCGACACGGTGCTTCTCCTGCGCGTCCCGCTCCAGGGCGTCCGCCTTGGAACGGGCGTCCCGCTCCAGACCCTCGGCACGCGAACGCGCCTCGCCGACGATCTTGTTGGCCTCGGAACGGGCCTCCGCGATCGCCTGGTCGGCGGTCTGCTGGGCCAGCGAGAGGACACGGGCGGCGCTGTCGCCACCGGGGCCCTGCTGCGGCTGCTGCTGCATCTGCGGCGGCATCTGCTGCTGCATCTGCTGCGGGTGCCCCATGGGGCCGCCCTGCATCTGGCCGGGGCCCATCGGTCCGCCCTGCATGGGACCGCCCTGCATCGGGCCGCCCTGCATGGGACCACCCTGCATGGGACCACCCTGCATCTGGCCGGGGCCCATCGGTCCGCCCTGCATGGGACCGCCCTGCATCGGGCCGCCCTGCATCTGGCCGGGACCCATCGGTCCGCCCTGCATGGGACCGGCGGGAAGCTGGGGGGCACCGGACGGCAGCTGCGGCGGGCCCATCTGCGGCGGCTGCTGCTGGACCGGCGGTCCGGATATGGCGGCGGGCACCGGCGCGCCGGGTCCGACGGGACGGTCCTGCGGCTCCGGGGGCTTGCGCATACCCTGCTGCTGCTGGTTCTGCGCGGCGGCACGCGTCGCGGCGGCCAGCTTGGCGCGCAGGTCCTCGTTCTCGCGGAGCAGGCGGGTCAGTTCGGACTCGACCTCGTCGAGGAAGGCATCCACCTCGTCCTCGTCATAGCCTTCTCGAAGGCGGACGGTCGTGAACTGCTTGTTCCGCACATCCTCGGGAGTCAGCGGCATCTCTTCTTCACCTCTACGTAGTCGTCGGCAGTCGGCAAGACCGTATCGTCCACATTCACCTCGCGAAGCTGCTCACGAGGGAGATCAGGATGTAGACGATGATCATCAGAACGAAGAAGGACAGGTCGAGTGCCACGCCCCCGAGACGCAGCGGCGGGATGAGTCGCCGCAGGAGCTTGAGCGGTGGATCGGTGACAGTGTAGGTGGCCTCAAGGACGACCACCATCGCCTTACCGGGTTGCCATGAACGGGCGAACTGGAAGACGTAGTCCATGACGAGCCGGACGATCAGTAGAACCAGGAAGCACATCAGCGCGATGTAGACCACTTGTAGTGCGACGCCCATCCCGCGCTTCCCTCTCCCCTGGCTTTCGTGCTCTCAACTTGTTCCGGCCGCTTCGCGACCGGTCCGTCCGGTTCTCGTGTTCTCAGCTCTGGTTGAAGAATCCGCCCTCTGCGATCCGGGCCTTGTCCTCCGCCGTGACATCGACGTTAGCAGGCGACAACAGGAACACCTTCTGCGTCACGCGCTCAATGCTGCCGTGGAGCCCGAAGACGAGTCCGGCGGCAAAGTCGACAAGTCGCTTCGCGTCCGTGTCGTCCATCTCCGTGAGATTCATGATCACCGGAGTGCCCTCACGGAAGTGTTCCCCGATGGTACGGGCCTCGTTGTAGGTCCGGGGGTGCAGCGTGGTGATGCGGTAGGGCTCCCGCTCGGACACGACCTTGGGCATGATCACCGGCGCGTTCTTCTCCAGGCTCGGGCGTTCGGGTGTGATGGATGCCACGGGGGCAATTCGGGCCGGACGTCCGCTTTCGGCGAGTACCGGGACGGAATGGGCGATCGGCTCCCGGGGGGCCGGAGGCTGCACCACTCGCACCGGTTCCTCGCGCTCCACCTGGCGCGGAGGGGTGTGCCGCCGGTCGCGCTCGGGCTCCGGCTCCAGCTCGGGTTCGAAGTCGTCGTCGGGGTCGAACCCCCGGCCGTCGTACCCATCGTCCTCCACGAGGCCGAGGTAGACCGCCATCTTGCGCATCGCGCCGGCCATTCTCTGAGTCCTCCGCTCTGTGGTGGATCGGCCTCGTCACCAAGTGTGCGATCCACGGGTCGTTCCGCCTGTTTTACGGAATGACCATATTTTCTGCTGTGGTCCGACTTGCTTGGCGACGTTACCCGAGCTTCGGGCGGACTCCGAGTACCGCAGTACCGACGCGTACGTGTGTCGCCCCGGCCGCCACGGCCTCATCGAGGTCCGCACTCATCCCTGCTGACACCATGTTCGCAGCCGGACGGGTCGCGCGCAGGACAGTCGACAGATCCACCAGCCGGTCGAAGGCGGCGCGTTGCCTCCCGGCGTACGGACCGGCCAGCGGGGCCACGGTCATCAGTCCGTCGAGCCGCAGCGCGGGAGCCGCGTCGACCGCCGCCGCCAACTCCTCGATCCCGTCCGGGGCGATCCCGCCCCGGTCGCCCCGCTGACCGGACTCCGCGTCGAGCGCCACCTGGAGGAGGCAGCCGAGTTCACGGCCCGCCCGCTCCGCGGCGGCGGAGAGCGCGGAGACCAGCTTCAGCCGGTCGACGGACTGGACCACATCGGCGTAACCGACCACGGACCTGACCTTGTTGGTCTGCAACTGGCCCACGAAGTGCCAGGTCAGGTCGAGGTCGGCGCAGGCCGCCGCCTTGGGCGCGGCGTCCTGGTCCCGGTTCTCGGCGACGTGCCGCACCCCGAGCCCGTGCAGGATTCTGACGTCGCTCGCGGGGTAGGTCTTGGTGACGACGACGAGCGTCACCTCCTCCCGCGCGCGACCGGCGGCGGCACAGGCGGCGGCGATGCGTGCCTCCACCCGGGCCAGGTTCTCGGCGAGTTCCGACGTGCGGTCCGTCATGTCTCTTCTCAGTCCAGCCAGACATATCCCGCGAGTCGCCCCGTGGTGCGATCGCGGCGGTACGAGTAGTGGTCAGCGGATTCCAGGGTGCAGATCCCGCAGGACCGCCGGTCGGTGACGCCCAGTCGGTCGAGCTGGGCGAGCACTCCGGCGGTGACGTCGACGGCGGGGGTGCCCCAGCTCGTCTCGGCGCCCGCCGCGGGTTCGGTCTCCGCGACCTCGGCGCGCATCGCCCCGGGCACCTCGTAGCAACGCCCGCAGACGGCGGGGCCGGTGCGGGCGACGACACGGGCGGGATCGGCGCCGAGCCGGACCATGGCCGCGAGGGCGGCGGGGACGATCCCCGCCACCATCCCGGGGCGCCCGGCGTGGGCGGCGGCCACGACCCCGGCGACGGGGTCGGCGAGCAGGACCGGGACGCAGTCCGCGGTGAGCACGGCGAGGGCGAGGCCGCGCCGGGCGGTGACGAGCGCGTCCACCGGGGGAATCTCCCCGGTGGACCAGGGGCCGTCCACCTCGGCGACGTCGGCGCCGTGGACCTGGTTCATCCAGACCACCCGCGCCGGGTCGAGGCCGAGGGCGTCCGCGGCGAGCGCCCGGTTGGCGAGCACGGCCCCGGGGTCGTCCCCCACCGCGCCGCCGAGGTTGAGCTCCTCGTACGGAACGGCGCTCACCCCGCCCCACCGGTCGGTGAAGGCGAAGTGCGCGCCGTTCGCGTCGAAGCGTCGACCTATCACTTCAGGAAGTCCGGGACGTCCAGCTCCTCGGCCTGGGAGTCCGCGTACGGGCGGGCCGGGGGGACGACCGGCGGGGCGGGCGGCAGCGGGATCTCGTTGACGGCCGGGGACGGCTCGATCGGAGCGCGTACCGGCTCCTCGCGCGGGGCGACGGTGCCGAGTCCGCCCATCGGGCGGGAGGTCTCGGCGTGGCGGGGCGCCGGAGCCGGCTCCTCGCGCTTGGCGGAGGCCGAGCCCATGATGTTGTCCCGGCGGGCGGGCGGCTGGCCGCCGTCGAAGCCGGCCGCGATGACGGTGACCCGGACCTCGTCGCCCAGGGCGTCGTCGATGACGGCGCCGAAGATGATGTTGGCCTCGGGGTGGGCGGCCTCGCTGACCAGTTGCGCGGCCTCGTTGATCTCGAAGAGACCGAGGTCGCTGCCGCCGGAGATGGAGAGCAGCACGCCACGGGCGCCGTCGATGGAGGCCTCCAGGAGCGGCGAGGAGATCGCCATCTCCGCGGCGGCCACCGCGCGGTCGTCGCCCCGGGCGGAGCCGATGCCCATGAGGGCCGAACCGGCCTCGGACATGACCGACTTGACGTCGGCGAAGTCGAGGTTGATCAGGCCGGGGGTGGTGATGAGGTCCGTGATGCCCTGGACGCCGCTCAGCAGCACCTGGTCGGCCGACTTGAAGGCGTCGAGCACGGAGACCTGACGGTCCGAGATCGACAGGAGCCGGTCGTTGGGGATGACGATGAGGGTGTCGACCTCTTCGCGGAGTTCGGCGATGCCGTCCTCCGCCTGGTTGGCGCGACGGCGTCCCTCGAAGGTGAACGGCCGGGTGACCACACCGATCGTCAGGGCGCCGAGCGAGCGCGCGATGTTGGCCACGACGGGGGCGCCGCCGGTGCCGGTGCCACCGCCTTCGCCTGCGGTGACGAAGACCATGTCGGCCCCCTTGAGGACCTCCTCGATCTCCTCACGGTGGTCCTCTGCCGCCTTGCGACCGACGGCCGGGTTGGCCCCGGCCCCGAGGCCGCGGGTGAGTTCACGGCCGACGTCGAGCTTGACGTCGGCGTCGCTCATCAACAGCGCTTGCGCGTCGGTGTTGATCGCGATGAACTCGACGCCCTTGAGACCGACCTCGATCATTCGGTTGATGGCATTGACACCACCGCCGCCGACACCGATGACCTTGATGACTGCGAGGTAGTTCTGCGGTGCTGCCACGTCGAAGGCCTCTCGCCTCGAGTTACGTGTCGTCGCCGCGCGTTGGTCGCGCCGCTCCGACGGATGCCGATTGGGACGGTCCGAAACGCCGACCCAAACCCTAACGTTCAAGTTTAGGGTTACCAGTGTCGCTGTTCGCTGGACTCTTCCGAACAGGACACTAAGTCGACAAGTGGCGCACGTTCAACGAACACGCCGAACCTCCCGTTTTTCTTTTCACCCTATGTGATCACCCGTAGCGCTGGCCAACCAGGGTGCTGGCCAGGGGTGATGTGCGTCAACTCCCGGACGAGGCGGGCGCCGTGGGGGCACTTACATCGAAGTGCCCCGCTTTGGGAGTGGCCTTCATGAGCGCGGCGAGGACCCGGACCTTGACCGGACCGTGCTCCCCGCTGCCCCAGTAGACGGTGCGCCCCCCGCTCAGCTCCAGAGTGACGGAGTCGTACGAGGTGACGCGCACGACACGAGTGTCCCGGGCGATTCGGGGCGGGAGTTCACCCCGTACGCGCACCGCCTCGTCCAGCAGCCGGTCCGCGCCGAAGCGGCGGAGGCTGGGCGAGGAGGCGACGTCCAGGACGAGCCGGGGGACGCCCTTGGGGGCGGTGGGCACCGTGGCGAACCGCATTCCGGTCCTGTCCACTTCGGTGAACTTCCCGCCCTTCTCCATCACGAGAACGGGCTGCCGTTCCGTCACCTTCAGCCCGATTCCGTGCGGCCACGACCGGACCACGTCCACCGATTCGACGCGCGGCAGCCGGGCCCTGAGCCTGGCCTCGATGCCGTCGGTGTCGACGGAGACGAGGGGGGCGCCCACCGGCACGGCGGCGACCGCCTCGACCTCACGCGGGGTCAGCACCACCGTGCCGTAAGTCTTCACACGTTCCACACGGAACCAGGAGGAGCCGTAGAGCGCCCAGACCCCGGCGACCACGAGGACGAGAACGCCGAACGCGATGAGGAGCGTTCGGGTGCCGGGTGCCCGGAACCCACGGTTCCGGGCACCCTCGCGGGACGGACCGTCCGACGGCCCCTTCGACCCGCTCCTGCCGCTCTTCTCGGCCGTCGTCGGTCCGGCTGCCATCCGGCGCCTCCTGCCCTCAGCCGCCGCGCTACGCCTGACGGCGGGCGGCGATCGCCTCGTACACCATGCCGACGAGCAGGTCGTCGGCGTCCCGGCGGCCGAACTCGGCGGCGGCGCGGGACATCTCGTACAACCGGTGCGGATCGGCCAGTACGGGCAGGACGTTGCCCTGCACCCACTGCGGCGTCAGCTCCGCGTCGTCGACGAGGAGTCCGCCGCCCGCCTTCACCACCGGCTGGGCGTTGAGCCGCTGTTCGCCGTTGCCGATCGGCAACGGGACGTACGCGGCGGGCAGCCCGACGGCGGAGAGCTCGGCGACGGTCATCGCGCCCGCGCGGCAGAGCATCATGTCGGCGGCGGCGTACGCGAGATCCATCCGGTCCACGTACGGTACCGGCACGTACGGCGGCATACCGGGCATGTTGTCGACGCGCGGCATTTCGTTCTTCGGGCCGACCGCGTGCAGGATCTGGATGCCCGAGCGCTGGAGCACCGGAGCGACCTGCTGGACGACCTCGTTGAGCCGCCGGGCGCCCTGCGAGCCGCCCGAGACCAGCAGGGTCGGCAGGTTCGGGTCGAGACCGAAGGCGGCGCGCGCCTCGGGCCGTACCCGGGCCCGGTCCAGGGTGGCGATGGTGTACCGCAGCGGGATGCCGATGTAGCGGGAGTTGCGGAGCTTGCTGTCCGGGGTGGCGACGGCGACCCCGGCGGCGTACCGCGAACCGATCTTGTTGGCGAGTCCGGGCCTGGCGTTGGCCTCGTGGACCACGATCGGCACCCCGAGGCGCTTGGCCGCGAGATAGCCGGGCAGGGCCACGTAACCGCCGAAGCCCACCACGCAGTCCGCCCTGGTGCGCTCCAGGACCTGCTCGGCGGCCTTGATCGTGCCGCGCAGCCGCCCGGGGACGGTGATCAGTTCGGGGGTGGGCCTGCGGGGCAGCGGTACGGCCGGGATGAGAGCCAGCTCATAGCCCCGCTCGGGCACCAGCCGGGTCTCCAGACCCTTCTCCGTGCCCAGCGCCGTGATCCCCACGGTGGGGTCCTGCCTGCGCAGGGCGTCCGCGAGGGCCAGCGCGGGCTCGATGTGGCCGGCGGTCCCCCCGCCGGCGAGTACGACATGCACCGAAATTCACCGCTCTCCGGACGGGCGCTTCTTGACGCGCCGTCGCATCGACTTCCATCTCACCCCGGCCCGCTTGCCCCAGCCGGGGCGGCGCATGGCCAGGGCCGCTTTCGCGGCGGGTTCCTGTCGCGCGAAGGCGATGAGGAGCCCGACGGCGAACATGGTCGGCAGCAGGGCCGACCCACCGTAGGAGAACAACGGGAGCGGGACACCGGCGATCGGCAGCAGACCGAGCACCGCACCGATGTTGATCACGGCCTGCGCCGTGATCCAGGTGGTCACACCTCCCGCGGCGAACCTCACGAAGGGGTCCTCCGTGCCTCCGGCCACGCGGATACCCGCATAGCCTAGGGCCGCGAACAGGGCGAGTACCGACAGCGTCCCCGCCAGCCCCAGTTCCTCACCGGTGACCGCGAAGATGAAGTCGGTGTGCGCTTCGGGCAGTTGGCCCCATTTCTCGACGCTCGCGCCGAGTCCGGAACCGAACCAGCCGCCCGAGGCCAGCGCGTAGATTCCGTGCGCGGCCTGGAGGCAGGGGGCCCCCTCGCCGCCGGGATCGGTCGCGCCGATGCAGTCGAAGCGCCGCATCCGGTTGTCGCTCGTCTTGATCAGCAGGAAGCCGATCGCACCGGCCACGGCGAGCACCCCGGCGAAGAGCCGGGTGGGCGCGCCCGCGGTCCACAGCAGGCCGAAGAGGATCGCGGCGAGGATGATCGAGGTGCCCATGTCGCCGCCGAGCATGATCAGGCCGAGCAGCATGAAGGTGCCGGGTACCAGGGGCACCAGCATGTGCTTCCACTGTGTGAGCAGTCTCATGTCGTGCTTGCGCGCGAGCAGGTCGGCGCCCCAGAGGATGAGCGCCAGTTTGCCGAACTCGCTGGGCTGGAGCTGGAAGGGGCCGCCGAGGGAGATCCAGTTCTGGTTGCCGTTGACCGCGTGCCCTATCCCGGGGATCTGTACGAGCACCATGAGGAAGACCGCGCCGACCAGGATCGGGTAGGCGAGGGCCCGGTGCAGTTTGATCGGCATCCGGGAGGCGAGCAGGAGGAGTCCGGTGCCGAGCAGGGCGGCGAAGAACTGCTTGCGGAAGAAGTAGGAGGGCACCAGGTCGTAGGTGAGTGCCGTGATCATCGAGGCGGAGTAGACCATCACCATGCCGAGCGTGGTGATGAGCATCCCCGCGCCGATGATCACGTAATAGGCCGTGAGGGGCCGGTCCCAGGCCTTCCTGGCCCGCTCGTGGAGGCCCCTCAGGCCGCCGCGGGACCGCCCCGGCGGTGCGGGGGCCCGCCCCCCGCCGCGTGCGGCGGAGGGCCTGCGAGTCCCGACGATCTTGCTCGGCATGGTCGCTGCCCCCTCCGGTCGTGCCCGGTACGGCCGGACCCTCCCCGTCGGGCGGGTCAGGCGTCCCCGGTGGCGGCGAGGGCGCGGACGGCGTCCGCGAAGGCCTCGCCCCGCTCGTTGTAGTTGGTGAACATGTCCATCGAGGCGCAGGCCGGGGCGAGGAGGACCGTGTCCCCCGGGCGGGCGAGCCGGGCCGCTTCGCGGACCGCCTCGGACATCGCCCCAGTGTCGGTCCGGTCGAGGTCCACCACCGGGACTTCCGGGGCGTGTCGCGCGAGGGCTTCGCGGATCAGGGCCCGGTCGGCGCCGATCAGGACGGCCGCGCGCAGGTGCTTCGCCGACTTCCGGACGAGCTCGTCGAAGGTCGCGCCCTTGGCGAGGCCTCCGGCGATCCAGACGATCGGGTCGTAGGCGGCCAACGAGGCTTCGGCGGCGTGGGTGTTGGTGGCCTTGGAGTCGTCGACGTACGCGACTCCGCCGATCTCCTCGACCAGTTCGATGCGGTGCGGGTCCGGCCGGAAGGCCTTCAGTCCGTCCCGTACGGCCTTGGCGTCCACGCCGAAGGCGCGGGCGAGGGCGGCGGCGGCGAGCGCGTTGGCGATGTTGTGCGGGGCCGGTGGCTGGACGTCGGATACCTCGGCGAGCTCCTGGGCGTTCTCCCGCCGGTTGTCGACGAAGGCCCGGTCGACGAGGAGTCCCTCGACGACGCCGAGTTCGGACGGGCCGGGGGTGCCGAGGGTGAAGCCGATCGCCCGGCAGCCCTCCTCGACGTCGGCCTCGCGGACCAGGTCCTCGGTCACCGGGTCGGCCCTGTTGTAGACGCAGGCGACCTGGTTTCCCTCGTAGATCCGGCCCTTGTCGGCGGCGTACGCCTCCATGGAGCCGTGCCAGTCGAGGTGGTCGGGCGCCAGGTTGAGCACGGCGGCCGAGTGGACCCGGACCGAGGGGGCCCAGTGCAGCTGGTAGCTGGAGAGCTCCACGGCGAGGACGTCGTACGGTTCCTCGCCGAGGACCGCGTCGAGGAGCGAGACGCCGATGTTGCCGACGGCGGCGGTCCGCAGACCGGCCGCCTCCAGGATGGCGGCGAGCATCCGCACGGTGGTGGTCTTGCCGTTGGTGCCGGTGACCGCGAGCCAGGGGGCCGCGTCCGGGCCCCGCAGCCGCCAGGCCAGCTCGACGTCGCCCCAGACCTCCACGCCCGCCTCGGCGGCGGCCGTGAAGAGCGGCTTGTCGGGCCGCCAGCCCGGGGTGGTGACGATCAGCTCGGTGCCGGACGGCAGGGTGGCCCCGTCGCCGAGGCGGACGGTGACGCCCGCCGCCTCCAGCTCCGCGGCCTGGGCCCGGGAGCGCTCGTCGTCGCCGTCGTTGACGACGGTCACGTGCGCGCCCCGGGCGGCCAGGACGCGGGCGGCCGGGATGCCGGAGACGCCGAGGCCCGCGACGGTGACCCTCTTGCCGGTCCAGTCGAGCTGTTCTGTCACTTGTCCGCTGCCCATCCCGCGTAGAAGAGGCCCAGGCCCACGATCACGCACATGCCCTGGATGATCCAGAACCGGACGACGACCAGGACCTCCGACCACCCCTTGAGTTCGAAGTGGTGTTGGAGCGGGGCCATCCGGAAGACGCGCTTGCCGGTCATCTTGAACGAGCCGACCTGGATGACCACGGACATGGTGATCAGCACGAACAGGCCGCCGAGCAGCGCGAGGAGCAGCTCCGTGCGGGAGCAGATGGCGAGACCGGCGAGCGCGCCGCCGAGGGCGAGGGAGCCGGTGTCACCCATGAAGATCTTGGCGGGCGAGGTGTTCCACCAGAGGAAGCCGAAGCAGGCGCCCATCAGGGCGGAGGCCACCACCGCGAGGTCGAGCGGGTCGCGGACCTCGAAGCAGGCGCTGGGGTTGGTGAGGGTCAGCGCGTTGGCGCAGGACTCCTGGAACTGCCACAGGCCGATGAACGTGTAGGCGCCGAAGACCATCACGGAGGCGCCGGTGGCCAGGCCGTCCAGACCGTCCGTCAGGTTCACGCCGTTGGACATGGCCAGGATCATGAAGAGCGCCCAGACCACGAACAGCACCGGCCCGATGGCCCAGCCGAAGTCGGTGATGAAGGAGAGCTTCATGGAGGCCGGGGCGAGACCGCGCGAGTCGGGGAACTGGAGCGCGAGCACCGCGAAGGCGATGCCCACGATCAGCTGTCCGGCCATCTTCGCCTTGGCCCGCAGGCCCAGCGAACGCTGCTTGACGATCTTGATGTAGTCGTCGAGGAAGCCGACCAGGCCCATGCCGGTCATCAGGAAGAGCACCAGCAGGCCCGAGTACGAGACGGGCTCGCCGGTGATGACCTTGGCCAGGGCGTACGCGATGATCGTCGCCAGGATGAAGGAGATGCCGCCCATGGTGGGCGTGCCCTTCTTCCCGGCGTGGCCCCGGGGGCCGTCGTCGCGGATGAACTGCCCGTATCCCTTGCGGGCGAGCAGCTTGATCAGCAGCGGGGTACCGATCAGCGTCAGGAAGAGCCCGATGGCTCCCGCGAAGAGGATCTGCCTCATCGGCCGGTGACCTCGCCCTCGGTGTCGAGGAGAGCCAGGGCGACCTGTTCGAGACCGACCGACCTGGAAGCCTTCACAAGGACGACGTCCCCCGGTCGCAGCTCACTGCGCAACAGGTCGACCGCCGCCTGCGCGTCGGACACGTGCACCGACTCCTCACCCCACGAACCCTCGTTATATGCGCCCAGTTGCAGCCAGGACGCTTCCCTGTCCCCGACCGCGACGAGCTTGCTGACGTTGAGCCGGACGACCAGCCGTCCGACCGCGTCGTGCTCGGCGAGCGATGCGTCACCGAGCTCGGCCATCTTGCCGAGCACCGCCCACGTACGGGCCCCTCGGGCCTGTGCGGCCCTGCCCATGGACGCGAGCGCGCGCAGGGCGGCTCGCATGGACTCGGGATTCGCGTTGTAGGCGTCGTTGACGATCGTCACGCCGTCCGGACGCTCGGTGACCTCCATGCGCCAGCGCGACAGGGTGCCCGCCCCGGAGAGCGCGGTGGCGATCTCTTCGACGGACATTCCCAGCTCGTGCGCGACGGCGGCCGCGGCGAGCGCGTTCGACACGTGGTGCTCACCGTACAGGCGCAAGGTCACGTCGCTGCACCCGGTGGGTGTGTGAAGCCGGAAAGAGGGCTGTCCGGTCTCCGTGAGGCGGACGTTCTCGGCCCGTACGGCCGCTTCGTCCGCTTCGCCGAACAGGGTCACGCGGGCCTTGGTGCGGCTCGCCATGGCGCGGACGAGCGGGTCGTCGGCGTTGAGGACCGCGACACCGCCCTCCTCGGCCGACGGCAGCGCCTCGACCAGTTCGCCCTTGGCCCGGGCGATCTGTTCCCGGCCGCCGAACTCCCCGATGTGGGCGGTGCCCACGTTGAGGACGAGGCCGATGCGGGGCGGGGTGAGGCCGGTGAGGTAGCGGATGTGGCCGATGCCCCGGGCGCCCATCTCCAGGACCAGGTGCCGGGTCTCGTCGCCCGCGCGGAGCGCGGTGAGCGGCAGGCCGATCTCGTTGTTGAGCGAACCGGGCGTCCACACCGTGGGGGCGTGCCGGTCGAGGACCTGGGCGATCAGGTCCTTGGTGGAGGTCTTGCCCGCCGAGCCGGTGAGGGCGACGACATCGGTGCCGAGCCGGGCGACGACCGCGCGGGCGAGGGCCCCCAGCGCGGTCTGGACGTCGTCGACGACGAGGGCGGGTACGCCGACGGGCCGGGCGGCCAGTACGGCCACCGCACCGGCGGCGACGGCGCGTTCCGCGTAGTCGTGGCCGTCGACGTGCTCACCGGCGAAGGCCGCGAAGAGGCTGCCGGCCCGCACTTCTCGGGAGTCGATGACGACGGGCCCGGTGATCCGGGCGGCCGGATCCGGTATGTCGTGCGCCTGCCCGCCGACGATTTCGGCGATCTCGGCGAGGGAGAGGGCGATCACTGCTTCATCCCTGACTGTTCTGGTGGCTGTCTGTTCCGCTCGGCGCGGCGGCCTGGGTGTGCAAGCGGTCGGCGATGGCCGCGCGCAGGACCTGACGGTCGTCGAAGGGGCGTACCGTTCCGGCGGCCTCCTGGCCCTGTTCGTGGCCCTTGCCCGCGACGAGGACGGTGTCGCCCGCTTCGGCGCGGGCGACGGCCGCGGCGACGGCCGCGGCCCGGTCGGCGAGGACGAGCACCTCGCCGCGTTCCTCCGCGGGCACCTCGGCGGCGCCCGCGAGCATGGCGGTGAGGATCACGAGCGGATCCTCGGAGCGGGGGTTGTCCGAGGTGAGGACGGCGGTGTCGGCGAGCCGGGCGGCGGCGGCGCCCATCGGTCCGCGTTTGGTGGTGTCCCGGTCGCCGCCGCAGCCGATGACCACGTGCAGACGGCCCTCGGTGACCTCGCGCAGCGAGCGCAGGACCGATTCGACGGCGTCCGTCTTGTGGGCGTAGTCGACGACGGCGAGGTACGGCTGGCCCGCGTCGACGCGCTCCAGCCTGCCCGGTACGCCGGGGACGGCGGCGACGCCCGCCGCCGCGGCCTCGGGGTCGGCGCCCGCGGCGGCGAGGGTGGCGAGGGCGGCGAGGGTGTTGGCGACGTTGAACGGGCCGGGCAGCGGGGCGGTGGCGGGGATCCGCTCGCCCCGGGGGCCGACGGCGGTGAACGTCGAGTCGTGGGAGCCGAGGACGAGGTCCTCGGCGCGCCAGTCGGCGTCGGCGCGGCCCTCGGCGGAGAAGGTGACGACCGGGACGGTCGCCTCCCCCGCGAGCCTGCGGCCGTACGCGTCGTCGAGGTTGACCACGCCCAGGCGGCTGCGCTCCGGGGTGAAGAGCGAGGCCTTGGCCCGGTAGTAGTCCTCCATGCCGGAGTGGAACTCCATGTGCTCCGGGCTGAGGTTGTTGAAGACGGCGACGTCGAAGACGCAGCCGTCGACCCGGCCGAGCACCAGGGCGTGGCTGGAGACCTCCATGGTGACGGCGTCGACGCCCCGCTCGCGCATGACGGCGAAGAGGGCCTGGAGGTCGGTGGCCTCGGGGGTGGTGCGCTCGGACTTGATGCGCTCGTCGCCGATCCGCATCTCGACGGTGCCGACGAGTCCGGTGCGGTGTCCGGTGCCGCGCAGTCCGCCCTCGACGAGGTAGGCGGTGGTGGTCTTGCCGGAGGTGCCGGTGATGCCGATCTGGAGGAGGTCGTCGCCGGGCCGTCCGTAGATCCGGGCGGCGAGTTCCCCCATCCGGCCGCGCGGGTCCTCGACGACGAGGACCGGGAGGCCGGTCGCGGCGGCGCGGTCGGCGCCCGTCGGGTCGGTGAGGACGGCGGCGGCGCCGAGCCCGGCTGCCTGGGCGGCGAAGTCGGCGCCGTGGACGCGGGCGCCGGGCAGGGCCGCGTAGAGGTCGCCGGGGCGCACGGCCCGGGAGTCGTGGGTGATGCCGGAGATCACGGCGGTCCCGGGGGTGTCGGCCCCCAGCTGCGCGGCCAGGTCGCCCAGGGGTGTCGGGCGGGCCTGTTCCGGCCGGGGCGGGGCGGTTCGGTACTGATCAGCGTGTGGCACGGCGGTGAGCGTACCGGGCACACCCTGTGGGGGGCCAAAAGAGCCCGGGGCCTCGCCGGAGTTCGATTTCCGGTTCCCGGATCGGGGGGTGATCGTTGTCACTGGTGCTCCCGGAGTGTCACGGGGTGGGGTCGAAGGTGACCGGCAGTCGGGCCGGTGCGACGCCCGTGGGGGCGATGTGGAGGGTCTTGAGGGCGAACTCCATGACCTTCTTGTAGATGGGTCCGCAGATCTGGCCGCCGAAGTAGCTGCCCTTGGTGGGGTTCTGGATGGCGCAGTAGACGGTGATCCGCGGCTCGTCGGCGGGGGCGAAGCCCGCGAAGGAGGCGGTGTAGCCCTTGTAGCGGCCGAGTTCGGGGTCGACGCGGTTGGCGGTGCCGGTCTTGCCCGCGACGCGGTAGCCGGGGATGGCGGCCTTGGTGCCGGTGCCCTCCTCGTTCCCGACGACGGACTCCAGCATGGTGGCGAGGGTGCGGGCGGTCTTCTCGCTGACGACCCGTGATTCCTCCGGTTTGGGGCCGGGGGCGAACCGTCCGTCGGGGCCTTTGCTGCCCCGGACGAGGGTGGGTTCGACGCGTACGCCTCCGTTGGCGATGGTCGAGTAGACGGAGGCGGCCTGCATGGCGTTGAGGGAGAGGCCCTGGCCGAAGGGGATCGTGTACTGCTGGGAGGTGGACCAGTCCTGGGGTTCGGCGAGGATGCCCGGGGTCTCGCCCGGGTAGTCCAGGCCGGTGGGGCTGCCCATGCCGAACTTGCGCAGGTAGGTGTGGAGGACCCGGTTGGACTCGGGCTGGGTGGCGCCGAGCTGGCCGGTGGCGAGGATGGTGCCGATGTTGCTGGACTTGGCGAGGACGCCGTTGAGGGTCAGGTACCAGGTCGGGTGGTCGATGTCGTCCTTGAAGAGCCGGTCGCCGCGGTGGAGCCGGTTGGGGACGGTGACATGGGTGTCGGGGGCGGCCTTGCCCTCCTCCAGGACGGCGGCCATGGACATGACCTTGCTGGTGGAGCCCGGCTCGTAGGCGTCCTGGAGGGCCGCGTTGCCCATGGAGGCGGCGTTGGCGGCGGAGAGGTCGTTGGGGTCGAAGCCGGGGGCGTTGGCCATGGCGAGGACCTCGCCGGTCCTGGTGTCCTGCACGACGACGTAGCCCCGGTCGGCCTTGGACGTGCGGACCTGGTCGGTGATGGCCTGCTGGGCGGCCCACTGGATGTCCCGGTCGATGGTCAGCTCGATGTCGGAGCCGGGGACGGCGGGGGTGCCCTGGGAGCCCGCGGTGGGCACCTGGCGACCGCCGGACTGGGTGAAGCGGATCTTGCCGTCCTTGCCCGCGAGCTCGGGGTCGAGCATGGACTCGACGCCGCCCGCGCCCTTGCCCTCGGCGTTGACGTATCCCAGTATCCCGGCGGCGAGTTCCCCGTTGGGGTAGACGCGCTTGGTGCTGGGCTCGCTGAGGACGCCGCCGAGGAGGTTGACGCCGTTGCCGCCCGCGGAGCGCTGGGCCTTCTGGCCGTAGACCCGCTTGAGGTCCCTGATCTGGTTCCACACCTGAGGGGTCTGCTTGCGGGCCAGCAGGGTGTAGCGGGACTTGGGGGTGCGGAGCTTCTTCGCCAGTTCGGCGGGCTCCTTGCCGAGGAGGGGGGCGAGGAGGGCGGCGGCCTGTTCGGGGGCGTCGGTGACCTTGGACTCCTCGGGCGTGAAGAGCTTGGGGTCGGCGGTGATGTCGTACGCGTCGACGCTGACGGCGAGCGCGATGCCGTTGCGGTCGGTGATCTCGCCCCGCTCGGCGGAGAGCGTGTACTCCTGGAAGCGGTACTTGTCGGCCTTGGCCGCGTACGCGCTGGCGTCGACGGCCTGGACCTGGAGCAGCCGCACCACGAAGACCAGCATGACCAGCGTCAGGCCGAAGGAGATCAGCCGCAGCCGGGGCCGGGGGCTGCCGAGCCGGATGGTGCGGGGCCTGCGGGCCGGGGCGCGCGGGGGGGTCCGCTGCGCGGCCGGGCGGGGCGCGGGGCGGGACGGGCGGGCTCCGGCGGAGGCGGGCCGGGGGCGCGCGGGCCCGGCGGGGCCGGGGACGCGGCGGCGCGGGGGCTCCTTGGGGGGCACTGCTCGGTCACCTGCCGGAGGTCGTGGGGTCGGGCGCGGGCGCGGTCGTCTTCGGTGCGGTGGTGCCGGTGGTGCCGGGTGCGGTGGGCGGCTTCGCGGTGCCGGTGGTGCCCGAGCCGGTGGCGGGGGGCGGGGTCGCGGGGGCCGTGGTGTGCGCGGGGACCGGCGGGGGTGTGGGGGTCGGCGTGGGGGCCGGGGTGGGGGTGGGGCCGGGCTTCGGGGCGACCGCCTCGGACGGTTCGCCGAGCACCTTGCCGTCCGGGCCGAGGAAGGCGGGGCTGCCGCCGGGCACCATGCCCAGCTCGCGGGCCCGGCGCTCCAGGGCGTAGGGGGCCGCGTAGTCGTCGACGTCCCGCTGGAGCGCCTGTTCCTCGTCGGTGAGCTCGGTGGTCCTGTTCTTGAGCTCGTTCAGCCGGAAGGAGCCCTGGTTGAGGGCCGAGTTCAGGACCAGCAGGCTGATCAGGCCGCCGCCGAGGAGCACCACGACGAGCAGGACGAAGGGGGTGCGGGCCGCCGAGCTGGGCCCGGACGGCATCAGCCGTCCGAGCCGGGCGGCCCGCCCTTTGTGGGGCCCCTTCGCCGTGCTCACCGGACGTCCTCCCGGATGCGTTCGACGCCGCGGAGCCGGGCCGGGGCGGCGCGCCGGTTCTCGGCGACCTCCTCCTCGGTGGGCAGTTCGGCGCCCCGGGTGAGCAGCTTCAGCCGGGGCTGGTACTTCTCGGGGACGACCGGCAGACCGGGCGGGGCGGTGTTGGCGGCGCCCGCCGCGAACACCTGCTTGACCAGCCGGTCCTCCAGCGAGTGGTAGGAGAGGACGGCGATCCGGCCGCCGACGGCGAGGGCCTTCACGGCGGCCGGGACGGCCCGCTCCAGGACGGACAGCTCGCCGTTGACCTCGATGCGCAGGGCCTGGAAGGTGCGCTTGGCCGGGTTGCCGCCGGTGCGCTTGGCGGCCTGCGGGAGCGCGTCGCGGATGAGCTCGACGAGCCGGGCGCTGTGGTCGAACGGCTCCTTCTCCCGTTCGCGGACGATCGCGGAGACGATCCGCTTGGCCTGCTTCTCCTCGCCGTACGCGCGCAGGATGCGGACCAGCTCGCCCGGCGGGTAGGTGTTGAGGACCTCGGCCGCGCTGATGCCGGTCGTCTGGTCCATGCGCATGTCGAGCGGGGCGTCCTGGGCGTAGGCGAAGCCCCGGTCGGCCTCGTCGAGCTGCATCGAGGAGACGCCGAGGTCGAAGAGGACGCCGTCGGCGGCGGGGATGCCGAGCCGGTCGAGGACCTCGGGCAGTTCGTCGTAGACGGCGTGCACGAGCGTGGCGCGCTCTCCGTACGGGGCGAGCCGCTCGCCGGAGAGCCGCAGGGCCTCCTTGTCCCGGTCGAGGGCGACGAGCCGCGCCTCGGGGAACCGCTTCAGGAGTGCCTCGCTGTGGCCGCCCAGGCCCAGGGTGCAGTCGACGACGACCGCGCCGGGGCGCTCAAGGGCGGGGGCCAACATGTCCAGGCACCGCTGGAGCATGACCGGGACGTGTCGGTCGTTGCTCAATGCGCCCTCTCAGATCGGGCGCGGAGGTCACCGGCGAGCGGGAGGAGGCCGAGCCGTAGGTACCGCCGCACACACGGGGGAGAAACCGCGGAAAATCGCTCGTTGTCTCCAGGAACTCCGCGTCACTTTAGTCCACGGCACGCGCCGGTCAATCAACCCGCTCGCGCGTCGCCCGGCGGTGGACGTTCCGGGTGGGTCACTCGTTCGGGGCCACGCCGCCGGCTCCTGTGGGTTAGCTCACAACAAGGCTGGATGCGGTTCTTTGTCCGCTCTCACAGCGGGCCCGGAGGGCCTCCGGCCGTTAACGTCGGAACCATGTCGACCTCCACGCACCCCTCTGCCGACGCCATACGCAACGGCGGCACGGTCACCGACCGTCTCGTCGAGGCCAACGTCGCCTACGCCTCCGGCTTCACCGACCCCGGAATGGACGCGCGGCCGGTGCGGCGCGTCGCCGTCGTCGCCTGCATGGACGCCCGTCTGGACCTGCACGCGGCCCTCGGCCTCCAGCTGGGCGACTGCCACACGATCCGCAACGCGGGCGGGGTCGTCACGGACGACGTCATCCGTTCGCTCACCATCAGCCAGCGCGCCCTGGGCACCCGCAGCGTGATGCTCGTGCACCACACGAACTGCGGTCTGGAGTCGCTGACCGAGGACTTCCGGCACGAGCTGGAGGACGAGGTCGGGCAGCGTCCGGCGTGGGCGGTCGAGGCCTTCCGCGACGTGGACCAGGACGTGCGGCAGTCGATGCAGCGGGTGCGGACCTCCCCCTTCCTGCTGCACTCCGACGACGTCCGGGGCTTCGTCTTCGACGTGACGACGGGCCTCCTGCGGGAGATCGACCCGTCGGACGAGACGGAGACCGACCCGGCGTAACCCACCAAACCCCGGCATAACGGCCGCACTTGTCCACCCCCGAGTGACACGGCCCGGCCCCGCGAACAAGAATGCCCGTGGACACCCCCCGACGATTCCACGGGGGCAGGTGTCCCTGTTCCTGAAGGCCGAGGAGGGCCGGGGTGACGACCTATGACGATCGAGCGAGCCTCACTGATCTGACCACCACCGTCGAGCGTGTCCGCAGGTCGGTGGAGAGCGTGATCGAGGGCAAGCCCGAGGTCGTACGGCTTTCGCTGACCGTGCTGCTCGCCGAGGGGCACCTCCTCATCGAGGATGTCCCCGGCGTCGGCAAGACCATGCTCGCCAAGACCCTGGCCCGGTCCATCGACTGTTCCGTGCGCCGCATCCAGTTCACCCCCGACCTGCTGCCGTCCGACGTCACCGGCGTGTCGATCTTCGACCAGCAGCAGCGGGACTTCGAGTTCAAGCCGGGCGCGATCTTCGCGCAGATCGTGATCGGCGACGAGATCAACCGCGCCTCGCCGAAGACCCAGTCGGCGCTCCTGGAGTCCATGGAGGAGCGCCAGGTCACCGTCGACGGCCAGACCTACGAGCTGCCCAGCCCGTTCATGGTGGTCGCCACGCAGAACCCGGTCGAGATGGAGGGCACCTATCCGCTGCCCGAGGCCCAGCGCGACCGCTTCATGGCCCGGGTCTCCATGGGCTACCCCAGCGCCGAGGCCGAGCTGCGGATGCTCGACGTGCACGGCTCGGCGTCCCCGCTGGACGACCTCCAGCCGGTGGCCCACGCCCATGACGTCCTGAAGCTGGTCGAGGCGGTGCGCGCGGTGCACGTCGCCGACTCCGTGCGCCGGTACGCGGTGGAGCTCGTCGCCGCCACCCGCACCCACCCCGACCTGCGGCTCGGCGCCTCCCCCCGGGCCACCCTGCATCTGCTGCGGGCCGCCAAGGCCTCGGCCGCGCTCAGCGGCCGGGAGTACGTGCTGCCCGACGACCTCCAGGCGCTCGCCGCGCCCGTCCTCGCCCACCGGCTGCTGCCGACGGCGCAGGCGCAGCTCAACCGGCGCACCGCCGAGCAGGTCGTCCAGGACGTCCTCCAGCGCACCCCCGTCCCGGCCGCGGCCCCGCCCGCCGGACCGCTCCACGGCCAGCGGCCCGGCGCCCGGCGGCTGTGATGGGAGCCGCCGCCGCACCGGACGGACAGCGGGGCGAGGAGGACGACCGGGGC
Organism: Streptomyces sp. NPDC059247; assembly: GCF_042754005.1. Taxonomy (NCBI): domain Bacteria; kingdom Bacillati; phylum Actinomycetota; class Actinomycetes; order Kitasatosporales; family Streptomycetaceae; genus Streptomyces; species Streptomyces sp. NPDC059247. Next base: position 338,320 of record NZ_JBHYZW010000003.1, read on the forward strand.
GGTCTGCGGGCCGCCCTCGGCGGTCTCACCACCCGGGGCCGCTCCTTCCTCGCCGCGGGGGTGGCCGCCGCCGTCTGCGCGTACGTCCTGGGTCAGGCCGATCTGCTCCGGGTCGGGCTGCTGCTCGCCGCGCTGCCGCTGCTCTGCGTCCTCGTGCTGCACCGCACCCGCTACCGGGTCGCCACCTCCCGCAGGCTCACCCCGCAGCGGGTGGAGGCGGCCACCGAGGCCCGGGTGCAGCTGCGGATGGAGAACGTGTCCAAGCTGCCCACCGGGCTGCTGATGCTCCAGGACCACGTGCCGTACACGCTCGGGCCCCGGCCCCGCTTCGTCCTGGACCGGGTCGAGGCGGGCGGGCGGCGCGAGGTGTCCTACCGGGTCCGCTCCGACCTGCGCGGCCGTTTCCCGCTCGGGCCGCTCCAGCTGCGGCTGGGCGACCCCTTCGGCATGTGCGAGCTGACCCGGTCCTTCCAGGCGTACGACACCCTCACGGTGGTGCCCAGGACCGAACCCCTGCCGCCGGTGAAGCTCACCGGGGAGGCCTCGGGCCACGGCGACGGGCAGCAGCGGGCCCTGGCCCTCGCGGGCGACGACGACATCATCCCGCGCGCCTACCGCCACGGGGACGACCTGCGCCGGGTGCACTGGCGCTCCACCGCCCGCTACGGCGAGCTGATGGTCCGGCGCGAGGAGCAGCCGCAGCGGGCCCGCTGCACGGTCCTCCTCGACACCCGGGGGATCGCCTACCAGGGCTCGGGCCCCGACTCGGCCTTCGAGTGGGCGGTCTCCGGGGCCGCGTCCTCGCTGGTGCACATGCTGGAGCGCGGCTACGCCGTCCGGCTGGTCACCGACACCGGCAGCCGCGTGCCCGGCGAGGGGTCCGACGGCTTCGCCGCGGCCCAGGACGCGGCCGAGTCGGCCGGGCTCCTGATGGACTCCCTCGCGGTCGTCGACCACTCCGAGGGCGCCGGTCTGTCCCGTGCCTCCGACGCGCTGCGCGGCGGCGGCGAGGGCCTGCTGATCGCCTTCCTCGGCGACCTCGACGAGGAGCAGGCCGCGCTCACCGCGCGGATGCGGGGCCGGACCGGCGCGGCCGTCGCGTTCGTCCTGGACTCCGGGTCCTGGCTGACCGGCGGCGCCGTCACCGGGGCCGTGGAGGAGCGGCTGCGGCTGCTCCGGGAGGCGGGCTGGACGGCGCTGGCCGTACCGCCCGGGGCGCGGCTCGCCGAGCTGTGGCGGACGGCCGCCGGGATGCGCGCCGAGTCCGCCGCCGACACCTACGGAGGATGGGCATGAGCGGGCGCACCCGGCTGACCCTGGCCGCCTGGGCCGCCACCCTGATGGGCTCGGGGGCCCTGCTGCCGCTGGTGAGACCGGCGACCTGGATCTTCACCGCGGCCTTCGTCCTCGCCCTGGTGAGCGGGGCGGGCGCGGTGGCCCGGCGGATACCGCTGGCCCGGCCGCTGACCCTGCTCGCCCAGCTGGCCGTGGCACTGCTCGCGCTGACCGCGCTCTTCGCCGGGGATCAGGCGGTGCTGCTGTTCCTGCCCGGCCCGGAGGCCCTCGCGCACGCCGCCGAGCTGTTCCGGTCGGGCGCCGCGGACGTCGGGCACTACGCGGTGCCCGCCCCGGACACCGAGGGCATCCGGCTGATGCTGGTCTGCGGGGTCGTCGCGATCGGCCTCCTGGTGGACGGCCTGGCCGTCACCTTCCGCCGGGCCGCCCCGGCCGGTCTGCCGCTGCTCGCCCTGTACTCGGTCGCCGCCGGGCTCTCCGGCGGCGGCGCGGGCTGGCTCTGGTTCCTCCTCGCGGCCTCCGGCTATCTGGTGCTGCTCCTCGCCGAGAGCCGCGACCGGCTCGCCGCGTGGGGGCGGGTCTTCGGCGGTGCGCCGCGCCCGGCGCGCTCCGGGTCCGCCGCGACGGCCGGCGGTACGACCGCGTCCCCGGCCCGCACCGGCCGTCGGATCGGCGCGGTGGCCATGGGCGTGGCGCTGGTCGTGCCGCTGGCGCTGCCCGGCTTCAGCGGCGGTCTGTTCGGCGAGGGCGGCGGCGAGGGGGACGGGGACGGCGGCGGGGGCGGCACGATCTCGGCCGTGAACCCGCTGGTCTCCCTCCAGAACAACCTGCGCCAGCCGGAGGACCGGGAGGTCCTGCGCTACCGGACCAACGCCCTCGACACCTCCGGCCTGTATCTGCGGCTGGTGGCCCTCGACCAGTTCGACGGCACCTCCTGGAAGTCCTCGGTCCGCCCCATCGAGGACGTACCGAAGCGGCTGCCCCGGCCGCAGGGGCTCGACCGGGCCGTCGCGACCACCGAGGTGACCACCAACTTCGTCGCCTCCGACGGGTACGAGCAGAAGTGGCTGCCGATGCCGTACCCGGCCTCCCGGGTCGACGTCGACGGACGCTGGCGGTACGAGCCGGCCGGGCGGACGCTCGTCGGCGACGACCGGCAGACCACCCGGGGCACCCGCTACCAGGTGGTCAGCCTGGACGTGCGTCCGACGGCCGAGCAGCTGGCGACGGCCCCGCCCGTCCCGGAGAAGCTGCGCCGCGAGTACACCCAGGTACCGCCGTCGCTGCCGGAGGACGTACGGACGACCGCCCTGGAGGTCACCAAGGGCGCCCGGGGCAACTACGAGCGGGCCGTGCGGCTCCAGGACTGGTTCGCCCGGGACGGCGGCTTCCGCTACGACGTCGAGGTCGAGTCGGGCACCGGTGTGCAGGCGATCTCCCGCTTCCTGAAGGACAAGGAGGGCTTCTGCGTCCACTTCTCCTTCTCGATGGCGGCGATGGCCCGGACGCTGGGCATCCCGGCGCGGGTGGCCGTGGGCTTCATGCCGGGCACCCCGAAGGCCGACGGCTCGGTCTCGGTCGGCATCCGTGACGCGCACGCCTGGCCCGAGCTGTACTTCGAGGGGGCCGGGTGGACCCGGTTCGAGCCGACGCCCTCGCGGGGCTCGGTCCCCTCGTACGCCCGGCCCGACACGCCGTCCGGTACGGCCACCGGGACCGCGCGGCCCCAGCAGAGCGCCTCGGCGCAGCCGTCCGCCGGGCCGAGCGCCTCGGAGTCCTGCACGGCGCAGATGCGCAGGCAGGGCGACTGCGGCCCGGAGGCGTCGGCGGCCGGGGCGTCCTCGGGCGGCTCGGGGCCGGATGCGGGGACGGTGCTCCTGTGGAGCCTGGGGGCGCTCGTGGTTCTCGCCCTGCCCTTCGGGCCGCTGCTCTGGCGCGGCCGGGTGCGGGCCCGGCGGCTCGGTCCCGCGGGGGCGCGGAGCCCGGCGGGGACGGCCGCCCGGACGCTCGCGGTCTGGCAGGAGGTGGTGGACACCGCCTGGGACCACGGGGTCGAGCCCGACGAGTCGAGGACGCCGAGGAACACGGCGGACCGGATCGTCCGGCTGGGCGGACTGGACGAGGAGGCGGCGCGGGCCGTGCACCGGATCGCGGGCGCCGTGGAGGAGACGCTGTACGCGCCCCGTCCGGCGGCCCGCCCGGGTCTCGCGGAGGAGGCCGTCCGGGTCAGGGCGGGCTTCCGCGCCTCGGCGGACCGCCGTACGCGGCTCCGCGTGCTGCTCGCGCCCCGTTCGGCGGCCCGGCTGCGCTGGTCGGCGGGGGCCCGGTGGGTGTCCGTGACGGACGCCTGGTCCCTGCGGTGGCACACCGCCGCCGGGCGGGTGACCTCGTCCTTCCGCCGCCCGCCCCGCGAGACGGGCTGATCCGGGCCGTCCCGGAAGGGCCGTGCGAAGTGAGAAGTGGGCGGGGGCGCGGTACGGGCCCCCGCCCACCGGCGTCGGAAGGCCGTCGGCCCGCCCGGGGCTCCCGAGAGAGGGCCGGTGGTGCCCCTTCGGGCCCGGGCCCGAAGGGGCTGGGGGCCTCGGGGCTAGGGCTTTGAGGACCGAGGCTTCGGGGCTCCAGCGCCTCCGGGTCCTAAGCCTCCGCGTCCGGGGTCTCGGGGCTCCGGGGCTTCCTGGTTCCCGGTCTACCGGGAGCGGGGCCGCCGGGGCCTTCAGGTCCGGGGCCTCGGTCCAGGGACTCCAGGTCCCGGCGCTTCCGGTCCCGGGGCCGAGGGCAGCACCCCATTCCCTTTCGGTGGGGCTCGCGGGGCGCGGCTGAGCCCCGTGGGCGCGCGGTCGGCGCGGTGTCCACGGGGCTCAGCCGTAAGAAATCGTTCGGAGGGATGCGGGGCCACCGCTCAGGGGGCCGTCAGTGGCCGCCGCCCTGCTGTTCGTCGCGGCGGCGCTGCCACCGCTCCTCGATGCGGTTCATCATGGAGCGTCGCTGCCGGGTCCGGCGGCCACCGGCCGCCGATCCTCCACCATGGGGCTGCTGCTGCTCACCCGGCTTGGGCGCCTTGCGCCATCCGGTGACCGCCAGGACCGCGCAGCCCAGCATGACGAGGAATCCCACCACGCTGATCCAGATCTGCTGTGCGACCATTCCGGCCATGAGGAGCGCGATACCCACCAGGAAGCCGGCGACTGCCTGGTAGACCCGTCGCCGGGTGTACGTACGCAGTCCGCTTCCCTCGAGCGCTGTCGCGAACTTGGGATCTTCGGCGTACAGCGCTCGCTCCATCTGCTCGAGCATTCGCTGCTCGTGCTCCGAGAGCGGCACGGAGTCCTCCTAGTCGTCGGTCGCGGGGGCGACCGGTTTGCGGCCCTTTCAGGATAGGCAGGGAATCGCCCCCGTGAAACCCGCCCTCAATGCCGAATAGCCAATCCGGGCCGCCATGCGGATCGGTTGCTGAGGCGTTGATTCCCCAGCCCCTTCCCCGTCATGCCGGATGCTGTCCCCCGATCATACGGGGCGGAGCCCCTGACCGGGCGTGCTGTGGCGTACTGCATCGGCGGCGCGGCCCGCACCGCCGAACGGGTGAGGTCCCGCTCAGGCCCGCTTCTCGCCCAGCAGGTGCAGCTGGGTGGCGATGGCGTGGAAGGACGGCAGCTCGGCAGCGGCGGCCTCCAGCTTGAGCAGGGCCTCCGCCGCACCGGACTCGGTGTCGACGAGGGCGCCGGGGACGAGGTCGGCGAAGACCCGGACCCCGTGCACCGCGCCGACCGCGAGTCCGGCCCGGTCGGCCAGCTCGGTGAGCTGCTCGGCGGTGAAGCGGCGGGGCACCGGGTCACCGGGGCCCCAGCGGCCCGCCGGGTCGCCCAGGGCGTGGCGGGCCTCGGTGAAGTGCCCGGCGAGGGCGCGGGCGAGGACCGCGCCGCCGAGTCCGGCCGCGAGCAGGCTGAGGCTGCCGCCGGGGCGGAGCGCGGCGGTCGCGTTGCGCACGCCTTCGGCGGGGTCGTCGACGTACTCCAGGACGCCGTGGCAGAGCACGGTGTCGTAGCCCTCGCGTCCGACCACGTCGAACAGGCCGCTGATGTCCCCCTGGACACCGGTGACGAGGTCGGCGACCCCGGCCTCGGCGGCCCGGCGCTCCAGCGCGAACAGCGCGTTGGGGCTGGGGTCGACGACGGTGACCCGGTGGCCGAGGCGGGCGACCGGCACCGCGAAGTTGCCGGAGCCGCCGCCCGTGTCGAGGACGTCGAGACCGGCTTTCCCGGTGGCCTCGACCCGGCGGTCGAGGGCGTCCTTGAGGACGTCCCAGACGACGGCGGTACGCAGGGAGGCGCGCGTCGGGCGCGAGGCCGCCTCTCGACCGAAGACAGGGGAAGGGTCCGGCACGGCTGTTGACTCCTCGGTGACGGGTACGGACGCTCCCCCACCCTATGGCCTGGGCCCCGCCTTTCGGATCATCCTCCGGCCCGCCCGGTCCCCCGTGGGCCGGGCGGGCCGGGGTGGAGGGCGAGCAGCCGCTCGACGAGACGGAGGAAGAAGGCGGCGTCCCTGAGCAGGTCGTCGGCCTCGCGCCGGGTCGCCGCGCTCGGGATGCCCGCCTCGGCGCGGGCCCTGCGGTCGGCTCCGGAGGCGAAGAGGTCGCCCCACTCGGCCAGCTCGGGCGCCAGCTCGGCGAGGAGCTCCCAGGCGCTCCGTATCCGCTGCCGACGGCGGCCGGTCTCGGGCCTGGCGCGGGCGGCGAGGACGGCGGCGGCGGCCCGGAGGGCGGCGAGGTGCGCGACGGCGTACCTCTCGTGGGGGCGGTCGAGGGCGGCGGCCTCGGCGAGTCCGGCCCTGGCCTTGACGAGGAGGTCGAGGGCGGCGGGCGGGGCGGTGGCGCGGCGCGTGACGGGGTGGATGTCGGACGCGGGTCCTGGCTGTGCGGGGACGGATCGGCGGCGGGGCGCGGCTGCTGCGGAAGGGCTTGCCATGACGAGTCCTCCTGTCGTCGCGTGACGGTCCTGTGGCCGTGTGTGTTCATCGTGCATCGCCCCACTGACAATCCGCGCTGACCTGGGTTTTTGCCTGAACTCCCCGGCCCGGGGTAGCTTTTGAACTGACCAGTCAGTTCAAAAGGGGAAACGGGGGGTGGGATCCGTGGAATCCGTGGAGTCCGTGCGGGCGGAGGCCGGGGAGCGGTCGCACGGCGCCGCCGTCGTCGCGGACGGCTTCGGGCTGAAGGGCCCGCGCGGCTGGGCGTTCCGGAAGGTTTCCTTCCGGGCCGAGCCGGGCGCGCTCGTGGCGATCGAGGGCCCCTCGGGCTCGGGCCGCACCTGTCTGCTGCTCGCGCTCACCGGCCGGATGAAGGCCACGGAGGGCGCCGCCGAGGTCGGCGGTCTGCCGCTGCCCCGGAAGATGGCCGCCGTGCGCCGGATCAGCGCCCTCGGCCAGGTCCCCGGCGTCAGCGAGCTCGACCCGGCCTTCACCGTCGCCGAGCACCTGCGCGAGCGGGCCCTGCTCCAGCGCCGGTTCGACGGCTCCGTCCGGACCCTGCTGCGCCGCCCCGCCGAGCGGGCCGCCGCCTCCCGGGCCCTGATCGACGAGGCCGTGACCGCTGCCGGACTGGACCTGACCGCCCTGCCGAAGGGCGAGCGGACCTCCGTACGGGATCTGGAGCGGCTGGAGGCGCTGCGGCTGTCCCTCGCGCTGGCCCTGATCGGGCGGCCCCGGCTGCTCGCCGTCGACGACACCGACCTGAAGCTCTCGGACGCGGACCGGGTGCGGGTCTGGGAGCTGCTGCGTTCCGTGGCCGCGTCCGGCACCACCGTCCTCGCCGTCTGCAGCGAGTCCCCCGAGGGCGTCCTGCGGATCACGACGCTCGACGGGGAGGCGGAGGAGCCCGGGCCGGAGCCGGAGAAGCCCGCCGGGGCGACGGAGACGGCCGTGAAGGCCCGCGCGGAAGCCGGGGAGGCCCGCCCGGAGACCCGGGAGGCCCGCGCGGAAGCCGGGGAGGCCCACGCGGAGACCGAAGGCCCCCGGAACGACACCGAAGACACGACCGAGGAGGGGGCGGCCGATGCGCTCGCCGAAACTGGCCGCGCTTGAGCTGAAGCGCTTCGGCAGGGGAAAGCTGCCGCGCGCCGCGCTCGTCGCGATCCTGCTGCTGCCGCTGCTGTACGGCGCCCTGTACCTGTACTCGTTCTGGGACCCGTACAGCAGGCTCGACAAGCTCCCCGTCGCCCTCGTCAACGAGGACCGGGGCGCCACCACCGACGGCAAGCGCGTCAACGCCGGTGCCGACATCACCGAGGGGCTCCTGGAGAGCAACACCTTCGAGTGGCACCGGGTGAGCGACGCCGAGGCCCGCGCGGGCGTCGAGAACGGCACGTACTACCTGTCCCTGACCATGCCCGGCGACTTCAGCTCCCGCATCGCCTCCAGCTCCGGCGACGCGCCCGAGACCGGCGCCCTGCGGGTGCGGACCAACGACGCCAACAACTACATCGTCGGCCAGATCTCCCGGACGGTCTTCTCCGAGGTGCGCACCGCCGCCTCGACGAAGTCCTCCCGCACCTTCCTCGACAAGATCTTCATCTCCTTCTCCGACATCCACGACGCCACCGCGAAGGCGGCCAAGGGCGCCGACGACCTCAAGCAGGGCGTGGACAAGGCGAAGAAGGGCTCCAAGGACCTCGCGGACGGCCTCAAGGACGCCAAGACCGGCAGCGGTGACCTGGCCGCGGGCCTGACCAGGCTCGACAAGGGCGCGAAGGACCTCCAGAGCGGCTCCCGCAAGGTCGCGGACGGCACCCAGGCCCTCGCCGACAAGGTGAACGGCACCGCCGACAAGGTCCGCCCCTACCTCGCGGACAACGGCCGGTCGATCCGGGACACCGCCCGGCTCGTCTCCGACTCCGCGACCGCCGTCCGGCACGACCTGGACGACCTGGTGAAGCGCGCCCCCGCGGTCCGCGGCGCCGCCCACAAGGCCGACGACGGTCTGACCGCGCTCCACCGCGAGCTGTGCGTGGACGCCCCCGAGCCCGACGCCAAGGTCTGCGGCCCCCTGAAGGAGGCCACGGTCACCGCGAACGACGTCGCGACCCTCGCCGACGACGTCCACGCGCTGACCAAGGGCGGCGGGGACGACCTGAAGACCCTGGACGCCCGGCTCGTCACGCTCAAGAAGCAGGCCGACGAGCTGGCCGCCCGCGCCCCGCACCTCGACGAGGACGTGGCGGGCGCCATCCGGAAGATCAACGAGCTGAACACGGGCGCGAAGAAGGTCGCGGCGGGCGCGGCGAAGCTGCACACCGGCGTCAGCGACGCCCACACGGGCTCGGTGAACCTCGACAGCGGCGTCGGCAAGCTGAAGAAGGGCGCGGGCGACCTCGACGGCGGTCTGTTCCAGCTCGCCGACGGCTCGGGCGAACTGGCGGGCGGGCTGCGCGACGGCGTCGACCGGATCCCGGACTACGACCAGCAGGACCGCGAGCGGCGCACCGAGGTCATGGCCGACCCGGTGAAGCTGGCCGCCCAGTCGCTGCACAAGGCGCCGAACTACGGCACCGGCTTCGCCCCGTACTTCATCCCGCTCTCCCTCTGGGTCGGCGCGATGGTCGCGTACATGATCATCCAGCCGTTGAACCGGCGCGCGCTCGCCGCGGGCGGCTCCGCCTGGCGGATCGCCCTCGCGGGCTGGCTCCCGGTGGCGGCGATCGGCGTCCTCCAGGTCGCCGCGCTCATGTCGGTGCTGCACTGGGGCCTCGGCCTCCAGATGACGCGGGCCGCCGGGACCGTCGGCTTCCTCGCCCTGGTCACCTGCTGCTTCTCCGCGATCATCCAGTGGCTCAACGCCCGCTTCGGCGCGGCGGGCCGCATCCTGGTCCTCGCCGTCCTGATGCTCCAGCTGACCTCGGCGGGCGGCACCTACCCGGTGCAGACCAGCCCGGCGTTCTTCAACGCCATCCACCCCTTCCTGCCGATGAGCTACGTGGTCGAGGCACTGCGCAGGCTGATCACGGGCGGCGACATCGGGCCCGTCTGGCAGGCCTGCGCGGTCCTGACCGCGTTCACCGTCGGCGCGCTGGCGCTGACCGCCCTCTCGGCCCGCAAGCGGCAGGTGTGGACGCTCGACCGGCTCCACCCGGAGCTGACCCTGTGAGACCCGGCCGGCGCCACCCGCCGCACCTGTGAGAATCGAGCCCATGGACAGCAGCAGCACCCGACGCCAGGCCACGCGCGCCAAACTCTACGAAGCGGCGGTCACCCTCATCGCGGAGCAGGGCTTCTCCGCGACGACCGTCGACGAGATCGCCGAACGGGCGGGCGTGGCCAAGGGCACGGTCTACTACAACTTCAAGAGCAAGACCGAGCTCTTCGAGGAGCTGCTGCGCCACGGGGTGTCGCTGCTCACCGTCTCCTTGCGGACGGCCGCCGAGGAGACGGCCGCGCGCGGCGGCAGCCGGGTGGACGCCCTGGACGCCATGATCCGGGCGGGGCTCGTCTTCATCGACCGCTACCCGGCCTTCACCCAGCTGTACGTGGCCGAGCTGTGGCGCACCAACCGCGCCTGGAACTCCACGCTCCTGGTGGTCCGCCAGGAGGCGGTCGCGGTGGTCGAGGGGGTGCTGCGGGAGGGCGTGGCGGCCGGGGAGCTGAGCGACGGGATCGACGTCCCGCTGACGGCGGCGGCCCTGGTCGGCATGGTGCTGGTGGCGGCCCTGGACTGGCAGGCCTTCCAGAGCGAACGCTCCCTGGACGATGTGCACGCGGCCCTCTCCCGGCTGCTGCACGGCCGGGTGAGCGGCGGCCACTGATCCCCCACGGGCCGGGGTACATCCACGGGCGGGGGACTTCCCACGGGCCGGGTGACCTCCGCGGGTCCCGGGAGTGGCCCTCCACGGGCCGGTGGATCCCGTACCGGCCGGTGCGGCGAGGCCCGACGGCCCCTCCGGCGGCCGGTGCGGCGCGGCTCGATCCCCCCGAGCCCCGCCGCACCTCCCCCGTGACGGCAGACGCACGACCCCGTTCCGCAGCCCCGTGCCGGCGGTGCCGGAGCCGCGCCCCTTCCGTGGGCTCCACTCTCTCCCCCGCACCCGCCCGGCCCCATCCGCGCGCCTACTCATCTCGCCCTCTAGGTACGGATACTCAGGGCTGGTTACGATCGCCCGCATGTCGGTACTCCCCCTGGTCTTCACCAGTGGCTGGGCGAGCGGGATCAACGCGTACGCGGTGGTCCTGCTGTTCGGCGTGTTCGGCGCGACCGGGCTCACCGACGAGGTGCCCGAGGCCCTGCAGCGCACCGATGTCCTCGTCGTCGCCGGGGTGCTGTTCCTGTGCGAGGCGGTGGCGGACAAGATCCCGTACGTCGACTCGGTGTGGGACGCCGTCCACACGGTGGTCCGGCCGGTCTCGGGAGCCGTCGTCGGAGCGCTGCTCGCCGGGCAGAGCGGGTCGCTGCCGGAGCTGGCGGCGGGCGCGGTCGGCGGCTCGACGGCCCTGCTCAGCCATGCCGTCAAGGCGGGGACGCGGATGGCGGTCAACAGCTCGCCCGAGCCGTTCTCCAATGTGGCGCTGAGCCTGGCGGAGGACCTGGGGGTGGCGGGGATCGTCACCTTCGCGCTCTTCCATCCGGTGGCGGCGGCGGTCGTCGCGGGGACGCTGCTCGTCCTGGGCCTGGTGATACTGGTCTTCCTCGCCCGGCGCATCCGGCGTTTCCTGCGCCGCCGGGCGCAGCGGCGGGAGGAGCGCAGGCTCGTCGGCGCGGCGGCCCGTGCCCGGGACCGGCCGCCCTCCGGGGACGGCTCCGAGCACTTCTGACCGGCCCGGGGGTCCGTGGCGCGGGCCGGATAGGCTCGCCGTCATGGCACGGATTGTGGTGATCGGCGCGGGACTCGGCGCCATGGCGACGGCGGCCCGGCTGGCCGTGGCGGGCCACCGGGTGACGGTGTACGAGCGGACCGGGACGTACGGCGGGGCGGTCGGCCGCTACGAGCGGGACGGGTTCGCCTTCGACACGGGGCCGGGGCTGCTGCATCTGCCCGCCGTCTACCGGGACCTGTTCGTGAAGACGGGCAAGGAGTCCCTGGAGGAGTGCGTCACCCTGACGCAGGTCGATCCGGCGAGCCGTCACCTCTTCGCCGACGGCACCCGGGTGGACCTGCCGAACGTCTCCCGCGCCGGTACGGTCGCCGCCCTGGACGCGGCGCTCGGCGCGGGCGCGGGCGAGCGCTGGGGCGATTTCCTGGTGCGGGCCCGGGAGGCCTGGGACGCCACCCGCCGCCCCCTCCTGGAGGAGCCGAGGCCGAAGGACCCGGGGCCGCCGCCGCCCGACCCGTACCCGGCCCTGAAGGCGGGTCTGCTGCGCCGTCCGACGACGACGCTCGCCCGGATCGGGGAGCGGGAGCTGCGCGATCCGCGGCTCGCAGCCCTCCTCGACGGCTACGCGTGGAGCTACGGCTTCGATCCGGCCACCGCCCCGGCGTCCGCCGCCGTCCTGCCGTACCTGGAGCAGACCTTCGGCAGCTGGTACGTGGCCGGGGGGCTGCGGGCCCTCGCGGACGCGGTGTACGAGCGGTGCCGGAAGCGGCGGGTGGAGTTCGTCTTCGACGCGCCCGTGACGGACGTCCTGGCGGAGGACGGCCGGGCGGTCGGCGTCCGGCTGGCCGACGGCACGACGGCGGAGGCCGACCACGTCGTCTCGGGGGCGCCGGTGCCGTCCCTCTACCGCGACCACGTCGTCGGCCGGGGCGACGGCGACGGGATCCCGCACCACCAGGCCAACGGCACGAGCCGGGTGACGGTCTGTCTGGCGCTGCGCGGGCCCCGGGAGGCGGGGGCGGCGCACCGCACGGTCGTGCACGCGGCGGACGGGCGGCCGACGGTGACGGTGCTGCGGCCGGACGACCCGGCGCTGCGCCCGGACGCGGAGCACGAGTCGGTGACGGTCACGGCGACCGTCCGGCCGCTTCCCGGGCGGGACGGGGAGGCGTTCGCCGACGAGCTGACCGGGGCGGCCGGGCGGGCGGTCCCGGGGCTCGCCGAGCGGCTGCTGTGGCGGCACGTGCGCACCCCGGAGGACGTGCGGCGGGACACCGGTGCGGCGGAGGTGCCGGGGCCCGCGCTCGCGGGGGCCCGGGGGCTGCTGATGCCCGCGGACAACCGTTCCCCGCTGCCGGGCCTCTGGTTCGCGGGCGGCTGGTCGCACCCGGGCGGCGGGCTGGCCCACGCGGGCATGTCCGGGGCTCTGGTGGCCGGGCTGATCGTGGAGGGCGCGGACTTCCGCGGCTCGCGGTGAGACGGCCGGGGACCCTCGGGTCCCCGGCCCGCGCTCAGTACCGGTACCGCTGGTCGTCCGGGTGCGGCTCGTGGCCGTACCCCTGCGGGGTCTGCGGCTGGGGCGGCTGGTCGGTGTCGCGCTGCTGCGGGACCCAGACGCCGCCGGGCGGGGTGTCGTAGGTGTACGAGGGGGCGTACGGGTCGCCGTAGTAGCCGCCGTACTGCTGGGTGTCCGCGCCCTGGCCGATGTACGGGTCGGAGTAGGCGGCGTACTGCTGCTGTCCGGTGGTGTCGTAGCCGTAGGCGGGCTGCCGCTGGTCGTGGCCGGGCTGCTGCTCGTAGCCCGGCGGGTAGGGGTCGTGGCCCGGGGTCCCGTACCCGTGTCCGGTGTCCTGGGCGGACGCGTCGGGGGCGGGGGTCCGGTCGTGGCCGTAGACCCCGTACTGGCCGGTCTCGTCGGGCAGCGGCAGGGGCTCGTAGACGGCGGTCGTCTCGGCGGCGGCCGGTTGTTCGGGGGCGCCGTCGGGGCCGTCGTACGGGGTCGCCCCGGTGTCGTAGGCGACCTCGGTGACCTCCAGGGTCGGGCCGCCGCGCGAGGCGCCGCCCGACCTGCGGCGGCGGCTCGCGCCGGGGCTGCCGCCGATGGCCCAGCCGGTGGAGAAGCCCCGGCGGAAGGAGAGCGTCACATACGTCTGGCCGACCGCGAAGGCGACGGCTCCGGCGACGATGACCGGCACCGAGGGCAGCAGCACCCCGAGGACCACGCCGAGGAAGCCGCAGAAGGCGAGCACGCGCCAGCGGAGCCGCGCCTTGTACTGGAGGAGCACCTCCCCCAGCAGCCACAGCGCGACCACTCCGAACGCGATGTAGAGGACCGTCCACCCCATGCCCCGCCGCCCCTCTCCACGGTCACCGCCGCGGTTCGGGGCGGGTACGACCGGTCACGACTGCTGGTGCAGTCCGAGATTCTCGTAGATCTCGAGCGTCGCGGTGGAGCTGTTCAGCGTGATGAAGTGCAGTCCGGGGACGCCCTCGGAGAGCAGCCGCGCGCAGAACTCCGTCGCGAACTCGATACCGATGGAGCGTACAGCGGCGGGATCGTCCTTGACGGCGAGGATGCGCTCTTTCACGTCCGGGGGGAAGAGCGCGTTGCTCAGCTGGGGCAGCCGGTCGAGGGTCCGCACGTTCACCACGGGCATGACCTCGGGGATGACCGGGGTCTCGCAGCCCGCCTTGGCGACGCGGTCGCGCAGCCGCAGGTAGTTCTCCGGGTCGAAGAACATCTGGGTGATCGCGTAGTCCGCGCCCGCGCGGCACTTGGCCACGAAGTGCCGGACGTCGGTGTCCCAGTCGGTGGACCTGGGGTGCATCTCGGGGAAGGCGGCGACGCCGACGCAGAAGTCTCCCGACTCCTTGATCAGCCGTACGAGGTCGGCCGCGTAGCGGACGCCCTCGGGGTGCTCGACCCACTCGCCCAGCGGGTCGCCGGGCGGGTCGCCGCGGACGGCGAGCATGTTCCGGATGCCCGCGTCGGCGTACTGGCCGAGGATGTTGCGCAGTTCGGCGACCGAGTGGTCGACGGCGGTGAGGTGCGCGACCGGGGTCAGCGTGGTGTCGGAGGCGATCTTCTGGGTGGCCTTCACGGTGCCGCCGCGGGTGGAGCCACCGGCGCCGTAGGTCACGGAGACGAAGCTGGGTCCGACCGCCTCGACGCGCCGCATCGCGTTCCAGAGCACCTGCTCGCCCTTCTCGGTCCGGGGGGCGTAGAACTCGAAGGAGTACGACGTGCCGCCGGAGGCGAGGATGTCCCGGACCGTGCGGGCACGGTCCGAGCGGACGGAAGCGGTACCAAGGGCCATAACGGCAGGTTAGACGGGGCACGGCGGGCCGCGTACCGGACGTCCGATGGATGGACATGTTTTCGGACAGACGGACGGATCGGGGCGTGTCCGGACTCGGGCCGGATGTCGCCCGGGGCCGGGGCGGGGAAGGGGTCCGGGGGGGGTGGAGACAGGCCCTAGACCTGCGGGGCGCGCTCCCGGACCCGCTCGGCGAGGGCGGCGGCGGCTGCCCCGGGGTCGTCCGCCTCGGTGATCGCGCGGACGACGACGATCCGGCGGGCGCCCGCGTCCAGGACCTCGTCGAGGTTGGTCGCGTCGATGCCGCCGATGGCGAACCAGGGCCGGTCCTGGGCCAGCTCCGCCGCGTACCGCACGAGGCCGAGGCCCGGCGCGTACCGCCCCGGCTTGGTGGGGGTGGGCCAGCAGGGGCCGGTGCAGAAGTAGTCGACGCCCGGTTCGGCGACGGCGGCGGCGACCTCGTCCTCGGCGTGGCAGGAGCGGCCGATCAGGACCCGGTCGCCGAGGATCGCGCGGGCGGCGGGCACGGGCAGGTCGCCCTGGCCCAGGTGGAGCACGTCGGAGCCGACGGCGTGGGCGACGTCGGCCCGGTCGTTCACCGCGAGGAGCTTGCCGTGGCGGCGGACCGCGTCGGCGAGGACGGCGAGGTGCTCCAGCTCCTCGGCCGCCTCCATGCCCTTGTCGCGGAGCTGGACGATGTCGACGCCGGAGGAGAGCACCGCGTCCAGGAAGGCGGGCAGGTCGCCCTGGCGCTTCCGTGCGTCGGTGCACAGGTAGAGCCGGGCGTCGGCGAGCTGCTCACGAGGCGTGGGCACGGTTGGGTTCCCCCCGTCGGTGGCGCGGGGCGCGGCGGTCGGTCCCGGGCGGGGCCGGACGCCGCGACGCGCGCGGATGGTGTCTTCGGTGCCGGGTCAGAGGGCGAGCGCCTGGGCGCGGCGCTTCACCTCCGTGCCGCGATTCTCGCCGAGCGCCTGGGCGGGCGTGCCCGGCAGGCTCTCGTCCGGGGTGAAGAGCCACTCCAGCATCTCCTCGTCGGTGAAGCCGTCGTCGCGCAGCAGCGTGAGGGTGCCGACGAGGCCCTTGACGATCTGGTCCTCCTGGAGGAAGGCGGCGGGGATCTGCAGGGAGTTGTTCGGTCCCCGGCGGACGGCGATGAGCTGGCCTTCCTTGATCAGCTGTCGCACGCGGGTCACGTCGATGTCGAGCATCTCCGCGATGTCGGGCACATAGAGCCAGGCGGGGACGAGCGCATCGATCTTTACGTCAATCTGGGTCACGGGGACAAGCCTGCCATCCCGGACCGCCGGCCGGTAGCCGGGCCCTACCGGACGGCCGCCTTCAGGGGCACGGAGGGGTCCGCCGCGCGGACGGGGTCGACCGGGGTGCCGGTCTCGATGAGCCTGCGGCCCTGGGCCAGGTCGCGGGGGCGGCCGACGGCCAGCAGGGCGACGGGGACCCCGGCGCGCAGCCAGAGCACGGACCAGGCGTCGTCGGCGGGGTCGCCGCGCCGGACGAGCGCGTCCGCGTGGGCGTGGTGGCCCGCGTACTGGACGAAGCGGCCGAACTGCTCGGACCAGAAGTACGGGACGGGGTCGTACGGCCCCGTGTCCGTCCCGGTGATCGCCGAGGCGACGGTGCGCGGGCCCTGGAGGGCGTTGTCCCAGTGGTGGACGAGGAGCCGTTCGCCGTAGCGGGCGGAGGGGAAGGAGGCGCAGTCGCCGACGGCGTACACATCGGGCAGGGAGGTGCGCAGCCGGTCGTCGGCGGTGACGGCGCCGCTCGGGTCGAGGGCGATGCCGGAGCCGGTGAGCCAGTCGGTGGCGGGGCGTGCCCCGATGCCGACGACGACGGCTTCGGCGGGGAGTTCGCGGCCGTCGGCGAGGACGACCCGGCCGGGTGCGACGGTGGCCACGCGCGCGCGGGTGAGGAGTTCGGCGCCGCTCGCCCCGTACCACTCGGCCATGGGGGCGGCGATCTCGGCGGGCAGGACCCCGGCGAGGGGGAGGTCCGCCGCCTCGACGACGGTGACGGGACATCCGGCCGCGCGGGCGGCGGTGGCGAACTCGGCGCCGATCCAGCCCGCGCCGACGACCACGACGGCGCTGCGGCGGGCCAGGACGGGGCCGAGGCGGACGGCGTCGTCGAGGGTGCGGAGCAGATGGACCCCGGGGACGCCCTCGGTGCCGGGCAGGGTGAGGGGGCGGGCGCCGGTGGCGAGGACGAGGACGTCGTAGCCGAGGGGTCCCTCCCCGGTGTCGATCTCGTGGGCGTCGGCGCGCAGTCCAGTGACGTCCAGGCCGAGGCGGAGGGTGACGTCGAGGTCGTCGAAGGAGATGTCGAAGGCGGAGTCCTCGGCCTCGCCGAGGAGGACCGCCTTGGAGAGCGGGGGCCGGTCGTAGGGCCGGTGGGGTTCGTCGCCGATGAGGGTGACGGGGCCGGTGAAGCCCTGTTCGCGCAGGGCGACGGCGGTCTGGACGCCCGCCATCCCGGCGCCGACGATCACGACGTGCTGCTGGTCCCGCTTCTGCTCGCTCACCCGGCCACCCTACGCACCTGACGAACCGTCAGGAAGTCGGGGTGGGGCGGGGGCCTGTGGCCACCCGGCCGGCGGGCTAGTCTGGCGGTCGTAAAGCACTCGCGGGAGCCCGGACGCACCGGGCTGAGAGGGAGGCTGGGACGGCCTCCGACCGTACGAACCTGATCCGGGTCATGCCGGCGAAGGGAGGGGCTGGACGCCCATGCGTTCTTCCGATGTCCTCGTGGTCGGGGGCGGCATCATCGGCCTGGTCACGGCCTGGCGGGCCGCGCGGCGCGGACTGAGCACCGCCGTCGTCGACCCCGACCCCGGCGGCGGAGCGGCCCGGGTCGCCGCCGGGATGCTCGCCGCCGTCACCGAACTCCACTACGGCGAGGAGACCCTCCTGGGGCTCAACCTCGCCTCCGCCGCGCGCTACCCCGCCTTCGTCGCCGAACTGGAGGAGGCCACCGGCCACGACGTCGGCCACCGCGCCTGCGGCACCCTCGCCGTCGCCCTCGACGCCGACGACCGGGCCCATCTGCGCGAGCTGCACGCCCTCCAGACCCGCTGCGGACTCGCCTCCGAATGGCTCAGCGGACGCGAGTGCCGCCGTCTCGAACCGATGCTCGCGCCCGGGGTGCGCGGCGGACTGCGGGTGGACGGCGACCACCAGGTCGACCCGCGCAGGCTCGCCGCCGCCCTCCTCCTCGCCTGCGAACGCGCCGGAGTGGTCTTCCACCGCACCCTGGCCCACGGCCTGACGGCCACCGCCGACCGGGCGCGCGGCGCCGTGCTCGCCGACGGCGGGCACCTCGCCGCCGACCAGGTGGTGCTCGCGGCGGGCAGTCTGAGCGGACGCCTCGCGGGCGTGCCCGAGGAGGTCCTCCCGCCGGTGCGCCCGGTCAAGGGCCAGGTCCTGCGGCTGCGGATACCGGCCGCGTACGCCCCCTTCCTGTCCCGGACGGTCCGTGCCGTCGTCCGGGGCAGCCACGTCTACCTGGTGCCCCGCGCCAACGGCGAGCTGGTCGTCGGCGCCACCAGCGAGGAACTCGGCTGGGACACCACGGTGACCGCGGGCGGGGTGTACGAGCTGCTGCGCGACGCCCACGAACTGGTCCCCGGCATCACCGAGCTGCCGCTCACCGAGACCCTGGCGGGGCTCCGCCCCGGCTCCCCCGACAACGCGCCCCTGCTCGGCCCCACCGCCCTGCCCGGCCTGCACCTGGCCACCGGCCACCACCGCAACGGGGTGCTGCTGACCCCCGTCACCGGCGACGTGATGGCCGAGGTCCTCACCACCGGCGTCCTCCCCGAGGAGGCGCGCCCCTTCTCCCCCCGCCGCTTCTCCCCCGCCCCTCCCGTACGCCAGGAGCAGCCCGCATGATCGTGTCCGTGAACGGGGAGGCGCGCGAGCTGCCCGGCCCGCTCTCCCTCGACGCCCTCGTCGCCACCCTGACCACGGCCCGCACCGGGGTCGCCGCCGCCCTCAACGAGACGGTCGTGCCGCGCGGCCAGTGGGCCACGACCCCGCTCGGCGAGGGCGACCGGGTGGAGGTCCTCACCGCGGTCCAGGGGGGCTGAGCGCGATGTCCGACGACGTGTTCGTCCTCGGCGGCGCGGAGTTCTCCTCTCGGCTGGTCATGGGTACCGGCGGGGCCCCCAGCCTCGACGTCCTGGAGCGCTCGCTGGCCGCCTCGGGCACCGAGCTGACCACCGTCGCCATGCGGCGGCTCGACCCGACCGTGCGGGGCTCGGTCCTCTCCGTCCTGGAGCGGCTCGGCATCCGGGTGCTGCCCAACACGGCGGGCTGTTTCACCGCGGGCGAGGCGGTCCTGACCGCCCGGCTCGCCCGGGAGGCGCTGGGCACCGACTGGGTCAAGCTGGAGGTCGTCGCCGACGAGCGGACCCTGCTGCCGGACGGCGAGGAACTCCTCGACGCGGCCGAGACCCTCGTCGACGACGGGTTCACCGTGCTCCCGTACACCAACGACGACCCGGTCCTCGCCCGGAAGCTGGAGGACGTGGGCTGCGCGGCGATCATGCCGCTGGGCTCCCCCATCGGCTCCGGGCTCGGCATCCGCAACCCGCACAACTTCGAGCTGATCGTGGAACGGGCCGGGGTGCCGGTGATCCTCGACGCGGGCGCGGGCACCGCGTCGGACGCGACGCTCGCGATGGAGCTGGGGTGCGCGGCGGTGATGCTGGCCTCGGCGGTGACCCGGGCGCAGGAGCCGGTCCTGATGGCGTCGGCGATGCGGCACGCGGTCGAGGCGGGACGGCTGGCCCGCCGGGCGGGCCGCATCCCGCGCCGCCACTTCGCGGAGGCGTCCTCCCCGGTGACGGGCCGGGCCGACCTGGACCCGGAGCGCCCGGCCTTCTGAGCGCCCCGGCGGGACGCTCGTCACAGCTGTGCCCCGGTACCCGGCGGCAGGGCGGGTGCCGGGCCCGCGGCTCGTAGACTCGACGCCGTGGACACGACCCTTCAGGACCCCCTCGTCGGGCGGCTGCTCGACGGCCGCTACCGCGTCGACGCGCGCATCGCCGTCGGCGGGATGGCCACGGTCTACCGGGCCGTCGACACCCGTCTCGACCGCGTCCTCGCGCTCAAGGTGATGCACCCGGCCCTCGCGGTCGACGCCGAGTTCGTCGGGCGGTTCATCCGGGAGGCGAAGTCCGTCGCCCGGCTCTCCCACCCGAACGTGGTCGGCGTCTTCGACCAGGGCGCCGAGGGCGCGTACGTCTATCTGGCGATGGAGTACGTCGAGGGCTGCACCCTGCGGGACGTGCTGCGCGAGCGCGGGGCCCTGGCGCCCCGGGCCGCCCTGGACATCCTGGAGCCGGTCCTCGCCGCGCTCGGCGCCGCCCACCGGGCCGGGTTCGTGCACCGGGACATGAAGCCGGAGAACGTCCTGATAGGGGACGACGGCCGGGTCAAGGTCGCCGACTTCGGCCTGGTCAGGGCGGTGGGCTCGGCGACCGCCACCACCGGCTCGGTCCTCGGCACGGTCTCCTACCTGGCGCCGGAGCAGATCGAGCACGGCACCGCCGACACCCGCGCCGACGTGTACGCCTGCGGTGTCGTCCTGTACGAGATGCTGACCGGCGGCAAACCGCACGCGGGCGACACCCCCGCCCAGGTGCTCTACCAGCACCTGCACACCGACGTGCCCGCGCCCTCCCGGACCGTCCCCGGGCTGGCCCCCGCACTGGACGGGCTGACCGCCGCCGCGACCGCCCGTGACCCCGGGGCCCGCCCGTACGACGCCGTCGCCCTGCTCGCCCTGGCGCGGGAGGCCCGCGCCCGGCTGACCGACGAGGAGCTGGACGCGGAGCCGCCGCGCTCCCGGTCCGGGGAACGCGGCGGCTCCGAGGACCGGACCAGTGTGATCGCGCGCGCCGTGGAGGACCCGGCCGACGAGCGGCCGGTGGCGCGCACCGGCCGGATGCCGGTCCCGGAGCCGCCGCCCGCGACCGCCCGCCGCCGTCCCCCGAACGGCCCCCTGCTGCTGGTCGTCGGCGTGCTGCTCGCCCTCGGTCTGGGCGTGGGCGTCTGGTACATCAACTCCGGCCAGTTCACCCGCGTCCCCGCCGTCCTCGGCCAGACCGAGACGGCCGCGACCGCGCGGATCACGGAGGCGGGCCTGGAGGTCGGCTCGACCGGGCGCGCCTTCAGCGACGTGTACGAGCGCGGCACCGTCATGGCCGTCGACCCCGCCCCCGGCGAACGCCTGCGGAACAACGGCCGGGTCACCCTCACCCTGTCCAGGGGCCCGCAGGTCGTGAAGGTGCCCCGCCTGAAGGACCAGCCGCTCGCCGAGGCCAGGCGCGCCCTGGAGCGGGAGGGCCTGGCGGTCGGGGTGGTCACCCGGTCCTTCAGCGAGACCGTCGCCCAGGGCGCCGTGATCGGCTCCGACCCCGAGCCCGGCACCGAGCGGGCGCCCGACTCGGCCGTCGCCCTGGTGGTCAGCAAGGGCGCGCCGATCGACGTGCCCGACGTCACGGGCGAGACCGCCGACGACGCCACGGCCGGACTCCGGGAGGCCGGGCTCACCGTCCGGGTCGCCCCGGAGCGGATCCACTCCCCCGAGGACCCGGGCACGGTCGCCGCCCAGTCCCTCGCCGAGGGCAGCAGGGCCGCCGGGGGCGACACGATCGTCCTGACCCTCTCCAAGGGCCCCCGGTCCGTGGAGGTCCCGGACGTGACCGGCGAGACCGCCGACGACGCGCGGACCGCCCTGGAGGACGCGGGCTTCGAGGTCGAGGTGAAGAAGACCTTCCCCTATCTCGGCGACACCGTCTCGGGACAGTCCGTCGAGGGCGGCTCGACCGCGCCCGAGGGCTCCACCGTCATCCTCACGATCAAGGGACTGTAGAAGTGCTGCGCAACCCCGTCGGCGGTCATGTCCCGGTGGCCGGTGGTCTCGCCACCGTCGGTCTCGGCTACGCCCGTGAGCTGGGCGCCGAGGCCGTGCAGGTCTTCGTCGCCAATCCGCGCGGCTGGGCCACCCCGCCCGGCAACCCGGCGCAGGACGAACGGTTCAGGGCCGGGTGCGAGGAGGAGTCGCTCTCGGCCTGGGTGCACGCCCCCTATCTGATCAACTTCGGCTCCCACACCGAGGCGACCGCCGAGAAGTCGGTGGAGTCGATGCGGCACTCGCTGCGCCGCGGCCGGGAGATCGGCGCGCGGGGCGTGGTGGTGCACACCGGTTCGGCGACCGGGGGCCGCCCGCGCGCGGTGGCGCTCGCGCAGGTGCGGGAGCTGCTGCTGCCGCTGCTCGACGAGCTGACGCACGAGGACGACCCGTATCTGCTGCTGGAGTCGACGGCGGGCCAGGGCTCCTCGCTCTGCTCGCGCGCGGAGGACTTCGGGCCGTACTTCGACGCGCTCGACCACCATCCGAAGCTCGGGATCTGTCTGGACACCTGCCACGTCTTCGCCGCCGGACACGACCTGACCGGCCCGCACGGGGCCGCGCGGACGCTGGACCAGCTGGTGGCGACCGTGGGCGAGGGGCGGCTGCGGCTGATCCACGCCAACGACTCGCAGGACGTGGTGGGCGCCCGGAAGGACCGGCACGCCAACATCGGCGCGGGTCACATCGGGCAGGACGGCTTCCACAACCTCCTGCGGCACCCGGCGACCGACGGTGTGCCGCTGATCATCGAGACGCCCGGCGGGAAGGCGGGGCACCTGGCGGACGTGGAGCTCCTCAAGAAGCTCAGGGACTGACGCCCCGCCCCGTCGAGGGGCACCCCGGGGGGCATACGGTTCCGGCCCCGTCGCGCGGCGGCCGGGAGCGCTACAGCTCCGGGCCGTCGCCCGCTTCCTCCTGGTACGAGTAGCGCTGCTCGGTCCACGGGTCGCCGAGGTTGTGGTAGCCGCGCTCCTCCCAGAAGCCCCGGCGGTCGGCGGCCATGTACTCCACGCCCCGGACCCATTTCGGGCCCTTCCAGGCGTACAGGTGCGGCACTATCAGGCGCAGCGGGAAGCCGTGCTCGGCGGTGAGCAGCTCGCCGTCCTTGTGGGTGGCGAAGATCGTGCGGTCGGAGGCGAAGTCGGAGAGCCGCATGTTGGCGCTGTAGCCGTACTCGGCCCAGACCATCACATGGGTGACCTGCGGCGCGGGCGGGGCGAGCGCCAGCAGCGTACGGGCCGGGACTCCGCCCCATTCGGCGCCGATCATGCTGAACTTCGTGACGCAGTGGAGGTCGGCCACGACCGAGGAGAACGGCAGCGCCGAGAACTCCTCGTGGTTCCAGCAGTGCTTGTCGCCGTCGGCGGTCGCGCCGAAGACGCGGAACTCCCAGCGGTCCGGCTTGAACTTCGGCACGGGCCCGTAGTGGGTGACCGGCCAGCCGCGCTGGATGCGCTGGCCGGGCGGAAGGTCCGGTGAACGATCCGGCTGCCCCGCTTCCCGGTGTACTCCGCTCTCCGGCTGACCCATGTCTTCCATGGTGACAGACGGCGAGGGGTGGTCATGACCAGGCTAAGGCCCGACGGGCAGGATTCGGGGCAAGCCCCACTAAGCGTGCACTTACTGGACGCCCCCCATCCGGGGTGCGAGGATGCGGCCGTTCCGAACGGTGACGACACAGCCACACAGCGTGGAAGGAGCCTCTGCGATGCAGGGCGACCCCGAGGTCCTCGAATTCCTCAACGAGCAGCTGACCGGCGAGCTCACGGCCATCAACCAGTACTGGCTGCACTACCGCATCCAGGACAACAAGGGGTGGACGAAGCTCGCCAAGTACACCCGTGAAGAGTCCATCGACGAGATGAAGCACGCGGACAAGCTGACCGAGCGCATCCTGATGCTCGACGGTCTGCCCAACTACCAGCGGCTCTTCCACGTACGGGTCGGCCAGACGATCACCGAGATGTTCCAGGCGGACCGCCAGGTCGAGGTGGAGGCGATCGACCGGCTGCGGCGCGGGATCGAGGTCATGCGGGCCAAGGGGGACGTGACGTCGGCCAACCTCTTCGAGGAGATCCTGGCCGACGAGGAGCACCACATCGACTACCTGGACACCCAGCTGGAGCTGATCGAGTCCCTGGGCGAGGCGCTCTACCTCTCGACGCTCATCGAGCAGCCGAGCTAGACGACCGCCTCAGGCGGCCCGTCCCAGATCGACGACGGGCTCCGCCGCGAGGGCGGGCGCACCCTGGTCCACCAGCTCGCGCCGGGGGCAGGCACCGCGCCCGAGGATGGCCTGAATGCGACGGACGCAGGATCCGCAGTCCGTGCCCGCCTTGCAGGCGGAGGCGATCTGCCGGGGGGTGCAGGCGCCCGCGTCGGCGTGCTCCTTGACCTGCTTCTCCGTGACACCGAAGCAAGAGCAGACGTACAACGCGGTTCACCTCCCGCCGTGATCGATAAGGCTAACCTAACCTTACCCGGCTCCGAGGGACCCCAAAAGCCCCGGATACGACGATGGGGCGCGGATCACATGGATCCGCGCCCCGTCGTCGTACGCGCTCGCCTACTGGTCCCGGTACATCTCCGCGACCAGGAAGGCCAGGTCGAGGGACTGGCTGCGGTTGAGGCGCGGGTCGCAGGCCGTCTCGTAGCGCTGGTGCAGGTCGTCGACGAAGATCTCGTCGCCGCCGCCCACGCACTCGGTGACGTCGTCACCGGTGAGCTCGACGTGGATGCCGCCCGGGTGGGTGCCCAGCGCCTTGTGGACCTCGAAGAAGCCCTTGACCTCGTCGAGGACGTCGTCGAAGCGGCGCGTCTTGTGGCCGGAGGCCGCCTCGAAGGTGTTGCCGTGCATCGGGTCGGTGACCCAGGCGACGACCGCGCCGGAGGCGGTGACCTTCTCGACCAGCTCGGGCAGCTTGTCGCGGACCTTGTCGGCGCCCATGCGGACGATGAAGGTCAGTCGGCCCGGCTCGCGGTCGGGGTCGAGCCGGTCGATGTACGTCAGCGCGTCGTCCACCGAGGTCGTCGGGCCCAGCTTGATGCCGATCGGGTTCGAGATGCGCGCGGCGAACTCGATGTGGGCGTGGTCGAGCTGCCGGGTGCGCTCACCGATCCAGACCATGTGGCCGGAGGTGTCGTACAGCTTGCCGGTGCGCGAGTCCGTACGGGTCAGGGCACCCTCGTAGTCGAGCAGCAGCGCCTCGTGGGAGGCGTAGAACTCGACGGCCTTGAACTCGGCCGGGTCGGTGCCGCAGGCCTTCATGAAGTTCAGCGCGTTGTCGATCTCGCGGGCGAGCGCCTCGTAGCGCTGGCCGGAGGGCGACGAGCGCACGAAGTCCTGGTTCCAGGCGTGCACCTGGCGCAGGTCGGCGTAACCACCGGTGGTGAAGGCGCGGACCAGGTTCAGCGTGGAGGCGGAGGCGTGGTACATCCGCTTCAGCCGCTCGGGGTCCGGGATCCGGGACTTCTCGTCGAAGCCGAAGCCGTTCACCGAGTCGCCCCGGTACGTCGGCAGGGTCACGCCGTCGCGGGTCTCGGTGCCCTTGGAGCGGGGCTTCGAGTACTGGCCGGCGATGCGGCCGACCTTCACCACGGGCACGGAGGCCGCGTAGGTGAGGACGGCGCTCATCTGGAGCAGCGTCTTGAGCTTGGCCCTGATGTGGTCGGCGGACACGGCGTCGAAGGCCTCGGCGCAGTCGCCGCCCTGGAGCAGGAACGCCTCGCCACGGGCGACGGCTCCCATCCGGGCGCGCAGCTGGTCGCACTCGCCGGCGAAGACGAGCGGAGGATACGACTCGAGGTCCGCGATCACATCGCGCAGAGCCTCGGCATCGGGGTACTCGGGCTGCTGCGCCGCGGGCAGGTCTCGCCAGGTCGCCTTGGCGACGGCGTGGGAATCAGCGTTCACGGTCACAAGCACAACATTACGGGGTTCTTCGCCCGGTCCCGTCCGCCTGCCCAGTGGCTGAGACGCGCCGTCCGGAATGTCCACCGCTGATCTTCACGCCATCGGGTGGTGTTACCCTCGGGCCCGTTTCACCGGAACCCGTTCCACAAGAACACAGTGGACCCAGTCGAACACAGGGGTGGGCGTGACCCAGAGGCACCGCAGAGACCGCCGGAAAAGACGACTCCTGTACGGAGCGTCGGCCGCCGTCGTCGCCACCGCCACGATCGGCACCCTCGCGGTCGCCTCACCGGGCCTCCTCGGCGCGACCGCGGACCAGGCGTCCGGAGGCGATCTTCCCCTCCGGACCCAGTTCGCGAACGCGGCGCGCGAGTTCGACGTGCCGCAGAGCGTGCTGATGGCGGTGTCGTACCAGCAGACCCGCTGGGAGTCGCACGACGGCGAGCCGAGCACCACCGGCGCGTACAACGTGATGGGTCTGACGAAGGTCGATCCCGGCGACGTGGCGCAGAAGGTCACGGACGAGCAGATCGACCACTTCAACGGCTCCGGCCGCCCGGAGATCGAGAAGAAGTTCGACCGCGAGCTGGTCCGCCGCATCCTGGAGAAGGCCGTCGTCGACACCGACGACCCGCGCCTGCACACCCTGGACAAGGGCGCCGAGCTGATCGGCAGCTCCACGGAGACCGTGCAGAACGACACCGGGGCCTCGATCCGGGCCGGTGCCGCGCTGCTCGCCGACTACCAGAGGCAGGCCGGTGCCGAGCTGTCCGGGGAGCCGGGCGACTGGTACCCGGCCGTGGCCCGCTACAGCCAGTCCCCGGAGCGGAAGGGCGCCGACCTCTTCGCGAAGCGCGTCTTCGCGTCGATCAAGGAGGGGGAGCGGGCGCTCACCCTCGACGGCGAGCAGGTCACCCTGCCCGCCGACCCTTCGGTCGAGCCGGTCAAGCCCTCGAACGTACCGCTCGCGGCCAGCCCCGCGACCACGGCGGCGGCCCCGGTCACCGAGTGCCCGACCAGCCTGAACTGCGACTTCGTCCCGGTCCGCGTCGACCCGGGCGGCGCGCGCAACTACACCCCCGCCAGCCGCCCCGACCAGGGCGTCGGCATCCGGCAGATCGTGATCCACGACACCGAGGGCCCCTACCAGGGCTCCCTGGACACGCTGACGAACCCGAGGGGCGCGGGCAGCGCGCACTATCTGATCCGGGCCCAGGACGGCCAGGTCACCCAGATGCTGGAGAACAAGCAGCTGGCGTGGCACGCGGGCAACTGGACGCTCAACATGCACGCCATCGGCGTGGAGCACGAGGGCTTCGCCATGAAGGAGGGGAGCTGGTTCACCGAGCCGCAGTACCGCTCCTCCGCCGAACTGGTGAAGTTCCTGGCGGACAAGTACGACGTGCCGATCGACCGCGAGCACATCATCGGCCACGACGAGGTGGCGCTCCAGACGGACAACCGCCTGTCCAGCCTCCACTGGGACGCGGGCCCGTACTGGGACTGGAACTACTACATGTCGCTCCTGGGCGCCCCGCAGGGCGACAAGGGCGCGGGCGGCCTCCTCCGGGCCGGCCAGGTGGTCCGCGTGGTGCCCCCGTTCACCACGGCGAACCAGCCGAAGCTGACCACCGGGAGCGTCGCCGCCGCCGCGCGTCCGGCCAACTTCGGCTACCTCTACACCTCGCCGTCGACGACCGCCGCGACGATCAAGGACCCGTACTTCAACTCGCTGTGGACCGAGGGCTCCAACTACGGCAACAAGGTCCGCGCGGGCGGCTCGTACGTGGTCGCCGAGGCCCGGAACGACTGGACCGCGATCTGGTACGCGGGCACCAAGGCCTGGTTCCAGAACCCCGGCGGGCAGTACACCGTGCCGGTGAGCGGCGCCACGACCGTCAAGGTCAGGGCCGGGGCCTCCTCGGCCAAGATCTACGGCCGCGCCTTCCCGGAGACCGCCGCCTACACCGCGGCGGGTCTCGCCGCCCCCGGCGACGAGAACGCCTTCCTGACGAAGTTCACCTTCGACGCCGCGCAGTCCTATGTGAAGGCCGGTCCCGCGGTGCCGGGCGACGACTGGTTCGGCTCCGCGCAGAAGAACGTCGTCGGCCAGACGCTGTACGTCCCGATCCGCTTCCACCACAAGATCACCTGGGTGAAGCAGAGCGACATCGTGGAGGCCCCGGGCGCCGCCCCCGCCGCCACGAACAACCGCTACAACCTCCTCGCCCGTGACACCTCCGGTGTCCTGTGGCAGTACCAGGGCACCGGGGACGCCACCACGCCGTTCCTGACGCCCTACCGGGTCGGCGGCGGCTGGCAGATCTACAACACCGTCACCCCCCTGACGGCCCTCCGTGCCGACGGCACCGGTGACGCCGTGGCCAGGGAGCCCTCCGGCGTGCTCTGGTACTACCAGGGCAGCGGCAACCCCTCGGCGCCCTTCAAGGGACGGCTGCGGGTGGGTCCCGGCTGGCAGATATACGACCAGGTCATCGGCGTCCGCGACCTGACCGGGGACGGCAGGCCGGACCTGATCGCCCGCGAGAAGTCCGGGGTCATCTGGCTCTACCAGGGCACGGGCACCCCCTCCAGGCCGTTCGCCGCCCGGGTGAAGATCGGCACGGGCTGGCAGATCTACAACAACATCATCAGCACCGGCGACCTGACCTCGGACGGCAAGGCCGACCTGATCGGCCGGGACGCCGCGGGCGTGCTCTGGCTGTACAAGGGCACCGGCAGCGCCACCGCCCCGTACGCCGGGCGCGTCAAGGTGGGCACCGGCTGGCAGATCTACAACAGCATCGTCGGCCCGAGCGACCTCACCGGCGACGGCAGGGTCGACTTCGTGGGCCGGGACGCCTCCGGCGTCCTGTGGCTCTACAAGGGCACCGGCAGCGCCACCGCCCCGTACGCGGGTCGCACGCAGATCGGCCCCGGCTGGCAGAAGCACAACCTGATCTTCTGACCGGTTCTCCCGTGGTCCCACGGGGCCCGTTCCCACCGTCCACGGTGCGGAACGGGCCCCGTTCCCGTCTCCGGCTGGGTTACAGTGCTGCCATGTTCGCGCCCCTGATCCAGAACTGGTGGTGGACCGCTCATCCGGCGGCCCACTGATCGCGCGTACACCGACACACGCACAGGCCGCCCGAGGGGCGGCCTTTCTCGTGCCCGGGGCCGTTCCTCTCCGCACTCCCACGGAAGGAACGACGGACCATGGACCTCTCCCGTCTCCTCGACGACTCCTGCCCGCCCTTCGCCCTGCTGCGCCGCCGCACCCCCGGCCGCGACCACGACACCGTCGAGGTCCTCCTCGGCCCGGTCCACGAGGCCGAACGGCTGGCCGACCTGCCGGTGAGCGACCGTCCGACGCTCGCCCTGGTGCCGTTCCGGCAGATCAGGGAGCGCGGCTTCGACGTCCGCGACGACGGCACCCCGCTCTCCGTCCTCGTCGCCGACGAGACCCACGAACTCCCCCTCGCCGACGCCCTGGCCCAGCTCCCGGCGCACGACGTACGCGTCGAGGGCGGCGGCTTCGACGTCTCCGACGAGGAGTACGCCGGGACCGTGCGGCGGGTCGTCGAGGAGGAGATCGGCTCCGGCGAGGGCGCCAACTTCGTCATCCGGCGCACCTACCGGGGCGAGATCCCGGGCTTCGGCCGGGCCGACGCGCTCGCCCTGTTCCGGCGGCTGCTCACCGGCGAGCGGGGCGCGTACTGGACCTTCGTCGTGCACACCGGCGACCGGACGCTCGTCGGGGCCAGCCCCGAGGTCCATGTGCGCATGTCGGGCGGCACGGTCGTGATGAACCCGATCAGCGGCACGTACCGCTACCCGGCGGGGGCCGCCCCCACCGCCGAGGGCCTGCTCGCCTTCCTCGGCGACCGCAAGGAGACCGAGGAGCTGTCGATGGTGGTCGACGAGGAGCTGAAGATGATGTGCACGGTCGGCGACCGGGGCGGGGTAGTGATCGGCCCGCGCCTGAAGGAGATGGCGCACCTCGCGCACACCGAGTACGAGCTGCGGGGCCGTTCCACCCTGGACGTGCGGGAGGTGCTGCGGGAGACGATGTTCGCGGCGACCGTCACCGGCTCGCCCGTGCAGAACGCCTGCCGGGTGATCGAGCGGCACGAGCCGCTCGACGCCGACGGGATCGCCCGCGGCTACTACGCGGGCGCCCTCGCCCTGCTCGGCACCGACGCCCACGGCGCCCAGACCCTGGACTCCCCCATCCTGATCCGTACGGCGGACATCGCGGCCGACGGGCGGCTGCGGGTCCCGGTCGGCGCGACGCTCGTCCGGCACTCCGACCCGGCGGGCGAGGTCGCCGAGACCCACGCCAAGGCCGCCGGGATCCTCACCGCCCTCGGGGTCCGCGAGGGCCGTCCGGCGACCGGTCACGCGGCCCCGGCGGCACTGGCCGACGACCCCAGGGTCCGGGCCGCCCTGGACGCGCGCCGGGCGGACCTCGCGCCGTTCTGGCTGCGGATGCAGGAGCGGTCGGCCGAGCTGTCGGGGCACGCCCTGGTGGTCGACGCCGAGGACACCTTCACGGCGATGCTGGCGCACGTCCTGCGCTCCTCGGGCCTGGAGGTGTCGGTGCTCCGCTACGACGAGCCGGGGCTGCGCGAGCTGGCGCTCGCCCATGAGGGGCCGGTGGTCCTGGGGCCCGGCCCCGGCGACCCCTCGGACGCCGCCGACCCGAAGATGCGGCTGCTGCGCGGGCTGACGGGCGAGCTGGTGCGGGAGCACCGGCACGGTCTCCTCGGGGTGTGCCTCGGGCACGAGCTGATCGCCGCCGAGCTGGGCCTGGAGATCGTCCGCAAGCGGGTCCCGTTCCAGGGGGCGCAGCTGCGGATCGACCTCTTCGGGCAGGAGCGGACGGTCGGCTTCTACAACAGCTTCACGGCCCGCTGCGACGACCGGGCGGCCACGGAGCTGGCGCTGCACCGGATCGAGGTGAGCCGGGACGCGGAGAGCGGTGAGGTGCACGCGCTGCGCGGGCCGGGCTTCGCGGGGGTGCAGTTCCACCCCGAGTCGGTCCTGACGACGGAGGGCGCGGCGCTGACGGCCTCGTTGCTGGCGGGTGTGCTGGTCTGAGGGACGACGGCCACGGGCCCGCCGGTCCCCGGGGGACGGCGGGCCCGTGGACGGCGGGCGGGGTGCCCGGGTCGGGCGGGGTCAGGAGGTGAGCCGGGGGACGAGGACGTTCTCGCCGCGTCGTCCGGCGAGGTGGTCGAGGACGTTGGAGACCGTGGTGTCGATGATCTGGCCGACCGCGTCGGTGGTGTAGTACGCCTGGTGGGAGGTGACCACCACGTTCGGGAAGGTGACGAGCCGGGCGAGGGTGTCGTCCTCGACCGCCTCCAGGGACTTGTCGAGGAAGAAGAGCCCGGCCTCGGCCTCGTACACGTCGAGTCCGATGCCGGTGAAGCGTCCGGCCCGCAGTTCGGCGACCAGGGCCCCGGTGTCGATGAGCCCGCCCCGGCTGGAGTTGACGAGGATGGCGTCGTCCTTCATGGCCTTGAGGGCGGCGGCGTCGATGATGTGCTGGGTCGACGGCAGCAGCGGCACGTGGAGGCTGATGAGGTCGGACTCGGCGAAGAGCCGTTCCTTGTCGACGTACCTCATGCCGAGTTCCACGCAGGCCGGGTTCTCGGCGACGTCCCAGCCGAGGAGGTTCATGCCGAAGCCGTGGGCGATCCGGGTGAACGCCTCGCCGATCTTCCCGGTGCCGAGCACGCCGACGGTACGGCCCCGGAAGTCGCGGCCCATCAGTCCGTCGAGCCGGAAGTCGAAGTCCCGGGTCCGGTTGGAGGCGCGGACGATCCGCCGGTTGACGGCGGTCGCCAGGGTCCAGGCGAACTCGGCGACGGAGTACGGCGAGTAGTACGAGACCCGGGCGACGGTGAGGCCGAGCCGCTCGGCGACCTCCAGATCGATGTTGTTGAAGCCCGTGGAGCGCTGGGCGATCATCTGGGTGCCGCCCGCGGCGAGGGTCTGCAGGACGCGGTGGTCGAGGCTGGCGTTGACGCTGGTGGAGATGACCTCGTAGCCCGCCGCGATGGGGGCGGTGTCCTCGGTGAGGAAGACCCCGAGGCAGCGCACGTCATGCTTCCCCTCGAACGCCTTCTCGATGAGGGGCCTCTCGTCCGCCTGCACGCCGAATGCCAGGATTTCCACGGGATTCCCCTCGTGCCGGTGATGGGTCGGACACTCCCGATCATCGCTCATCGGCGGCGGGTCCGCCCGCCGCGCCCGGCACGCGGGTGCCGGGCGGCCGGGCGGCCGGGCACGGGGGCGCGGGGCAGCCGGGCGCGGGGGTGCCGGGGGCCCCGGCACCCGGCCCGGCTCAGGCGTCGTCGAGACCGCGCTCGATGGCGTACCGGACCAGCTCCACCCGGTTGTGCAGCTGGAGCTTGCCCAGGGTGTTCTGGACATGGTTCTGCACCGTGCGGTGCGAGATCACCAGGCGCTCCGCGATCTGCTTGTAGCTGAGGCCCTTGGCGACCAGCCGCAGGACCTCCGTCTCGCGCTCGGTCAGCCGCGGGGCCTTCGACTCGTCGGCGCCGGACGCCGGGGCGGGCTCGGAGGCGAGACGGCGGTACTCGCCGAGGACGAGACCGGCGAGACCGGGGGTGAAGACGGGGTCGCCCAGCGCCGTCCGGCGCACGGCGTCGGTCAGCTCCTCCGTGCTGGCCGACTTCAGGAGGTAGCCGGTGGCACCCGACTTCACCGCCTCCAGGACATCGGCGTGCTCGCCGCTCGCCGAGAGGACCAGGACCTTCGGTCCCCCGGCCCGCCCGCCGACCAGTTCCTTGCAGACCTGGACGCCCGGCTTCACCGGCAGGTTCAGGTCCAGGACGAGGACGTCGGGTCCGGCGGCGAGGGCGCGGCGCACGGCCTGCTCGCCGTCCCCGGCGGTGGCGACGACGTCGAAGCCCGCCTCCGTCAGATCGCGGGCCACCGCGTCCCGCCACATCGGGTGGTCGTCCACCACCATCACCTTGATCGGCTGCTCGCTCACTGCTTCCCTGCCTTCCCCCGGGGGACCTTCAACTCGACTTCCGTGCCCTGGCCGGGGACCGAGACCAGTTCGGCCGTACCGCCCAGATCCCGCAGTCTCCCCCGGATGGAGAGGGCGACCCCCATCCGGCCCTCCCCCTCGGCCTGCGCGAGACGGCCCTCGGGGATGCCGGGCCCGTCGTCCCGTACGGTCACGACGATCTCGTCCGGCCAGTCCTCGACGAGGATCCAGGCCCGCGCGTCCTCACCGGCGTGCGCCCGTACGTTGTCCAGGGCGGCGCCGACGGCGGCGGCCAGCTCGCGGGCGGCGGGCGGCGGGAGCAGGACGGGTGCGCCCGGCTCGGAGAGGGTGACCCGGGCGCCGGCCCGGGGGGCCAGCAGCAGCCGCAGGTCGAGGGGCGTGTCGTCACCGCCGTGCGGGAGGTCGTCGTCCACCTCGACGACCCGGACGACGGCCCCCTCGGACTCGTCCTCGGAGACCAGGCTGGGCCGGATGAGGCCGCCCGCGACGAGGGTGCGCAGGGCCACCTCCTGATCGCCCGCCATCCGGCCGAGCTCGGCGGCCTCGCCGCCGAGGGCGGTGCCGCGCCGCTGCACCATGGCGAGGACCTGGAGGACGCTGTCGTGGATGTCCCGGGCGAGGCGCTCCCGCTCGCGGGTGGCGGCCTCGATCTCCAGGGCGCGGGCGAGGGTGCGCTCCGAGGCGCGGGCGACCTCGACGACGTATCCGATGGCGATGGAGGCCACCCAGACGAGCAGCACGTTGTGGAGGGTGTCCCGGCTGGGCTGGCCGCGCTGGACGATGTTGGCGACGGCGACGAGGGAGGAGGCGACCCCGGCCCAACGCCAGCCGCCCTTGATGGCGTACGCGAGGACGGCGCCCGCCGTCCATATCGACGGCAGGGTGGTGCCGTCGACGGTCCGTGCCTGGACGTCGGCGAGCGGGGTGAGGAGGATGCCGACGAGGGCGACGGTGAGGTCGGCGACGAGGAAGCGCTTGGTGCAGCTGACCGCGTTGGCGACCCTGGGGAGGGTGGCCAGGGTCCAGACGCACAGCACCGCCAGATAGACGACGCCGATCCAGGGCCGCTCGTAGCGCTCCTGGCCGAAGGCGAACAGCAGGACCGCGTAGACCATGGTGAGGAGGCGGTAGCCGGTCAGCGCCCGCCACAGCGGCTGCTCGACCGACATCCGCACGACACGCTCGCGCCTGGCCATCTCCCCCACCCCCCGGACGTCCCCCGTCGGGACCGTCCTACGCGCCGGACTCTTCCCGGGCCGCGATCTCTGCCTTCACGGCCTCCTTGGCCGCCTTCTCGGCGTCCGCGAGCTGCCGCTTGGCGGCGGTCGCGTAGATGTCGACGTACTCCTGGCCGGACAGCTTCATGATCTCGTACATGACCTCGTCGGTCACCGAGCGGAGGATGAAGCGGTCCCCCTCCATGCCCTGGTAGCGGGTGAAGTCCAGCGGCTCGCCGATCCGGATGCCCGGTCGCATCAGCTTGGGGACGACCTTGCCGGGCGGCTGGATCTTCTCCGTGTCGATCATGGCGACCGGGATCACGGGGGCGCCGGTGGCCAGCGCCACCCGGGCCAGACCGCCGGGCTTGCCCCGGTAGAGGCGTCCGTCGGGCGAGCGGGTGCCCTCGGGGTAGATCCCGAAGAGGCCGCCCTTCTCGATGACCTCGATGCCCGCCCTGATGGCCGCCTCGCCCGCGCCCCGGGCCCCCGAACGGTCCACCGGGAGCTGCCCCACGCCCTTGAAGAAGGCGGCGGTGAGCTTCCCCTTCACGCCCGGCGAGGTGAAGTACTCGGCCTTGGCGATGAAGGTGACCTTGCGGTCGAGGACCGCGGGCAGGAAGAAGGAGTCGGAGAACGACAGGTGGTTGCTCGCCAGGATCGCCGGGCCCTCGGCGGGGATGTTCTCCAGACCCTCCACCCAGGGCCTGAAGGCGAGCTTCAGGGACCCTCCGAGGGAGAACTTCATCGCGCCGTAGATCAACTCGTCATGCCTTCCGTGTGCCGTCCCGACGACTTTATCCCGTACCGGCGCACGCCCCCCGCTACGGCCCTGGTCGGTGTCGGTCCGGTCGCGTACGGTGAAGGTCCTTCCCCATTTCCGTCGCTTCGGCGCATCCGAAGTCGAACGAACAGGAGACCCCGGTGCCGGTCCTTCCCGGAGCCGAGCCGTACCGCCACGAAGGCGGAGAGGTCGGCGTCCTTCTCTGTCACGGATTCACCGGTTCCCCGCAGTCGATGCGCCCGTGGGCCGAGTACCTGGCCGCGCGCGGGCTGACCGTGTCGTTGCCGCTGCTGCCGGGCCACGGCACCCGCTGGCAGGACATGCAGCTCACCACCTGGCAGGACTGGTACGCGGAGGTCGACCGGGCGCTGCGCGAGCTCCTGGAGCGGTGCTCGGCCGTCTTCGTGTTCGGTCTCTCCATGGGCGGGGCGCTGACCCTGCGGCTCGCCGCCAGGCACGGGGACTCCGTGCGGGGCGTCGTGGTGGTCAACCCGGGCAACAAGGTGCACGGGCTGAGCGCGTACGCGCTGCCGGTCGTCCGGCATCTGGTGCCCTCGACGAAGGGCATCGCGAGCGACATCGCCAAGGAGGGCGTGGCCGAGGTCGGGTACGACCGGGTGCCGCTGCACGCGGCGCACTCGCTGCGGCAGTTCTTCCGGACGGTCGACGCGGAGCTCCCCCAGGTCACCCAGCCGGTGCTGCTGCTGCACAGCCCCGAGGACCATGTCGTACCGCCGGTCGACTCGGCCCGCGTCCTGTCCCGGATCTCCTCGACGGACGTCCGGGAGGTCCTGCTGGAACAGAGCTACCACGTCGCGACGTTGGACCATGACGCGGAGCGGATCTTCGACGAGAGCCTGGCCTTCGTCGAGCGTCTCGCCCCCGGACTGGTCGACGAGAAGGAGAGCAGGAGCGGTGGCTGAGCAGCAGGACGGCGGCGAGCGGGAACCGCAGCCCATCGACGAGGAGGCGGCGTGGGCCGCGATCGTCGCCGGGTACGGCGAGGAGCCCGCGGATCCTCCGGAGACGAAGCCGTTCCGGCCGGTCGAGGACCTGAGCCTGCCGGAGCCCGAGCCGGAGGACGGGGCGGAGAAGCGGGCCGGGAAGGGCGCCGGGGACGGCTCCGGGGAGGCCGGACCGGCGTCCCCCGGTCCGGTCGCGGGGAAGGGGACGCTGTGGAAGCCGCGTCCCACGCCCGGGGAGGACGGGCCGAAGGGCGCCGAGGGGTCCGGGACGGACGGTGACGGTGATGGGGAGCCGGGGCCCGAGCGGCCCGCGCTCGGCAGCTCCGTGGTGTTCGCGCCCGGGGTGGGGCCGACCGGTCCCCGGGACTACTCGCCCAGGGAGCCGGACGACGGGCCGGGCGGTACGGAGGAGGGGCACTTCGTGCCGCCGGAGCCGCCGCCGCTGCCCGAGACGGACGCGACGACCAGGTTCGCCTGGCTGGCCGTGATCGGCGGCCCGGTCCTGATGCTGCTCGCCGTGCTGCTCCAGTGGGACATGACCTGGTGGCTGACGACGCTCTGCCTCGGCGGCTTCCTGGGCGGCTTCGCGACCCTGGTGGGCCGTATGAAGCACGACGACGAGGACGAGGACGGCTTCGACGACCCGGGACGCGGGGCGGTGGTGTAGACGGGTGCCGGGCCCGGGGCGCGACCCCTGCCCGGCACCGCGCGGGGGCGGGCCTGCGGGGCGTCCGGGCGTGACCAGGGCGTTTCAGGGGGTCGCGGGGACGCGGACCGCCGCCAGGACCGGGAGGTGGTCGGTGGCGGCCCGCAGGTCGGCCGGGTCGAGGCCGGGCGGCACCCCGCAGCCGAGGAACTCCACGCCCGGGGTGGCCAGGACCGCGTCGATCCGCTGGTGCGGGTCGGCCGGGGTCGAGGTGAACTCGCCGCCCCAGGGCCGGGCCGCCCAGCCGTCCGTGAGCCCGGCGGCCAGCCGCCGGAAGGCGGGCCCGTCCGGCCGTTCGTTGAGGTCCCCGCCGACCAGGGCGTACGGGGTGCCCAGCGCGGCGACCCGGTCGAGGACCATGCCCGCCTGCGCGTACCGCTCGTCCTTCCGCAGGCTCAGATGGCAGCTGACGACCCCGACCCGGGCGCCCGCGAAGCGGACGACGGCGGTCGCCAGGCCCCGCCGGTGCAGTCCCGGGGTCAGCGGCAGCAGGACGTCCTCGGTGCGCTCCACGGTGGCCCGCAGCGAGCAGAGCAGCAGCGGTCCGGCGGCGGTGGCGCCGCCGCTCAGGACGACCAGTTCGCTCTTCGCGGCGAGCCGGGCCGCGTGCTTGCGCCACCGGAAGAACCGCGGGGCCTCCTGCACCAGGACCAGGTCCGGCGCACAGGCCCGGATGACGCGGGCGAGGGCGTCCTCGTCGTCGCGCATCGAGCGGATGTTGTAGGAGAGGACCCGGAGGACGGCCGAACCGTCCTCCTCGGTGCGGGAGTTGGGCAGCTCGCTGTTCGCCATGGCACGTAAGGTACGACAACCGCCCGCCGCGTCCGGCGGGGACGCGACGGGCGGTGGCCCTCAGTCTTCGTACGGGTGCCCGGCCCTGGCTCGTACGGTGCTCACGGTCTCGGCTCGTACGGTGCTCGGCCCTGGCTCCGTACGGGGGCTCAGCCCTGGCGGGCCAGGTCCGCCGCGCCGACCAGACCGGCCTTGTTGCCGAGCTGGGCCGCGAGGACCTGGGCGTGCGGGCGCCACTGGCCGCCGATCAGCCAGCGCCGGAAGGACTTGCGGATCGGGTCGAGGACCAGTTCGCCCTCGTCCGAGACGCCGCCGCCGACGATGAACGCCGACGGGTCGAAGAGCGAGGCCAGGTCGGCGAGACCGGCGCCCGCCCAGCGGGCCAGCTCGCGGAAGGAGTCGACGGCGACCGGGTCACCGGCGCGGGCCGCCTGGCTGACGTGCTTGCCCTCGACGCCCTCGGGGGTGCCGTCGCCGAGGGAGAGGAGGACCTCGGCGTTCTCGGGGGTGGCGGCGGCGCGCTGCCGGGCGTACCGGACGAGGGCGCGCCCGGAGGCGTACTGCTCCCAGCAGCCCTGGCTGCCGCAGCCGCAGAGCAGACCGTCCGGGACGACCCGGATGTGGCCGAACTCCGCCGCCACGCCGAAGCGTCCTCGGCGCAGCTTGTTGCCGATGATGATGCCGCCGCCGAGACCGGTGCCGAGGGTGATGCAGATGACGTCCTCGTGGCCCTGGCCCGCGCCGAAGCGGTACTCGCCCCAGGCGGCGGCGTTGGCGTCGTTCTCGACGACGACGGGGAGGCCGATCCGCTGCTCGACCTTGTCCTTCAGCGGCTCGTGCCGCCAGTCGATGTTCGGGGCGAAGAGGACGGTGGCGCGCTTGTCGTCGACGTAGCCCGCGGCTCCGATGCCGACGGCCTCGACCGCGTGGCCCCGGCCCGCCTCGGACACGGCGGTGCTGATCGCGTCGACGATGCCCTCGGGGGTCGGAGGGGTCGGCACCTTGTGCGTGTCGAGGATGTTGCCCTCCTCGTCGACCACGCCGGCCGCGATCTTCGTGCCGCCGATGTCGACGCCGATGGTGAGTCCCATGTGTCCCTCAGTTTTCGGTCGAGCCCCGCTGGGGCCCACCGTACCCGAGGGGGACGGGCCCGCCGGTCAGTCGAGGTCGATGTGCTGGCCGGTTCCCGGCCCCTCGTCGTCCCCCCGGTCGGGCCGCTCGTCGGCGGGGCGTCCCGGGGCCGCGTCGCCGCGGGGGTCCGAGGGGTCGTCGGCGGGGGTGGCACCGCCCCGGGTCCAGCGGCTCTCGTGTCCCTCGACGGCGGAGCGGTAGGCGGCGAGCAGTTCGCCGCCCGCCGCCGCGAGGTGGTCGAAGACCTGCGGATTGCGTTCGATGACGGGCTCGACGACGGACTTCGCCTGGTTGACGAGCTGCTGCACGGTCTGCGCGGCCTGTCCGGCGAGCAGCGGGTTGCCGAGTCCGCCGGAGACCTTCTCGGCGACGGCTTCGAAGAGCTTGCGCAGCTCCTCGGCGGGGGAGCCGGGCTCCGCGCCGTGCCGTGCCCTGCGGCGGGCCTTCTCCGCCTCCAGGTCCTCGGCACACGCCTCGGCCCAAGGGTCCGGATCGCTCATGGCGTACTCCTCCGTGGTGGTACTTCGACGGTACACGCCCGCTCAGGGGGTACGGGGCCAGAGCCCGGGGTCGGGGGTGAAGCGGACCCGGAGGTCGCCGTCGACGAGTCCGGCGCCGGTGACGGTGCAGCGGCGCAGGGCGGCGGGCAGGGCGACGGCCCGGCGGAAGGCGCCGACGGTCAGGAGGAGTTCGTCACCGCGCCGGACGAGGGCCAGCTCGTCCTTGACGGCCCCGGGGAGGCGGATGTGCCAGACGAGGACGCCGTCCGCCTCGCGCCGGTCCTCGACGGCCCAGGCGGGGGCGGGTACGGGCGCGGTCGGCGCCCCGGCGGGGGCGAGCGGGGCGAGGTCCCCGGGTCCGCGCGGGTCACGGCCGAGGTGCGGCAGCTCGTACACGGGGGTGCCGGGGTCCCCGGCGGCGCGCAGCTCCGCGAGGTGCCGGTGCTGCGCGGTGGCGAGGGCGGCCAGCCAGGGGTCGCCGGAGCCGGCGGGCAGCAGCCGGTTGGCGGCGACGGCGTCGAGGGAGAGGCCCTGGAGGGCGAGGCCGAGGCGGGCCTCGCGCAGGGCGCGGAGGGCGGCGGGGCCGGGTTCGACGACGAGCCGGACGCTGGTGCCGGGGGCTTCGACGACGGCCTGGACGGCGGCCAGCTCGGTCTCCCAGCGGGCGGTGGCCTCGTACAGCCGCTGCGCGGGCATGGGCACTCCGGCGAGCTGGGCGAGCATCGGGCGCAGCGCGCGGGCGGCCTGCCGTTCCGGGGGCAGCAGGCGGCGCAGATAGCGGCGGAGCTGCTCGGGCAGGGCGAGCAGGGCGAGGGCCTCGGTGAGCGGCGGCAGGTCGACGACGGCGAGGTCGTGGCCGCCGGAGGCGGCGTCGCGGAGGGCGCGCAGCAGGGCGAAGGACCGGCTGCCGGGGAGTTCGGTGAGCTCGGCGTCCTCGAAGGGCGTCGCGCCGAGCAGGTCGAGGACGGTGCCGGACCGGTCCTGGAGGGCGAGGAACTCGCGCCGGAAGCCGTCGGCGGGCCGGGGGCGCACGAGCCGGAGCCGCCCGGTGTCACGGCCGCCGGGCCGGGGGGCGGTTCCGTCCGTACGGAGGGGAGCGGTTCCGTCCGTACGGAGGGGGTCGGCGTCCGCGGGGAGCGGACCGGGGTCCGCGTGGAGCGGGTCCGCGTTCCCGTGGAGCGGGTCCGGGTCCCCGTCCGTACCGAGCGGGTCCCCGTCCATGCGGAGCGGACCGGTACGGAGTGCGCCGGGGTCCTCGGAGACGAGAACGACGCGGTGTCCGGACCGCGCCCCGGCGAGGGCGGTCGCGGCGGCGACGGTGCTGCGCCCGGCGCCGCCGAGGCCGGTGACAAGGATGATCCGCATGTGGGGGACGTTACCCGTGGCCTCCGGCGGCCCGGCCGGGAGGACCGGTCCGGGGGCTCACGCCCCGGATTCGACGCGCTTCTTCAGACCGTCGAGGGCGCGGTCGATGATGACCTTCTCCGCCTTGCGCTTGATCATGCCGAGCATGGGGATCTTGACGTCCACGGTCAGCTGGTAGGTGACCTCGGTGCGGGTGCCGCCGCCGAGCGCGGCCAGCCGGTAGGAGCCGTCGAGGGAGCGGAGCATCTGGGACTTGACCAGGGTCCAGCTGACCTCGTCGGCGCCGGTCCAGGTGTAGGCGAGGGTGTGGTCGTCGCGGATCGCGCCCGCGTCGAGGACGAGCCGGACCTTCTCCGCGCGCCCGGCGTCGTCGGCGGCCAGGACCTCGGCCTCCTTCACCTCGCCGGTCCACTCGGGGTAGCGGGCGAAGTCGGCGATCACGCGCATGACGTCGGCCGGTGCCGCCTCGATGGTGATGCTCGAGCTGGTGTGTTCGGCCATCGGGGTGGCTCCTCCACGGTGCGGTCCGGCGGAAGTCAAGGGGCACAGGTGTGCCGACGAAAGGCTATCGCGCCCTGACGCGCCGTCCGTCACCCCGGGCCTCCCGCCGGGGGCTCACCACTCCAGCGCCCAGGGCGTGCCCGTGGAGGCGAAGTGGCCGACGTTGACGCACTCGGTGGCGCCGATCCGCATCCGGCGGACCAGCGGCTGGTGGACGTGGCCGAAGAGGTGGTAGCGGGGCCGGGTGCGCCGCAGGGCGTCGAGCAGGGCGCGGCTGCCGCGTTCGAAGCGGCGGGCGACCGTGTCGTAGGTCAGCTCGGGGACGTCCGGGGGGATGTGCGAGCAGAGGACGTCGACCTCGCCGAGGGCCTCGACCTTGGCCGCGTACTCCTCGTCGGAGATCTCGTACGGGGTGCGCATCGGGGTGCCCAGTCCGCCGCCGACGAAGCCGAAGACCAGTCCGCCGATCTCGGCCCGCCCGCCGTCGAGGACGGTCGTGCCGGGCCGGACGAAGTCGGGCCAGAGCCGGGGGATGTCGACGTTGCCGTAGGTGGCGTACGTAGGGGTGGGGAAGGCGGCGAAGAGTTCGGCGTACTGGCGGCGGACGGCGGTCTCGATCGCGGTGTCGCGGTCCACGTCGAGCCCGGCCCACAGGCTGCGGCCCAGCTCACGGGCCTCGTCGAAGCGGCGGGCGGTGCGCAGCTCGACGATCCGGTCGGCGTTCTCGACTCCGAAGAGGTCGGGGAAGATGCCCCGGCCGTGGTCGGCGTAGTCGAGGAAGAGGACCAGGTCCCCGAGGCATATGAGGGCGTCGGCGCCCTCTCCGGCCCGCGCGAGGGCCTCGGCGTTGCCGTGCACGTCACTGACCACATGGACTCGCATGGCCCTCACCTTAGGGGGTGTCACCTGCGGTTACTTCCGAGTCGGGAAACCGGTGGATTACTGTGCGGAGAGCACCTTCACACGTGTGTGACGCACGGAACATCTCACCGGGACCCCCTATCGGGAATCGCGTACCGGTGGGTAACGTCCGGGCCGTCCAGTCGTGCTCACCCCCAGTGAGCAGCAGCCAGATCTTGGACTTCACCGGTGCATCCCACAGAGCCGTGGCGCCGGCGCCCGATGAGGAGCAGCAGTCTTGCGCGAGTTCAGCCTTCCGGCCCTGTACGAGGTCCCCGCGGACGGCAATCTGACGGATCTCATCCGCCGCAACGCCTCCCAGCACCCAGACGTGGCCGTGATGGGCCGCAAGGTCGACGGAGGGGACGGCGGGTGGGCCGATGTGACCGCCGCCGAGTTCCTCGCCGAGGTCCGGGGCGCCGCCAAGGGCCTGATCGCCGCGGGTGTCGAGCCGGGCGACCGGGTCGCGCTGCTCTCCCGGACGCGCTACGAGTGGGTACTCCTCGACTTCGCGATCTGGAGCGCGGGCGGGGTGACCGTACCGGTGTACGAGACCAGCTCGGCGGAGCAGATCCAGTGGATCCTCGGCGACTCGGGGGTGACGCTGGCGCTGGTGGAGAACGCGGCGCACGAGGCGTCGGTGGAGTCCGTACGGGCGAACCTGCCCGAGCTGCGGAGCGTGTGGCGGATCGAGGACGACGTGGTGGCCCGGCTGGCCGCCTCCGGCGCGGAGGTCTCCGACGAGCTGCTCGACGCGCGCATGTCGGCGGCGAACGCGGACGACCCGGCGACCATCGTCTACACCTCGGGCACCACGGGCCGCCCCAAGGGCTGCGTCCTGACCCACCGGGCGTTCTTCGCCGAGTGCGGCAACGTGGTGGAGCGCCTGAAGCCGCTCTTCCGGACGGGTGAGTCCTCCGTCCTG
This sequence comes from Streptomyces sp. NPDC059247, assembly GCF_042754005.1. NCBI lineage: Bacteria > Bacillati > Actinomycetota > Actinomycetes > Kitasatosporales > Streptomycetaceae > Streptomyces > Streptomyces sp. NPDC059247. The sequence goes on from NZ_JBHYZW010000003.1 coordinate 380,408, forward strand.
CTGTTCCTGCCCGCCGCGCACGTCTTCGGGCGGCTGATCGAGGTGGCCTCGGTGATGGCCCCGATCCGTCTCGGCTGCCTCCCCGACATCAAGACCCTCACCGACGAGCTGGCCTCGTTCCGGCCGACCCTGATCCTGGGGGTCCCCCGGGTCTTCGAGAAGGTCTACAACTCGGCGCGGGCCAAGGCGCAGGCCGACGGCAAGGGCAAGATCTTCGACAAGGCCGCGCACACGGCGATCGCGTACAGCCGGGCGCTGAGCACCCCGCAGGGCCCGTCCCTCGGTCTGCGGGTGAAGCACAAGATCTTCGACAAGCTGGTCTACGTCAAGCTGCGCACGGTGCTCGGCGGGCGCGGCGAGTACGCGATCTCGGGCGGCGCGCCGCTGGGCGAGCGGCTCGGGCACTTCTTCCGGGGCATCGGCTTCACCGTCCTGGAGGGGTACGGCCTGACGGAGTCGTGCGCGGCGACGGCGTTCAACCCCTGGGACCGGCAGAAGATCGGCACGGTCGGGCAGCCGCTGCCGGGGTCGGTGGTGCGGATCGCCGACGACGGCGAGGTGCTGCTGCACGGCGAGCACATCTTCTCGGGGTACTGGAACAACGAGGCGGCGACGGCCGAGGCGCTGGCGGACGGCTGGTTCCACACGGGTGACATCGGCACCCTGGACGAGGACGGCTATCTGGCGATCACCGGCCGGAAGAAGGAGATCCTGGTGACGGCCGGGGGCAAGAACGTCGCTCCGGCGGTCATCGAGGACCGCATCCGGGCGCACGCGCTGGTCGCGGAGTGCATGGTGGTCGGCGACGGGCGGCCGTTCGTGGGCGCGCTCGTCACGATCGACGAGGAGTTCCTGGGCCGCTGGGCCGCCGAGCACGGCAAGCCGGCGGGCTCGACGGCCGCCTCGCTGCGAGAGGACGCGGAGCTGCTCGCGGAGGTCCAGCGGGCGGTCGACGACGGCAACGCGGCGGTCTCGAAGGCGGAGTCGGTCCGCAGGTTCCGCATCCTGCCCGCGCAGTTCACCGAGGAGGCGGGGCACATCACGCCGTCCCTGAAGCTGAAGCGGAACGTGGTGGCGAAGGACTTCGCCGACGAGATCGAGGCGATCTACCGGGCCTGAGGCCCGGGGCGGGAGGCACGGAACGGCCGGGGGCTCCGGGACGCACACCGTCCCGGAGCCCCCGGCCGTTCTCCGTACGGCTCAGCGGGGCGAGGCCGTGCGGGAACGGCTCCGCGCGGTCGGCGCCGGAGCCGTTCTCCGTACGGCAGGGTGCCGAACCGTTCTCCGTACGGCAGGGTGCCCGGCCGTTCACGTACGGCCCGGCGACCGGCCTTTCACCCCACGGCCCGGCGCCCCGGGCGTTCGCCGCGCCGGGGCGTTCCGCGTCCGGGCTACAGCAGTTCCCTGAGTCGTTCCGCCAGCAGGTCCCAGCGCCACTTCTCCTCGACCCAGGCGCGGCCCCGCTCCCCCATGCGGGCCCGTAGCTCCGGGTCCAGGAGGAGGGTGGTGATCCGGTCGGCGGAGTCCTCGGGGGAGCCGCCCCGGACGACCCAGCCGGTCTCGCCGTCGAGGACGGCGTCGGGCGCGCCGCCGGAGTCGCCCGCGACGACCGGGAGACCGGTCGCGGAGGCCTCCAGGTAGACGATGCCGAGGCCCTCCACGTCCAGGCCCCCGCGCCGGGTGCGGCACGGCATGGCGAAGACGTCACCGGCCCCGTAGTGGGCGGGCAGCTCCGACCAGGGGACGGCGCCGGTGAAGCGTACGGATCCGGCCACCCCGGTCTCGGCGGCGAGCCGGTGCAGGTCCTTCTCGTAGGGGCCGCCGCCGACGATCAGGAGGACCGCGTCGGGGACCTCGCGCAGGATCAGCGGCATCGCCCGGATCAGGGTGTCCTGGCCCTTGCGCGGGACGAGCCGGGAGACGCAGACGACGACCGGGCGGTCGGTGAGTCCGAGCGCGGCGCGGACCCCGGCGCCCCCGGAGCCGGGGTGGAAGGTCTTCTCGTCGACGCCGGGCGGCAGCTGGGTCATGCGGGCGGCGGCGGCGGGCGTGAGGGCCCCGGCGATCCGGGAGCGGGTGTACTCGCCGAGGTAGGTCAGGGTGTCCGTGCCCTCGCCGATCCGCCGCAGCAGCCGCCGGGAGCCGGGCAGTTGCGCCCAGCCCGCCTCGTGGCCGTGGGTGGTGGCGACCAGACGGCGGGCGCCCGCCTTCCGCAGCGCGGGGCCCATCAGTCCGAGCGGCGCGGCGGCGCCGAACCAGACCGACCCGCAGTCGTGCTCGCGGAGCAGTGCGGTGGCGCGGGCGGTGACCCGGGGAGTGGGCAACAACATGGTGGTGCGATCCCGGACCACCGTGAAAGGCTGTTCGGCGTCGAACGCGGCCGTCGCCTCGGTCCCTTCCCTGCCGTGCTTCCACGTGGACGCGTAGACGACGATCCGTTCGGGGTCCAGACGGAGCGCCATGTTGTGCAGGAAGGCCTGGATTCCGCCGGGACGGGGCGGGAAGTCGTTCGTTACGATCAGGGTCTTGTGCATCGTGGCCGACAGTACCGCGCGCGCACCCACCGCCCAGCACCACCACTCCCCCGCGCGAGCGGGCCGACAGGACAGGCACCAGGACGGGCATGACGGGCGCAACCGGGAACAGCTCTCGCACGACCTTCGCACTCCCGCTCGGGCTCTGGGGCCTGACCCGGATCGTCCTCCTGCTCTGCGTGTTCAAGGTGGTCGTCGTCCCCGGCCCGGACACCACCGCCGAGGTGACCGACATCTACCGGGGCTGGTACGAGGTCCTGGAGACGGGGGTGTACCCCCGGTCCGACGCGACCTGGCAGTACCCGCCGGCCGCCGCCTTCGCGATCCTCTCGCCCGCGCTGCTGCCGTTCCTCGACTACACGGCCGCGTTCTTCGTCCTGGCCCTCGTGTGCGACGCCTTCGTCTTCGGTCTGCTGGCGCACACCGGCCGTCGGCCGGGCCGGTCGATGCGGGGTGCCTGGCTCTGGCTGGCGGCGGTGCCGCTGCTGGGCCCGACCGCGTACGCGCGCTACGACATCATGGTGGCCGCGGTCGCGGTGGCGGCGCTGCTCGCGGCGATCCGCAGCCCGCTGGTGCTGGGAGCGCTGACCGGGTTCGGCGCGGTCCTGAAGGTGTGGCCCGCCCTGCTGCTCGCGGGGACGCCCAAGGGGCGGGCGACCTGGCGTTCCTGGCCCGTCGCGGCGGGGGCGGCGGTGGGGGTGCTGGCGCTGTGCGCGGTGTGGATGCCCGGTTCGCTGGCCTTCCTCTCGTACCAGAGCGAGCGGGGGACGGAGGTCGAGTCGCTGGGCGCGATGGTGTTCCACGTGGCCCGGCACTTCGGCTGGGAGGGCGAGGCGCGGATGAACTACGGCTCGATGGAGTTCCTCGGCCCGTACGTCTCGTGGGTGTCGGCCCTCTCGATGGGGCTGACGGTGGCGGCCTTCTGCTGGCTGGCCTGGTGGCGCTTCAGGGCCCGGCGGTTCGTGACCTCGACGACGGCGGACGCGGCTTTCGTGGCGGTGCTGCTCTTCACCCTGACGAGCCGGGTGATCTCGCCGCAGTACATGGTCTGGCTGTTCGCCCTCGCCGCGGTCTGCCTCGCCTACCGGTCGAGCAGGATGCGGTTCCCGGCCCATCTGGTGCTGTGGGCGACGGCGGTCACGCAGTTCGAGTACCCGGTCTGGTTCTCGCACGTGACGGGGAGCGGTCCGCTGGGCATCGCCGTGCTGTTCCTGCGCAACGGGCTGCTCGTGGCCGCCGCCTTCTCCGCCTGCCGCGTCCTGTGGCGGCACACGGTGATGGAGACCGATCCGACGCGCCTCTCCGTCCCGGCGGACCGGCCGGACCGGGAGAAGGTACTGGCGGGGTCGGTCTGAGTGGTACGGATCGGTCTGGCCCCACGACCTTCGCACACCGCTGCTAATCTAGGACACCTTTACCCCCCTGTTAGGTTCTTCTGCCGACATGAACACCTCGAATCTCGCGGTCGACACACCTCAGCGGATCACCGGGGCAGGGGGTGGTGAGGGAGCCGCGCGGAAAGCGCCCGAGGCCGGGCGGAGGAGGCTCTCGGCCGCCGTCCCGCTGGTCTCGGTCTCCGGCGGTTTCTTCCTGGTGTATCTGCTCCTGTCGGCACGGCGCCACGCGACGAATCTGTCCACCGGGTACGACCTGGGGATCTTCACCCAGATCGTGCGGTCCTACTCCGAACTCTCCGCGCCCTACTCGGCGCTGAAGGGTCCGGAGTACAACACGCTCGGGGACCACTTCCATCCGGTCCTCGCGCTGCTGGGGCCGGTCTACCGGGTGTTCCCGTCCAGTTACACCCTGCTGGTGTGCCAGGCGGCACTCGTCGCCTTCTCCATAGTCCCGCTGATGAAGTGGGCGCACGAGGTGCGGGGGCGGAGGTTCGGCTACTGGGTCGGCGTCTCCTACGGGGCTTCCTGGGGTCTCGCCAAGCTGATCGGCTTCGACTTCCACGAGGTCGCCTTCGCCGTTCCGCTGCTGTCCCTCTCGCTGTGCGCCGCGGGCCGGGGGAAGTGGCGTTCGGCCGCCCTGTGGGCGCTCCCGCTGGTGCTCGTGAAGGAGGACCTGGGCCTCACCGTGGCCGCGATCGGCCTCTATGTGGCCTGGAAGGGACCACGGGCCACGGGGATCGCGGTGGCCGTCTTCGGAGTGGCCGCGACGGCCGTGGAGATGCTGGTGGTCCTCCCGTACTTCAACCCCCTCGGGCAGTTCGCCTACTGGCCTCCGGAGGCGGCCGAGGAGGCGGGGCTGCTGATGCAGGCCGCCGGAGCGCTGTGGCCTCCGGTCAAGTGGCTGACCCTGCTCATGATCGTCGCGCCCACCGGTTTCCTCGCCCTCAGGTCCCCGCTGCTGCTGGTCGCGCTGCCGACCCTCGCCTGGCGCTTCACCTCGTCGAACCCGTACTACTGGGGGACGGACTTCCACTACAGCGCGGTCCTCATGCCCATCGCGTTCGCCGCCGCCGTGCACGCGGTCGGCACCGGCCTCAAGGGGCGGCGGATCGTGCCCGCCTGTGTCGTCGGAGCGGTGGTCACGGGCGTCACCCTGTTCACCCATCCCCTGCACGAGCTGGCGCTGCCACGGACGTGGAACGAGTCCGCCCGGGTGCGGACGGCGGACGCGCTGCTCGACAGGATCCCCGACGGCGCCACGGTGGCCGCGTCGAACCGGCTGGTGGCCCAGCTCGCGGACCGGACCGTGGTCAGCGAGGTCTGTCTGTTCCCCCGCTCCTTCCCCCCGGCGGAACCACCGGAGTGGATGATCTACGACGCCACCGACAACACCGATCCGGACTGCGCCACCGGAAACCTCCTGGAATCGGACACCCCCGAAGTCCCCGGCTACCGGACCGTCGAGACCCGGGACGGGATATCCCTGCTGAGGAGAACCGGGGAACGGACCGCCCCGTAAGGACGCCGGTCGGGCCAGACCGACAGACCGACAGGTCAGCGGGCCAGCAAGTCTGCGGGCCAGCAGGTCTGCGGGCCAGCGGGCCAGCGGGTCAGGTCAGCCGTTCCGTCAGATAGGTCCGCCAGTCGGTGGTGAACCGTTCCGGAGTGGTGTCCAGGACCGTCCGCAGGGCCCGTTCCACCGCGCCGTCCCGGGACGGGTGCGCGCCCACCGCGCGGTAGAAGGCGTTCAGCCTCTCCTCGCCCCAGCGGTCCGCGATCAGTTCGCAGGCCAGCCAGCCTCCCTCGTAGGCTCGCGCCAGGGCCTCCGGGTCGCCGCCGAAGGCGAAGTCCTCGTCCTGCGGGAGCCGGGCGGGCAGCTCGCCCGCGAGGACCGCGCGGCGCAGTTCGGGGGCCGCCTGGGCGGGGGCGCGTCCGGTGCCCCGGTAGGCGATCCGGTCGGCGAAGCCCTCGGAGAGCCAGACCGGGGTCGAAGGGGTGGTGGCGGCGCGGGTGGCGACATGGACGGTCTCGTGGGTGAGGACGAGCTGTCTGCCGAAGTCGCCGAGCACCCCGTACGCCTCCGGGTTGACGATCACCCGGTCCGCCGGGGCGTCCGTGCCGCCCCGGGTCTCCCCGGTGGTGACGGCGGCGATGCCCTGGTAGCCGGAGCCGGGCGCGCCCAGGAGTTCCCCCATGCCGTCGAGGGAGCCGGGGACGAGGACGACGACCTGCCGGGCCCAGGGGTAGGGCCAGGCGGCGGTGACGGCGGGTACCGCGCGGTCGGCCTCGTCGGCGATCTCCCGGAGCCGCCCGGCGCTCTGGCCGGTGCCGAGGACGAGCGACCGGGCGCCCCGGACGACCGTGACGTCGCCCTGTTCCCAGAGCTGCCGGGGCGCTCCCCGGTCGGGGCGGTCGCCGGTGAGGTACCAGCGGCCGTCCCGTTCGACGAGGTCGAGGAGGCGGGCGCCGGTGACGGGCCGCCGGTCGTGGCCGCGGAGCCGGTAACCCAGCTCGGCGCGGACGGCGAGCCGGTCGGGCGCGGTGCGTTCGGTCCCGGTGACCTGGTAGGTCCAGCCGTCGAGCGGCACCTCGGCGAGCCGCCGGTAGAGGGTGAGCGCGGCGGGGGCGTACGCGGGGTCGAGGGCGGCGCGGTAGCCGGGTTCGTCGCGGGTGAGGAGCGCGCGGGCGTGGCGGTCGAGGAGGGCCCGCACCTCCCGCACGGCCGGTTCGGTCGCGGGCGGGGCGGAGCAGCCGACGAGTCCGGTGAGGGCGAGCAGCAGGGCGAGCAGACAGGCCGTCGCCGACCGTCGCGCTCCACACCCCTGACCTGCCACGCCTCCGATCGTACGGTCGGAGGGCGGGGGTCCGCTCCCGGGGCGGGCGGCCCGGTGCGGGCGCCCGGCGGACGCGGCCGGGTCAGACCCGGGTGACGGTCGCGTGCGACATCATGCCGACCGGGTCGTAGCGGACCCGGGCGCCCGGGTAGGGGGCGTGGATGACCTGTCCGCCGCCCGCGTAGATGGCGACGTGGCTGGCGTCGCCCCGGTAGGTGACGAGGTCGCCGGGCTGCGCCTGGGAGAGCGGCACCCGGCGGCCCGCGTACCGCTGGGCCGAGGAGGTGCGCGGCAGGCTGATCCCGGCCTGCCGGTACGACCAGACCATCAGGCCCGAGCAGTCGAAGCCGGACGGTCCTGTGGCCCCCCACACGTACGGCTTGCCGATCGCGCTGCGGGCGGCGAGCACCGCGGCGGCGGCACGCGAGGAGGCGGGGCCGAGGTCGGCCGGCGGCGGTTCCTCGGCGCGTCCGCCGGAGCGGGAGGCCCGGTCGAAGTCGGCGCGCTCCTGGAAGGTGAGGCCGGCGAGGACCCGGCGGGCTTCGGCGAGTTTGCGTTCGACGGTGCGTTTGTGGCGGGCGACCTCGGTGCGGCTGCGTTCCAGTTCGGTCAGGGCGGTCCGGCCCTCGGTGCGCCGCTGGTCGAGGCGGCGCTGTTCCCGCTGGAGTTCGCCGAGGGCGGCGCCCTGCCGGGCGGTGATCCGGTCCAGGGCGGTGGCCCGGTCCAGGTAGCTGTCCGGTTCGGAGGAGAGCAGCAGGGCGAGGGCGGGGTCGATGCCGCCGGAGCGGTACTGGGCTCCGGCGACCGCGCCGAGCGCGCCCCTCATGCGGTTGATGCGCTCCTGGCCCCGGGCGAGGGCGTCCTGTGCCCGGGAGACCGTGCGCCGCAGCTCGTCCGCCTTCTCGTCGGCCTTGTTGTAGCCCTCGGTGGCCTGCTCGGCCTCTTCGAAGAGGCGGTCCACGGTGGCGCGGGTGGCGGCGGGTCCGGTCCCGGGGTCGGCGCTCGCGGGTACGGCTCCGAGGGACGCCGCGGCGGTGGCCGCGGCGGCGGTGAGGACGGTGACCCGGGCGGGTCGGCGGTGGGACGCCACGGATCGCGCTCCGTTCGGCTCGACGCTGACTGGCGCGGCAGACAGTAGCCGGTGATCACTCCGCGTCCAACGAAGCCGGTGGGCACGCACAGTGACGCCCCGCCGGAGAACACAGGTCACCGGCGGGGCGTCGGGTCAGCACGGGTCGCGGCGAACCACCCGTTCGGGCGGTGTCGCGGCGCGGGTCGCGCGGCGGGGGGTCAGCCCGCGATGCGCACGCCGAACTGGAAGGTGCCCATGTAGTTCATGGACTCGTAGCGGACGTTGGCGCCCGGCTTGGGGGCGTGCAGGATGGTGTTGTTGCCCGCGTACAGGCCGACGTGCGTGAGGTTGTTGAAGAAGACCAGGTCGCCGGGCTTGAGCTGGCTGCGGCCGATCTTCACGCCGTCGTTCTGCTGGGTGTACGTGACGCGGGAGAGGTTCACGCCCGCCTTGCCGTAGGCCCACTGGGTCAGACCGGAGCAGTCGAACGAGCCGGGGCCCTCGTGGCCGGACTGGTACGGCATCCCGACCCGGGTGTCGGCCTGGGCCAGCGCGGCGGCGCCGAAGCCGTTCGCGGGGGCTTCGTTGCCGAGGTCGACGCGCTCGGTGGCGGCGCGGCTGGCGCGCTGCTCCTCCTGCTGCTTGATCTTGGCGCGCTCGGCGGCCGTCAGGGTGTTGAGGAGGGTGCGGGCCTCGGCCAGCTTGCCCTGGAACTTCTTCTTCTTGGCGCCGAGGGTCTTGCGGACGTCCTCGAGGTCGGCCAGCTTCGTGGTGGCCTCGGCCCGCTGCTGCGCGAGGGCGCGCTGCTTGGCCTGGATCGAGGTGAGGACGTCGGCCTGCTGGGCGCTCAGCTGGTCGATCGCGGACGCCTTGTCGAGGTAGGTGTCCGGGTCGGCGGAGAGGAAGAGCTGCATCGCCGGGTCGATGCCGCCGGAGCGGTACTGGGCGCTGGCGACCGAACCGATCTGGTCGCGCAGGGTGTTGAGCTCCTGCTGGCCGCGGGCCACCTTGTCCTGGAGGGCGCTGATCTCCTTCTGGAGGGTTCCGCGGCGCTCCTCGGCGGCGTTGTACTGCTCGGTGGCCTCTTCGGCCTCGTGATGCAGGTCGTCGACCTTCGACTTGACCTCGTCGATCTTGGGCTTGGGGGCCGCCTGGGCCGACTGGGCGGAGAGTGCGACGGCGGCTGCCGCGGTCGCGGTGAGCACGGTCACACGGGTGCGGCTCGGCTGCTTGGGTCGACGGTGGGACGCCACGAAGGCGATCTCCTTCTTCCTCAGAGCCGCCCAACCGGTCAGGGGCAGGCGGTTCCTCCGCCCGCCACCCCGGATGGGTGATCAACCGCGCGAAGGTTCGAAGGCCGACCCTAGTGACCAAGTTGTGATCAGTTCAAATCCCGCCGGAAAAAATATCGCCCGCGCATCACATTATTCACAAGCATCGCACGGGCAGTGAGGGGAACTTGACCGAGCGCTGTCCAGAATTCGGTCATAACGCCCAGGAGTTGCGATGCCTCACGAGAGCCGCGAAAGCCGCTTCAGCAACAAGGCGGACGTCACCGGGCGGGCGCCCGCCTTCGCCACCCCGTCGGCCACCTCGCGGTCGGTGGAGACCACCACCACCGGCCGCCCCGGCGGCTCCGCCCGTACCAGCTGACGGATCAACTCGTCGGCCGTCACCCCGGGCTTGGAGAACAGCACCCGGACCCCGCGCGGCGGCGCCAGCAGCACCGGGGCGGCCAGCTCCGCCCCGTCGAAGACACAGGTGACCTCGGCCCCCGAACGGGCCGCCAGCGCCGACAGACTGCCCAGCAGCCGCAGCCGCTGCTTCTCCAGCGGCATCGTCGGATAGCCGGTCTTGGTGACGTTGTAGCCGTCCACGACCAGATGGGCCTGCGGCAGCGCGAGCAACTGGTCGAGCAGCGCCGGATCGGTCTCCGAGAGCGCCCGCGCCGCGATGTCCTTCGGGGACATCCGCCCCGGCTCCACCGCGTCCACCATGTCGGCCGGATGGATGGAGACCGGCGGCAGCGCCAGTTCCCGCCGCAGGCCCTGCGCCGCGTCCAGGACCGTGTCGAGCAGCAGCCGCAGCCGCATGTCCTCCACCGAGCGGCCCTCGCGCGCCGAGCGGCGGCTCGCCTCCAGGGCCGCCTCCGCCTCGCCGAGCCGGGCCCTGAGCCGCCGCCCCTCGCTCTCGGCGGCCGACACCTGGGCCGCCGACTCCGCCCGGACGGCCTCGATCTCGCCCTGGACCTTGCGCAGCGCCGCCTCGCCGCGCTTCACGTCGTTCTGGGCGCTGCGCAGCTTGCGGTGCAGCGCCTCGGCCTCCCTGCGGGCCGCTTCGAGGTCGTGCCGCAGCTGCTCGCTCTCGTCCCGGGTGCGCTCGCGCGCGGCGGCCAGTTCCTCGCGCAGCCGGTCCAGCTCGCGCCGTCCGGCCTCGTCGGCCCGCTCGGCGTCGGCGCGCTGCGCCTCCTCGCCCGCGGCGGCCACCAGCTTGACCCAGCCCGGCGGGCGCAGCACATAGGCCGCCGCGGCCACGTCCACGGGGTCGGCGGCGGCGGGCGGGGTGCCGGTCTCCACGGCGGCGGCCAGTTCGGGCTCGCCCTGCCGGAACCGCTCGCCGATCCGCTGCCGGAACAGCGGGTCGCCCTCCAGCGCCGCCGCCATCGCGTTGCCCGCGAACTTGGCGCGGCGGCTCGCGGTGAAGCGCGCGTACTGCCTCAGGGGCGCGGGCAGTTCCGCGACGGTCAGCCCGCCGAAGGCGTCGGCGACCAGCGCGACGACCCGCCGCCGTACGCCTTCCGGCAGTGGGTGGTCGAGCGTCTCGGCAGCGTCACCTGCCGCGCCGGCCGGCTCTCCACCGTGCGCGGGCTGCTCCACGATCCGTCACCCCTACTGTCGTCCGCGCCGTCCCTCAGGAGGCGGCGCCCGGCCTGTCCACCAGTTCGATCTGGTCCACCGCGTTGCACCAGCGGCAGCGGACCGACTCGATGGTCTCACTGACCACCTGCCGTTCCTCGACCGTGGGATCGCCCGCGAGGTCCAGATGGACGTACTCGACGACCTTGGAGGAGCGCGTCACGTCGAAGCGGGTCAGATTGCCGCAGAGCGTGCAGCGCCAGCGGGTCTCGTCGGTCGGCAGGGGAACCGTCGTCATCGTGCCGTCCTTCTTCCTGTTGCCTGTGCCAGGTGCGGGAGCCGCGGTGCGCCGTCGAACTGCGGTGGTACTGCCCGCAACCCTACGGCCTCACCGCTCCCCGGAGGCACGGCGAGGCACTCTGTCCAGTTCGACCCCGGTACGCCATGATCTGTCCATGATCGAGTGGCGAGGCGCGGTCCTCGGTGCCTGGCGCGGCACCCGCAGCGGGCCCACCATGACGTACGCGCTGATCGCCGCCTGCTGCCTGCTGTTCGCCGCCAGCCCGGCGTCCGGGCTGAACCCGGGACACGGCACCGGGGAGCAGCTCCTCGCGGCGCAGGGCGCGTACTTCCGCCGCTGGGGCGTCGTCCCCGCCGAACTCATGGGCGGCGACCACCGGGCGCTGCTCACCCCGCTCACCGGGCTCTTCGTGCACGGCAGCTGGCTGCACCTGCTGGGGAACATGCTCTTCCTGTACGTCTTCGGGGCGATGACCGAGGAGCGCGTGGGCGCGATCGGCTTCGCCCTCCTCTATCTGTTCACCGGCTACCTCGCCCTGCTCGGCTACGCGGTGGCGCACGCCGACAGCGAGCAGACCCTGGTGGGGGCGTCGGGGGCGATCTCCGGGGTGCTCGGGGCCTTCCTCTTCCTCTTCCCCCGCTCACGGGTCACCAGCCTCTTCCCCTTCCTCTTCTTCCTGCCGCTGCGCTTCCCCGCCTGGATCGTGCTGATCTTCTGGTTCACGCTCCAGTGGCTGGCCGCGCGGCAGGCGGATTCCGGTCCCGGCATCGCCTATCTGGCCCATGTGGTGGGCTTCTCCGCGGGCTTCCTCTACGCCTGGGGGCGCTATCGGGGTGGGGATAGAGTGAAAGCTCCCACCACGGCGACCGAGGGAGAAAGCCAGCCGTGATCACCGCGATCGTGCTCATCAAGACCAGCGTGGACCGGATTCCCGAGATCGCCGAGTCCATCGCCGCGCTCGACAGCGTCAGCGAGGTCTTCTCGGTCACCGGCACCTACGACCTCATCGCCATGGTCCGGGTGTCCCGCCACGACGACCTGGCGGACGTGATCCCCGGCAGCATCAGCAAGATCCCGGGCGTCGAGGCCACGGACACCCACGTCGCCTTCCGCACGTACTCCCAGCACGATCTGGAAGCCGCCTTCGCCATCGGTCTGGAGTCCTGAGACGGGGACTCCCTCCCCGGGGCCGCGGTGACGGCTCCGCGGAGCCGGTGGGCACGTCCCGGGGGCCGCTCCCCGGGGGGGCGGCCGGACCGTCGCGACGCCCAGATGAAGAAATCCTCATCCCGGCTTCATGCCTGGGCTCCCCCGCACCCCTCAGCCTGACCCCATGCCCTTCACCCAGCGCATGGCCGGTCTCGCCGCCGTCGTCGCCGTCCCCCTCGGGATAGCGGCCACCAGTTACGCCCTCACGGACGCGCCGGAGGCCCCCCGGGTCCCGCCCGCCGTCCATCTCTCCACCACACCGACACCGCCAGGACCGCCCCCCTCGTCGGGGCCCGCCACCAAGTCCGCGACCCCGTCCACGTCCCCGTCCGGTACGCCCTCCGGCACCGGCACCGCCTCGACCCCGCCGCCCTCCGACTCCGTCGTGCCCGGCCCCTCGGCCACCGGTGACGACGACGATGACGATCACGAGTGAAGCGCACCGAACACCGTCTCTCCGCCCGGGTCCGCATCCTGCTGTGGCTGCTCCTGGTGATGGCGGTCGCACTGGCCTCGGTCTCCCTGGTCACCCGCACCCAACTGCTGCGCGACGCCGACCACCGGATCAACCAGCTGCTCACCCAGGAGACCGGCGAGTTCGCCAACTTCGTCGCCCAGGGCGTCGACCCGCAGACCGGCCGCGCCTTCACCGACCCGGAGGCGCTGCTCCGGGTCTTCCTCCAGCGCCAGTACTCCGACCCCGACGAGGAACTCCTCGGCCTGGTCGGCACCACCGGCCCCGACCTCCGGGTCGTCCGGCAGTCCCGGGAGATACCGAGCCCCCTCCCGCTGCACCGGGACCGGGCCACCCTCGACGCCATCGCCGCCTCCCCCGAACCCTCGGGGCGCGTCGACCGGAAGCGCGGCGAGATCCGCTGGGCCAAGGTGCCCATCGACACCGGCGGCGCCGGATCCGCCTTCGTCGTCGCCTTCCACGCCGACGGGCAGCAGACCCTCGCCGACGAGGCGTTCCGCATCCTGCTCGCCATCTCCGGGGTGGCGCTGCTGCTCACCACCGGCATCGGCTGGGTGGTCGCGGGCCGCATCCTCGCCCCCGTCCGGGTGGTGCGGACCACCGCCGCCGAACTCACCGAACGGGACCTCACCCAGCGCATCCCGGTCCAGGGCAAGGACGACATCGCCGCCCTCGCCGAGACCTTCAACGCGATGCTGGACCGGCTGGAGCGCGCCTTCGCGGGACAGCGCCAGTTCGTCGACGACGCCGGACACGAACTGCGCACCCCCATCACCATCGTCCGCGGCCATCTCGAACTGATGGGCGACGACCCGGCCGAACGCGCCGAGACCGTCCGGCTCGTCACCGACGAACTCGACCGGATGAGCCGGATCGTGGAGGACCTGCTGCTGCTCGCCAAGGCCGAGCGGCCCGACTTCGTCCGCACCGAACCGGTGCAGCTCGGCGAACTCACCGCCGACGTCTTCGTGAAGGCACGCGCGCTGGGCGAGCGCGACTGGGTCCTCGACGGGGTCGCCGACCGCGAGGCGTCGCTCGACGCCCAGCGGATCACCCAGGCGATGGTGCAGCTCGCGCAGAACGCGGTCCAGCACACCGTGCCGGGAGCCCGGATCTCGATCGGCTCGCGCACCACCGCCGGACGGATCGAGCTGTACGTCGCCGACCGGGGTCCCGGCGTCCAGGAGGCCGACGCCGAGGTGATCTTCGAGCGCTTCCGCCGGGGCACCGCCCGGCGCGGCGCCCGGACCAGCGGCGCCGGGCTCGGCCTCGCCATCGTGCGGGCCATCGCGGAGGGACACCGCGGCGGCCGGGTCGAACTGCGGCCGACCGAGGGCGGCGGCGCCACTTTCGTCCTCGTGTTCGAAGAATGAATCCTCTGTCAGCGAAGGAACACCCCATGAACCGTGTCCTGATCGCCGAGGACGAGGAGCGCATCGCCTCCTTCGTCGAGAAGGGCCTGCGCGCCAACGGCTTCACCACCTCCGTGGCCGCCGACGGCGACACCGCCCTCGCCCTCGCCCTCACCGGCGGCTTCGACCTGCTCGTCCTGGACATCGGACTGCCTGGCCGGGACGGCTTCACCGTCCTGCGGGAACTGCGCGAGGCCCGCGCGACCCTGCCCGTCCTCGTCCTGACGGCCCGCGACTCGGTCCGGGACACCGTGGCGGGCCTGGAGGGCGGCGCCGACGACTGGATGACGAAACCGTTCCGCTTCGAGGAACTGCTCGCCCGCATCCGGCTGCGGCTGCGCACCGCCGCCCGCGCCCCCGAGGTCACCGTGCTGCGCAGCGGCGACCTCAGCCTCGACCTGCGCACCCGGCGGGCCCGCTCCGGAGACCGGACGGTGGATCTGACCGCCCGTGAGTTCGTCCTCCTGGAACTGTTCCTGCGCCACCCCGGCCAGGTCCTCTCCCGCGAGCAGATCCTCTCCCACGTATGGGGGTACGACTTCGACCCCGGCTCCAACATCGTGGACGTGTACGTCCGCGCCCTGCGCAAGAAACTGGGCGCGGAACGCCTGGAGACGGTCCGGGGCATGGGCTACCGGATGCCCTGAGGCGGGGCCGCCGCCAGGTGAAGGCGCCCGGCCCCGGGGACTGTTGCCACGCGCACGCGCCCGGAGTCGGGAGCCGCCACCAGCACACCGGCCCGGAGCCGGGGGCCGTCACCGCACCCGCCCGGAGCCAGGGGCCGTCACCGCACGCACCCGCCCGAGCCGGGAGCCGACACCGCGTCAAGGCGCCCTGCGCCGGGCGTAGTCACCACCCACAGACGCCCCGGGCCGGGAGCCACCACCATGTGAACACCCCTCAGCCGGGAGCCGACACCACGTCAAAGCGCCCTGCGCCGGGCGCGGTCACCACCCGCGGACGCCCCGGGCCGGGAGCCGCCACCATGTGAACACCCCTCAGCCGGGAAGGCATCACCACGTCCTGACGCCCCCGGGCCGGGAGCCGTCACCGCGCGAACACCCCGGTCCCGGAGCCGTCACCACGTGAAGCTTCCTTCATGACGGGCTCATCGACGGCTCACGGGCCGCCGGAAGGGTGGTTCCCGTGAACCTCTCCCCACGGCAGATGGTCTGGGCCTGTATCGCCCTCGGCGCGTGCGCGGTCCTCGCCGTCCCCGGCACCGCCCCCGGACTGAGCGGCGATGCCCGGCTGACCCTGGCCGTCTTCGCCCTCGCCACCTGCGCCTGGATCGCCGCGCCGGTCGACGACACCCATGTCGCCCTCGTCGCGGGGCTCGCCCTCACCACCACCGGGGTGATCAGCTCCGACACCCTCTTCGCCACCCTCGGCGATCCCACCATCTGGCTGCTGATCTGCGCCTTCGTCCTCGCCGCCGCGGTGACCCGGACCGGACTCGCGGGCCGCGCCGCCGCCTTCCTGGTCTCCGGCGCCCGGACCGTACGCCAACTGGTCCACCTCACCACCGCCGCCCTGGTCGTCACCGCCTTCGCGGTGCCCGCCACCTCCGGACGCGCCGCGCTCGCCCTGCCCGTCTTCCTCGCCCTCGCCCACGCCCTCGCCGGACGGCGCCGCCTCGTCGTGATGCTGGCGCTGCTCTTCCCCACCGTCGTCCTGCTCTCGGCGGTCGCCACCCTGATCGGCGCGGGCGCCCACCTCATCACGGTCGGCGTCCTCCTGGAACAGACCGGCGAGGGCATCGGCTTCACCCGCTGGCTGATCCTCGGACTGCCCCTCGCGGTGGTCTCCTCCCATCTGGCGGCGGAGGCGGTCCTCCTCACCACCACCCGCAAGAAGGACCGCGGGGGCCCGGTGGAGATCACCGTCGCCGAGATCCAGGAACACTCCGGGACGCCGGTCTCCGGCCCGCTCTCCCCGCCCGAACTGCGCTGTCTGCTCCTCCTCGGCACGGTCGTGGCGCTGTGGTGCTCCGAACCGCTGCACGGGGTCCCGCCCGCCGTGGTCGCCCTGATCGGCGCCCTGGTCGCCTCCTCCCCCGCCCTCGGCACCGTACGGATGAAGGAGGGACTGCGGTCGGTGCCCTGGCCGATGCTGCTCTTCATGGCGGCGACCACCGCGATGGGAGTGGCCCTGGTCGAGTCCGGCGCGGCCGGCTGGCTGGTCGGCGGACTGCCCGACGGCGTACCGCCGTGGCTGTTCCTCACCCTCGTCGTCGTGGTGAGCACCGCCGCCCACCTGGTGCTCCAGTCCCGCTCGGCCCGCTCCTCGGTCCTGGTGCCGCTGGTGGTGGCCGCCTCCGTCGGCGCCGGGGTCAACCCGGTGGCGGCGGCGCTCGCCTCCACCGCCGCGGCCGGTTTCTGCCAGACCCTGCCCGCCTCCGCGAAACCGGTCGCCCTCTTCGCCGACCTCCCGGACGGCGTCCCCACCTTCACCCCGCGCGACCTGCTGCGGCTCTCCGCCGTGCTCGCCCCGCTCAGCGCCGCCCTGGTGCTGTTCTTCGCCCTTGCCGTCTGGCCGCTGCTCGGCGTGCCCGTCCTCCTGGAGTCCCAGCCGTGAGTCTGCACATCGCCGTCGCCCCCAGCGGTTTCAAGGAGTCCCTCTCCGCTCCGGAAGCCGCGCGAGCCATCGCCGAGGGACTGCGCCGGGTCCGGCCGGACGCCGTCATCGACCGGATACCCCTGGTCGACGGCGGGGAGGGAACCGCCAGGGCCCTGGCCGCCGCGACCGGCGGCAGCCTGCTGTCCCGGATCGCCACCGGCCCCCTCGGCCGCCCCGTCCCGACCCACTTCGCCCTGCTCGACCGCTCCTCGGCGGTCGTCGAGATGGCCGCCGTCGCGGGGCTGTCCCTGGTCCCCGCCGACCGGCGCGACCCGGGCGCCACCACCACCTACGGGGTGGGCGAACTGATCCGCGCCGCCCTCGACACCGGAGTCCGCCGCGTCCTGATCGGCTGCGGCGACTCCGGCACCTCGGACGGCGGGGCGGGAGCCCTCCAGGCCCTCGGCGCCCGCCTCCTGGACGTCCACGGGGCCGAACTCCCCCTCGGCGGCGCCGCCCTGACCCGGCTGCACCGGATCGACCCGACGGGCCTCGACCCCCGGCTCGCCCGCACCGAACTGCTGGTGGCCTGCAACCCGTACAACGTGCTGTGCGGCGAGCGGGGCGTGGCCCGGGTGTTCGGCCCGCAGAAGGGCGCCTCGCCCGAGCGGGTCGAGGAGCTGTCGACGGCGCTCGACCGCTGGGCCGCGCTCCTGGTACGGGACCTGGGCGCGCCCGCCGCCATCGGTACGGCCCCGGGGTCGGGGGCCTCGGGCGGGCTCGGCGCGGGGCTCGCCGCGCTGGGCGCCCGGCTGCTCCCCCGCTTCGACGTGCTGCTCGACCACGTGGACCTGGACGCCCGGCTGGCCCGCGCCGATCTGGTGATCACCGCGGAGGGCGCCCTGGACGGGCAGACCGTACGGGGCAAGATCCCGGCGGAGGTGGCGCGCCGGGCGAAGGCCCACGGGGTGCCGGTGCTCGTGCTGGCGGGGACGCTCGGCCGGGGCGCCCACGAGGTGCGGGCGGTCGGCGTCGACGCGTACGGCTCGATCCTGCCCGCGCCGATGGCCCTGCCGGAGGCGCTGGACCGGGGCGCCGAGTTCCTGGCGGACGCGGCCGAGCGGTCCCTGCGCATGGTCCTGGTGGGGACCCGGCTGGCGGCCTGAGGAACCGGCCCGCGCCCGGAGCGGCCGGGCGCCGCAGCGGCCGGGCGCCGGACCGGCCGGGTCCTGGTCCCCGCCGGTCGGCGCCGGGGTCCGGCAGGGGTCAGCCGCGGTCCGGGACGCAGCGGCCGTCCTCGGTGCGGTACTTCCACTGGGCGCCGTCGCGGACGAGCTGCTTCACCGCGCCGACGAACCGCTCCACGTGCTCGTCCGGCGTACCGGCGCCGAAGCTCACCCGGATGGCGTTGAGGGAGCGCTCGCCGGGCGCCGCCTCGGGGGCGCCGCACTCGCCCGGGTCCTGCGGGTCGCTGCCGAGCAGCGTGCGGACCAGCGGGTGGGCGCAGAACAGGCCGTCGCGGACGCCGATGCCGTACTCGGCGGAGAGCGCGGCGGCGAAGTGGGAGCTGTTCCAGCCCTCGACGACGAAGGAGATGACGCCGACCCGGGGCGCGTCGTCGCCGAAGAGCGAGAGCACCCGCACCTCGGGGACCTCGGCGAGACCGGTGCGGACGGTGTCGATCAGGTGCCGCTCGCGGGCGACGAGGGAGTCGAAGCCCGCCTCGGTGAGCGCCTTGCAGGCGGAGGCGATGGAGTAGACGCCGATGACGTTCGGGGAGCCCGCCTCGTGCCGGGCGGCGGTGGTGTGCCACTCGACGTCCACGCCGCCGTCGGCGCGGCGGGCCACCTTGCGGGAGGCGCCGCCGCCCGCGAGGTAGGGCTCGGCGGCCTGGAGCCAGTCGGCGCGTCCGGCGAGGACGCCGGAGCCGAAGGGCGCGTACAGCTTGTGTCCGGAGAAGGCGATCCAGTCCACGTCGAGGTCGCGGACGGAGACCGGGTGGTGGGGCGCGAGCTGGGCGGCGTCGAGGACGATCCGGGCGCCGTGCGCGTGGGCGGCGGCGGCCAGTTCCCGCACCGGCCACAGCTCGCCGGTGACGTTGGAGGCGCCGGTGACGCAGACCAGGGCGGGGCCGTGGGGGTCGCGGTCGGCGAGCGCGCGCTCCAGGGTCTCGACCGCCTGGGCGGGGGTGCGGGGGGCGCTCAGATAGGTGACGTGCGCGTCGCTCCAGGGCAGCAGCGAGGCGTGGTGCTCGGTCTCGAAGACGAAGACCTGGCAGTCCGCGGGGATCACGGCGGCGAGCAGGTTCAGCGAGTCGGTGGTGGAGCGGGTGAAGACGACCTGGTCGTCGGCGCGGCAGTCGAGGAACTCGGCGACGGTGACGCGGCTGTTCTCGAAGAGGTCGGTGGAGAGCTGGGAGAGGTAGCCCGCGCCCCGGTGGACGCTGCCGTAGTAGGGGGCGTAGGCGGCGACGTCGTCCCAGACCCGCTGGAGGGCGGGGGCGCTGGCCGCGTAGTCGAGGGCCGCGTAGGTCACCTCGCCGCCGGTGACGAGCGGGACGGTGACGTCCCGGCCGAGGACCGGCAGCGGGGCGGCGCAGCAGGGGTCGGCGGACTCGTCGGCCGTGGAGGAGACGGTGGTCCCGGCGGTGGCGGTCTCGACGGTGGCGACGGCGTCAGGGCGTGCGGACATGGCGGTATCTCCCGGCGGGCGGTGCTGAATGGCTTCGGTGGTCCCGTACGCGGCCGGGGACGGCGGGGTACGGGTGTACGCCTCGGACGGCAGGGGCGCGCGTGGGTACGCGGAAGTGGCCCGGTCCGGGGTGAAGTGGGGGCGGACTCGCCCTATCGCATTCGCTTGCTCACGGAAAACGCTCCTCGAGAGACCAGGACCCCTGGTGTTCGAGGGGTCCGCGCTTGCCGTAGACCTCGCTGCCTACGGCCTGGTCATCACCCGGGGCACCCCGCCACGGACGGAGGGTTGCCGGACAGCAAGCCGGGGCCAAAACGCTGTCACTCGTGACCTGAGAAGCATCCTGCCACATGATCGACGAAGCGCAAGACCCCGGTCCGCATGGTGGACCGGGGTCGTACGGCAGAGGGGACCGGGAGGGGCCGGAGGGGCGGGAGGCCGCCCCCGGGGCCCGTCCTAGGCGTTGCTGACGGTGATCCAGCGCTCCAGGGCCCGGCGGGCGGCGCCGGAGTCGATGGCCTCGGCGGCCCTCGTCATCCCCGCCGCGATCCGCTCCGCCAGGGTGCCGCCGCCCGGCTCCAGGGCGGTCAGCGCCGCCGCCGAGTTGAGCAGGACGGCGTCCCGCACCGGTCCGGTCTCCCCCGCGAGCAGCCTGCGGGCGACGTCCGCGTTGTACGAGGCGTCGGCGCCGCGCAGCGCTTCCACG
This sequence comes from Streptomyces sp. NPDC059247, assembly GCF_042754005.1. Lineage (NCBI taxonomy): Bacteria > Bacillati > Actinomycetota > Actinomycetes > Kitasatosporales > Streptomycetaceae > Streptomyces > Streptomyces sp. NPDC059247. Next base: position 400,453 of record NZ_JBHYZW010000003.1, read on the forward strand.
GGGACCAGGTCGATGCCGACGTCCCGGGGGTCGAAGGACTCCTCGCGGACCGTGCCGTCCCGGACCACCCAGACCCGCGAGGTGGCGGTGGTGGTCAGTTCGTCGAGTCCGTCGTCGCCCCGGAAGACCAGCGCGGAGGAGCCGCGCTCGGCGAGCACCCCGGCGATGATCGGGGCCATCCGGGCGTCGGCCACGCCGGTCGCCTGGGCCCCGACGCGGGCCGGGTTGGTGAGCGGGCCGAGGAAGTTGAAGACGGTCCGCACCCCGAGCTGGCCCCGGGCGGTGGCGACGTGCCGCAGCGACGGGTGGAACTTCACCGCGAAGCAGAAGGTGATGCCCGCCTCCTCGGCGACCTCGCTCACCCGGCGCGGGGTCAGCTCCAGGTTGACGCCGAGCTTCTCCAGGACGTCGGAGGCGCCGGAGGCGGAGGAGGCCGCCCGGTTGCCGTGCTTGACGACCTTGGCGCCGGTGCCCGCGACCACGATCGCCGACATGGTGGAGATGTTGACGGTCTTCGCGCCGTCGCCGCCGGTGCCGACGATGTCCACGGTCCGGCCGGGCACCTCGATGGTGTTGGCGTGCGCGTACATCGTGCGGACGAGGCCGGTGATCTCCTCGACGGTCTCGCCCTTGGCGCGCAGCGCGACCGCGAAGCCCGCGATCTGCACGTCGGTGGCCTCGCCGCTCATGATGCGGTCCATGGCCCAGGCGGAGTCCTCGGTGCTGAGGTCGCCGCCGTCGAGCAGGGTGTTCAGCACGGCCGGCCAGGAGCGGCCCGCCGACGTAGGTCCTCCAGCGGGGGCAGCGGCGCTCATGGCGGCTCCTGGTCGGTGTGTGACGGATGTGCGTGCGGATACGGGCCCACCCTATCGACCCCCGGGGACGGCGAAGAGCCCCGTCCATCGAATGGACGGGGCTCTCACCGTGGCGACCTTCACATGGTCAGGTGTTCAGGTGATCAGTGGTGGCCGTGGCCGCTCTGGATCTCCTTGTACTCCTCGGCCGTGGGCTTGGCGATCTGGCTGTCGTCGCCGTAGTAGCCCTTGCTGAGCTTGACCCGGAGCTTCTCCAGACCGCTGACCTTGCGCGCGACACCGTTCTCGTCGACGGCCGGCGGCAGCTCGGCGGCCTCGTACTGCTCGTGCGCCGTGAGGCGGTACAGCTCGCCCTGGCTGAGCGGCTCGTGGACCTCGACGAACTCACCGTGCGGCAGGCGCTTGATGATGCCGGACTCGCGGCCGTGCAGCACCTTGTCCTTGTCCCGGCGCTGGAGGCCGAGGCAGATCCGCTTGGTGACGATGAACGCGATGACCGGACCGGCGAAGAAGAAGATCCGCACGAACCAGGTGATGGCGTTGATCGACAGGTGGAAGTGGGTCGCCCAGATGTCGTTTCCACCACCCACGAGCATGATCATGTACGCGGTGATCCAGGCGACGCCGAAGGCGGTGCGCGTCGGAGCGTTGCGCGGGCGCTGCGCGATGTGGTGCTCGCGCTTGTCGCCCGTGATCCAGGACTCGATGAACGGGTAGACCGCGATGGCCGCGAGGACCGCCGGGAAGATCGCCAGCGGGATCATCACACCGAGGACCAGCGTGTGGCCCCACAGGTTGATCTCCCAGCCCGGCATGACACGGATCAGACCCTCGGCGAAGCCCATGTACCAGTCGGGCTGGGCGCCGGTACCGACCTGGTCGGGGCGGTACGGGCCGATGGCCCAGATCGGGTTGATCGAGGCGATGGCCGCGATGACCGAGATGACACCGAAGACCAGGAAGAAGAAGCCTCCGGCCTTGGCCATGTAGACCGGCAGCAGCGGCATACCCACGACGTTGTTGTTCGTACGGCCGGGACCGGCGAACTGCGTGTGCTTGTGGAAGAACACCAGGATGAGGTGGGCCACCATCAGGCCGAGCATGATGCCGGGCAGCAGCAGGACGTGGGCCGAGTAGAACCGGGCCACGAAGTCGCCGCCGGGGAACTCGCCGCCGAACAGGAACATCGACAGGTACGTGCCCACGATCGGCACGGACAGGATCGCGCCCTGCATGAAGCGGACACCGGTGCCGGAGAGCAGGTCGTCCGGGAGCGAGTAACCGGTGAAGCCGGTGAACATGCCCAGGAAGAACAGCAGGAAGCCGAACAGCCAGTTGATCTCACGCGGCTTGCGGAACGAGCCCGTGAAGAAGACGCGCATCATGTGCACGAACATGCCGGCGAGGAAGATCAGCGCCGCCCAGTGGTGGATCTGCCGGATCAGCAGACCACCGCGCACCTCGAACGAGATGTGCATGGTCGAGTTGAACGCCTCGGACATCAGCTGTCCCTGGAGCGGGACGTACGGTCCGACGTACTCCACCTCGTTCATCGACGGGTGGAAGAACATCGTCAGATAGACGCCCGTCAGGATGATGATGAGGAAGCTGTAGAGGCAGATCTCGCCCAGCATGAAGGACCAGTGGTCCGGGAAGATCTTCCGCATGTTGGCCTTGGCCAGCGTGTAGATCCCCAGGCGGCCGTCGGCCCAGTCGGCCACCCGCTCACCGGCGGGGGCCTTCTTCGTCGTATCCGTATCGGTCACGGTGCTCATCCGCGCTCCCAGAAGGCAGGACCGACGGGCTCGTCGAAGTCGCCGAGCGCCTCGAGGAAGCCCTTGTCGTTCACGCCGATCCGCAGCTGCGGAAGGGCGTGTCCGGCCGGGCCGAAGATGACGCGGGCGCCGTCGGAGAGGTCGAAGGTGGACTGGTGGCACGGGCAGAGGACGTGGTGCGTCTGCTGCTCGTACAGGGAGATCGGGCAGCCCACGTGGGTGCAGATCTTCGAGTAGGCGACGATGCCCTCGTGCGACCACTCGAGCTCGCGCTTGTCCTTGATGTCCTGCGGCTCGATCCGCACGACCATGACGGCGGCCTTGGTGATCTCGGTGAGGAAGTCCTCGTCGTGCTCGGTCAGACCTTCCGGCATCACGAAGGTCAGCGAGCCGACCGCGACGTCCTCGGGACGCAGCGGCTCGTGGGTGTTCATGTTGATGAGCTGAAGCCCCTTGGCCCACCGGGTGGTCCGGAGCTTCTTCTCGGGCAGCGGGCCCATGTCACGCAGCAGCACGATGCCGGAGAGCGGTACGAGCGACAGCGCGCCGAACATCGTGTTGCGGATGAGCTTGCGGCGGCCCATGCCGGACTCGGCGGCACCGGCCGCGAAGTCCGCCATGACCTTCGCCTTGGTCTCGGCGTCGGCCTGGATGGGGTGCCGCTCGTCCGCGATCTCGACATCGGACATCAGGGTGCGGGCCCAGTGGACCGCGCCCGCGCCGATGAAGAAGAGGGCGAGGCCGAGGGTCCAGCCGAGCGCGAAGTTGAGCGCGGACACCCGGCCGAAGGGCCAGATGTACACGATCTTGTCGACCGGGAAGATCACGTACGAGGCGATGAAGCCGACGGTGGCCAGCATCGACAGCGTGAACATGAAGGCGACCGCGCGCTCGGACCGGCGGGCGGCCCGCTCGTCGATGTCCTGGATGCGGGGCTTGTGGGGCGGGAGGCCCGGGTCGGCGAACGGGTCGTCGGCGACCTTCACCGCGCCGTGCGCGGTGTCCTGCCCTGCCGGCAGGGTCTCTTCTGGAATCTCTTGGCTACTCATGACTTCTTGGCCTTAGCGGTGTGGGCCGCGACCCAGATGGCAACTGCGATCAGCGCGCCCAGGCCGAAGACCCAGGCGAACAGACCCTCGGCGACGGGGCCGAGACTACCGAGCGTCAGACCGCCCGGGTTGTCCGACTTGTCACTGTTGACGGCCTGGACGTACGCGATGATGTCCTTCTTCTGCTTCTCCGGCATGGTCGAGTCCGGGAAGGAGGGCATGTTCTGCGGGCCGGTCTGCATGGCCTCGTAGAGGTGCTTCGGGCTCACGCCTTCGAGGCTCGGGGCGTACTTGCCGTGGGTCAGCGCGCCACCGGCACCGGTGAAGTTGTGGCACTGGGCACAGTTCGTGCGGAACAGCTCGCCACCCTTCGCCGCGTCGGCACCGGCGGGGTTGTACTGACTCTCGGCCGGCGTGATCGGACCGGCACCGAGAGAGGCGACGTACGCCGCGAGCTGATCGATCTCAGCCTGCGAGTAGATGACCTTCTTCTTCGGGACCTGGGCGCCCGGCTGCTGGGCCGGCATCCGGCCCGTGCCGACCTGGAAGTCGACGGCGGCGGAGCCGACGCCGACGAGGGACGGGCCGTCAGTGGTGCCCTGACCCCCGGTTCCGTGGCAGCTGGCGCAGCCGACGGAGTAGAGCTTCTTGCCCTCCTCGATGGCGAGGGACTGGGCGGTTTCATCGGCCTTCGCGGTGCCTGCGGGCGCGAACGCGGCGTACAGCCCCCCAGTGGCCGCCAGCGCGAGAAGTAGGACGACGACCGCCGCCAGCGGATGGCGTCGTCGTGCGGAGAGCTTTTTCACGGATTACCCCGGTGTCAGGATCTTCTGCGTCGATGCTTGCTGGATGTCTCGGTCCGCCGGGTCGGCGGGGCCCGATTACTTGATCATGTAGATCGTGGCGAAGAGGCCGATCCAGACGACATCGACGAAGTGCCAGTAGTAGGACACGACGATGGCGGCGGTTGCCTGTTCGTGAGTGAACCTCTTGGCGGCGTACGTCCGGCCCAGGACCAGCAGGAAGGCGATGAGCCCGCCTGTCACGTGCAGTCCGTGGAAGCCGGTGGTCAGGTAGAAGACCGAGCCGTACGCGTCGGAGGACAGCGAGAGGCCGTACTCCTTGACGAGCTCGGTGTACTCGAAGACCTGTCCGCCGACGAAGATCGAACCCATCACGAACGTGATGATGAACCACGTCCTGAGCTTCTTCACGTCACCCCGCTCGGCGGCGAAGACGCCGAGCTGGCAGGTGAGGGAGGAGAGCACCAGGATCGTGGTGTTGGTCGCCGAGAACGGGAAGTTCAAGGCCGAAGCCTTTTCCGCCCAGAACTCGGCACCCGTCACCGATCGCAGGGTGAAGTACATCGCGAAGAGGGCCGCGAAGAACATCAGCTCGGAGCTCAACCAGATGATGGTTCCGACGCTGGTGAGGTTCGGTCGATTGACCGACGGGTGCGCGTGCCCTGTTTCTACTGTCGTTACTGTCGCCACGACCGACATTATGTCGGTCGCTTATCCCGCCCTCACTCCGGGGGGTGCCGTTCGGAGTGTCCGAGGGGTGTGTCCAGCCCGAACGGCCCAGTGCGAGGGCCCTCCGGGCACTCTTCGAACAGATGCTGAACGGGTGTTGACGGGGTGTGGACCGGAGTAGCATCCCGCGCATCGGTCGACGACGACCGCCCGCCTTCCCAGCCGGAGGAACGATGCAGTCGAGTGCCACGGTCCTGGTCTACAGCGACGACGCGAACACCCGCGAGCAGGTACGGCTGGCGGCGGGGCGCAGGCCCGCGTCGGACGTCCCCCCGGTGCGGTTCGTGGAGTGCGCGACACTGCCGGCGGTGCTGAAGCGCCTGGACGAGGGCGGCATCGACGTGTGCGTCCTGGACGGCGAGGCGGTGCCCGCCGGAGGCATGGGCGTCTGCCGTCAGATCAAGGACGAGGTGTTCCGGTGCCCGCCGGTGCTGCTGCTCATCGGGCGCCCTCAGGACGCCTGGCTGGCCACCTGGAGCCGCGCGGACGCCGCGGTCACCCTTCCGGTGGAACCGGTCGAGTTCGCGGCGTCCCTGGCGGCCCTGCTGCGCTCACGCCTGTCGATCGACGCGTGAGCCGGTCGGACTGATCAGATCGAGGGCCGGAGGCGGGCCTTCTCGGTGGCGGGGGTCGGGTCGCCGCTGGGCTCGACCAGCGCGCTGCCTTTGCGCCAGTCGGCCCAGTCCATGTTCCAGTCGCCGAAGCCGTTGCCGAAGGTGTCCATCTCCTCGCCCCAGCTGTTGACGGTCTTGACGATGTCGCCGGGGCGGACGGTCTCGTAGAACCAGGCCGCGTTCCCCGTCGACATGCCGACACAGCCGTGGCTCACGTTCTCGACGCCCTGGGAGCCGACGGACCACGGGGCGGCGTGCACGTACTCGCCGCTCCAGGTGACCCGGGTCGCGTAGTAGACGGGCAGATCGTACGAGTCGGAACTGCCCGTGGAGATGCCGATGCTGGTGCCGCGCATCCGGACGTAGTACTCCTTGCCGAGCACCACCTTGATGCCGTTCCGGGTGGAGTAGCCCGCCTTGCCGGTGGTCACCGGCATACTGTTGATCACTTCTCCGTTGCGCAGCACGGTCATGTAGTGCGCCCCGGCGTCCGTGATCGCCTCGATCCGGTCGCCGATGGTCAGCTTCAGCGGTGCGGAGGCGCCGCCGTAGAGCTTGTCGCCGATCTTGAGGCCGTCCAGGTTGCCGGTGACCGTGACGAGCGCCCCGGCGGGCCAGTACTCCTTCGGGCGGAAGTGCATCGTCTTCTCGTCCACCCAGTACCAGGAGCCCTCGACCGAGGGGGTCGAGCGGACCCTGAGGGCCCGCTCGACGACCCCGCGGGCCTTGCGGTCCTTGACCGGGAGGCTCAGTTCGGCCGTGATGGGCTGCCCGACGCCGTAGGTGCCCGCCTCCGGGCCGAAGGTCACCGTGAGGGCCGTCTTGGCCGGAGCCGTCTCGAACGTGAACGTACGGGCCCCTGGAGCGCCGTCCTCGTCCTCGGTGGCCACCCGGACCGTGTAGCGGGCTCCGGCCGCCAGGGAGGCCGTGGAGCGCCACCGGCGCCCGTCCGCGGTGAGTTCGCCCGCCAGGTGGTGGCCCGCCGAGTCGACGGCGCTGACGTCGGTGATCTGGCCCTCCTCGCCCTTGGCGGTGATCTCCAGGGGCTTCTCGGGATCCGCCTTGGCGCCCTTGGCGGGGGCGCTGACCACGAGCTGTCCGGCCGCGTCGTAGGCCCTCGCCGACAGCGGGTGGCCGTCGGAACCCCCGCACGCCGTTGCGGTGGCGGTGACGGTGACGGCCAGCAGGGTGCAGCTCACAACAGTCCGGATACGCGGCGTGTCGTTCATGCACCCACCGTAAGAACAATCACGTGGGACAGCGCGCCGAGTGCTGCAAAAGAGGGGCCCGGACACTTCGATGACGAAGTGTCCGGGCCCCTCGGGGTGCTCCGTGCGGAGCGGGGTACCGCTACTGGTTCTGGTTCTCGCCGCGGTAGAACTCGAAGACCCAGCCGAAGAGGCCGATCAGGAGCAGCGGGGCGGAGAAGTACAGGATCCACCAGCCCATGGCGACGGCGAGGAAGGCGAGCGCGCCACCCACGGACAGCGCCAGCGGCTGCCAGCTGTGGGGGGCGAAGAAGCCCACCTCACCGGCCTCGTCCGCGACGTCGGCCTCCTTGTCGTCCTGCGCCATCGCGTCGACCCGCTTGGCCGTGAAGGCCAGGTAGTAGCCGATCATGATGGACAGGCCGAAGGCCAGGAAGAGCGCCGTCGTGCCGACCGGCTCCTTGGACCAGACGCCGTACAGGACCGCCATGGCAAGGATGAAGACGCTCAGCCAGATGAACATCTTGCCCTGGATCTTCACTTGCCGGCCTCCTTGCTGCCCGTGAGGGCCTCGGCCTCGTGCGGCTTGTTCTCGAGCTGGTCGAGAGCGGCGATCTCAGGGTGGTGCAGGTCGAACGCGGGCGATTCCGACCGGATGCGCGGCAGCGTGAGGAAGTTGTGCCGCGGCGGCGGGCAGGACGTCGCCCATTCGAGCGAACGGCCGTAGCCCCACGGGTCGTCGACCTCGATCTTCTTGCCGTACTTGGCGGTCTTCCAGACGTTGTAGAAGAACGGCAGGACGGACAGTCCGAGCAGGAAGGAGGAGATCGTCGAGATCGTGTTCAGCGCGGTGAAGCCGTCGGCGTCCAGGTAGTCCGCGTAGCGACGCGGCATCCCCTCGGCACCCAGCCAGTGCTGCACCAGGAAGGTGCCGTGGAAGCCCACGAACAGCGTCCAGAACGTGACCTTGCCGAGGCGCTCGTCGAGCATCTTGCCGGTGAACTTCGGCCACCAGAAGTGGAAGCCGGAGAACATCGCGAAGACGACGGTGCCGAAGATGACGTAGTGGAAGTGCGCCACGACGAAGTACGAGTCGGAGACGTGGAAGTCCATCGGCGGCGAGGCCAGGATGACGCCGGTCAGACCACCGAAGGTGAAGGTGATCAGGAAGCCGACGGCCCAGAGCATCGGTGTCTCGAAGGACAGTGAGCCCTTCCACATCGTTCCGATCCAGTTGAAGAACTTCACACCGGTCGGTACGGCGATGAGGAACGTCATGAAGGAGAAGAACGGCAGGAGCACGCCGCCTGTGACGTACATGTGGTGGGCCCACACGGTCACGGACAGACCGGCGATGGCGATGGTCGCGGCCACCAGACCGATGTAGCCGAACATCGGCTTGCGGCTGAAGACCGGGATGACCTCGGAGATGATGCCGAAGAAGGGCAAGGCGATGATGTACACCTCTGGGTGTCCGAAGAACCAGAAGAGGTGTTGCCACAGCAACGCGCCGCCGTTGGCCGCGTCGAAGATGTGCGCACCGAACTTGCGGTCCGCCTCCAGGGCGAACAGCGCCGCCGCCAGCACCGGGAAGGCGAGCAGGACCAGGACACCGGTCAGCAGCACGTTCCAGGTGAAGATCGGCATACGGAACATCGTCATGCCGGGGGCACGCATACAGATGATCGTGGTGATGAAGTTGACCGAACCGAGGATCGTGCCGAAGCCGGAGAAGGCCAGGCCCATGATCCACATGTCGGCGCCGACACCCGGCGAGCGGACCGCGTCCGACAGCGGGGAGTAGGCGAACCAGCCGAAGTCGGCCGCACCCTGCGGGGTGAGGAAGCCGGCCACCGCGATGATCGAGCCGAACAGGTAGAGCCAGTAGGCGAACATGTTCAGCCGCGGGAACGCCACGTCGGGCGCGCCGATCTGCAGCGGCATGATCCAGTTCGCGAATCCGGCGAACAGCGGCGTCGCGAACATCAGCAGCATGATCGTGCCGTGCATCGTGAACGCCTGGTTGAACTGCTCGTTCGACATGATCTGCGTACCCGGACGGGCCAGCTCGGCGCGCATGAAGAGCGCCATGAGTCCGCCGATGCAGAAGAAGACGAACGACGTGACCAGGTAGAGCGTGCCGATCGTCTTGTGGTCCGTGGTGGTCAGCCACTTGATCACGACATTGCCGGGCTGCTTGCGCCGTACGGGCAACTCGTTCTCGTACGAGTCCTCAGCTGCGGCGGCACCCTGGGTTTCGTTGGGGATGCTCACAGTTGGTTCTTCTCCGCATTCCTGGCCGGGTCCGTCAGCTCGATGCCAGACGGGATGTAGCCGGTCTGCCCCTTCTCGGCCAGCTCCTTCAGGTGCTGCTGGTAGCGCTCCGGGGAGACCACCTTGACGTTGAAGAGCATCCGGGAGTGGTCGACACCGCACAGCTCGGCGCACTTGCCGAGGAAGGTGCCCTCACGCGTCGGGGTCACCTCGAAGGAGTTGGTGTGACCCGGGATGACGTCCTGCTTCATCAGGAAGGGGACGACCCAGAAGGAGTGGATGACATCACGGGAGGTCAGGACGAACCGGACCTTCTCGCCCTTGGGCAGCCACAGGGTCGGGCCCGGGTTGCCGGTCTGGGGGTTGCGGTCGCCGGGGATGCCGGCGTCGTAGACGCCGCCCGCGTTCTCCGGGAAGTCCTCGAGGAACTTGTTGGGGATCGAGGCGAGGTTCTTGTCCGTCTTGGCGTCACCCTTCACACCGGGCACGTTCTCGACGTAGTTGAAGCCCCAGCTCCACTGGTAGCCGACCACGTTGACCGTGTGGGCGGGCTTGTCGGAGAGCGCCAGGAGCTTCGACTCGTCACGCGCGGTGAAGTAGAAGAGCACCGAGACGATGATCAGCGGAGTGACCGTGTACAGCGCCTCGATGGGCATGTTGTAACGGGTCTGCGGAGGTACCTCGATCTTGGTCCGGCTGCGCCGGTGGAAGATGGTGGCCCAGAGGATCAGGCCCCACACCAGGACACCGGTAATGAGCGCGGCGGCCCACGACCCCTGCCACAGGGAGAGGATCACAGGCGCCTCTTCCGTGACGGGGGTGGGCATTCCGAGGCGGGGGAAGTCTTCCCAGTTGTACGAGCAGCCGGTGGCTGTCGCCAGGATCAGGCCCGCAGTCAGCACCTGCGGCAGCTTCCGCCGCATCGGGCGCCGCGACGTGGGGGTACCACCCGCGCCTTGGCTGCGGGGGAGGTCGGAGCCGTTGGGACTCACGTAGCGCCTTCCCGAGAGTCTCGGCCCGCGTTGGTCGGCCACGGTCGTCCGTCTCGCTGGTCGGTCGCCGCCCCGTGCCGCGGGCAGGGGTTTGGATGTTTATGCGGACCAAACCCTACTGGACGCTATTTGGGGTCGCGCGGGGAGGGTGCCCAACGCGCCGCCCGAGTCCCCGAAGGGGTGGACTCCGGGGTTCCGCAGGGGGTCCGGACTCGTCCGTCCGGGTGTCTCGCGGCGCGTCGCGCCCCCCTTCTGACGAGGGCTCACCGCCACCCGGCGGGTCCGGGGCGCCCGGCCGTACGGGGGTTCCCCGCAGGCCCTACCGTGGGCGGATGCCGTACTTCGACGCCGCGTCCGCCGCCCCGCTGCACCCCGTCGCCCGCCAGGCGCTGCTCGCCTCCCTGGACGAGGGCTGGGCCGATCCCGCCCGGCTGTACCGGGAGGGGCGGCGGGCCCGGCTGCTGCTCGACGCGGCGCGGGAGGCGGCGGCGGACGCCGTGGGCTGTCGCCCGGACGAGCTCGTGTTCACTCCTTCGGGGACGCGCGCGGTTCACGCCGGGGTCTCCGGGGCGCTGGCGGGGCGGCGGCGGGTCGGCGGCGGGCTCGTGGTCTCGGCCGTCGAGCACTCCTCGGTGCTGCACGCGGCGGAGGCGCACGCGGCGGCGGGCGGGACCGTGACCGAGGTGCCGGTGGGCCGGTCGGGTGCGGTGGACGCGGACGGGTTCGCGGCGGCGCTCGGCGCCGGGACGGCCCTGGCGTGTCTCCAGTCGGCCAACCACGAGGTGGGGACCGAGCAGCCGGTGGCGGAGGTCGCCGAGGCGTGCCGGGCGGCGGGTGTGCCGCTGCTGGTGGACGCGGCCCAGTCGCTGGGCTGGGGGCCGGTGGAGGGCGGCTGGTCGCTGCTCGCGGCGAGCGCGCACAAGTGGGGCGGTCCGGCCGGGGTGGGGCTGCTGGCGGTGCGGAAGGGGGTCAGGTTCGCGCCGCGAGGTCCTGCGGACGAGCGGGAGTCGGGCCGGGCGCCGGGCTTCGAGAACCTGCCCGCGATCGTGGCGGCGGCGGCCTCGCTGCGGGCCGTACGGGCGGAGGCGGCGGCCGAGGGGGCGCGACTGCGGGCCCTGGTGGACCGGATCAGGGCCGGGGTGGCGGAGCTGGTGCCGGAGGTGGAGGTGGTGGGCGACCCGGTGCGGCGGCTCCCCCATCTGGTGACGTTCTCCTGTCTCTATGTCGACGGGGAGACGCTGCTGCACGAGCTGGACCGGGAGGGTTTCTCCGTTTCGTCCGGTTCTTCGTGCACGAGTTCGACGCTGACGCCCAGCCATGTGCTGCGGGCGATGGGCGTACTGAGCGAGGGGAACGTCCGGGTGTCCCTGCCGGCCGGTACGGCGGCCGGGGACGTGGACCGGTTCCTCGACGTGCTGCCCGGGGTGGTGGCGGGGGTACGGGAGCGGCTGGGCGCCCCGGTCGGCCGGGCGGCGGCCCCGGCGGCGGGAGCGGGCCCGCTGGTGGTGGACGCGCTCGGCAAGCGCTGCCCGATCCCGGTGATCGAGCTGGCGAAGGTGATCGGCGACGTCCCGCCGGGCGGCACGGTGACCGTCCTGGCGGACGACGCGGCGGCCCGTCTCGACATCCCCGCCTGGTGCGAGATGCGCGGCCAGGAGTACGTGGGCGAGGAGCCGTCGGCGCGGGGCGGGACCGCGTACGTGGTGCGCCGGGTGGCCTGAGACGGGGGCCGGGACCGGGAGCCCCGGACCGGGGCGGCTCGGGCCGGTGGGCCTTGGGGCCGGGGCGGCTCGGGCCGGTGAGGCCTGGGGCCGGGGGCGGGCCGGGGTCTGCCAAAATCTGCCGAAGTCGGCCGGGGCGGCTCGGGCCTGGGGGCCCTGGGGCCGGAGGCGGGCCGGAGTCTGCCGAAGTCGGCCAGGTACGGCAGAGGCCCCGGGCCCGTGCGGGGGCGTCCCGGGGCCCGGAGGTTCCGCGGCCTGGAGTGCCCCGGTCCGCGCGGGACCGGGGCGGGCGGTCAGACCAGGTGGGTACGGACCTCGGCGGCGGCGTCCTCGCCGTACGCCTTGGTGAAGCGCTCCATGAAGTTGGCGCGGCGCAGGGTGTACTCCTGGGTGCCGAGGGTCTCGATGACCAGGGTGGCCAACATGCAGCCGACCTGGGCGGCGCGCTCCAGGCCGACGCCCCAGGACAGACCGGTGAGGAATCCGGCGCGGAAGGCGTCGCCGACGCCGGTCGGGTCGACCTTGGCGGTCTCCTCGGCGCAGCCGACCTCGATCGGGGTGTCGCCGACGCGCTCGATGCGCACTCCGCGCGAGCCGAGGGTGGTGACCCGGTGGCCGACGCGGGCGAGGATCTCCTCCTCGGTCCAGCCGGTCTTCGACTCGATGAGGCCCTTCTCGTACTCGTTGGAGAAGAGGTAGGTGGCGCCTTCGAGGAGGGTGCGGATCTCCTCGCCGTCCATGCGCGCGATCTGCTGCGAGAAGTCGGCGGCGAAGGGGATGCCCCGCGTCTTGCACTCCTCGGTGTGCCGGAGCATCGCCTCGGGGTCGTCGGCGCCGATCAGGACCAGGTCGAGCCCGCCGACGCGGTCGGCGACGGCCTTCAGCTCGATCAGCCGCGCCTCGCTCATGGCTCCGGTGTAGAAGGAGCCGATCTGGTTGTGGTCCTTGTCCGTGGTGCAGACGAAACGGGCGGTGTGCAGGACTTCGGAGATCCGTACCGAGCCGGTGTCGACGCCGTGCCGGTCGAGCCAGGCGCGGTACTCGTCGAAGTCGTACCCGGCCGCGCCCACCAGGATCGGGGCGCCGCCGAGCTGGCCCATGCCGAAGCAGATGTTGGGGCCGACGCCGCCACGGCGGACGTCGAGGTTGTCGACGAGGAAGGAGAGGGACACCGTGTGGAGCTGGTCGGCCACCAATTGGTCGGCGAACCGGCCGGGGAAGGTCATGAGGTGGTCGGTGGCGATGGAGCCGGTGACTGCGATACGCACGGCTGGGTGCTCCTGCGGGACGTGGGAAAGGACAGTTCACGCTACCCGCTGGGGCGCCCGCTGCCGAACAGTGGAAACTACCCCAGAGTAGGCCTTTTCCCCAGAGGTGTGTGGTGCGTACGGTGCGCCCATGACCACGTACCCCGCTCCTCGTGAGCGACACGAGTCCGAGTTCAGCCTCGCCGAGCTGCGGGGCGCGGGCGCGCGGATGGTCCCGCACTGGGTCACCCCGGTCCCCCCGGCGCCCGCGCCCGTCTCCCCCGCCGCGATCAACGGAGTGGTCGTCTCCCCGGCCTCGGCCCGGCTGATCGCGGCCACCGCCGAGTACGGCGGCTGAGGGACGGAACCGTCCGCCCGTCCGCTCCGTCCCACCGGCGTCCGCTGTCGAGACGAGGGAGCGTTGCGGTGAGTGATACGGAGAACGGGCGGAGGCGGCGGAAGACGCTCGCCGTCTCGGTGGCGGCGGGCGTGCTGCTCGCCGGGGGCGGCTATCTGGCCTTCGCCGCCACGGCACCCGGAGTCGCGACCGGGGACGTCGGCGTCGGCCCGATGGGCGGCGTGGCCACCGCCCCGGTGAGGAGCGGTACCGGCTCCGGTGACGCCCGGAACGGTCCCGGGATCGCGCCCGGCGAGCCCGATCCCGGCGGCGGTCCCGGCGGGACCGTCTACACAGCCAGGGGCCCACTCCCCCAAGGGCCCCCCTCGGCCGCGGTCCACCGGCCCGAGGGCCTGGTCACCTCCGCGGAGGTGACCAGGCTGGCCTCGGCGCTCGGCCTCGCCGGGAGCCCGGTCCTGGCCGGGGACGTCTGGACGATCCGCCCCGAGAAGGACGGTTCGGGTCCTCGGCTCGACGTGGCCCGGAAGGCGCCGGGGAACTGGTCGTACTCCTGGTTCGACGGCGGACCGATCGGTGACGCCTGCCTGAAGGGCCCCGCCTGCCCCCCGCCGGGCGAGGGCAAGCCCTCCACGGGTGGCGCCCCGCCGAGCGAGGCGGCGGCACGGGCGGCGGCGGCGCCCGTGCTGAAGGCGCTCGGGCAGGGTGGCGCGAAGATCACCGCGAACCGGGTGGTGGACGGCTCGCTGCGGCTGGTGAGCGCCGACCCGGTCGTGGACGGGCTGCCCACCACCGGCTGGTCGACGGGGCTGCACATCGGACGGGACGGGCGGCCGGTCTCCGGGAGCGGGATGCTCAAGAAGCCGGTGGGGGACGGCGGTCACCCGGTGATCGTGGCGGAGGAGGCGCTGGCCGCGCTGAACGAGGACACCAGGAACCCGGGCCCGGTCGGTACGGACCCCTGCCCCGCGGGCGCCCCGCGCGGCGGGGACGGCGCGGGGAAGCCGGGCGGACCCGGCGGGGCGGGCGGCACCGGAGGGTCCGGGGGCGGTGACCGGGTGGACGGCGCGGGGAAGCCCGACGTCGGCGCCACGGTCGGCGGGGACGGCGGGATCGCGCCGGAGCCCCCGTGCCGGAAGGTCGCGGGCACGACACCGCCGCGGGAGGTGCCGGTGACGGGCGCGGAGTTCGTTCTGGCCGCGCGGGACGTGGCCGGTGAGCGGCTGCTCGTACCGTCGTGGCTGTTCACGGCGGACCCGGTGGACGGCCCGCCCTACACGGTGGTGCGGGAGGCGGTCGCCCTGGAGCCGGTCGCCCGGTCGGAGAAGCCCTCGATCGCGCCGACGCCGCCCGCGGACGGTACGGCTCCGGCCCGGCGGGTCGAGTCGTACCGCGCGGAGGACGGTGGCCGGAAGCTGATGGTCTCGTTCTGGGGCGGGGTGTGCAGTACGTACACGGTGACGGCCGAGGAGCACCCGGAGCGGGTGACGGTGCGGATCGCCGAGAAGAGCACGGGCCGGGTGTGCGTCGCGCTCGCCCAGGAGTTCACGCGGACGGTGACCCTGGACGCCCCGCTGGGCTCCAGGCAGGTGGTGGACTCCGCGAGCGGCGAGGCGGTGCCCCGGCGCTGAGCCCCGGCGGGAGGGGGCGAGGGGCGAGGACCGGGCGGGCAGGCGCGAAGGACCCGGCGGGCGCGAGGCTCCGGAGCGCACGCGAGACCCCCGGATACCTGCGAGACGCCCGGGTGCCGGTGAGGTGCCCGGATACGCCGGAGGGCGGCGGGCCGGGAAGGTCTCCCGGGCCGCCGCCCTCCGGCGCGTACCGCTCGGTACGGCTTAGCTGAACGAGTCGCCGCAGGCGCAGGAGCCCGTGGCGTTCGGGTTGTCGATGGTGAAGCCCTGCTTCTCGATGGTGTCGACGAAGTCGATCGAGGCGCCGCCCAGGTAGGGGGCGCTCATCCGGTCGGTGACGACCTTGACGCCGTCGAAGTCCTTCAGGACGTCGCCGTCGAGCGAACGCTCGTCGAAGAACAGCTGGTAACGCAGGCCGGAGCAGCCGCCGGGCTGAACGGCGACGCGCAGGGCCAGGTCCTCGCGGCCTTCCTGGTCGAGGAGGGCCTTGACCTTGGCCGCGGCGGCGTCGGACAGGAGGATGCCGTCGCTGACAGTGGTCTTCTCGTCCGATACGGACATCTGCTTCTCTCCCGATGGTGTACGGAGACTGCTTGCCGACGTTGCAACCGTCGGTGCCCCGGATTCATTCCGGGTCGAGTGGGGTCCTCGCTCCTTTCATGCTCGCACACCCTGTCCAGCGGCGGAGACGGTGCGCCCGGGGGGAGGACGGCCGGTGGGGCGGGGGAGCCGGAAGGCGAATTCGTCACATCGACACTATGGACATCGTCAGCGTGACGTGAAGGGGTTATGATAGATAGCGTCATTTCGACGAAAAGGTTCCCCGAAGAAAGGGTGCGTGACGTGACCACGGCCCAGACCCGTACTGAGCTCGACGTGCAGCCCTCGCCGCTCGCCCTGCTCCTCCTCGGCCGCGAGGCCGACCCGAAGAGCGAGCGGGGCGTGGAGTGTCCCGGCGATCTGCCGTCGCCCTCCGACCCGGACCTGGTGGAGCGCGCCCGCGCGGCCAAGGAGAAGCTCGGGGACAAGGTCTTCGTGCTCGGCCACCACTACCAGCGCGACGAGGTCATCCAGTTCGCCGACGTCACCGGCGACTCGTTCAAGCTCGCGCGCGACGCGGCCGCCCGGCCCGCCGCCGAGTACATCGTCTTCTGCGGTGTGCACTTCATGGCCGAGTCGGCCGACATCCTCACCGGCGACGACCAGAAGGTCGTCCTGCCGGACCTCGCCGCGGGCTGCTCGATGGCCGACATGGCCACCGCCGAGCAGGTCGCCGAGTGCTGGGACGTGCTGACCGACGCGGGCATAGCCGACCGGGTCGTGCCCGTCTCGTACATGAACTCCTCGGCCGACATCAAGGCCTTCACCGGCAGGCACGGGGGCACGATCTGCACCTCGTCCAACGCCGAGCGGGCCCTGAAGTGGGCCTTCGAGCAGGGCGAGCAGGTCCTCTTCCTGCCCGACCAGCACCTGGGCCGCAACACGGCCGTCCGCGACATGGGCATGTCCCTGGACGACTGCGTGGTCTACAACCCGCACAAGCCGGGCGGCGGGCTGACCGCCGAGGAGCTGCGCGCCGCGAAGATGATCCTGTGGCGGGGTCACTGCTCGGTGCACGGGCGCTTCTCGCTGGAGTCGGTGAACGACGTCCGCGCGCGCATCCCCGGGGTGAACGTGCTGGTCCACCCGGAGTGCAGGAACGAGGTCGTGGCCGCCGCCGACCACGTCGGCTCGACCGAGTACATCATCAACACCCTGGAGGCGGCCCCGGCCGGTTCCACCTGGGCCATCGGCACCGAGCTGAACCTCGTCCGGCGGCTGGCGAACCGTTACGCCGACCAGGGCAAGGAGATCGTCTTCCTCGACAAGACGGTCTGCTTCTGCTCGACCATGAACCGCATCGACCTGCCGCACCTGGTGTGGACCCTGGAGTCGCTGGCCGAGGGCACCCTCGTCAACCAGATCCGGGTCGACAAGGAGACGGAGGGCTTCGCGAAGCTCGCCCTGGAGCGGATGCTCGCCCTGCCGTAACGATTCCCCGGACACGGTCGGAGACCGGACACCGGACATCGCCGGACACGGCGGAAGGGGCGCCCCGCGATCGCGGGGCGCCCCTTCCTCATGGCGTGCGGGCCCTCAGGCCGTGGTCACAGGTCGAGCGCCTCGACCATCACCCCGTCGGTGCTCGTATGCTCGAAGGGGTCGTCGGAGTCGCCCTTCGTCTTCTTCCTCTCCGCCTCCCTCTCCGCGTTCTTCGCCGCCTTCTTCGCCGCGCGGCGCTCCTTGCGGAGCTCGACCATCGCGTAGAGCGTCGGCACGAGGAGCAGGGTCAGCAGCGTCGAGGTGATCAGACCGCCGATCACCACCACGGCCAGCGGCTGGGCGATGAAGCCGCCCTCGCCGGTGATGCCGAGTGCCATCGGCAGCAGGGCGAAGACCGTCGCCAAGGCGGTCATCAGGATCGGGCGGAGCCGGTGCCTGCCGCCCTCGACCACCGCTTCGACGACTCCGAGGCCCTGGGCCCGGTACTGGTTGATCAGGTCGATCAGGACGATGGCGTTGGTGACGACGATGCCGATGAGCATCAACATGCCGATCATCGCCGGGACGCCCATGGCGGTGTCGGTGACCACCAGGAGACCGATCGCGCCGGTCGCCGCGAACGGGATCGAGACCAGCAGGATCAGTGGCTGGATCAGCGACCGGAAGGTCGCCACGAGCAGCATGAAGACGATCGCGACGGCCGCGAGCATCGCCAGGAACAGGTTGAGGAAGGCCTCGGACTGGTCCTCGGAGACACCGCCGATGGTGGCGGTGGCGCCCGCGGGCAGGTCCAGGGTGCTGATCTTCGACTGGAGGGCGCTGCTGACCGCGCCGGTGTTGTCGCCGAGCGGCTTGGCCGTGACGGTCGCGGCGCGGGCGCCGTCGATCCGGGTCATGGACACCGGGCCGGGGACCAGTTCGACGGTGGCGACGTCGCCCAGCCGCACCGGGCCGAGCGGCAGGTTCCTGAGCCCGTCGAGGGTGCCGACCGGGCGGGCGGTGGTGATGAGGACGTCCCGCTCGGTGTCGTCGAGGACCGCCTTGGCGGCCGGGGTGCCCCGGACGGCCTGGGCCACGATCATGCCGAGCGAGGCGGAGTCGAAGCCCGCGTCGGCCGCCCTGGCGTTCGGCCGGACGGAGATACGGGGCACGGACTGCGAGAGGTCGCTCTGCACGTCGGTGACGTCCTTGAGCCCGGCGACCGCCGTGCGGACCTGCTCGGACGCCTTCTTCAGGACCTCCGCGTCGGAGGCCTTGACGACCACGCTCAGGCCCTGGCCGCCGAAGCTCTCCCCGGCCGACAGCCGGGTGTCACCGATGCCGTCGAGGGCGGCGAGGCCCTTCTCCAGGGCGTCCTTGGTCTTCTCGTACGCGCCGGAGTCCGCCAGGCTGACCTTGAAGGTGGCCTGGTTGGTGCCGGTGCCGCCGCCGAAGGCCGCCATGAAGCCGGAGGAGCCGATGTTGACCTGGTAGTCCTTGACGCCCTCGGTGTCCGCGAGGAGCTTCTCCACCTTCTTCGCGGCGGCGTCGGAGGCGTCGAGACCGGTGCCGGGCGCCAGCTCCTGCTGGATGGTGAGGACGTCCTGCTCGCCCTGGTCGAAGAAGTTGGTCTTCAGGAGCGGGGCCATGCCGAAGGTGACCACGAGGACGACCAGCGCGATGGCCAGGCTCATCGCCCGGCGCCGGGTCGCGAACCGCAGGACCGGCACGTAGAGGCGCTGGAGACGGCTCTTCTCCTCCTTCTCCTCGGCGATCCTGCGGGCCTCCGCGAGGTCCTCGGGGGTGCCCTTGGGGGCGCGCAGGAACCAGTACGAGAGGACGGGGACCACGGTCAGGGAGACGAGCAGCGAGGCCAGCAGGGCCGCCGTGACCGTCAGCGAGAACGAGCCGAACAGTTCGCCGATCATGCCGCCGGCCAGGCCGATCGGCAGGAAGACGGCGACGGTGGTGAGGGTCGAGGAGGTGACCGCGCCCGCGACCTCGCGGACCGCCGTGAGGATCGCGCTCTGCCGCTCCTCGCCGTAGCCCAGGTGCCGCTTGATGTTCTCCAGGACCACGATCGAGTCGTCGACGACCCGGCCGATGGCGATGGTGAGCGCGCCGAGCGTCAGCATGTTGAGCGAGAGGTCACGGGTCCACAGCACGATCAGGGCGAGGACCACCGAGAGCGGGATGGAGACCGCGGTGACCAGGGTGGAGCGGATCGACGCCAGGAAGACCAGGATCACCAGGACGGCCATGACGAGACCGAGGGCGCCCTCGGTGGTGAGACCGGCGACGGCCTTGGCGACGGCCGGGCCCTGGTCGGAGACCACGGTCAGCTCGGCGCCCGCGCCGAGGTCGCGGCGCAGGTCGGGCAGTGCCTTCTCGACGGCGTCGGAAATGGCGACGGCGCTGCCGTCCTTGTCCATGGTGGCCATGACGGCGAGGCTGGGCTTGCCGTTGGTGCGGGTGAGGGAGACGCGCGGCGACTCCTGCTGGCGGACGGTGGCCACGTCGCCGAGGCGGACCGCCTTGCCCTGGCCGGGCACGGCGGCGGGGATGCGGAGGTCCTCGATCTGGCGCAGCGAGGTGTAGCCGCCGCCGACCTGGACCGTGCGGTTCTTGCCCGCCTCGGAGAAGGCGCCCGCCGGGAGGGTCGCGCCGCCGGAGCGCAGTGCCTCGGCGAGCTTCATGGAGCTGATCCCGGCCTCGGCGAGCTTCGCCTCGTCGGGGGTGACGGAGACCTGGAGGTCCTGGACGCCGCTGACGGCGACCTGGGCGACGCCGTCGATGCCTTCGAGGGCGGGCACGACGGTCCGCTCCAGGAGGGCGGCGAGGGCCTGCTGGTCCTTGCCGCCGGAGGCGGCGAGGACGACGGTCGGGATGTCGTCCGTCGAACCGGCCACGACCTGCGGGTCGACCGTGTCGGGCAGTTGGGCGCGGGCCCGGTTGACGGCCTGCTGGACGTCCGCGACGAGCTGCTTGGTGGACTCGTCGCCGTAGTCGAAGGAGGCCATGACGACGGCCATGCCCTCGGAGGCGGTGGAGGTGAACGACTTCAGGCCGTCGACGGCCTTCAGGTTGCTCTCCAGCGGCTCCACGACCTGCTTCTCGACCACATCGGGAGAGGCGCCCGGGTAGGGAGCGAGGACCGAGACCATCGGCAGCTCGATCGAGGGGAACAGCTGCTGCTTGAGCTGCGGTATCGCGATCGCCCCGAACACCAGGGCGACGATGGAGATCAGCCCGATCAGGGCCCGTTGCGCGAGGCTGAATCTGGACAGCCAGGACATGGGGTCTCTCTTCTGTGGCGTACTCGTCGGCGGGCGGGAGCGGCCAAGGCCCCGGCCCGGACCCGATGGATCCGCCGGAGGTGCCCCCCTTCCATACGATCTGCCATCGGACGCCGGAAGTCCTCGCCCCCCGGGTCCACTTCCTTATGCCGGGCATACCGCGTCCGCAGTACGCCGGGGCCCGCGGTCACTCCACCCTCGGACGTACCAGTCCCGATTCGTACGCCGTGACCACCAGCTGGGCCCGGTCGCGGGCGCCGAGCTTGGCCATGGCGCGGTTGACGTGGGTCTTCACGGTGAGCGGGCTGACGTCGAGCCGGTCCGCGATCTCGTCGTTGGAGAGACCGCCCGCGACCAGGACGAGGACCTCGCGCTCCCGGGCGGTGAGGGCGCCGAGACGTCCGGCGCGGGCGCTGCCGGCCGGGTCGGCGGGGTCGGTGCCGGTGCCCTGCGCGAGGAACGAGGCGATGAGGCCCTTGGTGGCCACCGGGGAGAGCAGCGCCTCGCCCGCGTGCGCGATCCGGATCGCGCCGAGGAGTTCCTCGGGCTCGGCGCCCTTGCCCAGGAAGCCGGAGGCTCCGGCGCGCAGCGACTGCACGACGTACTCCTCGACCTCGAAGGTCGTCAGCATGACGATCCGTACGTGGGAGAGGGCGGGGTCGGCGGTGATCGCGCGGGTGGCGGCGAGGCCGTCGGTGCCCGGCATCCTGATGTCCATCAGGACGACGTCGGCGCGCTCCGAGCGGGCGAGGGCGACCGCCTGGGCGCCGTCCGCCGCCTCGCCGACGACCTCCATGTCGGGTTCGGAGTTCACCAGGACCTTGAAGGCGCTGCGGAGCAGGGCCTGGTCGTCGGCGAGCACTACCCGGATCGTCATGTGTCCTCCCCCGTGCGGGACGTCACGGGAAGTATCGCCTGCACCCGGAATCCGCCGCCGTACCGGGGGGCGGCGGTGAGGGTGCCGCCGAGCGCCCCGACTCGTTCGCGCATCCCGAGCAGACCGTGGCCGCCGCCGGGGGCGGGGTCGTGGTCGGCGGGGGGCGTGCCGTTGTCGAGGACGGTGATCTCGACCGTACGGCCCACCCGTACGACGCTGACCTCGGCCTCGGCGGCCGGTCCCGCGTGCTTGCGGACGTTGGTCAGGGCCTCCTGCACGATCCGGTACGCGGCCAGGTCGACGGTCGCGGGCAGCGGGGCGTCGCCGTCGGCGCGGGCCAGGGCGACGGGGAGCCCTGCCTTGCGGAAGCTGTCGAGGAGTCCGTCGAGGACGGCGAGGCCGGGGGCCGGTTCGGTGGGGGCCTCGGGGTCGCCGGACTGGCGCAGCAGGCCGACGGTGGCGCGCAGTTCGTCGAGGGCGGAGCGGCTGGCCTCGCGGACGTGCGCGAGGGCCTCCTTCGCCTGGTCGGGGCGCCGGTCCATGACGTGGGCGGCGACGCCCGCCTGGACGTTGACCAGGGCGATGTGGTGGGCGACGACGTCGTGGAGGTCGCGGGCGATCCGCAGCCGTTCCTCGGCGACCCGGCGGCCCGCTTCCTCCTCCCGGGTCCGTTCGGCCCGTTCGGCGCGTTCCCTGATGGCGTCGACGAAGGCCCGGCGGCTGCGGACGGCGTCCCCGGCCGCGGCGGCCATGCCCGTCCAGGCGAAGACGCCGAGGTTCTCCTGCACGTACCAGTGGGTGGGGCCGAAGGCCATGGCGGCGACGGTCAGCACCGCCATGGTGAGGAGCCCGACCCGCCAGGTGGTGGGCCGGTCGGTGCGGGCGGCGACCGTGAAGAGGGCGACGACGGCGCTCATCGTGACGGGGGCGGGGCGGCTGTCGCCGATCAGTTCCACGAGGGTGACGGCGACGGTGAAGGCGAGGACCCGGAGCGGGAAGCGGCGGCGCAGCACGAGCGCGACGGCCCCGGCGACCATGATCAGCACGCTGGTCGCGCCGGGCACCTGACGGCCGAACGTCGGACCGCCCGGCTCACCGTGCGGGCCGGTCAGCGACCCGGCGATCATGCAGAGGAGCACGCCGAACGCCAGCGACGCGTCGAAGGCGAGCGGATGCCCGCGGAACCAGCCGCGGAGCCGGACGAGAAGGGTGCCGGTGGAGGTCACGGGGAAACGGTACGGGTCGAGCGCCCCGGCCGAACCGGACGGACCGGACGGACCGGCTGAACCGGACGGACCGGCACGGGGCGGGGCCGGGACGAGGCCCGGCAGGTCCGGGTGGTGGACGTACGGACCCGGGCCCGGCAGGTCCGGGCGGCGGGCGTGCGGACCGGGCGTCGCGGGTCCGGGCCGGACGGTGGACGTACGGCCCCGGGGCCCGGCGGGGTGGAGACCGGGGGCGGCCGAGGGCAGTCGGCGGCCCGGTGGGACCGGGAGCCGACACGACGGTGTCACGGCGGAGCCCGGCCGGGGCATCCGCAGACGGAGAGGGTGACCGAAGAGCCCGGCAAGACGCGGAGGCACGGTACGGGACGGGGACCGGGCGGGGACCGGGCGGGGACCGGGCGGGCGTCGCGGGTCCGGGCCGACGGTGGACGTACGGCCCCGGGGCCCGGCCGGGCGGAGACCGGGGACGGCCGAGGGCAGTCGGCGGCCCGGGGGGACCGGAGCCCGACGCGACGGTGTCACGGCGGAGCCCGGCCCGGGGCACCCGCGGGCGGAGAAGGTGACCCGGCAAGACGCGGAGGAGCGCGGTACGGGACGGGACCCGGCACCTCGGGAGGTGGCGGGCCCCGGTGGGTCACGGTGCTCGGCGGTCGCGGTACGGGACGGGGCCCGGCACCTCGGGAAGTGGCGGGCCCCATGGGTCACGGTGCTCGGCGGCCTGCGCTCGGCGGCCCGGACTTCGTCGGCCGGGTTCCGGCGACCCGGATTCCTTCGGCCCCGGACTTCGTCAGCCCGGGTTCCGTCGGCCCGGGTTCCGGGCTCCCGGATTCCGGCGGCCCTGGTCCCGGCGGCCCCCGGCTTCGTCAGCCCGGGATGAGGCCGTCGTCCGAGAGCATCTCCCTGACCTCGTGCAGGGACGCGTCAGGGGACGGGAGGATCAGCTCCGAGGGTTCGAGCGCGTCGTCGGCGAGTGGCTCGCCGAGGCGGCGCACCGCGTCCAGGAGACCGCCCAGCGTGCGCCGGAACCCGGTCTCGTCCCCCGACTCCATCTCCGCGAGCAGCTCGTCGTCGAGCGCGTTCAGCTCGGCGAGGTGGCTGTCGGCCAGCTTCCACTGGCCCTCCCCCATGATCCGTACGATCATGACGCGTCCTGTTCTGCCGTAGAGCGGTCGGCTACTTCTCGAAGCGCGGGCGGGACTGCTGCTGGCTGTCCTGCGGCGCGGCCGTACCTCCGCCTTCGATCGCCTGCTGCTGCGCCGACGGGCCGCCCGCCAGCTCCGCCTTCATCCGCTGGAGCTCCAGCTCGACGTCCGTACCGCCGGAGAGCCGGTCCAGTTCCGCCTGGATGTCGTCCTTGCCGAGCCCGGACTGGTCGTCGAGCGCGCCGGAGGCGAGCAGCTCGTCGATCGCGCCCGCACGGGCCTGGAGCTGGGCGGTCTTGTCCTCGGCCCGCTGGATCGCGAGGCCGACGTCGCTCATCTCCTCCGAGATGCCGGAGAAGGACTCGGCGATCCGGGTCTGCGCCTGGGCCGCCGTGTAGGTCGCCTTGATGGTCTCCTTCTTGGTGCGGAAGGCATCCACCTTGGCCTGCAGCCGCTGGGCGGCGAGGGTGAGCTTCTCCTCCTCGCCCTGCAGCGTCTGGTGCTGCACCTCCAGGTCGCTGACCTGCTGCTGGAGCGCGGCGCGCCGGGACAGCGCCTCACGCGCCAGGTCCTCGCGGCCGAGGGCGAGCGCCTTGCGGCCCTGGTCCTCCAGCTTGGCGGACTGGCCCTGCAGCTGGTTCAGCTGGAGTTCGAGCCGCTTGCGGGAGGTGGCGACGTCGGCGACGCCGCGCCGTACCTTCTGGAGCAGCTCCAGCTGCTTCTGGTACGAGTAGTCGAGTGTCTCGCGCGGGTCCTCGGCCCGGTCCAGGGCCTTGTTCGCCTTCGCGCGGAAGATCATCCCCATACGCTTCATCACACCGCTCATGGGCTTCGCGCGCCCCCTTCTGACGGACTACGGGTCCAGCTCTTCGACAGGTTCCACAGTACGGTCCCTGGCTCCATTACCGCACTGTTCGGAGGCGGATGCGCTCCTCCCCAAGGACGACTGCGTCCCCGGGCGCCTCCCGCGCAAGGAGTAGACGGATCTAGGGGAAGACCAGGTCCGCCCTCCGTGCGTACCGCCGAAGACGCACTCCGTTAGCGGATCGTTCCCGCCCGGCATGGGGTTCATGCCCACCACCCCGTACCCTTGGGTTTTGTGTTCCGTAGCCGTTCGAAGGACGAGAAGGCCCCCACCGACAAGG
Organism: Streptomyces sp. NPDC059247; assembly: GCF_042754005.1. Lineage (NCBI taxonomy): Bacteria > Bacillati > Actinomycetota > Actinomycetes > Kitasatosporales > Streptomycetaceae > Streptomyces > Streptomyces sp. NPDC059247. The sequence goes on from NZ_JBHYZW010000003.1 coordinate 425,374, forward strand.
TGACGGCGGACCTCTCCACCAGCCAGCCCCGCGACCCCGAGGCCCCCAAGGGCCGCCCGACGCCGAAGCGGAGCGAGGCGCAGAGCCAGCGCCGACGCGCCGCGACGGTGCCGACCGACCGCAAGGAGGCCAACAAGCGCCAGCGCGAGGCCCGCCGCTCGGACCTGGCCCGTCAGCGCGACGCGCTGGCGAGCGGCGACGAGCGTTACCTGCCCGTCCGCGACAAGGGTCCGGTCCGCCGCTTCGTGCGCGACTTCGTCGACTCGCGGTTCGCGATCGCCGAGTACTTCCTGCCGATGGCCGTGGTGATCCTCGTGCTGTCGCTGTTCGGCAACGCCAACCGGGCGCTGCAGAACATCTCGCTGCTGTTGTGGCTCGGTGTGATCATCCTGATCGTCATCGACTCGGTCGGCATCTGGCTCCGGCTGCGGAAGCAGCTGAACGAGCGCTTCCCGGACCAGCCGAAGCGCGGCGCGGTGGCCTACGGCCTGATGCGTACGCTCCAGATGCGCCGACTGCGACTGCCGAAGCCGCAGGTCAAGCGCGGAGAGCGGCCCTGAGCGCCGACAGTTCGGAGTCCGGCGTGCCCGCTTCCGGTGCGGTCACGTCGGAGAACGGCGGGCCGGTGCTGCCCGTCGTCGCGCACTGGCCGGTCGGGACCGGCGGGCTGCGCGACACCATCCGGCAGGAGATAGTCGCCCGGCAGGTGGACGAGCAGATATCCGGCCGCTACCCGGTCGGGCAGCGGCTGCGGGTCCTCGACGCGGGCATGGGACAGGGCGCGCAGGCGCTGCGGCTGGCCCGCGCGGGCCACACCGTCACCGGCCTCGAAGCCGATCCCGGTCTGCTGAAGGCGGCCCGGGCCTCGCTGGCGACCGAGCCCGCCGGGATCCGTGAGCGGGTCCGGCTGATCGAGGGCGACGGACGCGAGACCGGGGTCCACTTCCTCCCCGGCAGCTTCGACGTGGTCCTCTGCCACGGTGTGCTGATGTACGCGGACGAGCCCGACGCGCTGCTCGCCGGCCTGGCCCGGATGCTGGCCCCCGGGGGCCTGCTGTCCCTGGTCGTACGGAACGCGGAGGCCCTGGCGATGCGGCCGGGGCTCGCCGGTGACTGGTCCGGGGCGCTCGCGGGCTTCGACTCGGACGTCTACACGGACGACAACGGCGTGAAGGTGCGGGCCGACCGGCTCGACGCGCTGATGGCGACGCTGGCGGGGATCGCCGCGCCGCTGCACGCCTGGTACGGGGTGCGGGTCTTCACGGACGGCGTCCCGGCCGAGGCGGGTCTGCCCGCCGCCGAGGAGCTCGACCGGCTGCTCGCCGCCGAGGACCGGGCGGGCCGCACGGACCCGTACCGGCGGATGGCGTCCCTGCTGCACCTGTGCGGGGTCCGGGGCTGACCCCCGGCCGAACCCCCGTCGTACCCGGGCCGAACCCGGGCCGGCACCCTGATCCGCCTCCTGACCCGACGGCCCGGTTCCCGCCTCCGGCCCGGCCCACCGGGCCCGACACCCCGGGCCCGGCATCCCGGGTCGGCGCGCCCGCACCGGGTCTCCCGGTCGGCCGTCGCCCGGTCCGTGGTCCTTCCCCGGGTCTCCGGGTCTCCGGGTCTCCGGGTCGAACGTGCTCGGTTCCCCCTGATCGGATGCGCTCGCCGGGCCGGGGGGCGGGGCGGAACGGATACTCCGGACATGGACGTATCCCGTGCCCACGCCCGTACTCCTCGCCGTCTCCTCCCCCTGACCGCCGCCGCCTGTGCCGCCGCGCTCGTCGGCGGCTGCTCCTCCGGCGAGCGGGCGAGCGCGCCCGAGCGCGCCACACAGGCGGCGGCGCCGCTCGTCGCCAACGACCTCCAGTCCGACTACGAGGCGGTCATCAAGAACGTCCTGCCGTCGGTGGTGCAGATCGACGCCTCCGACAGCCTCGGTTCGGGTGTCGTCTACGACGACAAGGGGCACATCGTCACCAACGCGCACGTGATCGGCGAGGAGAAGACCTTCAAGGTCACCGCCGCCACCGGCGGGCAGGCGATCAGCGCCCAGCTGGTCTCCTCCTACCCCGAGCAGGACCTCGCGGTGATCAAGCTGGACACCCTGCCGCAGGGCCTGAAGGCGGCGAAGTTCGGTGATTCGGCCGCCGTCGACATGGGGCAGATCGTCCTGGCGATGGGCTCCCCGCTCGGACTGTCCGGCAGCGTGACCCAGGGCATCGTCTCGGCGACCGGCCGCACGGTCAGCGAGGGACGGGCCGGTGGCGGCACGGGCGCGACCATCCCGAACATGGTGCAGACGTCGGCGGCGATCAACCCCGGCAACAGCGGGGGCGCCCTGGTGAACCTGGACAGCGAGGTCATCGGCATCCCGACGCTCGCGGCGACCGACCCGGAGCTGGGCGGCGGCTCGGCGCCCGGCATCGGCTTCGCGATCCCCGCGTCGATGGTGCGGACGGTCGCGGACCAGATCATCAAGGACGGCCGGGTGACGGACTCCGGCCGGGCGGCCCTGAACGTCACCGGCCGCACGGTGGTGAACGACGACTACGAACCCGCCGGGGTCGCCGTGGTCGAGGCTCCGGCCGACGGCGCGGCGGGCAAGGCGGGCCTGAAGCCCGGCGATGTGATCACCCGGCTCGGGGACACCGACATCACCACGATCACCTCCCTGTCCGAGGCCCTGGCCTCGATGAAGCCCGGTGACAAGGTGGCCACGACGTACGTCCGGGGGACGCAGACGCTCAAGACCGAGGTGACGCTCGGGGAGATGTAGCGGGGCGGGCGCCCGTGGCCGGAGCGCGTGCGGTCCCGGAGGCCGCCGGGCTCGGGCGGGCGCCCCTGGGGTCACCGGGCCCGCGCCCGGCTCCCCGTACCTCTGGAGGCCGTACGGGCTCGGGGCCGTGATTCCGTGCCCCCTGAGGAGTGCCGGGCCCGGGGCCGTGCCCCTCAGCGCCCGTCTCCCCGGAGGCCGCCGGGAGTCCCGTCCCCCTGGTCCCTGGAGGCTCGGGGCCGTCCCTCTTTCGGCCGCCCCCGGGGGTTCCGGGGGCGGACCTCGTTCGGTGGGGCTCGCCGGGGCGGGGGCTCCGGATCTCGCCCGGACCGTCCTAGCCCTCGGCGTCCAGCGGCATCGGGCCGTAGATCTTGGTGCCGTCCTCCGACAGGGTCACCTGGTCGGCGCCGCCGCCCAGCAGGTCACGCCAGTTTTCCCCGATCCAGCTCTCCGCGTCGCCCTGGGTGGGGAACTCCTCGGGGGTCACCACCGGCTCGACCTCGGTGCCGTCGGTCTTCTCGAACCGCCACGTCCATGCCATGTACGCCTCCTGGCGCTCACCGGATGATCGGTTTCCTGCCCGCAGCGTAGCCGGGCGCGCACCGCTCGCGGTGGCGCGGGAGGATCTGAGGGTGGAACTGACTCTGCTCGGCACCGGCGCCCCGCTCGGACTCCCCCGTCCCGGCTGTCCCTGCGCCGTGTGCGCGCTCTCCCGGGGCCCCCGGGTCCGCGCGGCGACGTCGCTGCTCGTGGACGGGGCCCTGCTGCTGGACCTGACCCCGGGGGCCGCGCTCGCGGCGGCCCGCGCGGGTCACTCGCTCGTGGGGGTGCGGCAGGTGCTGTTGACGCATCCGCACGACGGGCCCGCCGTGGAGGTGCCCGCCGGGCTGCCCGTCGCGGGCCGGGTGCCGGACGGGCGGGAGCTGACCCTGATCTCCGGCCACCGGGTGCGGGCGGTCGCGATGGACTCCCCCGGCACCGGGTACGAGGTGGTGTCGGCGGACGGCGAGCGGCTGCTGTACCTGCCGCCCGGCGGCGCCCCGGCCGGTCTCCCGGACGGGCACCGGACGCCGTACGACATGGTCGTCGCCGATGTGACGGGCCGCCCGGACGCGCTGGCCCGGCTGCGGGCGACCGGCGCGGTGGGCCCGGCGACCGAGGTGATCGCGGTGCACCTGGACCACGACGGGCCGACCGGCCCCGAACTGGACCGGCGGCTCGCCTCGGCGGGCGCGCGGGCGGTGCCGGACGGGACGACGCTGTACGTGGGCGAGTACCACGAGGTGCCGGACGTGCCCCGCCGGACCCTGGTGACGGGCGGGGCGCGGTCGGGGAAGTCCGTGGAGGCCGAGCGGCGTCTGGAGACCTTCCCCGAGGTGCTGTACGTGGCGACGGGCGGCGGCCGGGAGGGCGACCGGGAGTGGGCGGAACGGGTGGGGCTGCACCGGGAGCGGCGGCCCGCGTCCTGGCGGACCGCCGAGAGCTGCGACCTGGTGCCGCTGCTCGACGGGGAGGGGCCCGCGCTGCTCGTGGACTGTCTGTCGCTGTGGCTCACGGACGCCATGGACCGGGTGGACGCCTGGGACGACGCGGCGTGGGACTCCGGCGGGCGCGAGGCGCTGCGGGAGCGGACGGCGGAACTGGTGGCGGCGGTGCGGGCGACCCGCAGGACGGTGGTGGCGGTGACGAACGAGGTCGGTTCGGGGGTGGTGCCCGCGACGGCTGCCGGGCGCCGGTTCCGGGACGAGCTGGGGCGGCTGAACGCGGCCTTCGCCGACGAGTGCGAGGAGGTGCTGCTCGTGGTCGCCGGTCAGCCGTTCGTGCTGCGCGGGTAGGGTGCGAGCACCGATGGCCCCGGCTGACAGTCACAAGGCGGAACCCGTGAATCTGGACGACTTCTCCGATCTGATCGAGCGCGCCGACGGCGGCGTCCGGCGCGACGCCGAGGAGCGCCGCCAGCGGCTGGCCGTGCCGCCGGGGGCGCTCGGGCGGCTCGACGAGCTCGGGGAGTGGCTGTCGGCCGCGCAGTCCTCCGTCAAGGTGCGGGCGGTCGAGCAGCCGAAGGTGGTGCTCTTCGCGGGCGATCACGGGATCGCCTCGCTCGATGTGTCGGGCCGGGCGGCGGGCACCGCCCACGAGCTGGTGCGGGCCGTCCTGGACGGGGAGAGCCCGGTCGCGGTGCTGGCCCGGGTCTCGAACGTGCCGGTGCGGGTGGTGGACGCCGGTCTGGACTGCGATCCGGCGCTGCTGCCCGCCGACGTCACACGGCACCGGGTGCGGCGCGGCAGCGGCCGGATCGACGTGGAGGACGCGCTGACGGTCGAGGAGACCGAGGCGGCCGTCCGGCTCGGTGTCGCGATCGCCGACGAGGAGGCGGACTCGGGCACCGATCTGGTGGTGCTCGGCGATCTGAGCGTCGGCGGGACGACTCCGGCGGCCACGCTGATCGCGGCCCTGTGCGGGACGGACGCGTCCGTGGTGACGGGCCGGGGCGGCGCGGGCATCGACGACCTGGCGTGGATGCGCAAGTGCGCGGCGGTCCGGGACTCGCTGCGGCGGGCCCGGCCGGTCCTGGGCGATCAGCTGGAGCTGCTCACGGCGGTCGGCGGGGCGGACCTGGCGGCGATGACCGGTTTCCTGCTGCAGGCCTCGGTGCGTCGGATGCCGGTGATCCTGGACGGTGTGGTCGGGGCGGCCTGTGCGCTGGTGGCGCAGCGGGCTGCGTTCCGGGCGCCGGACTGGTGGCTGGCGGGCCAGCTGAGCGGGGAGCCCGCGCAGGCGAAGGCGCTGGACCGGATGGCGCTCAACCCTCTGCTGGACCACGGCGTCCATGTGGGTGAGGGAACCGGGGCTCTGCTCGCGCTTCCCCTCGTCAGGGCCGCGGCGGCACTCGCCGCGGAGCTGCCCGAACGTCCGGACCCGACCGCTCCGGACGACGTGGACGGTGCCGGGGACGACTCCGGCGACTGACGGGGAGCGGCGGACCGGGCGGCACCGGGACGGCTCCGCGCGACGCGCGCGCGGCCGTCTCCGGCGTCGCCGCATGACCAGCGGCGCCCCATATGATCGCTTTTTATGGGAGAGGTCCGTTTGTCCGCCGAAGGAGCGCCCAGGGGCACCAGCGCCCGGTCGCGGCGCGCCGCCGCGTTCGCCGTCTGGTACCTGCGCGCCGTCACGTTCATCAATTTCCTGAGCGCCGTCTGGGTGTCGTTCGGACAGGACCTGCGCCGTCACAACGAGGCCGACTTCTTCACCCCGTACATGCTCACGGCGGGTTTCGCCTCGGGGGTCTTCACGCTCTTCCTGGCGATCACCATGCGGCGCCGCAAGCGGGCCGCGTGGATCCTCAACCTCGTGCTGAGCGGCCTGTTCCTGCTGCTGTTCGCGCTGGTGATGTTCCTCCCGGAGATCCGGCAGCACACCCAGAACTGGATCTCGCTGGTCCTGACCGCCGCCTTCGTGCTCGCGCTGCTCCTCGGCCGCAAGGAGTTCTACGCGAAGGGCGACCGTTCCAACCCGCTCCTCGCGGGGGCCGTCGCGGTCGGCGGGCTGCTCGTCACCTCGCTGGTCGCCGCCTTCCTCGTCACCGTCACCAACACCTCCTCCGCCCATCCCGGGTTCCTGGAGCGCTGGCGGTACGGCGTGATGCGGCTCGTCACCCTGGCCTCCTCCGGCGACTCCCGCTTCCCCGACATCCACACCCCCGGCTGGGTGGACGTCACCATCAACGTGCTGTCCACGCTGCTGCTCTTCGCGGTGCTGTTCGCCGCCTTCCGCTCCCGCCGGGCCGTCGACCCGCTGACCGAGGCGGACGAGGAGCGGCTGCGGGCCCTGCTCGACAAGTACGGGGAGCGGGACTCCCTCGGCTACTTCGCGCTGCGCCGCGAGAAGAGCGTGGTGTGGTCGCCGAGCGAGAAGGCCGCCGTCACCTACCGGGTGGTCGGCGGGGTGTCGCTGGCCTCCGGCGATCCGATCGGCGATCCCGAGGCCTGGCCCGGGGCCATCGAGCCCTGGCTCGCCGAGGCCCGGGAGCACGGCTGGATCCCGGCGGTGATGGGGGCGAGCGAGGAGGCGGGCACGATCTACGCCCGGCACGGCCTCGACGCCCTGGAACTGGGCGACGAGGCGATCGTGGAGACCGACGAGTTCACCCTGGACGGGCGGGCCATGCGGACCGTGCGGCAGGCGTACAACCGGGTGAAGCGGGCCGGGTACGAGGTCCGGGTCCGCCGCCACGAGGACATCCCGGCCGACGAGATGGCCGAGCTGCTGCGGAAGGCCGACGACTGGCGGGACGGCGCCACCGAGCGCGGCTTCTCGATGGCCCTCGGCCGCCTCGGCGACCCCCACGACGGCCGCTGCGTGATGCTGGAGTGCCGGGACGCCGGGACCGGCGGCGCCGGGGAGGAGGCCGCCGAGGGCGAGCTGCGGGCCGTGCTGTCCTTCGTGCCGTGGGGCCCTGAGGGGCTCTCCCTCGATCTGATGCGCCGCGACCGCGACTCCGAGAACGGCCTGATGGAGTTCATGGTCATCGAGCTGCTCCAGCGGGCGAAGGAGATCGGGATCACTCAGGTCTCACTGAACTTCGCGATGTTCCGTTCCGTCTTCGAACGCGGCTCGAAGCTCGGAGCGGGACCCGTGCTGCGCATGTGGCGTTCCCTGCTCAGTTTCTTCTCCCGTTGGTGGCAGATCGAGTCGCTGTACCGCGCCAACGCCAAGTACCGACCGATCTGGGAGCCCCGATTCATGCTCTTCGAGAAGAGTGCGGACCTGCTGCGCATCGGCCTCGCGGCCGGTCGCGCGGAAGGATTCCTGGAGGCCCCGGGGCTTCCGAAGTGGCTGCACCGCCGACATCTGGAGAGCGGCCGTTGAGCCGGTCCGGCGTCCGGGGCTTCGTCCGCCGCGAGTGGGGCCCGCTGTTCGGCACGGTGCGCGCGGCGCTGGCCGCCCGTGGGTGGCGGGCGGTGCCGATGACCCTGACCGCCGTCTGTCTGACCGCTCTCTTCCAGCTCGTCCAGAACCAGGACTGGGGCTATCAGCCGGTCCAGGCCATCGGCTCCGTACGGGCCGAGGACCCGCTGTGGCTCTCGCTGCTGCGCACCCCGCTCTCGCTCTTCGTCCCGGCGCTCGACCTGCCCGTGTGGGGCGCCCTCGCCCAGATCCTGCTGGTCTTCGGGATCGCCGAGATCTGCCTCGGCCGGTGGCGGACCCTGGCCGTCGCCTATCTGGCGACCCTCGCCGGGACGCTGTACGCGCGTCTGGGCATCGCCCTGGGCCCCGACGGGCCGCTCGGGCTGCCCGCCTCGGACGCGCGGGTCGTGGACACCGGCCCCTCGGCCGCCGTGGTGGGGCTCGCGGTGTACGTCTGCTGGCGGCTGCGGGCCCGCTGGACGGGCGCGCTGGTGGTGCTCGCGATGGTCGTGGAAGTGATCGTCAAGCCGAACCTGGCGGGCAAGGAGCATCTGGCGGCCATCGCCGCCGTCCTGGTCCTGATCGCCGTCCGGCGCGGCTGGGACCGCCGTCGGCGCGGGCCGGGTCAGGACGACGAGGAGCCCCGCCCGGGGACCCGTTCCTGGAAGCCGCCGATCACGTCCTGAAAACGGCGCCTGACCTTGGTCCAGCGTTTGTCGTGGCGGTACGCGCGGACCAGGGAGCGGGCGCGCGCCCGGTGGCGGCGGGGGTAGAGGCGGCGGGCCCACCAGGAGCCGGGGCGGGCGAGCCGGACGGCCCCGACGACCGCGACGAACGGGACCAGGGTCCCGATCAGGGCCATCCGGAACTTCCCCTTCACCAGGGTGACCAGGACGAAGAGGAAGTTGATCGTCAGGGTCAGGACGAAGGTGGTCCGGTCGGTGCGCTCCTCGGCGGTCATGTCGTCGACGCCGAGCGGCGAGAAGCCGCTGAGGGCCAGCAGCACCAGGGCCGCGGTGAGCACCACGACCTCGACGCTCTGGCGGCCCTCCTCGCTCCAGTAGACGTCGTCGAGGTGCAGGATCAGCGCGAACTCGTCCAGGACGAGACCCGCACCGATCCCGAAGACCACGGCGAAGACGGCGGCGCCGGGACCGTGCCGGTCGCTGCCCACGGCGCCGAACCCGCCGAGCACGGTGAGCACCACGCCGGGCACGACGTGATGGATGTGGAGCCCTCCAGAAGAAACGTTTCGGAAAGGTCCCTTGCCCGCCCGGATGAGCCGGGTGACCGCCCGGGTGACCAGGAAGGTCACAACGAACGAGGTCAGCGCCAGGAGCGTCGGGAGTTTCCCGGGCTCGACGATGTTGCGGGCGAACCAGTGACCCATGCCACCCCGATCCGAAATGAGCCGTATGCGCAATCTACCGTCCGGGTCCGACGATTACCCTGCCCGGATGGACGGCCTGCGTTTCGCCTTCGGCACCCTCACCGTGTTCCCCGCCCGCATCACCCGCTGGGACCGGGACGCGGCACGCGCCGGGATGCTCTGCGCCCCGGTCGCCGGGCTCGCCGTCGGGGTCTGCGCGGCCACCCTCGGCAGCGCCTTCCTGCTGCTCGGCTCCGGCCCACTGCTCGCCGCCGTCGCCACCACCGCCGTACCCGCCGCCCTCACCCGCGGCCTCCACCTCGACGGGCTCGCCGACACCGCCGACGGCCTCGGCAGCGCCAAGCCCGCCGAGGACGCGCTGCGCATCATGAAGCAGTCGGACATCGGCCCGTTCGGGGTCATCACCCTGGTCCTGGTGCTCCTCGCCCAGGTCGCCGCGCTCTTCGAGCTGTACGGGGAGGGCTGGGCGCAGGGCGCCGCCGGGACGGTCCTCGCGGCGGTCGTCGCCCGGCTCACCCTCACCCACGCCTCCCGGCACGGCGTCCCCGCGGCCCGCCCGGAGGGCCTCGGCGCGATCGTCGCCGCCACGGTCCCGGTCCGCTCCGCGACCCTCACGACCGCGCTGGTCCTGGTCCTCTGCGCGGCGACGGGCCTGCTGTTCTCCTCGTACGACGCCGTCCACCAGGTCCTGGCGGCGGGAGCCGCGATGGGCGCGGCGGCGCTGCTGCTCCGCCGGTGCGTGCGCCGCTTCGGCGGGGTCACGGGGGACGTGTTCGGCGCCCTTGAGGAGACGGCGGCGACGGTGGCCCTGGTGGCGCTGACCCTGGGCTGACCCCGGGCCGGACCGGGGCGTGGCCGCTCCGGGGCCGTACTCCGGGCGGGCTCGGCGGACTTGGCGCCGCGGCCCGGCGCGTACCGTTCCCGCGACGGGCCGAGGACGTCGTCGGCGCGGGCGGAGGGGCGGTCGCGGCTCCGGCCGAAGTGGGCACCCTGGGCTGTCCGTTCGGCGATGCTCCGGGCGGGGGGCCCGGAACTGCCGCCGGTACCGGTCGCGGTCGGAGGTGACGACGGGTTCGCGGCGCCCGTCGGCGGTGCGCCCACTCGGGAGCCGGGCCCGGCCGCCACCCTCGACGGGGACGCCGAGGCAGCCGGTGCGGGGCGGCCCGTACAGCCGTGACTCCCGCCGCCCGAAGGGGCGTTGCCCTCGGAGGTGAGGGTTCCGGACGGCCGAAGGGGCCCGCCCTCCCGGCGGTGGTGGCGCCCGTCGTGATGCCGTCGAGGACGCCGGACCGGCCGGTGCGGTCGAGTCCGACGCCGGGGTGCGCCCAAGTGCGGGCGTCGACCTGCGGAATCCCGAAGGTCCGTTCGTACGCCCTGAGGGCGGTCCGCTCGGCGGAGCCGTCGCCGAGGGCGGTCCCGTGGGGCGGGACGATCCCCCCGGCACTCGGCGCGGGGGCGCCCGGTCGCGCTGTCGGAGGGGTCGCCGGGGAAGGCGGTGCCCGGCACCGGCCGGTGCCCGTCGTCCGGGCCGATCCGGCGGTACGGGACACCGGGGCCCTTCGGCTCGACGGCGATCGCCCCGAACCCGCCGCCCCGCCGCCGACGACGAGGCCGGTGAGGCGGGTGAGGTCGGTGATGCCGGTCCGGGACGCCGGGCCTGCGCGGACGGCGCGGTGGGGTGGCGAGCGGGGCGGCGGTGGCGAGCGCGGCGATCCGGGACGTACGGGGTCCGGCGCGGGAGCCCCGGCGGGCGCGGGGCCTGGTTCCCGGCGTACGGATTCGGCCGGAGTGCACCGGGGGAGATCCCCCCTCGGCGGGACCTTCCGCGTCCGGGACGGGGGCGGAGGGCCCGTGGAGACGCCGCAGATGGTGCGAGGACGCGCGTGCCGCCCCCGCGCGAATGAGGCATGTGCGCGGGAGCGCCCCGAGCCCGGACGGTAAACATGAAAGAGACATCACGGACGAGTGAACCAACGCCGCCGTGAGCGAACCGGGCACGCGAGCGTAGGCTCGTTCTCGGCGCTCTTCGGGCCGAAATACGATGCGGCGGGCACGGTCGGCCCATCCCTCGACCGCCACAGAACTCAATGGAAGCGAGATTTCACCACCGTGACTGCTCTCACTCTCAGCACTGCCGGTGCGGCGACGCTGCGCGCCGACGTCCTCGTCGTCGGCGTCGCGAAGTCCGGGAAGGCGCTGGTCGTCGCCCCGGGCGCCGAGGCCGTCGACAAGGCCTTCGAAGGCCGGCTCGCCGACGTCCTGGAGACCCTGGGCGCCTCGGGTGCCGAGGGAGAGGCGACGAAGCTGCCCGCCCCCGCCGGCCTCAAGGCTCCCGTCGTCCTCGCCGTCGGTCTGGGCTCCGCGCCCGAGGACGGCGAGTCCTACGGCGCCGAGGTCCTCCGCCGTGCGGCGGGCACCGCCGCCCGCATCCTGACCGGTACGAAGAAGGCCGCGTTCGCGCTGCCGATCGCCGCCGCCGAGGACGCCGGTGCCGTCGCCGAGGGCGCCCTGCTGGGCGCGTACGCCTACACCGCGTACCAGGAGGCCGGCAAGGACGCCAAGAAGCCGCTGGGCGAGGTGGCCCTGCTCGGCGCCAAGCCGCGCGACAAGGCCCACAAGGCCGCCGCCGAGCGCGCCCTGGCCGTGGCCGAGGAGATCAACCGCGCCCGCGATCTGATCAACATGCCGCCGAACGACCTGACCCCGGCCGCGTTCGCCGCCGCCGCCCAGGCCGCGGGCAAGGAGCACGGCCTGAAGGTCCAGGTGCTCGACGAGAAGGCGCTCGCCAAGGGCGGCTACGGCGGCATCCTGGGCGTCGGCAAGGGCTCCGAGAACCCGCCGCGCCTGGTCCGCGTCGCCTACACCCACCCGAAGGCGGAGAAGACCCTGGCCCTGGTCGGCAAGGGCATCACCTACGACTCGGGCGGCATCTCCCTGAAGCCGGCCGGGCACAACGAGACGATGAAGTGCGACATGAGCGGTGCCGCCGCCGTGTTCTCCTCCGTCGTCGCGGCGGCCCGCCTCGGCCTGGAGGTCAACGTCACCGGCTGGCTCGCCCTCGCCGAGAACATGCCGTCCGGCTCCGCCACCCGCCCGGGCGACGTGCTGCGCATGTACAGCGGCAAGACCGTCGAGGTCCTGAACACCGACGCCGAGGGCCGGCTCGTCCTCGCCGACGCGCTGACCAAGGCGTCCGAGGAGAACCCGGACGCGATCGTCGACGTGGCGACCCTGACCGGCGCCATGGTCCTGGCGCTCGGCAACCGCACCTTCGGCATCATGGCCAACGACGACGACTACCGCACCGCGATCCACGAGATCGCGGACGAGGTCGGCGAGGCGTCCTGGCCGATGCCGCTCCCCGCGGACCTGCGCAAGGGCATGGACTCCCCCACCGCCGACATGGCGAACATCGGCGAGCGGATGGGCGGCGGCCTGGTCGCCGGTCTCTTCCTCCAGGAGTTCGTGGGCGAGGGCATCACCTGGGCGCACCTGGACATCGCGGGCCCGGCCTACCACGAGGGCGCGCCGTACGGCTACACCCCCAAGGGCGGCACCGGCTCCTCGGTGCGCACCCTGGTGAAGCTGGCCGAGCGCACGGCGGCCGGCGAGGTCTGAGCGAAGCGCTGACGGTACGGCCCCGGGGACGGCGTCCCCGGGGCCGTACCGTTCGCCCACGACGAAATCCGCACATTCGTACCAGCTGACAACCCCTGCGTACGGACGAGAGGCCGGTCTCACACACCGGCCCCGCGTCCCGTCCGCCGTCAACAAGTGCGAAGATGGGTTCTCGGCAGGACAGGGCCCCCACCACAGGGCCGAAAATAAGCGGCCGGACACCAGCCGCCGCCTGGTCATCGAGGACCGGCGACGAGCGCACATGCATGGAGGACGTGACGTGGCGAACGACGCCAGCACCGTTTTCGACCTAGTGATCCTCGGCGGCGGTAGCGGCGGTTACGCCGCGGCGCTGCGCGGAGCTCAGCTGGGCCTGGACGTCGCACTGATCGAGAAGAACAAGCTCGGCGGCACCTGCCTGCACAACGGCTGCATCCCCACGAAGGCCCTGCTCCACGCCGGTGAGGTCGCCGACCAGACCCGCGAGGCGGAGCAGTTCGGTGTCAAGGCCTCTTTCGAGGGCATCGACATCAAGGCCGTGCACAAGTACAAGGACGACGTGATCTCGGGCCTGTACAAGGGTCTGCAGGGTCTCGTGGCCTCCCGCAAGGTGACCTACATCGAGGGCACGGGCCACCTGTCCTCGCCGACCTCCGTGGACGTCGACGGGCGTCGCGTCGAGGGCCGTCACATCCTGCTCGCCACCGGTTCCGTGCCGAAGTCGCTGCCCGGTCTGGAGATCGACGGCAACCGGATCATCACCTCGGACCACGCGCTGACGCTGGACCGGGTGCCGGAGTCCGCGATCATCCTCGGCGGCGGTGTCATCGGCGTCGAGTTCGCCTCCGCGTGGAAGTCCTTCGGCACCGACGTGACGGTGATCGAGGGCATGAAGCACCTCGTCCCGGTCGAGGACGAGAACAGCTCGAAGCTTCTTGAGCGCGCGTTCCGCAAGCGCGGCATCAAGTTCAACCTCGGCACCTTCTTCCAGTCCGCCGAGTACACCGACAGCGGCGTCAAGGTCACCCTGGCCGACGGCAAGACCTTCGAGGCCGAGGTGCTCCTGGTCGCCATCGGCCGCGGCCCGGTCTCCGCCGGTCTCGGTTACGAGGAGCAGGGCGTCGCCATGGACCGCGGCTACGTCCTGGCCGACGAGTACATGCGCACCAACGTGCCGACGATCTCGGCCGTGGGCGACCTCGTCCCGACGCTCCAGCTGGCGCACGTCGGTTTCGCCGAGGGCATCCTCGTCGCGGAGCGGCTGGCCGGTCTGAAGACCGTCCCGATCGACTACGACGGTGTGCCCCGGGTGACGTACTGCCACCCCGAGGTCGCCTCCGTCGGCATCACCGAGGCCAAGGCCAAGGAGATCTACGGCGCGGACAAGGTCGTGGCCCTGAAGTACAACCTCGCGGGCAACGGCAAGAGCAAGATCCTCAAGACCGCGGGTGAGATCAAGCTCGTCCAGGTCAAGGACGGCGCCGTGGTCGGCGTCCACATGGTCGGTGACCGCATGGGCGAGCAGGTCGGCGAAGCGCAGCTGATCTACAACTGGGAGGCGCTGCCGGCCGAGGTCGCGCAGCTCATCCACGCCCACCCGACGCAGAACGAGGCGCTCGGCGAGGCCCACCTGGCCCTGGCCGGCAAGCCCCTGCACTCCCACGACTGACGCTCACGTCATCACAGGGCGCGACGACCACTTCCCGCAATTCGTTAGGAGCAACTGAAACCATGTCGGTTTCCGTAACCCTGCCGGCGCTCGGCGAGAGCGTCACCGAGGGCACCGTCACCCGCTGGCTCAAGGCCGAGGGCGAGCGCGTCGAGGCCGACGAGCCGTTGCTCGAGGTCTCGACCGACAAGGTCGACACCGAGATCCCCGCCCCCGCCTCGGGCATCCTGGCCTCCATCAAGGTCGCCGAGGACGAGACCGTCGAGGTCGGCGCCGAGCTGGCGATCATCGACGACGGTACGGGTGCCCCGGCCGCCGCTCCGGCTCCGGCCGCCGAGCCCGTGGCCGCCCCGGCGCCGGTCGCCGAGGCCCCCGCCGCCCCCGCCCCGGCCCCGGTGGCCGAGGCTCCGGCCGCCCCGGCGGGCGGTGCCACCGGCACCGACGTCGTGCTGCCCGCGCTGGGCGAGTCCGTGACCGAGGGCACCGTGACCCGCTGGCTGAAGTCGGTCGGCGAGACCGTCGAGGCCGACGAGCCGCTCCTGGAGGTCTCCACGGACAAGGTCGACACCGAGATCCCGGCGCCCGCCTCCGGCGTGCTCCTGGAGATCGTCGTCGCCGAGGACGAGACCGCCGAGGTCGGCGCCAAGCTCGCCGTCATCGGTGCCGCGGGTGCGGCTCCGGCCGCCGCCCCGGCCCCGGCCGCTCCGGCCCCCGCCGCCGCCCCGGCCCCCGCCGCCGCCCCGGCTCCGGTCGCGGCCCCGGCTCCGGTGGCCGCTCCGGCGCCGGTCGCCGCCCCCGCTCCGGTCGCCGCTCCGGCTCCCGTGGCCGCTCCGGCCCCGGTCGCTCCGGCTCCGGCCGCCCCGGCCCCGTCCATCGCCCCGGCGCTGGTCACCCCGGTCCCGGCCGCTCCGGCCGAGGACGGCGCCTACGTGACCCCGCTGGTCCGCAAGCTCGCCACCGAGAACGGTGTCGACCTGACGGCCGTCAAGGGTTCGGGCGTCGGCGGTCGCATCCGCAAGCAGGACGTCCTCTCGGCCGCCGAGGCCAAGAAGGCCGCCCAGGCCCCCGCCGCCGCTCCGGCCGCCGCCGCGCCGAAGGCCCCCGCCCTGGAGGTCTCCCCGCTGCGCGGCCAGACGGTCAAGATGACCCGTATGCGCAAGGTCATCGGCGACAACATGATGAAGGCGCTGCACGGCCAGGCCCAGCTGACCTCGGTCGTCGAGGTCGACATCACCAAGCTGATGAAGCTGCGCACCCGCGCCAAGGCCTCGTTCGCCGCCCGTGAGGGCGTCAAGCTCTCCCCGATGCCGTTCTTCGTGAAGGCGGCGGCCCAGGCGCTGAAGGCCCACCCGGTCATCAACGCCCGGATCAACGAGGGCGAAGGCACGATCACCTACTTCGACACCGAGAACATCGGTATCGCGGTGGACTCCGAGAAGGGTCTGATGACCCCGGTCATCAAGGGTGCGGGCGACCTGAACATCGCCGGCATCTCCAAGAAGACCGCGGAGCTCGCCGGTGCGGTGCGCGCCAGCAAGATCACCCCGGACGACCTGGCCGGTGCGACCTTCACCATCTCCAACACCGGCTCGCGCGGCGCGCTCTTCGACACGATCATCGTGCCGCCGAACCAGGTCGCCATCCTGGGCATCGGCGCCACCGTGCGCCGTCCGGTCGTCATCGACCACCCGGACCTGGGCGAGACGATCGCGATCCGCGACATGACGTACGTCGCGCTGTCCTACGACCACCGTCTGGTGGACGGCGCCGACGCCGCCCGCTACCTGACCTCGGTCAAGGCGATCCTGGAGGCCGGTGAGTTCGAGGTCGACCTCGGGCTGTAACCACGTGCGCCGGAAGGCAACGTAACGAGCCTCACCTGCGGCGCCCCCGTCCGGAAGTGTTTCCGGACGGGGGCGCCGCCGTATTGTCTTGAGAGTCAACACTCCCCGAGGAGCCGCGTCATGACCGTCCCCGTCGTCCACTCGCTGCGCGAGCAGATCCGCGAGCACATCGTGGAGGGGATCGTCAGCGGTCGCTGGAAGCCGGGCGAGCGCATCGTGGAGCGCAGGATCGCGACCGAGCTGGAGGTCTCCCAGACCCCCGTCCGGGAGGCGCTGCGCGAGCTGGAGTCACTGCGGCTGATCGAGTCGGCGCCGAACAAGGGCGTCCGGGTCCGCAATCTGACCGCCGCCGACCTGGAGGAGAGCTATCCCGTCCGGGCCGGTCTCGAACAGATCGCGGCCGAGCTGGCGGCGGGGCGCCTGTCGGCGGACTGCTCGGCCCTGGAGCCTCACGTGGCGGCCCTCTACGAGGCGGACGCCACCTCCGACGGCACGGCGCAGGTGCGGCACACGGTGGCCTTCCACCGGGAGCTGGTGAAGGCGGCGGGGAACAGCGTGCTGCTGCACACCTGGGAGACGCTCGGCATCGAGGTCTTCACGGCGCTGTCGATCCGCTGGCTGGGAACCGTCCAGAAGTCGTACGCGGAGGAGCACCAGGAACTGGTGGAGGCCTTCCGCAGGGGTGATCCGCAGATCGGCGCGCTGGTGAAGGCGCACGTCCTGGGATGCGCGCCGCGCGCCTGAACCTCTAGAACTTCCCGGTGGCCCCGCACTGACGGGGCTTCGCTCATTTGTGCGACGCCCCTCTCATGAAAAGCCCCCCACCTGCGAAAACCAGGCACCCGGTGCCCCATTTCGCGGCACCCTGTGCCGACTTTCTCGATCTGAAGAGATTTTCCCCTTCATCCTTTGATCGATCATCGATCGTCGGTTTAGAGTCTTCGGCGGGCCCACCCGGCCCTTCGCCCTGTCCTGCCAGACACGGCCCCCATCTCCACCCCACCTGTCCGGAAGGCGGCGATCATGACCGATCCCGTAGGCAAGATTCCGAGCGAGCTCGACCAGCTCCCGGACCGTGACACCGAGGAGACCGCCGAATGGGCGGCCTCCCTCGACGCCGTCACCAAGGCCGCCGGCCCCCATCGGGCCGCCTACCTGATGCGCCGCACGCTCCAGCACGCCGAAGGCGCGGGCCTCGCCCTGCCGAAGCTCCTGGAGACGGACTACGTCAACACCATCCCGACCTCCGCCGAGCCGACGGGCGCCGACTTCGACGGCGACGAGGCCATGGAGCGCCGCATCACCGCCTGGAACCGCTGGAACGCGGCGGCGATGGTCACCCGCGGCTCGAAGTACGGCGTCGGCGGTCACATCGCCACCTTCGCGTCGGCCGCCTGGCTGTACGAGACCGGCTTCAACCACTTCTTCAAGGGCAAGGAAGCCGACGGTTCCGGCGACCAGCTCTACATCCAGGGCCACGCCTCCCCCGGCATATACGCCCGCGCGTTCCTGGACGGGCGCCTGAACGAGGCCCACCTCGACAACTTCCGGCAGGAGTCCGGCGGCAACGGCCTGCCCTCCTACCCGCACCCGCGCCGACTGCCCTGGCTGTGGGAGTTCCCCACCGTCTCCATGGGTCTGGGCCCGCTCTCCGCGATCTACCAGGCGCGCTTCAACCGCTATCTGACCAACCGCGCCATCAAGGACGTCTCCGCCTCGCACGTGTGGGCGTTCCTCGGTGACGGCGAGATGGACGAGCCGGAGTCGACCGCCGCCCTGGCGCTCGCCGCCCGCGAGGGTCTGGACAACCTGACCTTCGTCATCAACTGCAACCTCCAGCGCCTCGACGGCCCGGTCCGCGCCAACTTCAAGATCGTGCAGGAGCTGGAGGCCCAGTTCCGCGGCGCCGGCTGGAACGTCGTCAAGTCGCTGTGGGGCAACGCCTGGGACGAGCTGTTCGCGCTCGACACCACCGGCGCCCTGGTCCGCCGTCTGCGCGAGGTGCCGGACGCCCAGGTCCAGACGTACCAGACGCGTGACGCCGCCTACATCCGCCAGGACTTCTTCGGCAAGGACCCGGCGCTCGTCGAGATGGCGAAGCTGCTCTCCGACGACAAGATCCTGGAGTGCTTCCACCTGTCGCGCGGCGGCCACGAGCCCCGCAAGGTGTACGCCGCGTACAAGGCGGCCGTGGAGTTCAAGGGCGCGCCGACGGTCATCCTCGCGCAGACCGTCAAGGGCCACACCCTGGGTGAGGGCTTCGCGTCGAAGAACGCGAACCACCAGATGAAGAAGCTGTCCACGGACGAGTTCAAGAACATGCGGGACCTGCTCGAACTCCCCATCTCGGACGACCGGTTCGCCGACGGCCAGGTGCCCTACGGCCACCCCGGCGCCGACTCCCCCGAGGTCCGCTACCTCCAGGAGCGCCGTGCGGCCCTCGGCGGTCCGGCCCCGGCCCGCCGCACCCACGCGCTCGCCCCGCTGCCCGCCCCCGCCGAGAAGGCCTTCGCCGCCTTCGACAAGGGTTCCGGCGCGCAGTCGATGGCCACGACGATGGCGTTCGTCCGGCTGATCAAGGACCTCATCCGCGACAAGGAGACCGGCAGGCGCTGGGTCCCGATCGTCCCGGACGAGGCCCGCACCTTCGGCATGGAGTCGCTGTTCCCGTCGCTCGGCATCTACTCGCCGAAGGGGCAGACGTACGAGCCGGTCGACCGCGACCAGCTGATGTACTACAAGGAGGCCAAGGACGGCCAGATCCTCAACGAGGGGATCACCGAGGCCGGTTCGATGGCCGACTTCATCGCCGCGTCCACCGCGTACTCCACGCACGGTGAGGCGATGATCCCGTTCTACATCTTCTACTCGATGTTCGGCTGGCAGCGGACCGCCGACCAGATGTGGCAGCTCGGCGACCAGCTCGGCCGCGGCTTCCTCGTCGGCGCGACCGCGGGCCGTACGACGCTGACGGGCGAGGGCCTCCAGCACGCCGACGGGCACTCGCCGGTGATCGCGGCGACCAACCCGGCCGCCCTGTCGTACGACCCGGCGTTCGCCTACGAGGTCGCGGCCATCGTCAAGGAGGGTCTGCGCCGGATGTACGGCGAGGCCGCCGAGGGCGAGGACCGGGACGTCTTCTACTACCTCACGGTCTACAACGAGCCGATGCCGCAGCCCGCCAAGCCGGCCGGGATCGACGAGGGCATCGTCAAGGGCCTCTACCGCTTCAACACGGCGGAGTCGGCCGGTCTCGACCTGCCCGCGAACGCCTCGCGCATCCAGCTGCTCTCCTCCGGCACGGCGATCCACTGGGCCCTGGAGGCGCAGCGGCTGCTCGCCGCCGAGTGGGGCGTGGGCGCCGACGTGTGGTCCGCGACCTCCTGGACGGAGCTGCGGCGCGACGCCCTGGAGGCGGACGCGGCGCTGCTGCGCGGCGAGGAGCGGGTGCCGTACCTCCGCAAGGCCCTCGAAGGCGTCGAGTCCCCGGTGCTCGCCGTCTCGGACTACATGCGCCAGGTCCCGGACCAGATCGCGCAGTGGGTCGAGCAGGACTGGTCCTCGCTGGGCGCGGACGGCTTCGGTCTGTCGGACACCCGGGACGCGGCCCGTCGTCACTTCGGCGTCGACCCGCAGTCGATCGTCGTCGCGGCCCTCGCGCAGCTGGCCCGCCGGGGCGAGGTCCCGGCCACGGCGGTCAAGGAGGCGCGCGAGCGCTACGGCCTGTAGGCCACCGGCCCGACCGGGTCCGAGGGGCCGCGCCCGTACCTCTGGTACGGACGCGGCCCCTCGGGCGTTTCCCGGCCCGACCGTGCGGCGGGGTCGCGGGGCGCGGCGGTCCGGCTCCGACGCGGCCCTCCCCCGGACTCCCGCCGGGCTTCCCCCGCGCTCCCGCCGGGCTCCGTGCCCGGGGCCCCGGTACGGATGGCAGGGTGGGGTCATGCGTGCCGCCCGGCTGATCAAGATGGTCCTTCTGCTGCAGTCCCGTCCCTCGATGACGGCGGCCGAGCTCGCCGCCGAGCTGGAGGTGTCGGAGCGGACCGTCGCCCGTGACGCGCTCGCCCTCTCGGAGGCCGGGGTTCCGGTGTACGCGGACCGGGGCAGGACCGGCGGGTACCGGCTCGTCGGCGGGTACCGCACCCGGCTGACGGGGCTGGAGCGCGGTGAGGCGGAGGCGCTGTTCCTGTCCGGTCTGCCGGGCGCGCTGCGGGACATGGGGCTCGCGGACGCGGCCTCCTCGGCGCGGCTGAAGGTGAGCGCGGCCCTGCTGCCCTCGCTGCGGGACGCGCCCGCCGCGGCGGCCCGGCGGTTCCATCTGGACGCCCCGGGCTGGTACCGGGAGCCGGAGACGCCCCGGTGGCTGGCGCCGCTCGCGGAGGCCGTCTGGGACGACCGGTCGGTCCTGGCCGGGTACCGGCGCGGGGAGACCGAGGTGGAGCGGGCCCTCGATCCGTACGGGCTCGTCCTGAAGGCGGGCGTCTGGTACGTGTGCGCCAGGGCCGGTTCCTCGTTCCGCACCTACCGGGTGGACCGGTTCGTGTCGGTGGAGGTCGGCGGGGAGCGGTTCGTACGGGAGGAGGGCTTCGACCTGGCCGCCTTCTGGGCGGAGCGGTCGGCCGGGTTCGCGCGGTCGATCCTGCGGGCCGAGGTGGTGCTGCGGCTCACGGAGGAGGGCGCGCGCAGGCTGCCGCACGTGACGGACCGGGCGGCGGCCGAGGAGGCGCTGGCGGCGGGGACCGCCGGGGACGGCCGGGTGACGGTGACGCTGCGGGTGGAGAGCGAGGAGGTGGCCTTCGCCCAGCTCTTCGGGCTCGGGCCCGAGGTGGAGGTGGTGGCGCCCGGCTCCCTGCGCGAGCGGTGCGCCGAGGCGGCGCGGAGGACGGCCGGGCTGTACCGGTAGCGGGGCGCGCCGTCGGCGCGGCGCGGGTGGGCGGCCGGACACGACCGGGTGGCTCGGGCCCGGCCGCCCGGGAGACTCCCGTACGGGTACGGCCCCGGCCGGTGCCGGGCACGCGACCCGTTGGGGCGGTGGGGGGGGCGGGCACGTGCCCGCCCCGTCGGCCGCGCCGGAGACCGCGCCCAGGGGCCGCGCCCGGTGCCGGTGGCCCTACCGGTAGTCGTTCGCGTCCGGTTCGCCCGTCTCACCGGCCGTGATGAAGGCCCAGGCGTCGGGCCGTGAGCCGTCCGCGTCGGTGAAGCCGTACTCCTTGGCCAGGGCGCCGCTGGAGGTGGAGCGGCCGTTCCAGCGGGCCCGGTCGGGGTCGGCGGCGAGGGCGGCGAGGGCCCGGCCCACGTAGACGGGGGACTCGGAGACCGCGAAGCCGGGGACCTTCTCGACGGCGTCCCGCCAGTTCTCCTCGGTGACGCCGAAGCCCGCGAGCATCTGTTCGGAGCGGAGCCAGCCGGGGGTGACGCAGACGGCGGTGGCGCCGTGGTCCGCCAGTTCCTCGCCGAGGCCGAAGGCCATCCGGACCGGGGCGGTCTTGGCGAGGTCGTAGAAGAGGTTCTCGCGGAAGCGGGTGCCGTTGTAGTCGGCGGTGCCGTCGGTGACCTCGACGACGAGCCCGCCGGGGTGGCGGATCAGCAGGGGGACCGCGAGGTGGGAGGTGATGACGTGGGAGCGGACGCCGAGTTCCAGCATCCGCAGGCCGTCGGTGAGGTCGATCTCCCAGGTCCTGCTGCCGAAGACCCCGCCGATGAGGTGCTCGCCGCCCCAGATGTCGTTGACGAGGACGTCGAGGCGGCCCCGTTCCCGGTCGATCCGTTCGACCAGCGCCCGGACCTGTGCGGGGTCGAGGTGGTCGGTGGGGACGGCGATCCCCTCGCCGCCCGCGGCCGTCACCAGTTCGGCGGTCTCCTCGATGGTCTCGGTGGTCCGGCCGACCTCGCTGGCCCTCTCCCGGGTGGTGCGGCCGGTGACGTACACGGTGGCTCCTGCGGCGCCGAGCTGGACGGCGATGGCCCGGCCCGCGCCCCGGGTGGCCCCGGCGACCAGGCAGATCCGCCCGCGCAGCGGCTCGGTTTCCGTCGTCTTCGTTTCCATGGGGCCAGCGTGGCAGGAATGCACGACACCTTCTGTCCGGATTCCTCGGGGCTTTCCGGGTGCGTCGCGCGCGGCGAGCCGTGATGCTGGTCCCGTGATGGACGAGACCGAGTTCTGGGAGATCATCGACGCCGGCCGCGAGGCCGCCGAGGGCGACCCCGAGGAGCAGGCGGACCTGCTCGTGGAGCGGCTGACCGGGCTGGATCCGGACTCCGTGCTCGACTACGCGCGCCATTTCGAGGCCCGGTTCAACCGCGCGTTCCTGTGGGACCTGTGGGGTGCTGCGGCGGTGCTGTTCGACGGGGCGGGCGACGAGGCGTTCGACTCGTTCCGCTGCTGGCTCATCGGGCAGGGCCGGGAGGTGTACGAGGGCGCGGTGCACGATCCGGACGCGCTGGCGGAGCTGCTCGGCGACTTCGACGCGGAGATCGACGGGGACGGTGAGGAGATCGGTTTCGCGGCGGACGAGGCGTACGAGCGGCTGACCGGGGCGGAGACCCCGGACCTGGGGCTGCCGATGCCGGGCGCGGAGCCCTCGGGGACCCCGTTCGACCTGGCGGACGACGAGGTGCTCGCGGCCCGGTTCCCGCGTCTGTGGGAGCGCTTCGGGACGGTGTAGGACGGCGCCGGAGGAGGCCGGGGACGGGACAAGGGGAGGTACGGACCCGGGCGCCGTCCCGCGCCGGGCCCGTACCGTTCGGGGGTCAGCCCCGCGGCGGCCGGGGGTTCTCCTGGCGCAGGATCATGTCCGTGCGGGGCTGGAGCGCCGGGAAGAGCTGCTCGGGCTGCGGGATCGCCCAGTACTTCCCCTCGGCGACCATTTCGAAGACGCGCTCGGCGTGCTCCTCCGGGGTGAGGCCGTGCTCGTCGGCGAGGGTCTGGAGGTGCTCGTTGAAGGCGGTGACCTCGGGCGGGAGGCTCTCGCCGGGGCGGGCGGCCCGGAAGATCTCGCTCTTGACGGAGCCGGGGGTGACCACGGAGACCTGGATGGGCGCGCCCTTCATCAGCATCTCGTGGTGGAGCGACTCGGTGAGCGCGAGGGTGCCGAACTTGGTGACGCTGTACGGGGCCATGAGCGGGCTGGGGAGCATCCCGCCGACGGAGGACACGTTCACCACCCAGGCCTTCTCGCCGCGTTCCAGCATCCGTGGCACGAAGGCGCGGATGCCGTTGACGTAGCCGCCGATGTTGATCCGGAGCATGGCGTCCCAGCGTTCGGCGGGGATCTCCCAGGACCAGCCCATGGACATGATCCCGGCGTTGTTGACCAGCAGGTCGACGACGCCGAAGCGCTCGTACGCGCGGTCCGCGAGGGCCGTCACGGAGGCGGGGTCGGCGACGTCGGTCGGCACCGGCTCCACCTCGGCGCCGGTGGCCCGCAGTTCCTCGGCGAGGGCGGTGAGCCGGTCGGCGGCGATGTCGGCGAGGACCAGTCGCATCCCGAGTCCGGCGGCGTGCCGGGCGAGTCCGGCGCCGATCCCGGAGGAGGCGCCGGTGATGACGGCCGTACGGCCGTGGAAGACCTCGGAGGCGCTCATCAGAAGTGGGTCCCGCCGTCGACGCGGACCTCGGTGCCGGTGATGAAGCGGCCGTCGTCGGAGGCGAGCATGGCGACGACCCCGGCGACGGTCTCGGGGCCCGCGAAGCCCTGGCCGAGGGCGGGGGCGAGCTTCGTGAAGAGCGACATGTCGGCGTCGGCGGGCAGGCCGGGGCCCGTGGACCGGCGGCTGGCACCGGAGCCGTCGGTCATGCCGGAGGAGATGGAGCCGGGCTGGACGGCGGTGAAGCGGATGCCCCGCTTGGCGTACTCGGCGGCGAGGGCGTGGGTCATGGACTGGATGCCGCCCTTGCTGGCCGCGTAGGCCGCCATGTAGGGGTGGGCGAACATCGCGGAGGTGGAGGAGAAGTTCACGACGGCGGAGCCGTCGCCCGCGAGGAGGGCGGGGATCGCCTCGCGGATCATGAGGAAGGTGCCGGTGAGGTTGATCCGGAGCACCTGCTCGAAGGCGTCGAGGCTGGTCTCGTGGGTGTGCGAGGAGCGCAGCACCCCGGCGGCGTTGACCAGGACGTCCAGACCGCCGAGGGCCTCGACGGCGGTGGCGACGCCCGCGCGCACGGAGTCCTCGTCGGCGACGTCCACGACGACGGTGGTCAGGCGGTCGGCGGCGTCGCCCGCCTTGGCGACGGTGTCCTTCAGGCCGTCCTCGCTGATGTCGGCGGCCACGACCCGGCCGCCCTCGGCGAGCACCCGCAGGACGGTGGCCTGGCCGATGCCGGAGCCGCCGCCGGTGATGAGGGCGCGGCGCCCTTCGTAACGGGTCAGCTGGTTCATGACGAAACCTCTCGATATCAAGATTCCGGGGAACGACTTTCCGGGGAATGCGACCACCGTACGTCCAAGTGGCACGTTTTGCCATAGATGCATGTCGTGCACGCTCAGCGGTCGTGGGCGTACGCTTCGTACGGTGAGCACCAAGCCCGCGGGCGCCACGCCCCCCACCAGGACGCTGACGGAACGCCGCAAGGCCGCCACCCAGCTGGACATCGCGCGCGCCGCCGCCGAACTCTTCACCGAGCGCGGGCCCGACGGCACCACCGCCGAGGACATCGCCCTGCGGGCGGGCGTCGCACTGCGCACCTTCTACCGCTACTTCCGCTCCAAGCAGGACGCCGTCGCCCCGCTCCTCGCGGGCGGCGCCGACCGCTGGCGCGCGCTCCTCGCCGCCGCCGAGCCCGGCGCGGACCTGCCCGGCGCCCTGGAGAGCGCCGTCGTCGCCTCGCTCGCCGCCGACGGCGACGAGGCGGAGGAGGGGCTCCGGTGGACCCGTGGGCTGCTGCGCGCCGCCGCCGAGGACCCCGCCCTGCGGGCCGTCTGGTACCGGGTCAACCAGGAGTCGGAGGAACGGCTGCGCGTGGTCGTCGCCGGGCTCGCGGGGCCGGACGCCGACCCGCTGGAGGTACGGCTCGCGGCGGCGGCGGCCACCGGCGCCATCCGGATCGCCCTGGAGACCTGGGCCGAGGGCGACGCCCCCACCCGTGGCGAGGGCTCCCCCGCCGTGCTCGCCGTCCGCTGTCTGCGCGAACTCATGGGCGGGCTGCCGCTGCCGACCCCGGGCGGGGAGCTCAGGAACCGGTGAGCGACCGCCCCATCAGGACGTCGTCCACGTACGCCCCGCCGACGAACAGCTCGCCCGGCAGGACCCCCTCGACCGCGAAGCCCTCGGAGGCGTAGAGCGCGCGGGCCGGGGCGTTGTGCCCGAGCACCCGGAGCGTCATCCGGACGGCGCCGTCGGCCCGCGCCCTGTCCATCGCCGCCCGCAGCAGCGCCCGCGCGACCCCCTGCCCCCGGGCGGACCCGGCGACGACGAGACCCTGGATCTGGCGTACGTGTGCCATCGCCGCGAGCGGGGTCGGCGGCGCCGCCCGGACGTACCCGACCACGACGCCCGCGCGCTCCGCGACCAGATAGTCCTCCGGCAGGTGCCGCTCGTCGAAGAACGGCCCGTACGGCGGGACGGGGGCGGGCAGCACCGCGTGCAGCGGCGACCAGGTCACCCGGTCGAGCTCGGCGAGGACGTCGTCGTCTTCGGGGGCGGCGGCCCGTATCAGCGTCTCCGGCACGATCATGACAGCCACTGTGCCACGCGGCCCCCGGGAAGCGGGAGGCGCTCCGGCCCGAAGGAGGTGCCGGACGACCGCCCGCCCGATCCCCGGCGGCCGGGGTGCTCACCCTCCGGGCGGGCCGGGGAGGTGGCGGAGACCGGCGGGAGCGGAGCGGCACGGGGACGCCGGGGCTCCGGGCTTTCGGGACGCCGGGCCTTCGGGCGCCGGGCCTTCGGGCGCCGGGCCTTCGGGGCGCCGGGCCTTCGGGGCGCCGGGCCTTCGGGGCGCCGGGCCTTCGGGGCGCCGGGCCTTCGGGCGCCGGAGGACGCCCGCCCGGGTGCCCCGGCACCGGGATGCCGGGCACCCGCCCGCGCGGCCCGCGACGACGGAGGGCACCCGCCCACGGCCACGGACGGGCCCGGTGAGGCCGCTCTGCCGTCTCCGCCGGGAGCGGACGGAGGACGCCCCGAACCCCGGAGACGGGAGGCGCGCCTCCTCGACCCCGTACGGCCGGGAAGGAGGGTGGCCGTGCCCGCACCCCTCGCGGTGGGACGGCGGCGGGACGGACCCGGGTCTCGCCGCCACGGCCTCCGGGAGCGAAGGCCCCGCCGCCCCGGGCGGCCGGGACAGCCAGGGCGGGACGAAACGGCGGGCGGTCCTCTCAGCCGGTACGGGTACCCGTACCCATACCCGTACGGCGGGGAGGAAGGCCCCGGCGCGGGCATCGGGACCGCCTTGTCGCCCCCTGGGCCCGGGACCGACGGCCTGAGGCCAGGACCGAGGCCATGGACCGAGGCCGCGGACCAGGACGACCGCCCGGCCCGACGACGGCGGAGGCGGACGGCGGACGGCAGACGGCAGACGGCAGACGGCAGACGGCAGACGGCAGACGGCAGACGGCAGAAAACGAACGACTGACAACGGACGACAGACGACGACCCGGCGGCGGACGGGACGCCCCTCCTCCCGGGGAGGCAGGATGGCCCCATGCAGCGTTCCGCCTCCCGCAAGCGCGTCGCCGTCACCGGCGCCTCCGGTCTCATCGGCTCCGCCCTGGTCCGCTCCCTGCGCGCCGACGGGCACGACGTCCTCCGCCTCGTGCGCCGCCCGGCCCGTACCGCCGACGAGGTCGAGTGGGACCCGAAACGGCTGTACGTCGACGCCGCCGGGCTCGTCGGCGTCGACTCCGTCGTCCACCTCGCGGGCGCGGGCGTCGGCGAACGCCGCTGGAACGAGGCGTACAAGCGGGAGATCCGGGACAGCCGGGTCCTCGGCACCACCGCGATCTCCCAGGCCCTCGCCTCCCTCGCCGAACCGCCGGAGTCCCTGGTGTGCGGCACCGCACTCGGCTGGTACGGCGACACCGGCGACCGGCCCGTCGACGAGAGCGCCCCCGCCGGGACCGGCTTCCTGCCCTCCGTCTGCGTCGAGTGGGAGGCCGCCGCCGCCCCCGCCGAGGAGTCCGGCATCCGTGTCGCGTATGCCCGCACCGGCCTGGTCGTCGCCCGCGAGGGCGGCGCCTGGGGACGCCTCTTCCCCCTCTTCCGCGCCGGGCTCGGCGGCCGGATGGGCGACGGCCGCCAGTACTGGTCGTTCATCTCCCTGCACGACGAGGTGGCCGCCCTGCGCCACCTCATGGACACCCCCGGACTCTCCGGCCCGGTGAACCTGACCGCCCCCGACCCCGTCACCAACCGCGAGGTCACCGCCGCGATGGGCCGGGTGCTGCACCGCCCCACCCTGTTCACCGTCCCCGCGCCCGCCCTCAGGCTGGCGCTCGGCGACTTCGCGCAGGACGTGCTGGGCAGTCAGCGGGTGCTGCCGGGGCGCCTCCTGGAGACCGGGTTCACGTTCGCGTTCCCCACGATCGACGACGCGATCCGGGCCGCGGCGCACTGACCGGGGCACTCCCTCCCCCTCCTCCGGCGCCCCTGCGCTCCCCCGTGCCGCACGTACCCCGCCCGCGCGCGGATGGCACCCGTGGGAGCGCTGCCTACGCTCGACGAGAACGGCGTACTCGGGCATTCCGACGGCCCGTTGGGGGCATAGGCCCCCCACTGGCCGGGCCGACCTGGGGAGGGGCACGTGCTCAACAGCGCAGACAGCGCGCACAGCGCAAGGACCGCACAGCGTACGGACGTCGACGTCGTCATCGTGGGGGCCGGAGTCGCGGGGCTCGCCGCCGCGCACCGGCTCACCCGCGCCGGGCTCTCCGTCGCCGTCCTGGAGGCGGAACCCCGGATCGGGGGCCGGATGGCCACCGAGACCGTCGACGGCTTCCGGCTCGACCGGGTCGGCCCCCTGCTGACCCAGTCGTACGAGGAACTCCGGGCCGTCCCCGGGCTCGACGGCCTGGCGCTGCGCCCCTTCACCCCGGGGGTGCTCGTGCACAGCGACGGCCGGTACGCGCGATGGGGCGCCCCGCACCCGCGCCGGTCGGCGGCCGGGCCCCGGGGCACGGGCCACCGGAGCGTGGGGGGAGCGTTCAGCATGGCACGCGCCCTCGCGAGCGCCCCCCGGCATCCGGCGGCCTCGCTCGACCAGGCGCGCCTCGGCGCCTCGCTCGTCCGGCTCGCGGCGACCCCGACCACCCGGATCCTCGCCCGCCCCGAGCGGACCGCACGCGAGGCACTGACCGCCCGGCTGCCCGCCAGGACCGTGCAGGGGGTGCTGCGTCCGCTGCTCGCCGCGCTCCTCGGCGACCCGGACCTCGGTGTGTCGAGCCGCCGCGCGGACCTGGCGCTGCGGGCCTTCGCCCGGGGCAGGCTGGCGGTCCCCGAGGGCGGTTCGGCGGCGCTGCCCGAACGGCTGGCGGCGGCGCTCCCGGCGGACACGGTACGGACCGGTGTCCGGGTCACGGAGGCGTCGGTCTCGCGGGTCAGGACGGCGGAGCACGGGGTGTTCCGGTGCCGGGCGGTGGTGATCGCCACCGGGGCGCGGACCGCCGCCAAGCTGCTGCCGGGGCTGCGGACCCCGGCCTTCCACGGGGTGACGGTGCTCCACCACACGGCTCCGGCGGCGCCCACGGGCGACCCGACGCTGTTCCTGGAGTCCGACCCGGGCGGGCCGGTGTCCCACACCGCCGTGATGAGCGCGGTGGACCCGAGCCGGGCGCCCCGGGGCCGGGCCCTGATCACCTCGACGGTCCTCGGGACGGCCCCGGACGACACGGAACGGCGGGTCCGCAAGCACCTGTCGACGCTGTACGGCACCTCGACCGACGAGTGGGAGCTGCTGGCCCTGCACCACACGCCGGACGCGGTCCCCTCGATGGCGCCGCCGCACGACTCCCGCCGCCCGGTCAGGCTCCTCGCGGGCCTGTACGCCTGCGGCGACCACCGGGCCACGAGCACCCCCCGGGGCGCCCTCGCCTCGGGCCACCGCGCCGCCGAGGCCCTCCTGACGGACCTGGGCCTCCCTCCGGGAGAACCCCTGCGGGAGGAGGAGACAGCCGCCTGAGACAGCGGGGGCGACGGCTGCCCGGTCCGCCGTACGGGACCGGTGCGCGCGGGACCCGTAGCGAGGGCCCGGAGCGCCCGGCCCCGGTCCGGGACGACCGGGCAGGGCGTACGGGGGCGGAGCCCCGGGAGCACCCGCACACGGGGACGACGGGGGCACCCGACTACGGGGGAATCGACCGCGCCCGGGTGGGAG
Source organism: Streptomyces sp. NPDC059247 (assembly GCF_042754005.1). Lineage (NCBI taxonomy): Bacteria > Bacillati > Actinomycetota > Actinomycetes > Kitasatosporales > Streptomycetaceae > Streptomyces > Streptomyces sp. NPDC059247. The sequence goes on from NZ_JBHYZW010000003.1 coordinate 454,870, forward strand.
GAGCCGAGCGGCTCGGCTCCTCCCACCCGGGACCGAGAGAGCCGGAGCGCCCGTCCCACGGCGAACGCCGGGGCCGGGCGCTCCGGGGCTTTCGGCCACCGGGCCACCGGCTACCGGCTACCGGCTACCGGCTACCGGCTACCGGCTACCGGCTACCGGCTACCGGCTACCGGCTACCGGCTACCGGCTACCGGCTACCGAGAGGATCGGCCGCGCCCGGTCCGTACGGAACCGAGTCCCGGGCTCCTCACGCCCGGGACCGGAAGACCCGGAGTCCCCGGCCCACGGAGAGGCGAGCGGGCCGGGGCCTCGCCGGGCCGAGTGCCCGACGTGCTCCGCACCGGGGTGGAGGGCCCGGAGCGCCCGGCCCACGGCCTCACCGAACCCGGAATCGGGACCCCGCGCGCGGCGGAGAGAGCGAAAGCCCGAGGCCCCGGCACCGGCCCGGTGAAGCGACCAGGGCCGGGAGGCCTCACCCGTCAGGGACCGTCCGATGGAGAGCCGACGCGCACAGCGCCGATGCACCCGGCCCCGGGCCCAGGCCCGGCCTCCGGCCCGGACGACCGGGCCGGGCCAGGACAACGGGCGGGCCGAGACGACGAGGGCGCGGGCCGGGACGACCAGACCAGACCGAGCCGATACGACAGGCGGGCCCGGACGACCGGCCCCGACCCCGGCGCGGACAGGACCTCCCGCTTCGACCCCCCGCGCCCCGCGCGCCGCCCGCTCCCGTCAGCCGATCGCCGCGACCCGGTCGCGGTACGTGCGGGCCGCCGCCGCGTCCCGGTAGGGCTCCAGACGGCGCTCGAAGTCGCGGACGTACTCGACCGCGCGGGCCGAGCGCATCTCGGAGGCCTGCTGGGCGGCTTCCGCACCGAGCGCGCACGCCTGTTCGAGTTCCCCGAGGGCCAGCCGGGAGGTGGCCAGGACCACCCGGCAGAAGAGCCGGCTGCGGGCGAAGCCGGGGGCGCGGAGCTGGAGCGAGCGCTCGGCGTGCTGAGCGGCGGTGCGGTACTGCTGGAGGTCCCGGTGGCAGTGCCCCAGCTCGTCGGCGAGCTGGGCCTCGTCGAACGTCCGGGCCCAGTGCGGCACCTCGTCGCCCGGCCGCGCCGCTTCGAGGGCCCGCTCGGCCCGCACCAGGGAGGCGGTGCACGCGCGGGCCTCGCCGAGGACCGCGTGGCCGCGCGCCTCGACGGCGTGCAGCATCGCCTGGACGACGGGCGGGGCGGCGGGCCCGACGCCCTGCTGGGCGACCCGGGCCAGCTGCACCGCCTCGCGCCCGTGGCCGAGGTAGACGGCCTGGCAGCTCATGGTGAGGAGCACGTACGAGCCGTAGGCCCGGTCCCCGGCGGCCTGGGCGAGGCGCAGCGCCTGCACGAAGTAGCGCTGGGCGAGACCGTGGGCGGCGATGTCGTACGAGGTCCACCCGGCGAGCCGGGTGAGGTCCGCGACGGCGCCGAACAGCCTGCGGCCGGTGGACTCCCCGTACGTGCCGCGCAGCATCGGCTCGGCCTCGTGCTCCAGATAGCGGACGAGGGCCTGCCGGGCGTGGCCGCCGCCGTAGGCGTGGTCGAGGGTGCGGAAGAGTTCGCCGACCGAGCGGAGGGCGGCGATGTCCCCGCCGGAGACCCGCTGGCCGGGGCCCCGGTCGGTGCCGCGCTGCCGGGGCACCGAGAACCGGCCCTGCTGGGGCACCCGGGCGTCCTGCGGGGCGCGCCCCTCGTGGCCCGCGCGGCCGGGGTCGTACGGTGTCCGCCCCTCGTGCGCCGCCCGGCCCTCGTAGGGCTGCCGTCCGTCCTGCGGGGCGCGGCCGTCGGCGGTCCTGAGGTCGTGCCCGGCGCGCCCGTCGTGCGGGGCGCGGGGGTCCGACGGGAACCGGGGGTCGTACGGGAGGCGGGTGTCGTGTCCGGCGCGGACCACGGCGGCGGGCGTGCGGACCGCGGCGGGCTGCGGCTCGCCTCGGGCGACCCGGTCGTCGGCGCGGCCGATGAGCCAGTCGCGGCTGGGCACGACCAGGCCCGCCGGGGTGAAGGCGATCTTGCGGAGTTCGGCGTGGCTGCCGGAGTCCTTGCGCCAGAGCCCGCTGACGATGTCGACCGCCTCCTCGGGGGTGGCGGCGAACTCCAGGCCCGCGTAGACCGGGGCGCAGGCGTCGAGGCCGAGGTCCTGGGCGGAGAGGCGGCGGCCGAGGCGACGGGTGAAGACCTCCGCGATGAGCGCGGGTGTGGTGCCGCGCGGCTGCTGGCCGCGCAGCCAGCGGGTCACGGACGTCTTGTCGTACCGCAGATCGAGGCCGTGCTCCAGACCGAGCTGGTCCACCCGTCTCGCGAGCCCGGCGTGGGAGAACCCGGCTTCGGCGATGAGCGCGGCGAGCTGGCGGTTCGGGATGCGCTGCGGGGGTCGTTCCGTCATCAGCTGTGCGGTCTCCTGCCTTCCGGGTCCTGGCGGCAGACCCGTCGGACCCTCATGGAACGGCGCGAATTTAGCGGTCCTCACGGCCCGTACTGCCAGCTTCGCCCCACATTCATCCGATCGTGTGAGGATTGGGGGCATCGCTGACGCGATGCCCCCGTCCACCTGCCGGACGGGTGTTCCCGCCGCCGCCGTACAGTGGCAGGGGCGCGAACGACGCAGGGTGTCGCACCGGTCCGGGACGATCCCCGGTCCCCGGTCCGCGGCGCCCCAGGAGGAGGCATGGCCGTGAGTGAGCTGCGATTCGTCCGCCTGGGGTTCGGCGGGGAAGCCGTCGAGTACCAGGAGGCCTGGGACAAGCAGCGCGAGGTGCACGCGGCACGGTTCGCCGACGAGATCGACGACACCTGTCTGCTCCTCGAACACCCCCCGGTCTACACCGCCGGGCGGCGCACCACGCAGAGCGAGCGGCCCCTCGACGGGACGCCCGTGGTGGACGTGGACCGCGGCGGCAAGATCACCTGGCACGGTCCCGGCCAGCTGGTCGGCTACCCGATCATGAAGCTGCCCCGGCCGGTGGACGTGGTCGCGCACGTGCGCCGTCTGGAGGAGGCGCTGATCCGCACCGCCGCCGAGTTCGGCCTGGAGACGAGCCGGATCGAGGGGCGCAGCGGGGTCTGGGTGCTCGGCGATCCGGTCGAGCTGCGCCCGTCGCCGGGCGGCCTGTCGCTGGACTTCGACCCGCGCCTGGCCGACGAGGAGTTCGACCCCCGGCTGAACGGCCCGGAGTACGCCCCGTCCAACGCGGGCCAGCGCCGCGAGGACCGCAAGCTGGCCGCGATCGGCATCCGGGTCGCCAAGGGCGTCACGATGCACGGCTTCGCGCTCAACGTGAATCCGGACAACACCTGGTTCGACCGGATCATCCCGTGCGGCATCCGGGACGCGGGCGTGGCCTCGCTGGCGAACGAGCTGGGCCGGGACGTGCCGATCGCGGAGGTCCTGCCGGTGGTGGAGAAGCACCTGCGGGAGGTCCTGGAGGGCGCGGAGCCGAAGCCGCGCGCGGTCGAGCGCCCGGCGGAGACGGTCGCGGCGGCCCCGGCTCCGGAGCCGTCCCGGAGCTCCGCTCCGGCCCCGGTATCGGCCTGAGGAATGCGTGGCCCTGGCCAGAGGTTGGCCAGACGTAATAAGGCATGGGAAGCAACGGCGTACCCTGGTGTGCGCCGAAGAATCGAAGCTACAGGAGCCGATGTGTCCGCAGTCGCACCCGACGGACGCAAGATGCTGCGCCTGGAGGTCCGGAACGCCCAGACCCCCATCGAGCGCAAGCCCGAGTGGATCAAGACCCGGGCGAAGATGGGGCCCGAGTACACGAAGATGCAGGGCCTCGTGAAGAGCGAGGGCCTGCACACGGTCTGCCAGGAGGCGGGCTGTCCCAACATCTTCGAGTGCTGGGAGGACCGCGAGGCCACCTTCCTCATCGGCGGTGACCAGTGCACCCGGCGCTGCGACTTCTGCCAGATCGACACGGGCAAGCCCGAGGCGCTGGACCGGGACGAGCCGCGCCGGGTGGGCGAGTCGGTCGTCACGATGGACCTGAACTACGCCACCATCACCGGCGTCGCCCGCGACGACCTGGAGGACGGCGGCGCCTGGCTGTACGCGGAGACCGTGCGCCAGATCCACCGGCAGACCGCCGAGCGGGCCGACGGGCGCACCAAGGTCGAGCTGCTGGCCCCCGACTTCAACGCGGTGCCGGAGCTGCTGGAGCAGGTCTTCGACTCGCGCCCCGAGGTCTTCGCGCACAACGTCGAGACGGTGCCGCGGATCTTCAAGCGGATCCGCCCCGGCTTCCGCTACGAGCGGTCGCTGGACGTCATCACGCGCGCGCGTGACTACGGTCTGATCACCAAGTCGAACCTGATCCTCGGCATGGGCGAGACCCGCGAGGAGGTCAGCGAGGCGCTCCAGCAGCTGCACGACGCGGGCTGCGAGCTGATCACCATCACGCAGTACCTGCGCCCCTCGGTCCGGCACCACCCCGTGGAGCGCTGGGTGAAGCCGCAGGAGTTCGTGGAGCTGAAGGAGGAGGCCGACGAGATCGGCTTCTCGGGCGTGATGTCGGGCCCGCTCGTCCGCTCCTCGTACCGGGCCGGTCGGCTGTACGCGCAGGCCATGGAGAAGCGGGCGTCCGCGCAGGGCGCCTGAACCAGCGCCCGATTCGGCGCCCGCATCGGCGTGTGAATCCGAGCACAAATGGTTACCGGCCAGTAGCAGCCGGATCGGACGCGGCCCGTACGGCCCCGCAGCTCAGCGGGGACGTACGGGCCGCGTCCCCGTGCGCCCGTTCCCCCGACCGGCCCCATCAACGTTTCATCAGTGTTTGACCACCGGGTCACGTGCTGGTAACACCGATCTGTGAGCCTGGTTCCACCCCACCGCGACCATCCGCTCACGTCCCCCCGCCTCGCCTCACCCGTCATCGAGGAAGGACCCCGACATGCCGGCCGCATCGACGCACGTACGCGTCACCGCGATCCCGTCCGTCACCGACGCCCTGAAGGCCGTGGAGGCGCTGTTCCTGGGCGCCGGACAGCGCACCGCCCGGCGGAACGCCTGGAACTCGGTCCTGGAGGACCGCCGCCGCGCCAAGGACCGGGTCGAGGCCCAGCACGTGATGGAGGCCGCGTCGGGCCGGGCTTCCCGGGCCACGTAAACTTCGGAGTATGGCGAGGAAGGCAAACACGGGCAGCGCTGACGCTGCGAACCAGGGGCGGCTCAAGCAGATCGCCCTCACGTACAAGATGACCCGGAAGGCCGACCCGAAGGTCGGACTTGTCGTCGCCGGCGTGGGCATCGTCGTACTCGGTGTCCTCCTCGGAATCGGCTTCCTCATCGGGCATCCGGTCTACCTGGGCATCCTGGGCTTCGTCCTGGCGCTCCTGGCGGCGGCCATCGTCTTCGGACGGCGTGCCGAGCGCGCGGCCTTCGGGCAGATGGAGGGCCAGCCGGGCGCTGCCGCGGCGGTGCTGCAGAACGTCGGACGCGGCTGGACGACGACCCCCGCGGTCGCGATGAACCGCAGCCAGGACGTCGTCCACCGGGCCGTCGGCCGGGCGGGCATCGTCCTGGTGGCCGAGGGCAACCCGAACCGGGTCAAGACGCTCCTGGCGGCCGAGAAGAAGCGGATGAACCGCGTCGTGCTCGACGTACCGGTGCACGATCTCATCGTCGGCAACGACGAGGGTCAGGTGCCGCTCAAGAAGCTCCGCACCACCATGCTCAAGCTGCCCCGGGTACTCACCGGTCCGCAGGTGACGGCGGCCAACGACCGGCTGCGGGCGATGGGCGACCTGATGAGCAACATGCCCCTGCCGAAGGGGCCTATGCCGAAGGGTATGCGAATGCCTCGGGGCGGAAAGATGGGCTGACGCGCTCCCGACAGCGACACATGAAGGGCCCCGGACCGTGGAGACGGTCCGGGGCCCTTCGTCATGCGCACGAGCCCGCGTACATACGAGTCGACACGTGTACGAGTCCGCGTACGGCACCCGTACGGCACGGGTCTCCGTGGGCACGGGCCGTACGGGCGAGCGGGGGGCGAGGGATCAGATGCGGACCTGGACGGCGCCGGAGAGCCGGTCGTGGAGGCCGCGCCCGTCGCGGTCCCAGATGAGGGCCGGGATCGCCAGGCAGACGAGCAGCGACCGCAGCGCGACGCGCGGGAGGCCGAGGCGCCCGCCGCGCGCCGAGACGACCCGCAGACCGAAGAGGCGCTTGCCGGGCGTCGAGCCCACGGTGCCGACCGTCAGGACGCTCAGGACGAGCAGGATGACCAGGGCCCAGTTGCCGGTGGCCTGGTTGTAGCCGTTGGTGATCAGGCCGTATGCGATCAGCGTGCAGAGGGCCCAGTCGACGGCGAGGGCGCCGAGACGCCGCCCGGGACGGGCGATCGAACCGGGGCCCTCCTCGGGCAGCCCCAGCTGCTGACCGCGGTAGCCGAAGTCGACGCCTGCGTCCTCGGCCGCCGCGCGGGGGCCGGAGAGCCAAGATCCGAGTGCTTGCCTGTTGTCCACCCGACCACGGTACTGTGCCCGTTTTCGATCACTTGGGTCCGGGTGGGCGAAGCCCGGATCGAGCGGGCCGTACGGGGACGGCGGGCGGGCCGGAGCGCGGTACGGCCCCGGGGAGACACCCACCCCGGTTAACTTCGACGAAACAATTGGGTCATGCTTGAGAAATCCCGTCTGCCTATGGTCGGGTCCAGCGTGGGCCACCGCACTGGCCGCACGACCGAGCTGCAACCCCGCCCCTCCCCGGGCCGGGAGTAGGAGGAGTTGGATGTCCGAGAAGCACGGGTTCCAGAACGCCGACGAGGTCAACAAGTTCATCAAGGACAACGACGTCAAGATGGTCGACGTCCGGTTCTGCGACCTCCCGGGCGTGATGCAGCACTTCTCGATCCCGGCCACGGCCTTCGACCCGTCGGAGGAGCTCGCGTTCGACGGCTCGTCGATCCGCGGCTTCCAGGCCATCCACGAGTCCGACATGTCGCTCCGCGCCGACCTGTCGACGGCCCGTGTGGACCCCTTCCGCCGCGACAAGACGCTCAACATCAACTTCTTCATCCACGACCCGATCACGGGCGAGCAGTACAGCCGTGACCCGCGCAACATCGCGAAGAAGGCCGAGGCGTACCTCGCCTCCACCGGCATCGCCGACACCGCGTACTTCGGCCCCGAGGCCGAGTTCTACGTCTTCGACTCGGTCCGCTTCGAGACCTCGGCGAACCAGGGCTTCTACCACATCGACTCCGAGGCCGGCGCCTGGAACACCGGTTCCGAGGAGAACAACCGCGGCTACAAGGTCCGTTACAAGGGCGGCTACTTCCCGGCCCCGCCGGTCGACCACTTCGCCGACCTGCGCTCGGAGATCTCCCTGGAGCTGGAGAACGTCGGCCTCCAGGTCGAGCGCCAGCACCACGAGGTCGGCACCGCCGGCCAGGCCGAGATCAACTACAAGTTCAACACGCTGCTCGCCGCGGCCGACGACCTGATGCTCTTCAAGTACATCGTGAAGAACGTCGCCTGGCGCAACGGCAAGACCGCGACCTTCATGCCGAAGCCGATCTTCGGCGACAACGGCTCGGGGATGCACGTCCACCAGTCGCTGTGGGCCAACGGCGACCCGCTGTTCTACGACGAGACCGGCTACGCGGGCCTCTCGGACACCGCCCGCTACTACATCGGCGGCATCCTCAAGCACGCCCCGTCGCTGCTCGCCTTCACCAACCCGACGGTGAACTCGTACCACCGCCTGGTGCCGGGCTTCGAGGCGCCGGTCAACATGGTGTACTCGCAGCGCAACCGCTCCGCCGCCATGCGCATCCCGATCACGGGCTCGAACCCGAAGGCCAAGCGCGTCGAGTTCCGCGCGCCGGACCCGTCCTCGAACCCGTACCTCGCCTTCTCGGCGCTGCTCCTCGCGGGCCTCGACGGCGTCAAGAACAAGATCGAGCCGATGGAGCCGATCGACAAGGACCTCTACGAGCTGGCTCCCGAGGAGCACGCCAACGTCCCCCAGGTCCCCACCAACCTGGAGGCCGTCCTCTCCGCCCTGGAGGAGGACAACGAGTACCTCCAGGCCGGCGGCGTCTTCACCTCGGACCTGATCGAGACCTGGATCGACTACAAGCGCACCAACGAGATCGCCCCGATCCAGCTCCGCCCGCACCCGCACGAGTTCGAGCTGTACTACGACCTGTAGAGCGCGCGCGTTCCCACGAAGGCCGCCGCCCCCGGTTCGGGGGCGGCGGCCTTCGCCGTCGCCCCGCCGGATTCCCGGGGTCAGCGGCCGTAGCGGATCAGGGTGCGGACCATGCGGCAGGTGGTGTCGGAGGGCGGGTGGATGCCCAGGGTGGTGGCCGTGGTGCGTATTTTCGTGTTCGTCGCCTTCGACGGGACGTAGACGCCCGCGTCGAGGAGGGCGATGGCCAGGCGCATGGCCTTCAGGCGCCTGTTGTGCGACACGTACCACTCGCGGGGGCGGCCCGCCGGGAGCGGCTGCCTGCGCAGGGGCTTCCAGGGTTCGAGGGACGGTGTCCGGATCACGGCGAGAGCCATGGGCTACCTCCTGGCGAACGGCGGGGTGCGGGCCCTCCCCGGGACCCTCACCTTCACCCCCCATTTTAGTGCCCCCCACTGACAATCGCCCCTGGCCAGACAGGGTTTGGGGGGTGGTGGAGCGGGCCTTGGGGGGTACCGTGTGGGCCATGGAGATCTGGATCAATCCCGACTGTTCCAAGTGCCGTGGAGCGCTCGCGCTGCTCGACGCCGAGGGCGCCGACTACACCGTCCGGCGCTATCTGGAGGACGTCCCCACCTCCGACGAGATCCGGGGCGTGCTCGACCGGCTCGGGCTCGAACCGTGGGACATCGCCCGGACCCAGGAGGCCGTCGCCGGGGAACTGGGGCTGAAGGACTGGGGCCGCGACGCCGCCCACCGCGACCGGTGGATCGACGCCCTGTCCGCCCATCCCCGGCTGATCCAGCGGCCCCTCATCACCGCCGAGGACGGCACCGCCGTCGTCGGCCGGTCCGAGGAGGCCGTCAGGGACGCCCTCTCCCGCCGGCTCCCGTGACCTCCCCCACCCCCTCCCCCGCTCCCTCCCCGGCAGCCCCGCCCGGTGGGCTCGGGGTCGATCTGCATCTCGATCTGAGCGGGGCCGGAAGCCGTCGGGCCGCGCTCATCGGGGCCCTGCGCGAGGCCGTGCGCCACGGGCGGCTCGCCCCCGGCACCCCGCTGCCGCCCTACCGGACGCTCGCCGCCGATCTCGGCGTCGCCCGGAACACCGTCGCCGACGCCTACGCCGAACTGGTCGCCGAGGGCTGGCTCACCTCCCGTCAGGGCTCCGGCACCCGGGTCGCCGAGCGGGTCGCCGCCCCCTCCCCCGGGCCCGTACGGACCACCGCGCCGCCGCCCCTCCCGTACGACCTCGTGCAGGGCAAGCCCGACCCCGCCGCCTTCCCGCGCGCCGCCTGGCTCGCGGCTGCCCGGCGGGCGCTGACCGACGCGCCCGACGAGGCCTTCGGGATCGGCGACCCGTACGGCCGGACCGAGTTGCGGCGGGCGCTCGCCGAGTACCTCGCGCGCGTCCGGGGCGTCCGGACCTCCCCGGAGCGGATCGTGATCTGCTCGGGCGCCGCGCACGCCCTGCGGCTGCTCGCACGGGTCCTCGGCCCGGGCCCGTGGGCCGTCGAGGCCTACGGGCTCCCCTTCCACCGGGGGCTCCTCGCCGGGGCCGGGGTCGCCACCGTGCCGGTCGCCGTCGACGCGGAGGGGGCGCGGACCGCCGACCTCCCCCGGCACGCCCGCGCGGTGCTCCTCACCCCGGCCCACCAGTTCCCCACCGGCGGACCTCTGCACCCCGGGCGCCGGGCCGACGCCCTGGAGTGGGCGCGGGCCTCCGGCGGTCTGGTCGTCGAGGACGACTACGACGGGGAGTTCCGTTATGACCGGCGGCCGGTGGGCGCGGTGCAGGCGCTCGATCCCGACCGGACCGTCTTCCTCGGTTCCGTCAGCAAGAGCCTCTCCCCCGCGCTGCGGATCGGCTGGATGTGCCTGCCGGGTTCCCTGGTGGAACCGGTCGTCGCCGCGAAGGGGCTGCGCGAGCCGCACACCTCCGCCCTGGACCAGCTGACCCTAGCGGAGTTCCTGGTATCCGGCGGGTACGACCGGCACGTCCGGCGGATGCGGCAGCGGCACCGGGCCCGCCGCGACCGGCTCGTGGCGGTGCTCGCCGAGCGGGTGCCGGGGGTGCGGGTGACGGGGATCGCCGCCGGGCTGCACGCCGTGGTGGGACTGCCGTCCGGCACCGAACGGGCGGTGCTCGCCGCCGCCGCCCGGCACGGGGTCGCCGTGGAGGGCCTCGCCCCCTACCGGCATCCCGACGCGGAGCCCGTACCCGGAGGTCTCCCCGACGGCCTCGTCGTCGGATACGCCACCCCGCCGGAACGGTCGTACGGCCCCGCCCTGGACGCCCTGTGCGCGGCCCTGCGGGAGGCCCTGGAAGAGACCCGGGCCCGCTAGCCTTCCGGGCCCGCCGGGAGGGCGGGAGGGCGGGAGGGCGAGATTGGGCTCCGGCCCTGTAGTGGGCGGCCGTCTCGCGGCGCTCGACCGTGTTCCGGCTCGGTGGCGGGGCCGTGCGTAGAGGCGCGCATGAACAGGCTCAGTCGGTAGGCGGTCGCCCGGTCCGGGCATCCGTCCGAGCATCCGGTTTGGGCATCCGCAGAGGACGTCGAACCGGGTCGGCGTCCGCAGTCGATCCGCTCCTGCCCGGCGCGCGGACGCCCGACGCGGTCGTGTCGCTCCGGCTCGTCCCGCGTCCCGGAGAGCGCCTCCCGGCGGCCAGCGCCCGTGGCGGGACCGGCTCCCGCCCCGGCCGGTGGCGTACGCGGGGGCCGCCGGGTCGGCCACGCGCGGCCCGCACTCGTCCGGCGCCCGCGCCGGTCGCCGTCCCCGCTCCCGCCGGACCGACCGGCGGCCCTGCTCAGCCCGCCAGTTCCTCCGCCTTCGTCAGGATCTCCGTGAGGCGCAGGCCGAAGCGGGCGTCGCACGGGTGGGGGTCGCCCGTGCGGGCCGCTTCGGTCAGGGCGTCCACCGCCGCGCCGAACGCGTCCACCGCCCCGTCCCAGCGCGGGAGTTCGGCCCGGCCGCCGGTGCCGTACAGCGTGAGGGCCGCCTCCGCCGCCTCCGCCGGGGCGCTCAGGGTGAGGGTGGCCGTGCTGCTCGCGCCCGAGGCGTGCCGCAGCACCAGATGGTGGCTGTCCGCCGCGCCCCGGACCGCGGTGATCCCGGTGACGTCGCCGAGCACCGGCAGCAGGACGGAGAGCAGGTGCGGGCCCACGTCCCACAGGCCGCCCTTCTCCCTGCGCCACGGCGAGGACGCGTACGCGCTGTCCGAACCGGGGCCGTAGAGCGAGCCGAGCCAGTGCCCCTCGGCCAGGAACCAGCCGTCCTCCGCCGTCCGTTCCGCGATCCAGCGGGCCGTCGGCTCCGCGAAGCGCAGGGTGCAGAACACCACGGACGCGACCCCGGCCCCCTCCACCGCCTCCGCCACCGCGCGCGCCCCCTCCACCGTCGTGGCGACCGGCTTGTCGAGCAGCACGTGGCAGCCCGCCTCGGCCGCCCGCACGGCCAGGGGCGCCTGGACGTCCGGCGGGAGCGCGAGCGCCACGGCGTCGCTGGCGGCGAACAGGGCGTCCACGTCGTCGTACGCGCGCGTGCCCGAGGCGGCGGCGAGGTCGACCGCCGCCTCGGGGCGTCTGCCCCACACCCCGCTGAACTCGATCCCCGGATGCCCGGCCAGCGCGGGCGCGTGCGTGTTTCCGGCCCAGGGGCCGGTGCCGAGGAGTCCGATACGGGGCTTCCCGCCCAGGTGCTTCACCATGGCCCCAGTCTGCCGGTCGCCACCGACAACCGGGGCCGGACCGCTCCATGGCTACGCCTCCGGCCCGGAGCCGGAGCCGGAGCCCGAGCCGCCGGACCGTCCGACGCACCGCCCCGCGTCCCCGCCCCGGCAGGCCCGGAAATCCGCTCGCTCCCCTCCCCCTTCCGGGTGTTAGCGTTTCCCCGCCGGCCGCGGGACTTCGGTGCGACTTCCGGAACCTGCCTCTGAAGCAACGTCTTCGCTGTTCGTGCCCTCATTCCCCGGCCGGCGTCCATGCCGGGGGAAGAGCCGAGGGGGAGCCTTGTCCGAGCTCGTCGCCGCCGAGGACGTGCTCCTCTTCGTCAATGCCGCCGTGACCGCCACCGGACAGCGCGAGTTCCGCTCCTCGGCCGCCGCCCAGCGTTTCTCGCTGGCGTTCGTCCACGAGTACGTGCGGGTCAACTACCGCCCCGTGTACGCGGCTTCCCTGGCGCTCGACATCAACCACCACAACGCCGCCCTCGTCGTCGAGGGGCTGCTGCGCACCGCCGACGAGGCCGGTGGAGCCGAGGAGAAGCGGGCCGAGGGGCGGCTGATCGCGGCGCGGCTCGCACTGCTGCCGCCGCAGCGGGTCTACCGGCTGTTCCGCGCGCTGCGCGCGGCCGGGGTCAACAACCGGCGCACCCGCGCGATCGTCCGCGACTGGCTCGCGGCCCGTCGCGATCCCGCGCACGACGCGGTGAAGTACCGGTCCGGTCTCAAGGCGGCCCTGCGCCATGTCCACGGGCGGCTGCCCGACGCCGAGACCGGGGACTTCCTGTTCGCGCCGCGCCGCCGGGTCCGGTACGAGAACCCGACGCTCGACGCGTTCCGCCGGGCCAGGTACGAGCAGGGAGCCCTGTACGAGCTGCCGTTCACGGTCGCGGAGGGCTTCGCCGCCGCGCACGGGGTGCCCCGGCCGGTGTTCCTGGAGCGGATCGCGCCCCGGATGACCCGTCTCGAACGGCTGCGGACGGCGCGGGCGGCCGATCTGTCCGCCATGCCGCTGACCCGGCTCGCCGTGTACGTGCTCTCGCTGCCGTTCGGCGAGCGGGTGGCGCGGCGGGCCGAGCTGACGGGGGCGCTGCGGGCGGCGGCGCGGCGGGCCGCGGGGCCGTACGCCGGGAGCTGGGGCCGGGTCACCGGTGTCCTCGACGACAGTTTCTCCTCGTCGGGTTCGGCGGTGAAGCGGCGCCGTCCGCTGGCCGTCGCGCTGGGCTGCCACTTCCTCCTGGAGGCCCTCGCGGCTCCGGGGGCGTACGTCCCGCTGTGGACGTCGGGCGGTGACGACGCGCTGCTCGTCCGGCCGTACGGGCCGACTCCGCTGGGCTCGCGCGTCCTGGACGCGCTGGAGACCGGTCCCGACCGGCTGGTGATCGTGTCGGACGGCTGGGACAACGCTCCGCCGGGGCTCGCGGGCGAGGTGCTGCGGGTGTGGCGGACGCGGCTCGATCCGGAGCGGCGGACCAGCGTGGTGCATCTGAACCCCGTGTACGACGCGGAGGGTTTCGACGTGCGCGCCCTGGCTCCGGGCGTGCCGGTGGCGGGCATCAGGGACGCGGAGGACCTGGCGGCGCTGGTGGAGATCGCGCAGTTCGCGGAGGGCCGGACGGGCTTCGGGGAGCTGCGGGCGTATCTCGACCGGCGGGTGGAGCTGTTCCTCACGGCGGCGGGCGCGGGGTCGGCGGCGAGTGCGGGGGCGGGGCCCGACGGCCAGCCGGGCGACGCGCCGGGCGAGCAGCCGGGGCCCGTCCCGGAAGGCGGGGCGGCGGATCGGCCGGGCGGCAGTGCCATCGGCGGGGTGGAGGAGCGGGCGTGACCAGGATCGATCTGACGGGGCTCGACGTGCGGCCCGCGCAGGTGTGGGGCGGGGTGCGGCTGGTGCCGCTGGTGCGGGCCGAGCCCGTCCCCGGGCTGCGGCTGCGCCGGGAGCTGTACGGGGGGCTCGGCTCGGTGGAGCTGCCCGACCGGACCACCTACACCTCGTACGTCCCGCACGGTTTCGTCGCCGACTGGTCGGGGACCGGGCGGGGCGCCGAGGCCGCCGCGTACGGGACGCTCCTCGGCGGGGAGGCGGACGGCCGGGACCGGGACCGGGACCGGGCGGGGGAAGGCGGCACCGGGCCGTCGTCCTGTCTGCCCGTGCGCCGCATCCACCGGATGGCGAAGCGGCGGCGCGACAGGGACGGACGGGTGGAGCGGCGGCTCCGCTTCCTGCCCCTGCACCTGGCCCTGGAGGGGTATCTCGCGCTGCACTTCGGCGGGCCGTCGATCGTCTGGGACGAGTGGTCGCGGGAGGCGCTGCGGCACGGTCTGTCGCCGCGCGCGGAGGCGGCGTACGCGGGGTGGGCGGTGCCGGGGCTCGCGGAGGCGCTGCGGGTCTTCGAGGTGCATCCGGGTCAGTGCGGGCTGCTGCTCTACGTGGCCGACTCGCTGGCCGCGGCCTTCGTGGTGCCGCACCCGGACGACTACCGGCTGCTGCATCCGACGCTGGTGGAGGACCTGTACGGGGAGCTGGTGCACCAGTACGCGTACTACGGCGGCGCGGTGCCCGAGTTCACCGCGCGGATCAGGGACGGGGCCGGGGGCATCCGTACCCTGGCCGACCTGCGGGCGGCGGCCCGGGAGCAGGAGCGGGCGTGGGCGGTGGCGCACGACGGTCTGATGGCGCGGGACCTCCTGGAGACCCCGTACGCCTTCGAGCGCGTGCACCGGGCCGGGCCGTTCGGTCTGTACCGGTTCCTGCCGCCGTTCGAACGGGGCGGGCGCGAGCAGCACATCGGTGAGGTGATCACCGACAGGAAGGGGCGGACGGCCTATCTGAAGACCTTCCGATTGTCGGAGAAGCAGATCCGCAAGGGGTACCTGCTGCGGCGGCTCGCGGACTGCGACTGGCACCTGGAGCGGACGGCCGAGGCGCTGGGCACCTCGTACGCGGAGCTGGTGCGACGGGTACGGGCGGCGGGGCTCGGGCCGTTCCTGGACGCCGGGACGGTCGGGCGGCGGCTGAAGGAGCTGTCGGAGGACTGCGCGGACGCGCCCCACCGGCCCGTGTGACGCCGCTCACCGGCCGGTACGGGTCCGGTGTGACGCAGCCCACCGGCCGGTACGGGGCCCGCCCACCGCCCCGTACGCGATCCCTCCGCACAGGGCCATTCGTGTAACACGGGGTTCACACGAGGGTCACGGACGGGAAATCCCGTGTTGCGAAGCTGCGACAGCGAAACCGAACACCGCAGCAGCACGCCCAAAGGATGAGACCCGTGACCTTCAAGGCTGAGTACATCTGGATCGACGGCACCGCGCCGACCGCGAAGCTCCGTTCCAAGACGAAGATCATCGCGGGTGACGTCCTCCCCCTCGACGAACTGCCGCTCTGGGGCTTCGACGGTTCCAGCACGAACCAGGCCAAGGGCCACGCCTCGGACCGCGTGCTGCGCCCGGTGTTCTCCTGCCCGGACCCGATCCGCGGCGGCGACGACATCCTGGTGCTGTGCGAGGTCCTGAACACGGACATGACGCCGCACGAGTCGAACACCCGCGCCGCGCTCGCCGAGGTCTCCGCCCGGTACGCCTCCCAGGAGTCGATCTTCGGCATCGAGCAGGAGTACACCTTCTTCGAGGGCACCCGTCCGCTGGGCTTCCCGGCCAACGGCTTCCCCGCCCCGCAGGGCGGCTACTACTGCGGTGTCGGCGCGGACGAGATCCACGGCCGCCCGATCGTCGAGGCGCACCTGGACAACTGCCTCACGGCCGGTCTCGGCATCTCCGGCATCAACGCCGAGGTCATGCCCGGCCAGTGGGAGTTCCAGGTCGGCCCGCTGGCCCCGCTGGAGGTCTCGGACCAGCTGTGGATCGCCCGCTGGCTGCTGTACCGCACGGCCGAGGACTTCGACGTCACGGCGACGCTGGACCCGAAGCCGGTGAAGGGCGACTGGAACGGCGCGGGCGCGCACACCAACTTCTCCACCCGGGCGATGCGCGAGGGCTACGACGCGATCATCACCGCCTGCGAGTCCCTCGGCGAGGGCTCGAAGCCGCTGGACCACGTCAAGAACTACGGCGCGGGCATCGACGAGCGCCTGACGGGTCTGCACGAGACCGCCCCCTGGGACGAGTACACCTACGGCGTCTCGGACCGCGGCGCCTCGGTCCGCATCCCGTGGCAGGTCGAGCAGGACCGGAAGGGCTACATCGAGGACCGGCGTCCGAACGCGAACGTCGACCCGTACGTGGTGACCCGGCTCATCGTGGACACCTGCTGCGAGGCCCTGGAGAAGGCCGGCCAGGTCTGATCCGCGCCGCTCCGAAGGTTTTCCCACGGGAGGCGTCCACCGTTCGCGGTGGGCGCCTCCCGGCGTGACGGGGGCCTGTTCCGTGCCCCCCGCGCGGCCGGGTCCCTCCCGGCATGTGGGAAGGACTACACGGGGTTTGGCCGGTCCGGGGCTCGTCGGGGCCATTCCCTTCTGCTTCAATAGGGATATGGCCATCACAGAGAACGACACCGCGAAGGGTCGTCACGACCTGGAGCCGTTCTGGCCTTCCCGGCAGCACCACGACTTCGACCGGGTGTGTTGCCGCGCGAGGAACGCGTCGGCCCTCTAAAGCCCCGATCGGCACGGTCCGGTCCCCGGCCTTCGGCCCACGCGCACGACGTACGACTCCTGTCCGTCCGTTTCTCCGCGCGAAAGAGCTGACTTCCATGGCGCATCCCCAGGTCCACTCCCCGAGTGCCTCCCTCACCGCCGTCCGTCCGGGACGGCACCGGCTCCGCGCCGTCGACCCCAACGAGGTCGTGGACCTCGCCCAGGTCGCGGACTTCCTGCCGCCCGGCGCGACCTTGCTGCCCGCCCCGCCGCACACCCTGCCGACGCTGCCGGGCCGCCCGCCGATGGTCGGGTACCTCGTCCTCGTACCGGCCGACCAGCAGCGGCCGTCCGTCGCCACCCCCGCCCCCGCGCCGGTGTCCGCACCGGCGGAGGAGCAGGGTCCGGTGACGATCGACGGGGTCCAGCGGCTCGCCGTCGTCGACGGACAGGCCCTCGACCTGACGTACTTGGAGTTCGAACTCCTCGCCCATCTGGTGGCGCACCCCCACCGGGTCCACACCCGCGACCAGTTGGTCACCACGGTGTGGGGCTACGGGCACGTCGGCGACGGCCGCACGGTCGACGTGCACGTGGCCCGGCTGCGCCGCAAGCTGGGCGCCGAGCACCGCCACACGATCCAGACCGTGCGGCGGGTCGGCTACAAGTACACCCCCTGATCAGCCGGTCCGGGTGGGCCTCGCCCTGATCCTGGCGACCAGCGCCAGGGCGAGGTCCACCGCCAGGAACAGCAGCAGGCTCAGGCCGAGCAGCGGGACGAACCACGCCACCAGGGCCGTACCCGCGAGCAGCGGGAGCAGCAGGTGCGCCGGGATCCTCCGCCACGCCCCGCGCGCCGCCGGGCGGCCCGGACGGCGCAGCCACCACATGCGGTAGCCCCAGAGGATCAGCAGGACCAGGGCGAGGGCCAGGGCGGCCAGGGCCAGTTGGTTGAACAGGCCGAGGAACACGCCGCTGTGCGCGTCGATGCCGATCCGGGTGAGCTTGGCGAGCAGCGGGTAGTCGGCGAAGGCCAGCCGGTCGATGACCGTGCCGTCCGCCGGGTCCACCGCCACCGAGTCCAGCTGGAGCGGGAACTGGGTGTCGGTCTCCTTGATCACGTACCCCTTGCCGTCGGCGGGCGGCGCGACGGACAGGCGGGGGCTGTCGATGCCCGCCGCGCGGGCCGCTTCGAGGGCCCGGTCGATGCCGATGTCGGGGCCCTGGGCGGTGGGGGCGGTGCCGGTGTGGCCGCCGCCGTGGCCCTCGTGCTCCGAGGAGCCGCCGGGCGCGCCGCCGAGGGTCGCGGTGAGGGTGGGGGTCGCGCCGCCGAGACCGTCCTGGACGACGCCGATGTTCTCGCCCGCGTACCGGGACCAGGTCAGTCCGGTCGCGGACAGCAGGACGAGTCCGGTCACCGCCCACAGGCCGACCGAGCCGTGCCAGGACAGGGTGCGGCGGCGGGAGGCGGGGCCGCCCTCCGGGAGGAACAGGGCGCGGCGGGTGCGGCGGCGCCTGCCGAGCCAGAGGAACAGCCCGCCGAGCGCGACCACCCACAGCCAGCTCGCGGCGAGTTCGCTGTAGTTGCGGCCGAACTCGCCGAGGTGCAGGTCGCGGTGGAGTTCGTCGGTCCAGGTGCGCAGCGGGAGGGCGCCGGAACTGCCGTAGCTGGGCAGCTGGCCGCGTACGTCACCGGTGTACGGGTCGACGAAGACGGCGAGCGAGGTGCCTTCGGGGACGTCGGGGTCGGCCATCAGGACCCGGGTGGTCGCCCCGGGTTCGGCGCCGGGCCAGACCGCGGTGACGGTGCCGCCCGGGTTGACCTTGCGGGCGTTGTGGACCTGCTGGGAGAGCGGCAGGACGGTGTCGCCGACCGGGACCTCCAGTTCGTGCGCGTACACGATCTTCTCCGCCTGGAAGGAGAGCGCGTACAGCAGACCGCTGAGGGCGGCGACGAGGAGGAACGGGGCGACGAGGACGCCCGCGTAGAAGTGGACGCGGAGGACGAGGGGGCGCAGCGCGCTCCAGGTGCCGGGCCGGGCGGGCGGTCCGGCGGGGGCGGGCTCGGCCGTGGCCGTGGGGCCGGTGGCGGTCGCCGTGGCGGATGCGGTCGTGGGGTCGGTGGTGGCGGATGCGGTCGTGGGGTCGGCCGGGGCGGACGCGGTCGTGGGTTCGGTCGTGGTGGGCTGTCGGGGCTTCGACGGTGGCGCCTCGGGCGTTTCCGGGCGTGCGGGATCGTCGACGGTCATGGGTGTCCTCGGGGACGGTACGGACAGGGGGAAGGGACCCCCGGGTCAGACGTGTGCTCCGAGGGTCGTGGCGCGGGGTGCGGGCGGCCGGGGCGGGCCGCGCCGGGAGAGGCTGTGGGCGAGGACGACGGCGACCGGCGGCCGGGCGTCGCGGCGGGCCCGCCGGAGGACGCGGCACGGAGGGCCGGGGACCCGTACCCGGGCGAGGGCCAGACGGACCGGGGTGAAGGCGTACGCGAGGGCCGCGCGGGCCAGCGTGAGGAACGCGGCCTCGCCGTGGGCCAGCCAGAGCCCGCAGAGGAGCGCGGCGAGGAGGTGGACGGCGGCCATGCCGAGACCGCCGGTGGAGACGAGGTCCATGGAGGCGCCCGTGGCCGGGTCCGCGCCGACGCCCCTGTCCATGAGGCCGGAGGGGGGCGCGAGGGGGTGGCCGGTCATGCCGTGGACGCCGTGCGCGGTGGGGGCGGGGGCCGCCGTCGCCGGGTGGGCGGGGTGCCCCGTGTGGGCGCCCGCCGTCGAGAACATCAGGTGGAGCGCGCCCTGGAGCACCCCCATGGCGGCGGCGACCGTCGGCGCGCCCCGGCGGCGGCCCGCGGCGGCCCAGGCGAGGGCCGTCGTCGCGGCGAACGCGGCGAGCAGGGTCACCGCCGGGAGCCGGTGCGCAGACATGGACGAATGCCCCACGGCGGCCAAGGCCACGCAGACCACCGCGAACAAGGCGGCTCTCAAGGCGCGCAGGGGCGACCGGGCATCCGTCATCGCCGGACATGTTGTCACCCGAACGGGTGTGGCACGAGCCCCCCTCCGCTTCCGGTGGCGGCGTTCACGCGACTGTGACGTCCGCCGGGCGTCCGGCACCTCTCCCGGGGCGTCTCGTTCGTTCCGCTTCGCCCGTTCCTCCCGTGGCGGAATCCTCCCCGAGCGGAACCCCCTGGCCTCCGGCCGGAGGGCGCGGCAGGCTCGGCCCATGAGACTGCTGATGCTCGGAGGTACGGAGTTCGTGGGCCGCGCGGTCGTCGAGACCGCGCTCGCCCGGGGCTGGGACGTGACCGTCTTCCATCGCGGACGGCACGAACCCCCCGCCGGGGTGACCACCCTGCTCGGCGACCGCACGACCGGCCCTGAGGGGCTGGCCGCGCTGGCCGACGGGACCTGGGACGCCGTCGTGGACACCTGGTCGGCCGCGCCCTCGGCGGTGCGGGACGCGGCCCGGCTGCTCGCCGGGCGGGCGGGCCGGTACGCGTACGTGTCGAGCCGGTCCGTGTACGCGGGACCGGAGCCCGCCGGGCTCGCCGAGGAGGACCCGGTCGTGGACGGCTCCCCGGACGCCGGGGACGTGCCGTACGCGGAGGCCAAGCGGGGCGGCGAGCTGGCGGCCGAGGGGGCGTTCGGCGCGGACCGGACGCTGTCCGTCCGGGCGGGGCTCGTCCTCGGCCCGTACGAGAACGTGGGCCGTCTGCCCTGGTGGCTCGGCCGGATCGCGCGCGGCGGCCCGGTCCTCGCCCCCGGCCCCCGGACGCTGCCGGTCCAGTACATCGACGCCCGCGACCTCGCCGGATGGACCCTCGACGCGGTGTCCGCCGGGCTGCACGGCCCGTACGACCTGGTCTGTCCGCCCGGCCGGACGACCATGGGCGAGCTGCTCGACGCCTGCGTACGGGTCACCGGTTCCGGTGCCTCGCTGCGCTGGACCGGCCCCGAGGAGCTGCTCGCCGCCGGTGTCGCGCCGTGGACGGAGCTGCCGGTGTGGCTGCCGCCGGGCGGGACGTACGACATGATCCACACCGCCGACGTCGGCAAGGCGCTCGCCGCCGGGCTGCGCTGCCGTCCGGTCGACGAGACCGTCGCCGACACCTGGGCCTGGCTGGAGTCGCTCGGCGGGGTCGCGCCGCAGCGACCGGACCGCCCGGCGCCCGGCCTCACCCCGCAGCGGGAGGCGGAGGTGCTGGCCGCGCTCACCGGGCCCTGACGCGCTGGTACCGATCGCGTCGGTGCCGGTCGCACGGGTACCGGTCCCGCAGGTACCCGTCGCATCGGCACCGGTCGCGCAGGTGCCGGTCGTACCGGTACGGATCCGCTGGAACTGCCCGGACCGGGGTGTTCCCTTACGGTCGGCAGCAGAACGTACGCACGGGCGCGGACCCGTACGAGCCGGAGGAGCCGACGCCATGCCCGCCATTCCCGCCACCTCCGTCGCCAACCTGCGCGACCTGGGCGGTCTCCCGCTGGGCGGGGGCCGGACCGTCCGTCCGGGACTCGCCCTGCGGTCCGCGCAGCTCGACCGGCTCGACCCCGCCGAACCGGTGGTGGCCCGCCTCGGCGTCCGCACCGTCGTGGACCTCCGCACGGAGAACGAGCGCACCGCCCGGCCCGACCGGCTGCCCGCCGGGGCGCGGGCGGTCCTCGCGGACGTGCTCGCCGACCAACTGTCGATCAGCGGGCTGCCGCCCGCCGCCCAGCTGAGAACGCTGCTCTCGAACCCGGCGCTCGCCGAGGAGCACCTCGGCGGGGGCCGGGTCAGGGAGGCGTTCGCCCGCACCTACCGGACCCTCGTCTCCGGCGAGGCCGCGCGCACCGCGTACCGGACGCTGCTCACCGTGCTGGGCGGGCCGGACGCGGGGCCCGTGCTCTTCCACTGCACGGCGGGCAAGGACCGGACGGGCTGGGGCGCGACGGTCCTGCTGTCGCTGCTCGGCGCGGACGAGCGGACCGTGCGGACGGAGTACCTCGCCGTCAACCCGGCGGTGCGGCAGGCGTTCGCGCCGATGATCGAGGGGTTCACCGCACAGGGCGGCGACCCGCAGCTGGCCCTCGACCTGATCGGGGTCGTCCCCGAGTACCTGGAGGCGGCGCTCGACGAGGTCGCGGTCCGGCACGGGTCGATGGAGGCATACGTACGGGAGGGGCTCGGCGTCCCCGACGGGACGACGGCATGCCTCCGCGAGCGCCTGACCGACCCGGGCACTTGAACTGTGCCTGAATGAGGGCGACTTGACGGTCCGGCACGGTCCGGGCGGGGCCCGGCCGGGGTGACCATCGGAAGAATCGCTCGTTCTGCTGAACGTGAGCACCCAGGATCTCGTCCCCTCGCCCGTGGGCCCGGTCGACGTCGAGCAGGCCGAGGCCGCGCTCGTCGAGCGCTATCCGCGTCTGGTCCGCATCGCCTACCTCGTCCTGCCGCCGTCGCTCGGCCGCAACCGCCGGGTG
Source organism: Streptomyces sp. NPDC059247 (assembly GCF_042754005.1). NCBI lineage: Bacteria > Bacillati > Actinomycetota > Actinomycetes > Kitasatosporales > Streptomycetaceae > Streptomyces > Streptomyces sp. NPDC059247. The sequence goes on from NZ_JBHYZW010000003.1 coordinate 476,790, forward strand.
CTGACCGCGCACGCGCTCGTCCAGCGTTCACTGCCCCGCCGCCGGGTCCCCGGGCCCGCCGTGCCCGCGCCCCGGCCCGCCGAGGACGCGGTCGATCCCGGATACGCGTACGTGCGGGGCGAGGTGCTGCGGCAGGCGCTGGTCGCCGGGCTCCCGCTGCGGCGGTTCGCGCTGCCGCGCCGGGCGCAGTTCCCGCCGCTGCTCCCGCACGTGTGGGGGCTGCGGCTCTTCCCCCGGGTGGGCGGCGCGGACGAACTCGCCCTGGACCAGCGCCTGTCCCGTCTCTCCGGACCCGGCCGGGCGGCCTATGTGCTGCGCGGACTCGAACGCCAGGGAGACCCGGAGGTCCTGCGGGTCCTGGCGGCGGCCGGAGTGCCGGACCCGGCGGCGGCACTGGCGGAGGCGGACGCGGTGGACGCGGTGGACGCGGTGGACACGGCCGAGCAGGGCTTGGAGGGGCAATGGGCCGCCCCGATGGGCGACTTGGGGACGGCGGGAGGCTCGGGGCTGGTGGGGCCGGGGCTGGCAGGGCCAGCGGGGTCGGTGGGGCCAGCGGGGGCCACGGGGCTGGTGGGACCAGTGGAGCCCACCGGGTTGGTGGGACCGGTGGGGCCGGGCCTCCCCGATCCGAGGGGCTCCCGCTCCCTCGGCCGCGCCGACCGGGCTGACGGGCAGGGCGGACCGGGCCGCGCCGCCACGAACGGCTCGGGCCATGCGGGCACGGACGGATCGGGCCGCGCCGACGTGGATGGATCGGGCCGCCCGGGTACGGCTCCGAGGGGCGGGGCGTCCGAAGGGGCGGTCGGGGCGGACCGCGCCGCCCACCGTCCCGGCGCGCCCGGGTCCGCACCCCCCGTCGGCGGTGGTCCCCGGGCCTTCGATCCCGGGCCGCGCCGCAGCGGCGGCGCCCTGCTGGAGTCCGACGAGTTCGACCCCTGCGCGCTCCAGGCGCGGCCCACGGACCTGCTGCGGCGGCGCCAGCACCTGCGGGCCTCGCTCGTCGCCCTCGTCGCGCTGCTGGTGTGCGGTGCGCTGCTGGGCCTGCCCGGGGACGGCTGGGGCAGGAACGGCGCCGCCGCGCCCTCGTACGCCCGCAATCCCGCCGCCGAGGCCGCCCTCGACCCGGGGGCGCTCAGGCGGGTGGAACCGGCCGTCTGGCCCGGTTCCACCCGGCAGGACTTCTCCGTGTGGCCCGCGCGCGGCGGGCTCGTGCGGGACCGCGCGCTGCTGCGGCGGGCGCTCGCCGTCTGGGCCCGCCCCGGGCCGTCCGTACGGTCGTCCGCGACGCCCGGCACCCCGGTGGGCCCGCCGATGGGACCGCCGCAACTCCTCTTCGCGGGGCTGGTCGACGGGGTCCGGGTGGTCCTCCTCCACGACGGGCTGCGGGCCGTGCGGTACGCGGAACCGGTCGAGGGCGCGGCGGGCGCGGCGCTCGACTTCGCCAGGACCGACGGCGCCGACACACCCGGTGCCGCCGCGCTCGTGGTGTCCCGCGCGGCGGGCAACGTCCGCTATCTGACGGCCCCCTGGGTGGAGGAGACCGGGGTGCAGGACCTCCTGAGGCCCCTGACGCGGGCGCGTCCGCTGGCGCGGGACGCCGACGGGGTGACCGATCCGATGACGAGCCCCGCCCTCGCGCGGGACTGCGTCCGCTGGAACGCCCTCCAGCTGCGGGACGGTTCGGGGCCGCGGCTCCTCACGGACCTGGGCGAGCTGGCCCCCGTCCGGCTGCTGTGGGGCGCGCCCGCCGCGCCGGTGGACGCGACGGGCCCGGAGGCGCGGACCGCGTGGGCGCGGACCGCCTGCCAGCTGGCGGCGGTGCGGGCGCGCGGGGTCCGGTCGGTGAACGCCTGGCCGTTCGCCCGGCAGACGCTGCCGGAGGGCGCCGGGCGCGGCACCTGGATCTGCACCCGCGCGGAGACCTGGCGGGGCACGGGGAGCAGGGTCCTCGCCCAGTTCCTGGTGCCCTCGCCCCGGGTGCCCGCGGTGCTCGCGGCACGGGCGGAGGGTTCGCCCTCCTGCGGAGTGCGGGACCCCCGGGTGCTCGCGGGCGTACTCTGGCAGGCGCCGCGCGGCGCCTGGTACGTCCTGGCGGCGGGCGGCGGGGACTTCGCGTCCCTGGAGGCCTCGGGCGGGGTGACGGGCCGTGCGGACGGTCCGGTCCTCGCGGTACGGGCCTCGGCCGGGGCGCGGGCGGAACTGGGCGGTACGTTGAAGGACGGGAGGCGGGTGGGCGCGCTCCGGTGACCTGCCGGGGGCGGGCCCCGGCGGGCGGGGCCTCCTCCCGTACGGCAGAAAGACGCCGCAGGGGCCTGTCGCGGCGTCATACCGCTCAGTACATTGACGGCATGTCTAATACGCAGCCCGCACCGGTGGCGTCGGAGCACGTCGAACTCAAGGCCCGCGAGGTCTCCTTCGACTGGGAGGCGACCCCGCTCCACTGGGTGCCCAACGATCCCTTCACCACGCACACCATCAACGTGCTGCATCTGCTGCTCCCGGCGGGCGAGCGCTGGTTCGTGCACGTCTACCGGCAGGCCCTGCCGTTCGTCACCGACGACCGGCTCCGCGAGGACGTCATCGGCTTCATCGGTCAGGAGGCCGTCCACTCGCAGGCCCACGACGACGTCCTGCCCCATCTGCGGGCACAGGGCCTCGACCCCACCCCGTACACCGCGCAGGTCGACTGGTTCTTCGAGAAGCTCCTCGGCGACCGGACGCTGCCGCCGGGCCGTCCGCGCCGCTGGTGGCTGATGGAGCGGGTCGCGATGATCGCCGCCATCGAGCACTACACCGCCTTCCTCGGCGACTGGGTCCTCAACGCGGACGCGCTCGACCGCGCCGGTGCCGACCCCACCATGCTCGACCTGCTGCGCTGGCACGGCGCCGAGGAGGTCGAACACCGCGCGGTCGCCTTCGAACTGTTCATGCACCTCGACGGCGGCTACCGGCGGCGCGCCCGCACCTGGGCCCTCGCCTTCTCCACGCTCGTCTTCCTCTGGCAGCGCGGCATCCGCTTCTTCATGGAGAACGACCCCACCCTCCTCGACGGGAAGGCGTCCCTGGGCCAGTTCGTCCGCAAGGGCCGTCAGGGCGTGCTGCCCGCCACCCCCGACATGCTCCGCTCCGTCCCCCGCTACCTCAGCCGCGCCTACCACCCCTCCCAGGAGGGCGACACCGCGCAGGCCGTGGCCTATCTGGCCACCTCCCCCGGCGCCAACGGAGGCCGCTGATGGCCCGGTTCGCCGCCGTCGCCGTGGTCGCGGGGGCCGCGCTGCTGGTCCGCCGCGCGGTCCGGAGCCGGATGTCCACCGCCCCGCTCTGGCCGATGCCCGCGCTCGACGAGCCCGTCTCCGGACACGGCCGGGGCCGCACCGTCTCCCGCAGGGTCCGCGTCGCCCGTCGCACCGAACCCGCCGAGGGCGTCGTCGAACTGCGCCTGGAGGGAACCGGGTTGCCCGCCTGGCGGCCGGGCGCCCACATCGACCTCGTCCTGCCCTCGGGGCTCGTCCGCCCCTACTCGCTCTGCGGCGACCCGGCCGACACCGCCGCGTACACCGTGGCGACCCGGCTGATCGAGGAGGAGCGGGGCGGGCGCGGCGGCTCCCGCGAGGTCCACGAACGGCTCCACGAGGGCGTCGAGATCGAGATCCGGGGCCCCCGCAACCGCTTCCCGCTGACCGGAGCCCCGGCGTACGTCTTCGTCGCGGGCGGCATCGGCATCACTCCGGTCCTGCCGATGGTCCGCGCCGCGGAGGCGGCCGGTGCGGACTGGCGGCTCGTCTACTGCGGGCGCGACCGGGCCTCGATGCCGTATCTCGCGGAGCTCGCAAAGCTGGGCGGGGCCGAGCGGTCGACCGTGGTCGCCGAGGACGAGTCGGGCCGCCCCGACCTGGGCTTCCTCGCGGAGGTGCCCGCCGGGACGCTGGTGTACTGCTGCGGTCCCGAGGGCCTGATGGACGCCGTGACGGCCGCGCTGCCGGAGGGCAGGGCGCCGCGCCTGGAGCGCTTCTCGGCGGCGGCACCGGCCGGTGGCGCGCCCTTCGAGGTCGAACTGCGGCGCTCCGGGCGCGTCCTGGAGGTCGCGGCCGACCAGTCCCTGCTCTCGGCGGTCCACGCGGAACTGCCAGGGCTCATGTACTCCTGCCGGCAGGGGTTCTGCGGCACGTGCCGACAGCGGGTCCTGGAGGGGGAGATCGACCACCGGGACGATCTGCTCACCGACGCCGAACGGGCCGACCAGATGCTGATCTGCGTCTCCCGCTGCGCGGGGAGACGGCTGGTGCTGGACCTCTGACCCGGCGGATCCCCGGCCCCCGGACCGGAGTTCGGCGTCTGGGCCGTGCCCGGTCCCCGGCCGGTGCACGCGCCCGGCCGGTGCACGCGCCCGGCCGGTGGACGCTCCCGGCCGGGGCCCGCTCCCGACCCGCGCCCGGCACCCGGCACCCGGCACCCGGCACCCGGCACCCGGCCCGACCTCTACGGCAGGACCAGCCAGTCCAGGGCGAGGGCGGCGAGGAGGCCGCCCACCAGGAGCCAGGTGCCGAGCCGGGTGCGGCCGTTGCGGGACAGTTCGATCACGACGCCGCAGAGGATCATGGCGAGTCCGTACACACCGACGACCAGGACGGACGTACGGCTCGCCAGGCGGATCACCAGGACCACGGCCATCGCGACCAGGAGCACGGAGGCGACGGCGACGCGCAGCCGCCGCGCCTGCTTCGGGGTGAGCCCGGTCGCCGGGACCGACGCCTCGCCGGTCTCCGCCGCCTCTTCCTCGGCCTCTTCCCCGTCGGCCTCGTCGTCGGCCTCCCCGTCGGCCCCCTCCCGGGTCCCGTCCTCGTGCTCCGGCTCGCGCGCGGGGACCCCGCCGGTTTCTCCGCGCTTCTCCGGCTTCTCGAACTCCGCTTCCCCTTCGGCCTGTTCGGACCGGGGGGTCCCGGTGGGCTCCGGAGACTTCCGGGGAGTCCCCGGGGAGGTCTTCTCGCCGGTCCCGTCGCTCGCGGGGGCCTCGGTGGCCTCCGGGGGCTCGGCGGCCTGGGTGTCCTGGTCGGAAGCGCTCATGGGGCAGGAGCGTAACGGACCCCGTTAGGCTGTTCGTATGACGACCGGGGTACGCCGCAGGATGGGCGTCGAGGAGCGCAAGCAGCAACTGATCGGGGTGGCCCTCGAACTCTTCAGCCACCGCTCTCCCGACGAGGTCTCCATCGACGAGATCGCCGCCGCCGCGGGCATCTCCCGCCCGCTGGTCTACCACTACTTCCCCGGCAAGCAGAGCCTCTACGAGGCGGCGCTGCGGCGGGCCGCCGACGAGCTGGCGGCCCGGTTCGTGGAGCCGCCGCAGGGCCCCCTCGGCGCGCGGCTGCTGCGGGTGATGGGCCGCTTCTTCGACTTCGTGGACCATCACGGACCGGGGTTCGCGGCGCTGATGCGGGGCGGTCCCGCCGTGGGTTCCTCCACGACGAACGCGATGATCGACGAGGTGCGGCAGGCCGCGTACGTGCAGATCCTGGCGCATCTGGGGGTCGAGAAGCCCTCGGCGCGGCTCGAACTGGTCGTCCGTTCCTGGGTGTCGCTCGCGGAGTCGACGGCGCTGATCTGGCTGGACGGGCGGCGGGTGCCGCGCGCGGAGCTGGAACTGCAGCTGGTGCACGACTTCGCGGCCCTCGCGGCGGTGAGCGCCGCGTACGACGACGAGATGGCGGCGATCCTGGTGGGCCTGCTCGCGGACGAGCCCGCCGACGGGCCCTTCGGGGAGCTGGTGGCGCGGCTCGTGGCGCTGGTGCCTTCGGCCGGTGCGGTGGAGCCGTCCGTCCCGGACCAGCGCGGGCGCTGACCCGGGGAACCGGAAGACCCGAAAACCCGGAGACCCGGAGATCCCGAGAACCGGAAGAACCGAAGAGCCGAAGAACCGACGGGGACGCCCCGGCGCCGGAAGTCCGGTGCCGGGGCGTCCTGTCGGAGCGGAGGTAGGGAGGTGAAGGTGCGGAGGTGCGGACGGGTCAGCCGGTGGCCTTGAAGACGGCGACCGTACGGGCCGGGACCGTGAAGGTGCCCGAGGCGGCCGTGTAGGAGGCGGTCTTCACGACGGTGTCCGCTCCCCCGGCCTGGACGGGGTGGAGGGCGTACCCCCGGCCCGTCAGGGCGGCGACCCGCTGGGTGGTGGCGCCCGGGGTGGCGTTGAGGACGACGACCAGGTCCCCGAGGCGCATGGTGAGGACGCCCGGGGTCTCGTCGCGGCCGGAGAGCGGGAAGGACAGGGCGTCCTGGACCCGCTCGGTGGTGGCGAGGGAGAACACCGGCTCGGTGGTGCGGATCTTCTGGAGGTCCCGGTAGGCGGCGGAGGCGCCGTCGATCTGGGCGCAGCCGACGGTGAGGGCCGGGTTCACCAGGAGCGGCCTTCCGTGGGACCACTTGTCCTTGTTGTCGGCGGCGGGCGGCAGGCCCCGGCCGAAGCCGTTGCCGTCGCGGCAGTCCCAGTGGATGGCGTTGAACCAGTCGCCGCTGTCGTAGGAGTTGCGGTCGAGGGACTTGGAGCGGAGCAGGTCGGAGCCCGCCTGGGAGAGCGCCGGACCCTGGGAGAGGGTGGCGGTGGCCATGGCGAGGACCTGGGCGCGGGCCCGGTCGGCGGGGCCGGTGTCCGCCGGGAGCTTGAAGGCGAGCGCGTCGTACAGGGTCTCGTTGTCGTGGGCGTCGGCGTAGGCGAGGGCGTCGCCGGGGGCGGCGGCGTATCCGGCGGGGGCGCCGTTGTAGTCGACCTCGGAGCCCTTGACCGTACGGCCCGAGGTGTCGGTGAAGGTGTAGGAGGCGAGGTTGCCGGTCAGGCCGACCTTGATGAGGTCCTGGTAGTGGAGGAGGCGGGCCTTCTGCTGCTCGGGGGTGCCGTTGGCGGCGGAGGCGTTGGGGTCGGTGTAGAGGCCGGAGGCGAAGCCCTGGACGCCGGGGTCCTCGTCGAAGGGGCCGCCGCCCCGGACGGCGTCGCGGGCCCGGTCGGAGAAGGTGGCGATGCCGGTTCCGGCCATGTTCTTCTGGGTGGCCTGGACGAACCGGGCGTCGTCGGCGATCTCGCCGAAGTTCCAGCCCTCGCCGTAGAGGACGATCGCCTTGCCGTCGACGCCGTCCTCGGCGACGGTGAGGGCGTCGAGGGCCCCCCGGACGGCGAGGATGTTCTCCTTCGGGTGGTGGCCCATGAGGTCGAAGCGGAAGCCGTCGACCTTGTACTCCCTGGCCCAGGTGACGACGGAGTCGACGACGAGCTTGCCCATCATCGCGTTCTCCGGCGCGGTGTTGGCGCAGCAGGTGGAGGTGGCGACGGTGCCGTCGGCCTGGAGGCGCTGGTAGTAGCCGGGCACGATGCGGTCGAGGACCGACTTGTCGGACTGTCCGGCGGCGACGGTGTGGTTGTAGACGACGTCCATGACGGTGCGCAGGCCGTCGCCGTTGAGGGACTGGACCATCCGCCGGAACTCGACCGTGCGGCGGGTGCCTTCGGGGTCGGTGGCGTAGGAGCCCTCGGGGACGGTGTAGTGCAGGGGGTCGTAGCCCCAGTTGTAGGCGTCGGTGGCCGCGGTGGCGGCGACGCACTTCTGCTGTTCCTCGGAGTCGGGGGCGTAGACCTTCAGGTCGCAGGCGGGGGCGGTCTGTCCTGACTTCTTCTCGGGGACGGTGCCGAGGTCGAAGGCGGGCAGGAGGTGGACGTAGGAGGTGCCGGAGGCGGCGAGGGCGCGCAGGTGCTTCGAGCCCGCGCTGTCCTTGTCGGTGAAGGCGAGGTAGGTGCCCCGGTGGTCCGCGCGGGCGGTGGTGTCCGCGACGGAGAAGTCACGGATGTGGAGTTCCTGGATCTGGGCGTCCCGCAGCGGTACGGCGGCGGGCTTGCGCAGGGTGTTCCAGCCCCGGGGGGCGAGCTTCGGGTCGGTGAGGTCGACGGCGAGGCTGCGGGCGGAGTCGGTGGTGAGGGCGGTGGAGTAGGGGTCGGTGACCTTGTTGGTGACGGTCTTCCCGACGGTGGGGGCCCAGACCTTCACCACGTACCGGTAGGGCTTGCCCGTCCAGGACTTCGGGCCGGTGGCGGACCAGACGCCGGAGGTGTCGTCGCGGCGCATGGGCACGGTCCGGCCGTCGAGTTCGAGGGCGACGGTCCGGGCGGTGGGGGCCCAGACGGAGAGGGTGACTCCGCCCTTGCGGAAGACGGGGCCGAGGGCGGCGCCGGTGGCCTTCTTCGCGTAGAGGTCGTCGAGGACTCCGGCGGTCTGGACGCCGGTGGCGGCGAGCAGGGCCCCGTTGGCGGCGCGCTGGGTGGCGATGAGCTGGCCGCGCAGGGAGTCGCGGACGCGGTCGGCGTCGCGCGGGTCGACGGTGAAGGCGGGGTACTCCTTGAGGTGCGGGAACTTGGCCTTCTGGGCGTCGGTGAGGGTGCTCCGGCCGAGCCGGAGCCACTGGCCCTCGGTGTTCAGGGCGCCGTCGGTGACGGTGATCCCGCCGTCCGGGGCGTACACCAGCTGCTGGCTGGTGGCGTCGGTGGCCCTGACCTTCCAGACGACGGTGTTCCGGTCGATCCACTGGGCCTCGGCCTTGCCGAGGTCGAGCTCGGGGGCGGCGCCGGAGGTGGGCAGCAGGTAGGCGGGCTGTCCGGAGAGCAGCCAGACCTCGTTGCCGTGGGTGGCGAGGTCGAGGGACTGGTCGGTGGGCAGGTCCTTCTGGTCGCCCTTGTGGAGGATGTACGACAGGGAGCGGGCGCCTTCGGCGAGGGGGACCTCGTAGACGGCGCCGTAGGCGTCGAAGCGCACGGGCATGAGGGGCTTGGACCAGTCGGTGGGCTGGGCGGCGCCGGTCCAGGTGTGGAGGCCCCAGCCCTCGTGGTCGCCGTCGGCGCGCTGGTAGTGCAGGACGGCCTTGGTGCGGTCCGGGACGGTCGGGGCGGGGTGGGTGTCGGACTGGCCGTCCTCGCCCCGGGCGATCCAGACCTCGCCGGTGCGGCCGAGGACGACGGTGCGGCGGGGGCCGTCGGCGGTGCCGTCCTTCTCCACGGTGTACGGGACGGTGGAGGCGCCCTCGGGGACCTTGACCCAGGCGAAGGCGCCGTAGGAGTCGCGGCCGGTGAAGGCGGCCTCCTGGCCCGCGGCCTTCAGCTTCCAGCCGTCGTAGTTCCCGTCCTCGCGCTGGTAGTGGACGACGGCGTAGGGGCGCTGGACGGCGACCGGCTTCTCGGGGGCCGGGGGCGCGCCCGCGGTGGTGGCGGCGGTGGCGCTCGCGGTGCGGCCCTCGGTGTCGACGACGACGGCCTTGTAGCGCAGGGCGGTGCCGGCGGGGGCGGTGAGGTGCTGGGTGACCTTGTAGGGGGCGTGGTCGGCGGTGCCGAGGGTCTGCCAGCGGCCGTTGCCGGTCTGGGCGGCGAAGACGACCCGGTTGAGCTGTCCGCCGGTGACGTCGGCGGTGAGTTCGACGGTGCCGGTGGCTCCGGCGGCGGGCGCCCTGAGGGTGACGGCGGGCGCGGTGGCGGGGGCGGGCAGGGGCTTGTCGGCCTTGAGGACGACGGAGGAGAGGGCGGGGACGGTGAGGGTGACTTCGCCGCCGGTCGCGGTGACCGTGCCCCGGCCGCCGTAGAGGGTGCGGAAGGCGGTGGAGTCGACGGGGACGGTGACGGTCCTCGGGGTGGTGCCGCCGTTGGCGGCGACGAGGTATTCGGTCCTGTCCCCGGCGTCCGTACGGGAGAAGGCGTAGACGGAGCCTTCGGCGTACCGTTCGCGCTGGATGCCGTCGCGGAGGGCGGGGTGTTCGCGGGTGAGCTTCGACAGGGCGGCGATGGAGCGGTAGAGCGGGTGGCCGGTGTCGTAGGCGTCGGTGGCGTGGGTGCGGTCGGTGCCGATCTGGTCGTCGTCGAGGTAGTCGGCGGCCCGGGAGGCGAAGAGGGGCTGGCGGGCGTCCTTGTCGCCGCCCGCGCCGGTGAAGCCCTGTTCGTCGCCGGAGTAGATCACCGGGTTGCCCCGGGAGAGGAACATCAGCTCGTTGGCGAGGCGGTCGCGGCCGAGGAGTTCGGCGTCGGAGGCGTTCGGGTTGTCCTGCTTGAGGAAGGTCCCGAAGCGGCCCATGTCGTGGTTGCCGAGGAAGGTGACCTGTTCGTAGGCGTTGGCCTTGTCGGTGGTGTAGCGGTAGTCCTCGGCGAAGACCTTGGCGAGGCGGTCGGCTCCGGCGCCCTGGGAGGCGAAGGCGCGGGCGGCGTCCTGGAAGGGGAAGTCGAGGGTGGCGTCGAGGCGGCCCCGGGTGACGTAGGGGGCGGTGACGGCGGTGTCGGCGGAGTAGACCTCGCCGAACATGAAGAAGTCCTCGCGGCCCCGCTTCTTCGCGTAGGCGTCGAGGGCGGTGGCCCACTGGGTCCAGAAGTCCAGGTCGACGTGTTTGACGGTGTCGACGCGGAAGCCGTCGATCTTGAAGTCGCGGACCCACTTCTCGTAGATCCGCTTCATGCCCTCGACGACCTCGGGGCGTTCGGTCCACAGGTCGTCGAGGCCGACGAAGTCGCCGTACTCGGTGGACTCACCGGCCCAGGTGGAGTCGCCCCGGTTGTGGTACATGGTGGGGTCGTTGAGCCAGGCGGGGACCTTGGTGTTCGCCTTCTCGACGGGGGTGTACGGGAAGGAGTCCGCGTCGACCCTTGCGGCGGTGGTGCGGTCGTCGAAGGGGCGGCCGTCCTCGTCGAGGTAGGGGTAGGCGCCCTTGGGGCGGTAGCCGTACTCCTTCTCGGCGTAGTCGACGGTGTCGGCGGTGTGGTTGGTGATGACGTCGAAGAAGACCTTCATGCCCTTGGCGTGGGCGGCGGCTATCAGCTTCTTCAGGTCGTCGTTGGTGCCGAAGTGCGGGTCGACCTGGGTGAAGTCGGTGATCCAGTAGCCGTGGTACCCGGCGGAGGCGTCCTTGCCCTCGCCCTGCACGGGCCGGTTCTTGAAGATCGGCGCCATCCAGATGGCGGTGGTGCCGAGGCCCTTGATGTAGTCGAGGCGCTGGGCCAGGCCCTTGAGGTCGCCGCCCTGGTAGAAGCCCTTGTCGGCGGGGTCGAAGCCGGTCTGTGTCCGGCTGCCGGTGAGTCCGCCCCGGTCGTTGGAGGGGTCGCCGTTGGCGAAGCGGTCGGGCAGCACGAAGTAGAACTGTTCGCGGGTGAGTTCCTGGCGGGCGGGTTCGGCGGCCAGTGTCCGGTCGGAGGGCGGGGCGGGGGGCCGGGGCGCGGCGACGGCGGGCATCGCGGGCACGAGGGCGGCGCACAGGGCGGCGGCCAGTACGACCGCCGTTCTCTTGCGTGTCACGGGGTTCTCCCTGGAGGTACGGGAAAGCGAGGGCCGCCCCGGCCGGGGCGGTCCCTGGGGGTGCGGGGGTTCAGCCGCGGAAGGTGTCGTTCAGGTCGACGCGGCCGGTGGCGGGGACGGTCGCGGTGCGGTTGGCGCCGGACTCCCAGGTGACGTTCCCGGCGGCGTCCTTGCGGAGGTACTTGTACGCGAAGGCGGTGCCGGCGGGGAGGCCGGCGGTCAGCTTCCAGACGGGGTACGTCGCGGGGTCGAGCTTCAGGGCGGCGGCCGGGGACCAGTTGCCGAGTTCGGCGCGGTCGCCGGTGACGTAGACGTCCTGGCCGGGCACGGTGGTGGCGGTGACGGCGAAGGAGGCGCCCGACGCGGCCGGAGGGGTGGTCGGCGGGGTGGTGGGGGTGGTGCCGCCGCAGCCCGCCGCGTTCACGTGCAGGGCGAGGGCGGTGTTCGCGCCGAGGGTGGCGGTGAACCGGCCGGAGCCGTCGACGGTCACGGGCCTGTTCGACTGCACGTCGCAGTAGGTGCCCGCGGGCAGCGAGGTCTGGAAGGCGCGGGTGAGCGCCGTGGGCTCGTGGTTGACGGCCACGTACGCCTTGGAGCCCCGGCCGAACGCGATGGCGTTGTTGCCGTTGTCCCACCAGCCGGTGACGGCCTGGCCTCGCGCGGTGTTGCGGAGGGCGACCATGGAGGAGATCTCGCGCCAGGCGTGCTGGCACTTCCAGCCGTCGGTGTAACAGGCGCCGACCTGGCCGCCGTTGGGCGGGCCCGCGTCCTTGTCGGTCCACTCGTAGCCGGAGTGGACGTCCGGGGAGCCGTAGGGCCAGGCGAGCATGAAGACGGAGGCGAGGGTGTAGTCCGCGCCGTCCTTGTAGGAGAGGGTGTCGCCGCCGCGCTCGGTGTCGTGGTTGTCGACGAAGACGCCGGACCGGCCGGAGGGCATGTACCCCCAGCCTTCGCCGAAGTTCTTGAGGTAGGCGAGCTTCTCGCCCTGGAACACGCGCTTGAGGTCGCGGGCGTAGCGGAACTCCTGGACGTCGCCGCTGCCGAGGTACTCGGACGGGGAGACGGCCTCTCCGGCGCCGAAGATGGCCTCCTGCTTCCAGTAGGCGTTCGGGTCGCTCAGCCGGGACTTGATGTCGGCGAGGTCGGCGGCGGGCATGTGCTTGGCGGCGTCGATGCGCAGACCGTCCACGCCGAGGGAGAGCAGGTCGTTCAGGTACCCGGCTATCTTCCCCCGGACGTACTCCTCGCCGGTGTCGAGGTCGGGGAGCTGGACCAGTTCGCAGTTCTGGACGTCGGCCCGGTTCCGGTAGTCGGTGATGGCGGTGCGGCAGTCGTCCATGTCGGCGCCGGAGTAGAGGCCCGGGTAGTCGTACTTGGAGAACCGGGTGCCGCCCGTTCCCGTGCCGGAGCCGTTCGCCATGTGGTTGACGACGGCGTCGGCGACGACCTTGACGCCCGCCGCGTGGCAGGTGTCGATCATGTTCTTGAAGGCGGCGCGGTCGCCGAGGCGTCCGGCGATCTTGTAGCTGACCGGCTGGTACGAGGTCCACCACTGGGGGCCCTGGAGGTGTTCCTGCGGCGGGGAGACCTGGACGTATCCGTATCCGGCGGGGCCGAGGCGTTCGGTGCACTCGCGGGCGACCGAGGCGAACTTCCACTCGAACATCACGGCGGTGACGTCCTTCTCGCCGGGCGGGACGGCCTGTGCGGGAACGTTTCCCGTGACGGTCACGGCGGCGGCTCCCGCCACGAGGGCGAGTGCGGCGGCCACGGTTCTTCTGGCCATGGTTCCTCCTGTACGACGTCGGTGTCGCAAGAAGTTGCCGAAAGAATCAGCAACTGTTTTCAGCCGTGACCGTACGAGCGCCCCGGCGCCCGGTCAATACTCCGGACGCCCGAACGCGACTTCTTACGGGAGGACTTGCGGCGCCCCGGCGGAAACGGGCACGGGAGGCTGCGCGGTCGATCCCCGGACCACCAGCTCCGGCTGGAAGACGAACTCCGTGCGCTGCACCGGGTTCCCCTCGATCTCCTCCAGGAGCGCGCCCACCGCCGCCGTCGCCATGGCCTGTACGGGCTGGCGCACGGTGGACAGCGGGGGGCTGGTGAACGCGATCAGCGGCGAGTCGTCGAAGCCGACCACGGAGACGTCCCGGGGCACGTCGAGGCCACGGGCCCGGACCGCCCTGACCACCCCGAGCGCCATCAGGTCGGAGCCGCAGACGATGCCGGTGCAGCCCTCGGCGAGCAGGATGTCGGCGGCGGCGTGCCCGCCCTCGACCCCGAACAGGGTGGGCCTGATGAACCGTTCGGCCTCCGCGCGCTCGACGCCGAGGGACTCGTACAGCTCGGCGGTGAAGCCCTCGGCCTTGCGCCGCGAGGGCACGTACCGGGTGGGGCCGACGGCGAGCCCGATGCGCTCGTGGCCCAGCTCGACCAGGTGCCGCACGGCCATCCTGGCCGCCGCCCGGTCGTCGGGGGAGACGAAGTTGGCGTCGATCCGTTCGTTGTAGCCGTTGATGAGGACGTACGGGACGCCCCGGGCGGTCAGCCGGGCGTACCGCGCCGGATCGGCGGAGGCGTCCGCGTGCAGCCCGGACAGGAACACGATCCCGGCCACCCCGCGCTCCACCAGCTGCTCGACCAGTTCGTCCTCGGTGGCGCCGCCGGGCATCTGGGTGCAGAGCACCGGGGTGTAGCCGTGCCCGGCGAGGACCTGCTCCACGACCTGCGCGAAGGCGGGGAAGATCGGGTTGGTCAGCTCCGGGATCACCAGTCCGACCAGGCCCGCGCTGCGCCGTTTCAGCCGTACGGGACGCTCGTAGCCGAGCACGTCCAGGGCCGCGAGGACCTTGTGCCGGGTCGCTCCCGCGACCCCCGCCTTGCCGTTGAGGACCCGGCTGACGGTGGCCTCGCTGACCCCGGACTGGGCCGCGATGTCCGCGAGCCGCGGGGTGCCGGACCCGGCACCCCTCGGCAGGGGAACCGTCACACCGCCCACCAGGCGGTGGTGTCGGCGGGCAGGACCGCCGTGCCGTCGACGGTCCCGACCTCCTCGTTGGCAAGGAGGAACCGGCCGGGCAGCGGGACGGAAAGGGCCCGGCCGGTGGTGTTGGCGGTGCAGACGAAGCCGTCGCGCCGGAAGACGAGGAGCCCCTCGGGGGCGTCCTGCCACTCGACGGCGTCGCCCGCGCCGAGACCGCGCCGCTCCCGCCGCACGGCGAGCGCGCGGCGGTACAGCTCCAGGGTGGAGCCGGGGTCGCCGGTCTGCGCCTCGACGCTCAGCGCGCCCCAGCCCTCGGGCTGCGGCAGCCAGGAGCCGCCCGCGCCGAAGCCGTACGAGCCGCCCGCGACGGTCCACGGGATCGGCACCCGGCAGCCGTCGCGGAAGCCGTCCTGGCCGCTGGCCCGCCAGAAGGAGGGGTCCTGCCGGACCTCGTCGGGCAGGTCGGTGACGTCGGGCAGGCCCAGCTCCTCGCCCTGGTAGACGTAGGCGGAGCCGGGCAGCGCCAGCATCAGCAGGGTCGCCGCGCGGGCCCGGCGCAGGCCCAGCTCGCGGTCGCCCGGCTCGCGCAGCTGGGTGCCGAGGCCCGCCGGGTTGGCGAAGCGGGTGGCGTGCCGGGTGACGTCGTGGTTGGAGAGCACCCAGGTGGTGGGGGCGCCGACCGGGCGCATCGCGTCCAGCGACTCGTCGATGACCCGGCGCAGCTCGGCGGCGTCCCAGTGGGTGCCGAGGTACTGGAAGTTGAAGGCCTGGTGCATCTCGTCGGGGCGCACGTAGTTCGCGGTGCGGTCGACGGTGGGGGTCCACGCCTCGGCGACGAGGACGCGCTCCTCGTCGTACTCGGCGAGGATCTTGCGCCAGGAGCGGTAGATCTCGTGGACGCCGTCCTGGTCGAAGAAGGGCATGACGTCGTTGCCGAGCAGCTTCAGCTGGTCGTGGTCGCCGATGTCGGGCAGTCCGGCGGCCTTGACCAGGCCGTGGGCGACGTCGACGCGGAAGCCGTCCACGCCCATGTCGAGCCAGAAGCGCAGGATGGAGCGGAACTCGTCGCGTACGGCGGGGTGTTCCCAGTTGAAGTCGGGCTGCTCCGGGGCGAAGAGGTGCAGGTACCAGTCGCCGGGGGTGCCGTCCGGGTCCTCGGTGCGGGTCCAGGCCGGGCCGCCGAAGATGGACTCCCAGTCGTTGGGCGGCAGTTCGCCGTCCGCGCCCTGGCCGGGGCGGAAGTGGTAGCGCTCGCGCAGCGGCGATCCGGGGCCCTCGCGCAGGGCCCGCTGGAACCACTCGTGCCGGTCGGACGAGTGGTTGGGGACGAGGTCGACGATGATGCGCAGGCCCAGGTCGTGGGCCTCGCGGATCACGGCGTCGGCGTCGAGGAGCGAGCCGAACATGGGGTCGATGGACCGGTAGTCGGCGACGTCGTAGCCCGCGTCGGCCTGCGGCGAGGCGTAGAACGGGGAGAGCCAGACGGCGTCGACGCCGAGCGACTTCAGGTACGGCAGTCGGCCGCGGACGCCCTCCAGGTCGCCCATGCCGTCGCCGTTGCCGTCGGCGAAGCTGCGCGGGTAGACCTGGTAGATCACCGCGTCTCTCCACCAGCCCGTGTGCGTGCCGGTGGTCGGGGCGTCGGCCGGGGTGGCGAGATGCTGGGTCATGTCTTCCCTGGGAGGTAAGGAGGTGCGTACGGAAGGCGTGATCGGGCCGTCAGCCCTTGACGGCACCGGCGGACATGCCGGTGACCAGGTGCCGCTGGGCGAAGAGGAACACCAGGGCGGCGGGGATGGCGATGAGCACGGAGGCCGCGGACATCGGGCCCCACTGGGCGCCGTACTGGTTGACGAACTTCTGCAGTCCGCCGGCCAGGGTGAGGTTCTCGTCGCCGACCATGAAGGCGGAGGCGTAGGCGACCTCGCCCCAGGCGGTGATGAAGGAGTAGAAGGCGGTGACCGCGATGCCGGGCTTGGCGAGCGGCAGGATCAGCCGCCAGAACGTGCCGAACGGGGTGAGGCCGTCGACGTGGCCGGACTCGTCGATCTCGCGCGGGATGCTGTCGAAGAAGCCCTTCATCATCCACGCGCAGAACGGGACGGCGATGGTCAGGTACGTGACGACCAGGCCGACCGGCCGGTTGAGCAGGCCCATCGCCGCCATGATGTTGTAGATCGGCACGATGAGGACGGCGACCGGGAACATCTGGGTGATGAGCAGGGTCCACATCAGACCGCGCTTGCCGGGGAAGCGGAAGCGGCTGACGGCGTATCCCGTGGTGGCGGCGATGAAGACGCCGATGACCGTGGTGAGACCGGCGACGAGGAGCGAGTTGCCGAACCAGGTGAGGAACGGGGTGTCCCGCAGCAGGTTCGTGTAGTTCTCGAACGTCGTCTCCTTGACGAAGTCCGAGGTCGTCGCGTACTTCGCGGGCTTCAGCGAGGTCAGCAGGACCCACAGCACCGGGAAGACGGCGATCACCGAGGCGATGATCAGGGTGAGGTGCAGTCCGGCCGAGGCCAGCGGCGAACGGCGGCCTCGTACGGGGGTGTTCACGGCCGGGGCGGCCACGGTCCGGGCGGTGCGGCTCGTGGGGGTGGGGGTCGTGGTGGTCACCAGACTTCTCCCTGCTTGCGGAGGACGCGCCGGTAGATCGCGGCGAAGACCATCAGGAGGACCAGGATCAGGACGCCCCAGGTCGAGGACTGCGCGAAGTCGCGCGGGCTGATCTCGAAGGAGAACTTGTACGCCTGGGTGACGAGGATCTGGGTGGCCTCGCCGGGCCCGCCCCGGGTGAGCAGGAAGATCACCGGGAACATGTTGAAGGTCCAGATGGTGGAGAGCAGGATCACCGTGGTCGACACCGTGCTGAGGCCGGGCATCGTGATGTTGCGGAAGCGCTGCCAGGCGTTCGCGCCGTCCATCTCGGCGGCCTCGTACAGCTCGCCGGGGATGGACTGGAGCCCGCCGAGGAGGGCGACCATCATGAACGGGACGCCGAGCCAGACGTTCACGAGGATGACGGAGAACTTGGCCCAGGTCGGGTCGTTGAGCCACGGGACGCCGTCGAGGCCGCCGCCCGTGAGGATCTGGTTGAGCATTCCGCGGCGCTCGTCGTAGAGGAAGCGCCAGGCGAAGACGGAGACGAAGCCGGGGACGGCCCAGGGCAGGATCAGCAGCATCCGGTAGACGGAGCGGCCCGCGATCCTGCGGTTGAGGACGTTGGCGAGGGCCAGGCCCAGGGCGAAGGTGACCGCCACGCAGGAGACGGTCCAGACGACCGTCCAGAGCAGCGTGCCGAGGAACTGGTTCCCGGTGAGCGCTTCGGTGTAGTTGTCCAGGCCGACGAACTCGTAGGTGGCCGGGATCTCGTTGACGCCGATCGACCGCGCCACGTTCCGCTCGTTGGCGTCGGTGAACGACAGATAGACGCCACGGACCAGCGGATAGCCGATGATCACGCCGAGTACGACCACCACCGGCAGGACCATCGCCCAGGCGTACCAGTAGGTGGAGAAGGAGCGCTTCGCCGCGCGGCGCGGCGTGCCAGTTCCGCGGCTCCGGCCGCGGGCGACGCTGTCGCCCGCGGCCTTCGCCACCGACTGGCTGGGAGTGTCCACAGCCATGAGCCGGCCTGCCTTCTTTCTTACTTCCAGTCCTTCAGGAGCTTGCGGTAGGAGTCACCGATCGCCTTGGCACCGGCCTCCGGGGTGGTCTGGCCGGTGAGCACCTTGGTGTACTCGACCTTGACCGGCTCGAAGAGGCTGCCGCCCTCGGGGATCCACGGGCGCTGGACGGCCTTGTCCACGACGGGCTTGAAGAAGGTGATCATCTCGTTGGTCGCGACGTCCGGCTTGATGTAGACGGACTGGCGGGTCGGGAGGAGGCTCAGCTCCTTGGCGACCGTGGCCTGGGTCTCGGCCGAGGTCATGTACTCGGCGAAGGCGTAGGAGGCGTCGAGGTTCTTGGAGCCCGCGTAGACGGCGAGGTTGTGGCCGCCCTGCGGGGCGCCCTGTCCGGCCGATCCGGCCGGGACCGGGGCGATGCCGAGGTTCGCCTTGTCGGCGAACTCCTTGCCCGCGTAGGTGTCGGCGACGGCCCACGGGCCGTTGATCATCATGGCGACCTTGCCGTCCTTGAAGGACGACTGCATGTTGTCCCAGCCGTTGGTCGCGTCGGTGATCGCGGCCTTCGAGTCGACGAGGTCCTTGACGGTCGCGAGCGCCTTCACGCCCTTCTCGTCGTCGATGACGATCTTCTTCTGTCCGGCGTCGACCAGGTCGCCGCCCTCGCCGTACAGGAAGGAGAGGAACCAGTACGGGTCGTCGCCGCGCAGGTACAGACCGGTCTTGCCGGTCTTCTCCTTGATCTTCGCGGAGACGGTCTTGAGCTCGTCGATGCTCTTGGGGACCGCGACGCCCGCGTCCTTGAGGATCTTCTTGTTGTAGAAGATGCCCATGGAGTCGATGACCTGCGGGACGGCGTACGTCTTGCCGTTGTACTTCGTCGAGGCCGCGGCCTGCTCCAGGAAGTCGTCGGCGCCCTTGAGGGCCGGGGTGCCGTCGAGCGGGGCGAGGTAGCCGAGGTCGGCGAACTCGGGGGTCCAGGCGACCTCGGAGCGGATGACGTCGGGAGCGCCGGAGCCGGACTGCGCGGCGTTCTTGAACTTGTTCTGCGCCTCGCCGAACGGGACGTTCACGTACTTGACGGTGACCTTGGGGTGCTTCTTCCCGAAGTCCTCGGCGACCTTCTTGAAGACCTTGTCCTCGGAGCCGACCGTGGAGGTGTCCCACCAGGTCACGGTGCCGGAGAGCTCGCCCGATCCCTTGGAGCCGCCGCCGTTCGAACCGCTGTCGCTCCCGCACGCCGCCAGGGTCACGCCGAGGGCCGCGACCAGCGCGGTGGCCGCTATGCCACGCCGCATGTGAACTCCTTCAACTGATCCCGGGAGACGAGGGGCCGGAACCTTCCTCATGCGACCGCTCCCTTGCGGCGCTCCGGGTTGCCAGGAACGTAACAGGGATGAAAACGAGCCGAAAGACCTTGCGAGAATTTTCTGCAAGGACCGTCGATCGTTACATCCACGTGTCCCTAAGGTTGCCGTCGCATCGCTTGACAGCAGTTGGGAGCGGGGTTCCAGGTGCGTTCCGGCCACTTATGCGCGCCTCTCGCCCCGTGCGGGCGCCCCGCAAGAACTGCAAGAGCTTGCGGAGTGGCTTGCACCAGCTGTCCGGTGGGCAATACGCGCGGTGACCGGTACAGTCCATCCACATGACCGCGCGGCTCTCCGACATCGCAGCCCAGGCGGGGGTCAGTGAGGCCACAGTCAGCCGCGTGCTCAACGGCAAGCCCGGTGTGGCCACCGCCACCCGCGAATCCGTCCTCGCCGCGCTCGACGTGCTCGGCTACGAGCGTCCCGTCCGGCTGCGGCAGCGCAGCGCGGGGCTCGTCGGCCTCATCACCCCCGAACTCGACAACCCGATCTTCCCCGCGCTCGCGCAGGTCATCGGGCAGGCCCTGACCCGGCAGGGGTACACCCCGGTCCTCGCCACCCAGACCCCCGGCGGGTCCACCGAGGACGAACTCACCGACATGCTGGTGGAGCGGGGCGTCGCCGGGATCATCTTCGTCTCCGGGCTGCACGCGGACACCACCGCCGACATGACCCGCTACGACCAGCTGCGCGGCAAGGGCGTCCCGTACGTCCTGCTCAACGGCTTCTCCCCCAAGGTGCGGGCGCCCTTCGTCTCCCCCGACGACCGGGCCGCGATGCGGCTCGCGGTGACGCATCTGGCGTCGCTCGGCCACACCCGGATCGGGCTGGCCGTCGGGCCCAAGCGGTTCGTGCCGGTGCTCCGCAAGATCGAGGGCTTCCAGCAGGGCATGACGGAGCGGTTCGGCCTCTCCCCCGAGGAGTCCGAGGAACTGATCCAGCACTCCTTGTACACCCTGGAGGGCGGTCAGGCCGCCGCCGGGGCGCTGATCTCCCGGGGCTGCACGGCGGTCGTGTGCGCCAGCGACATGATGGCGCTCGGCGCGATCCGCGCGGCCCGGCAGCAGGGGCTCGACGTGCCGAGGGACGTCTCGGTCGTCGGCTTCGACGACTCCCCCCTCATAGCGTTCACCGATCCGCCGCTGACCACCATCCGGCAGCCGGTGCAGGCGATGGGGCAGGCCGCGGTCCGGGCGCTCCTGGAGGAGGTCGGGGGCACCCCGACCCCGCACTCCGAGTTCGTCTTCATGCCCGAGCTGGTCGTGCGCGGCTCGACCGCGTCGGCCCCGTCATCCTCCAGGCCTCCTTCCTGAGACGGACCCGGGTGCGCCCCGAACCCGTCCGGGGGATGATCGGTCGGGGGGAAGGGATCTGGCAAACTCTCTCCCTATGGGTGAAGCGACCGTGAAGAGTGTGGACGACCGGACGACCCCGTCGCCATCCATGGTGGGCGACGGGCGGCTGGCGCGCCTGCGCGCGCGGGTGCCCCGGCGCCCCACGATCTGGTTCGAGATCCTGCTCATCGCGGTGAGCTACTGGGTCTACTCCCTGATCCGCAACGCGGTGCCGGAGCAGAAGGCCCAGGCGCTGAAGAACGCGGACTGGATCTGGCAGGCCGAGGAGTCCCTCGGCCTGGCCTTCGAGCACACCGTCAACCACGCCGTGAACTCGGTGACATGGCTGATCGTGTCGATGAACTACTACTACGCCACCCTGCACTTCATCGTGACGATCGGTGTGCTGGTGTGGCTGTACCGGTGGCAGCCGGGCCGTTACGCGGCGTTCCGCACCGTCCTGTTCGCCACCACCGGGGTGGCCCTGGTCGGTTACTACCTGTACCCGCTCGCGCCGCCCCGGCTCATGAACGGCCAGGACTTCATCGACACCGTCCTGGTCCACCACACCTGGGGGTCGATGGCCTCGGGCAACCTCAAGCAGGTGTCGAACCAGTACGCGGCGATGCCGTCGATGCACATCGGCTGGTCCCTCTGGTGCGGCGTCACGATCTTCCTGCTCGCCAAGGCGCCCTGGGCGAAGATCCTCGGCCTGCTCTACCCGACGGCCACCCTGGTCGTCATCGTCGCCACCGCCAACCACTTCTGGCTGGACGCGGTCGGCGGCATGGTCTGCCTGGCCTTCGGCTTCCTCGTCTCCTACTGCTGGTACGGCTCCCGGCCGCACCGCCTGCCCAAGCTGGTGGAACCCCCGGCGGGCCCGGTGGCGCGCGGCGGGCCCGCCCCGGCGCGTACGGACGGCGCGGAAGAGGCTCTCGGCACGCCGGAGAAGTCCGGCTCCTCGGTCGCCTCCGGGCGCTGACCCGTACGGGGACCAGCCCCCTCGGACCCCCGGCCCGGCATCCGGGGGACGGCGGGCGGGGAACGGCGTCCGGGCGTCGCCCGGACGCCGGACCCGTGGCCCCCGGCGTCACGCCCCGTAGAACAGCTCCTCGACGACGGCCCTCGCCCGGCGGGTGATCCGCCGGTAGTCGTCGACCATCTCCCCCACGTGCCCGGCCTCGTACCCCAGGTAACGGCCCACCGCCGCCAGCTCCCTCGGAGCCGTGGGGAAGGTGTCCCCGGCCCGGCCGCGCACCAGCATCACCGCGTTGCGGACCCGGCTCGCCAGCACCCACGCCTCGTCCAGGGTCCCCGCCTCCTCGGTCGGGATCAGCCCGGCCGCGTGCGCGGCGGCCAGCGCCCGCCGGGTACGGGTCGTCCGCAGCCCCGGCTCCGCCCAGCCGTGCCGCATCTGCAGCAGCTGGACCGTCCACTCGACGTCGCTGAGCCCCCCGCGCCCCAGCTTGGCGTGGAGCGTCGGGTCGGCGCCGCGCGGCAGCCGCTCCGACTCCATCCGGGCCTTCAGCCGCCGGATCTCGCGGATCGCGTCCTCGCCGAGGCCCTCCGCCGGATAGCGCAGCGGGTCGACCAGCTCGACGAACCGCTCCCCGAGCTCCCGGTCACCGGCCATCGGCTCGGCGCGCAGCAGCGCCTGGCTCTCCCAGACCAGCGACCAGCGCTGGTAGTAGGCCGCGTACGACTTCAGGGTGCGGACCAGGGGGCCGCTCTTGCCCTCCGGCCTGAGGTCCGCGTCGATCAGCAGCGGCGGATCGGCGGTGGGCAGCTGGAGCAGCCGGCGCATCTCCGCGACCACCCGGTTCGCGGCCCGCGCCGCCTCCTGCTCGTCGACGCCCTCGCGGGGCTCGTGCACGAACAGGACGTCCGCGTCGGAGCCGTACGCCAGCTCGTGCCCGCCGAAGCGGCCCATGCCGATGACCGCGAACCGGGTCGGCAGCTCGTCGCCCCACTCGGCGCGCACGGCGGCCCGCAGCGCGCCCGCGATCGTCGCCGCGTTCAGATCGGTGACGGCCTCGCCCACCCGGTCCACCAGCGCCCCGGGATCGGACTCCCGGGGGCTCTCCTCCGTGCCGTACGAGCCGATGAGGTCGGCCGCGGCGGTCCGGAACAGCTCCCGCCGCCGCACCCCGCGCGCCGCCGCGACGGCCTGCTCGGCGTCGTCCGCGCGGCCCACCGCGGCCAGGACCTCCTGCTCCAGGTGCTCCCGGCCGCGCGGCTTCAGACCGCCCGGGTCGCCGAGCAGCGCGACCGCCTCGGGGGCGCGCAGCAGCAGGTCGGGGGCGAACCGTCCGGCGGACAGCACCCGGGCCAGGTTCTCGGCGGCGGCGCCCTCGTCGCGCAGCAGCCGCAGGTACCAGGGGGTCTTGCCGAGGGCGTCGGAGATCTTGCGGAAGCCGAGGAGCCCGGAGTCCGGGTCGGCCGAGTCCGCGAACCAGCCCAGCAGCACCGGCAGCAGCGTCCGCTGGATCGCGGCCTTCCTGCTCACCCCGGAGGACAGCGCCTCCAGGTGCCGCAGGGCGGCGGCCGGGTCCGCGTACCCCAGCGCTTCGAGGCGCTGTCCGGCCGCCTTCGGGCTGAGCCGGATCTCGCCGGGGGCGAGCTGGGCGACCGCGTCGAGCAGCGGACGGTAGAAGAGCTTCTCGTGCAGCCGCCGGACGACGGCCGCGTGCCGCTTCCACTCCTTGTTCAGCTCGGCGACCGGGTCGGTGCGCAGTCCCATCGAGCGGCCAAGCCGCCGCAGATCGGCCTCGTCCTCGGGGACGAGGTGGGTGCGGCGCAGCCGGTACAGCTGGATGCGGTGCTCCATGGCCCGCAGGAAGCGGTACGCCTCGTCGAGCTGGGAGGCGTCGGCCCGGCCCACGTACCCCCCGGCGGCGAGGGCGGCCAGCGCGTCGAGGGTGGTGCCGCTGTGCAGGCTCGGGTCGCTGCGGCCGTGCACCAGCTGGAGCATCTGGACGGCGAACTCGACGTCCCGCAGGCCGCCGGGGCCCAGCTTCAGCTCCCGGTCGACCTGGGCGGCCGGGATGTTGTCGACGACCCGGCGGCGCATCCGCTGCACGTCGGTGACGAAGTTCTCCCGCTCGGCGGCGTGCCAGACGAGCGGGGAGACGGCGTCGATGTACTGGGTGCCCAGCTCCGGGTCGCCCGCCACCGGGCGCGCCTTCAGGAGGGCCTGGAACTCCCAGGTCTTCGCCCAGCGCTGGTAGTACGCCAGATGGGAGGAGAGCGTACGGACGAGGGGGCCGTTGCGGCCCTCGGGGCGGAGATTGGCGTCGACCGGCCAGATGGTGCCCTCGACGGTGGTCTCCGAGCAGATGCGCATCAGGTGCGCGGCGAGCCGGGTCGCGGCCTGGACCGCCTTGCCCTCGTCGGCGCCCTCGACCGGCTCCCCGACGAAGATCACGTCCACGTCGGAGACGTAGTTCAGCTCGTGGCCGCCGCACTTGCCCATCGCGATCACCGCGAGGCGGCACTGGGCGGCGTCGGCGGGCGCGGCGGTACGGGCGATGGCGAGGGCCGCGCGCAGGGTCGCCGTCGCCAGGTCGGCCAGCTCGGCGGCGGTCTCCGACACGTCGGTGGTGCCGCACACGTCCCGGGCCGCTATGGCGAGGAGGCAGCGGCGGTAGGCGATCCGCAGGGCCACCGGGTCGTCGGCCGCCGCCAGCTCGCGCTCGAACTCGGGGACCCCGGGGTGCAGGTCGGCCGCCTCGTAGGTGACCAGCGACTCCCAGTCGCGCGGGTGCCGGGCCAGATGGTCGCCGAGCGCCTCGGAGGCGCCGAGCACCCCGAGGAGCCGGTCGCGGAACGGCTTCGCGGAGAGCAGGGTGGCCGTGAAGGTCTGCCGTTCGGTCTCCGGCTGCGCCTCGACCAGCCGGACCAGACCGCGCAGGGCGAGGTCGGGGTCGGCGGTGGCGCCGAGCGCGTCGAGGAGGACGGAGTCGCCGCGCAGCGCGGACAGCTCGGGCACGTCCAGGAGCCGTTCGGCCCCGGACGGGTCGGTGAACCCGTGCCGCAGCAGCCGTGAGAACGTGCTGCTCCTGCGTCCCGGAACCGTCATTCCGCCGCTCCCTCCGAGCAGGTCCGCCCCGGGGTGGCGCCGGGGTGGAGCGAGCCTATCCGGAGCGGACCGCCGGAGGGCGCGGGCCGTGGCTTCACAGCGCGTCACGGGGTGGGTGGGGGTGGGTCGGGGTGGCTCGGTACGGCCGGGGGCGGCGGGCCCGGGAGGGGGTCCCGGGGCGGCGGGGGCGGGCTTCGCGGGCGGGGCATCGCGGCCGGGGCTCGGGGGCGGGCTTCGCGGCCAGGCCCCTGGGCGCGGCCCCACGTGGACGCCCGGCGCCGGGCCGGACCCCGGAGCGCGGCTCCCGCGCGGACGCCCGGCGCTGACACGAATGGCCCCGTGGCAGGCCACGGACGACACTCACGGCGTGTCACCGCACGGGCCCCCACGGGAGGTCGGGGAGGGTCGGGGAGGAAAGCCCGGGGTGTCAGGGGCCGGTGGGCCGCACCGCACCACCACCGGGGCGCGCTGCACGCCAGGGGCGGGGCACGCACCGGCCGGGCGGCACACCACGGCCGGGCCCGCACCGCTCCACCGCCGGGCCGCACCGCCGCCCGGCGGGGCGCACTTCGCGGAGGAGGACCGCACCGCGCCACCCCGGGGCCCACGGCACATCAAGGAGTGGGCTCCCACCGGGCCAGGGCCCGGTCCGGCGGGGCTCGGCACGGCGAGGAGGCGGGCCCGTACGGGTCAGGGGTGGGGGTCACAGCGCGTCACGCGTGACGTCCGGCACAAAGGTGGCTTTTCGTGTCGGATGAACCGTATCTCTTGAAAGTTCGTCTTGCTTCGGGCGGAAGCCTCCGTCCGCCCGAAGCCCGACCGATCCGAAGACCCGGCCCCTCGGCTCCGTACCCCGCCGAACCGCCTCCTGACCGCCCGACCGGCGCCCCCCGTCCGACCCCGGTCCCCGTCGAAAGCGCCATCGACCATGCCCGTACGACTCCGCCGCCGCCCCCTCCCGTCCCGCCTCGGGACCGTGTCCGTCGTCGTGACGGCCGTCCTGGCGGGGGGCGCCTTCGCCGGACTGCTCTCGGTGACGGGCGCGTCGAGGACGCCGTCGGCGCACGCGGCACCGGAGGCGAAGGGCCCGGGGGCCCGGACGACCGGCACGGGCACGGGCACGAGGGACCTCCCGGCGCGGGCGACGGGCCCCTGGACCGTGACGCCGAAGCAGCCCGGGAAGGGCGGCACCTCCGTCCTCCAGATCGTGGCGCACCCCGACGACGACCTGTTCTTCATGAACCCGGACACCTCCCAGTCGTTGCGCTCCGGCAACCCGCTGACCTCCGTGTACCTCACCGCGGGCGAGTCCGACGGGGTCAACGCGCGCCCCCGGGACGTCGCCGCGACCACGCCCGACAAGGCGGGCTACGCCGAGGCCCGGCAGAACGGCATCCGGGCCGCGTACGCCGAGATGGCGACCGGCGACCGGACCAGCCCCTGGGACCGGGTCTCGATCCCCACGGCGGGCGGCGGCGCCGCCGAGCTGGACACCCTGCGCGCCCTGCCCCGGATCGGGCTGGTGTGGGTGCAGCTCCGCGAGGCCGGTTCGACCACCGGCGACCGCCCGCACAGCCTGAACGGCCTCTGGCACGGCCGGATCGGGACGCTGGAGTCCCAGCGGTCCGCCGGGACGCCGGTCGCGGCGGACTTCACGTACACCAAGGAGCAGGTCGTGGCGACGATCACCGGGCTGCTCGACCGGTTCCGGCCGACCTTCGTCCGGATGCAGGACCCGACGCCGGGCACGGACCCGAAGACGGGCCGGGCGAAGGACCACCAGGACCATCTGTACGGGGCCCGGTTCGCTCAGGCGGCGCTGGCCCGGTACGCGGATCTGCCCGGACGTCCGCGCGTCGGCGTGCAGAACTACCTGGGCTACCCCACCAGCGCCCTGCCGCACACCCTCGACCCCGAGACGGCCGGGGCGAAGCTGAAGACCCTCAAGACGTACGCCTGGCTGGACGGCGTGCGGGACTGCGGCACGATCGCGGGCTGCGGGGACCTGAAGGTGGCCGCCCGGCCCGCCGGACGCGGCTGGGCGCAGACCGTGCGCTACGCCCGGGGTACCTCCACCTCCTGGGTGCAGCGCGACGGGAGGGGCGGGCTGAACGCCTTCTCCGTGCTCGACGGTCAGCTCGCGGCCTGGCGGATGCCCGCGCGCGGCGGCTGGCTCGGCCCGACGCTGCTGCCCGGCGGCGGAATGGACAGCGGGGTCACCTCGGTGGCGCTGCCCGACGGCCGGATCGAGGTCTACGGCACCCGGACGACGCAGACCGGGCTCACCGGGACGGGCTCCGGCGGCTACCGCCGGGAGGTCGTGACCACCGCGCAGACGTCCCCGGGCGGCCCGTTCGGCCCGTGGCGCTCGCTCGGCACCCCCGAACGGGACGACGCGAGCGGCACCTCGGACATCAGCGCGCCCGCCGTGACCGTGGACGGCGCGGGTCTCGCGACCGTACTGCTGCGGGACAGCCACCACCGGCTGACCGCGCGCGAGCAGCGCGCGGACGGCGGCTGGGGGCCGTGGGCGGTGCTCGGCGGCACCGACGTGTACGGCGACCCGGTCGCGGCGACGGACGGCGAGGGCCGGAGCTATGTCTTCGCCAGCACCCCCCGCACGGTCCTGGTCTGGGCCCGGCCGGAGCCCGGCGCCCCGCTGAAGGGCCCGGTCAGGACCGGGCTCCCGGCGACGACGCTCGCCCTGAGCGCGAGCCCGGCACCGGACGGCGAGGGCGTACGGCTCTGGTTCCGCAAGCCGTCCTCCGGTGATCTGCGCAGCGCCGACTTCTCGGGCGCGGCCCCGGTGTCCCCGTTCACCGAGCTGCCCGGCGGGGTCGCGGGCTTCGGCCCGGTGAGCGGCGGTGACGGCGTCCTCGCCGTCCGGTCGAGGACCGGTTTCCTGGCGACGGCCCCGCACGGCAGGACGAGTTCGGGCCCGGTGTGGACGCTGGAGCGGTTCCTGTTCTCGGGGGCGCCGGACGCGGGCCCGGACGGGGTCGCGGCGATCGGTCTGGACGGCCGGCTGCACTGGACCCCGGCGGGACCGACGAGTGCCGCGCCGTAGGACCCGGGGCGGGAGCGGGGCGGGACCTGGAGGCGGGGGCGCCCGGCAGCGCGCGTGGGGGCGCGCGTAGTGGGGTGCGAGCGCGCGTTGCGGCCCGAAGTGCGGGACGGGGCGGTCCTGGGGGATGGTGGTACGGCCCCGGTGTCCACGGCCGCGCCGCGTCCGGCGTACGGCTCCGCCCGGGGCGCAGCCGTACGGGCAGAGCCGTCGGCGTCGCTGAGGAGACCCCCCATGAACTGGACCCTGGAAGTCGTCACCGTCCCGGTCGCCGACCTGGACCGCGCCAAGAAGTTCTACGCCGAGAAGTGCGGCTTCACCATCGACGTGGACAGGGAGGTGGCACCGGGCCTTCGCGTCATCCAGGCGACCCCGCCGGGCTCGCGGTGCTCCATCTCGATGCAGACCGGGATGCCGAGGATGCCCCGGGCGGCGGAGATGGCCCCGGGCGCGCTGAGCGGCCTCCAGCTCTGCGTCACGGACATCGAGGCGGCACGGGCCGAACTCGCCGACCGGGGCGTCGAGGTGTCCCCGGTGCTGCACGTGGGCGCGACGGGCTGGGAGGAGGGCAGGGGCGACACCTGGAACTCGTTCCTGTCCTTCGAGGACCCGGACGGCAACAGCTGGGTGGTCCAGGAGGTCCCGGCGGAACTGTCGGAGCGCTAGCGACGGCCGGGAGCCCGGTCGTCAGAGCGCCAGGTAGTGGTGGCTCAGTCCGTCGGTCTCCGCGACCCGGAGGAGGCCCGCGGCCTCCATGACCCGGTGCGAGGCCACGTTGTCGAGGTCGGCGTCGCCCTTCACCCCGGAGGCACCGGCCCGGCGGGCGACACCGACGAGCCCGCGCAGGGCCTCGGAGGCGTAGCCCCGGCCGCGCGCGCCCGGGACCAGCCCGTATCCGACGGTGACGACGCCCAGTGCGTCGGGCGGCCCGTGGAACCCGATCCCGCCGACGGTCTCCCCGCCGTCCCGGAGCCGTATCGCGTACGGCCGGAACGCCCCCGGGTCGCCGCGCTCGGCGACCCCCCGCAGGAACCCGGTGCACGAGCGTACGTCGCCGTCCCCGGGGTATGCCTCGGCCCACAGGTCCCCGTCCCCGGCGGTCCGGGTGACGATCCGCTCGGCCTCGGCGACGCTCAACGGGTCCAGCAGGAGCCGTGCGGTGGTGACGCTCTCGTTCTTCACCGACGCAGTGTGAACGGCCCAGGGGCCGGGGGGCAACGCGGTTTCCGCGCCCCTCGGCCCCCCGGCGGAACCGCTACAGCACCGGCAGGTTCTTCCGCAGTTCGAAGGCGGTCACCTCGGAGCGGTACTCCTCCCACTCCTGCTTCTTGTTGCGGAGGAAGAAGTCGAAGACGTGTTCGCCGAGGGTCTCCGCGACGAGTTCGCTCCGCTCCATCAGGGAGATCGCCTCGCCCAGGTTCTGCGGGAGCGGTTCGATGCCCATCGCCCGGCGCTCCGCGTCGGAGAGGGCCCAGACGTCGTCGTCGGCGCCCGGCGGGAGTTCGTACCCCTCCTCGATGCCCTTGAGGCCCGCCGCGAGGAGGACCGCGTAGGTCAGGTACGGGTTGGCGCCCGAGTCGATGGAGCGGACCTCCACGCGGGACGAACCGGTCTTGCCCGGCTTGTACATGGGGACGCGGATCAGCGCGGAGCGGTTGTTGTGGCCCCAGCAGATGTACGAGGGGGCCTCGCCGCCCGAGCCCGCCGTGCGGGACGAGCCGCCCCAGATGCGCTTGTACGAGTTGACCCACTGGTTGGTGACGGCGGAGATCTCGCCCGCGTGCCGCAGCAGACCCGCGATGAACGAGCGGCCCACCTTGGAGAGCTGGTACTCGGCGCCCGACTCGTAGAACGCGTTCCGGTCGCCCTCGAAGAGGGACAGATGGGTGTGCATCCCCGAACCCGGGTAGTCGGAGAAGGGCTTGGGCATGAACGTGGCCTGGACGCCCTGCTCCAGCGCGACCTGCTTCATGACCAGGCGGAAGGTCATGATGTTGTCGGCGGTGGAGAGCGCGTCGGCGTAGCGGAGGTCGATCTCCTGCTGCCCGGGGGCGCCCTCGTGGTGGCTGAACTCCACCGAGATGCCCATCGATTCGAGCATCGTGATGGCCTGGCGGCGGAAGTCCATGCCGACGTTCTGCGGGGTGTGGTCGAAGTAGCCCGAGTTGTCCGCCGGGGTGGGCCGGGTGCCGTCGAGCGGCTTGTCCTTGAGGAGGAAGAACTCGATCTCGGGGTGGGTGTAGAAGGTGAAGCCGAGGTCCGAGGTCTTGGCGAGGGCCCGCTTCAGGACGTAGCGCGGGTCCGCGAAGGACGGCGAGCCGTCCGGCATGAGGATGTCGCAGAACATCCGGGCCGTGCCGGGGGCCTCGGCGCGCCAGGGCAGGATCTGGAAGGTGCCCGGGTCCGGCTTGGCGATCATGTCGGACTCGTAGACCCGGGCGAAGCCCTCGATCGCGGAGCCGTCGAAGCCGATGCCCTCGTCGAACGCCTGCTCCAGTTCGGCCGGTGCCACGGCGACCGACTTGAGGAAACCGAGCACGTCGGTGAACCACAGACGTACGAAGCGGATGTCGCGCTCCTCGAGCGTACGGAGCACGAATTCCTGCTGCTTGTCCATTTCCACACCCATCCTCGCTGGTCAGGCCGCCTGCTCCCACCGCCTCGGGCAACGTCGGGGGGCACCTGAGCATCCCACCACATGGTTTCGCGCACGTTGCACACCCATAGTGCCCGCTCGGGTGTGACTCAGGTAACGGGAGAACACCCGTGCGCCCGTGCCGTACGCCCGTCCCGCCGTCACCCCTCCGCCGTCCCTCCGCCGTCCCTCGGTCGTCCCTCGGTCGTCCCTCCGGTACCGAGAGGTACCCCGTTCGGCCCACAGAGCGTCCGCGCCCACTACGATCTGCGCACATGGGGGCCCCACGGCTCGAACGCCCGTCCCGGTACGCGCGTCCCGTGGCACTGATGAGTGCCGTGGCGACGCTCCTCGCCGCGCTCTTCTTCTGTCTGGGCGCGGGACCGGGCGCGGAACGCCATCACGGCACCCCCGCCGAACGGGCCTCCCGGGCGGCCACCGCCCCGGCCACCGCCCCGGCCGGGGCCTTCGCCGCCGCCGAGTACGTCTGTCCGTACGACCGCGGCGGCTGCTCCCTCTTCCCGTCCCTCTCCCCCGCGGTGCTCAGCGCGCCCCCGCTCGATCCCCCGCCGTACGCGGCGGACGGGCCGCCGCGCCCCGCGCCGTCGGTGGACGGGGGCCGGGCGGTGCGTACGGCCGCCCGGGCCCGCGCGCCCGACCTGCACGTCCTTCAGGTTCTCCGGACGTGACGGCGGCGGGCTCCCGCCCCGCACGTCCCGCACCGAACTCCCTCCCGCCCCCGAAGAAGGACGACACCACCATGGCCGCCAACCGCTCCGCCACCGCCGACCGCCGCGCCCGAATAGAGGAGATGCGCCGCGCCGAGCAGGCCCGCGAGCGCCGCAACCGACTGATCACGATCGGCATCTCCGGTGTCGTCGTGCTGGGCCTCGTCGGCTTCGGCACCGTCGTGCTGATGAAGAAGTCCGACGAGCAGGACGCCAAGGACGCCGCCGCGAAGGCGCCGATCGCCGCCGAGAAGTCCTGGGACGCGAAGAAGCTCGGCCGCAACCACGTCGAGACGGCCGTGAAGTACGACATGAAGCCCGCGGTCGGCGGCGACCACCACCCGGTCTGGGCGAACTGCGACGGCGTCGTCTACAAGAAGACGATCGCCGAGGTGAACGCGGTGCACTCGCTGGAGCACGGCGCCGTCTGGGTGACGTACAACAAGAAGGCCTCCCCCGGCGACGTGAAGAAGCTGGAGGAGAAGGTCGGCAAGACCAAGTACACGATGATCAGCCCGGTGGACGACCAGACCGGGGCGCTCATGCTCACCGCGTGGGGCAAGCAGGTCACCGTGGACAGCGCGAGCGACCCCCGGATCGACGCCTTCCTCACCAAGTACGTCCAGGGCCCGCAGACCCCCGAGCCCGGTGCCGCCTGCACCGGTGGCGTCGGCGAGGACGGCCTGGGCGGCGCCGGGATGGGCCAGTGAGGCTGAACCGCACGCAGGGCGCGGCGATCACCGCCGTCGCCCTCGCGCTGCTCTTCGCCGGGGGCGCGGTCACCGTCGCCACGGGCGGTGAGGAGGCGCCCCGTACGCCCGCCTCCCTGTCGGCGGACGCCGGGTTCGCCCGGGACATGTCCGTCCACCACCAGCAGGCCGTCGAGATGTCGTTCATCGTCCGGGACCGCACCCGGAACGAGGAGGTGCGCCGTCTCGCGTACGACATCGCCAACACCCAGGCCAACCAGCGGGGCATGATGCTCGGCTGGCTGGACCTGTGGGGGCTGCCCAAGACCGAGTCCGCCGTGGAGCCGATGGCCTGGATGGGCATGGGCGCCTCCGGTGACACGGGCCCGCTCGACGGGGCCCTCATGCCCGGGATGGCGACCGACGCGCAACTGGACGAGCTGCGGAAGGCCGACGGCCGCGAGGCCGAGGTGCTGTACCTGAAGCTGATGACCGAGCACCACAAGGGCGGTGTCCACATGGCCGAGGGCTGCGTCCAGAAGTGCTCGGTGGACGTCGAACGGAACCTCGCGCAGGGCATGGTCGACGCGCAGCGGTCCGAGATGGCGCTGATGGCGGACATGCTGAGGAAGCGCGGCGCCTGAGGCCCCGCGCCCGGTCCGCGTACGACGGGGCCCCCGTGACCACTGCGGTCGCGGGGGCCCCGTCGCGCGCCGAGAATGGGGGTGCTCGGGGACGTACGCCTGACCGCGTCCGACGAAAGGTGCTCCCCCATGACCACGGCGAAGGACATCATGCACCCCGGGGCCCAGTGGATCCCGGCACACGAGACGCTCGACCGCGCCGCCCAGCTGATGCGGAACCTGGACGTGGGCGCGCTGCCCATCGCCGACGAGAACGAACGCCTCTGCGGCATCCTCACCGACCGGGACATCGTGGTCGGCTGTGTGGCCATGGGACACGATCCGGCGAAGGTGACCTGCGGGGAGATGGCGAAGGGCACCCCGCGCTGGGTGGAGGCGGACGCGGACGTCGGCGCCGTCCTGGAGGAGATGCAGGGCCACCAGATCCGGCGGCTGCCGGTGATCGAGGAGAAGCGGCTGATCGGCATGATCAGCGAGGCGGATCTGGCGCAGCACCTGTCGGACGAGCAGATCAAGGGGTTCTGCGCGAGCGTCTACGCGGCTTCCTGACCGGACCCGCGCGGTTCCCCCGCCCCGGACCCGCCCGGTCCGCCCGGTCCGCCCGGTCCGTCGGGTCCGTCGGGTCCCGCCGGTGTGCCGGTGCGCAGGACCGCCGCCGCCACCGCGTCCGGGCGGTCCCGCATGACCAGATGGCCCGACGGCACGGCCGCCTCGTAGCGGGCGCCGAGCCGCCGGGCCAGCGCGCGCTGGCGGGCCTCCCAGCGGGCGGAGCCGTCGGGCGCGGCGAGGACGGTGACGGGCAGGCCGGGCGGGAGCGGGTGGGCGGCCCGCAGGGCGTCGAGTCCGGCGGCGACGGCTCCGTAGCGGGAGTTCTCCAGGAGGGTGCCCCGGAAGACCCGTGAGGTGCGGTAGACCCGGCGGACCAGCTCGGCGGGGGCCGGGTCGTGGCGGACGGCCGCGCGGCGCAGCGTGGGGCCGAGGGCGGCGGGGAGACCGGCGGCGGCGAGTACGGCTCCGAGGGCGCGCGGGACGGCCCCCGGCAGGCGGGCGGGGCGGGGGCGCTCCTCCACCGAGGAGTCGACGAGCACGAGGGCGGCGGTCCGGTCGGGGTGCAGCCGGGCGAAGCCCTCCGCGTGGAACCCGGCGATCGAGTGCCCGACGACGGTGACGGGTCCGGGGTGGCCGAGCGCGTCGAGGAGGGCGGCGATCCGGTCGGCCTCGCCCTCGGCGGTGGGCGGCGAGGCGGCGGGGGCGGAGAGGCCGTGTCCCGGCCGGTCGAAGCGGACGACGGTGCGGTGCGGGGCGAGGAGCGGCACGACGGGGTCCCAGTCGAACCAGCTCAGGCCGAGGCCCGCGGCGAGGACGCAGACGGGTCCCGTGCCCTCGACGGTGACGTGGTGGACGGTTCCGGCGATCCTGACGAAGGTCACGGCCGCTCCCTGCGGTCCTCGGTGGCCAGCGCGTACGCGAGGACCCCGATCCAGACGGCGACCAGGAGGACCTGGAGCCGCTGGCCCGCGCCCAGCGACCAGATGCCCTTCCCCGCCTCGAAGGCGGCGACGGCGACGAGGGTCCAGGCGGTGGCGGCGAACTCCAGGACGACGAGGACGGGGCCGGTCCTGGCGAGGGGCCGCAGACGTCCGTGGCGGCGGGCGGCGACGGTCAGGGCGACTATGGCGACCAGCGCGCCGGTCATGGCCAGACTGGAGCTGACGGCATGGGCCGCATGGGTGGCGGGCACGAGCCCGGCGGTCTCGCGGGCGGCGCACGCGGGGTCCACGGTCGGGGCGCAGCTGAGCGGGAGGCGGGAGTCGGCGACGGTGGCGGCGCCGAAGAGCGCGAGGGCGGCCCAGCCGACGACCTCCCAGGGCCGTCGGCGTCCGGCCGGTGGGCCGCCGGGGCCCGCCCCGGTCCCGGGTGCGGACCCGAGGGCGGCCGGGGCGGCCTCCGGCGGGGAGCCGACGGCGGCCGTTCCGGCCCCCGCCCCGGACCCGTACCGCCGGGTCGTGGTGAGGAGGCCCGCGAGCGCGCCCGCCAGGACGAGGGCGCCGGCCGCGAGGTCGGTGGCACGGAAGAGGCCGCCGAGCGGCTGGTCCTGGGCCGCCAGCTCGGAGACGTACGTCCGGATCGGGTCGAGGCCGGTCTGGACGACGACTTCGACGACCCACGTGGTGTACGCGAGCGCGCCGAGGGCGAGCAGGACGGCGGCGGCGCGGGTGACCTTTGCGGGCATATCGGGTGGGACGTCAGATCGCGTCGGAAGGTTGCCTGTGATCCGGGTGGATCCAGCTGGGCTTGCGGTACCTGAGGAGCGCCGCCGGGATCACCAGGCCGAGGACCAGCAGTCCGCCGCCGACGATCAGCAGATAGCGCCAGAGCGGCTGGTCGCCGAACTGCTCCGGCGGGACGAAGCCGATGGCGAGCGCGACGACCGAGGCGACGAAGCCGGTGCCCGCGACCCAGGCGACGGCGGGCACGCGGAAGCCCCGTTCGACGTCGGGCCGGGTCCCGCGGAGCCTGACCACGGCGACGAACATCAGCAGGTACGCGATGAGGTAGATCTGCACCGTGACGACGGAGAACATCCAGTACGCGCTGGAGACGTCGTCGCTGAAGGCGTAGAGGACGCCGATCAGGGTGGTGACGACGCCCTGCGCGACCATGATGTTCCGGGGTGCGCCGTCCTTGTTGAACTTCTGGAGCGAGGGCGGCAGATAGCCCTCCTGCCGGGAGAGCAGGACGAGGCCCTTGGCGGGTCCCGAGAGCCAGGTGAGCATTCCGCCGAGGGCCGCGCAGACCAGCATGACGCCGACGACCTTCGTCATCCAGCCGATGGAGAAGTGGTCGAAGAACGCCTGGAACGCCTGCATCAGACCGGCGGTCAGGCTGAGCTGCGCGGACGGCATGACCCAGGCGATGGCCAGGGCCGGGAGGATGAAGATCAGCAGGACCAGGCCGGTGGCCAGGAACATGGACCTCGGGTACTCGCGCCTGGGGTCGCGCAGCGAGGAGACGTGGACGCCGTTCATCTCCATGCCCGCGTAGGACAGGAAGTTGTTGACGATGAGGACCAGGCTCGCGAGGCCGGTCCACGGGGGCAGCCAGTGGTCGGGGCTCATCGGCTGCGCGGAGGGGTTGCCCTGGCCGAGGAAGACGATGCCGAGGCCGACGAGGAGCACCCCGGGGACGAGGGTGCCGATGATCAGGCCGAAGGAGGAGAGTCCGGCGATCGTCCGGGTGCCGCGTGAGGAGATCAGGACCCCGGACCAGTAGACGACGACGATGACGATCGCGACGTAGGGGCCGTTCTCGGCGAGGGAGGGGTCGATGACGTACGCGAAGGTGGAGGCGACGTACGCGAGGAGGCTCGGGTAGTACGCGATGGTCATGGCGAACTGGCACCAGACCGCGAGGAAGCCGAGCGGTTTGCCGAGCGCCTCGCTCACCCAGCGGTAGATGCCGCCGCTCCAGCCGGAGGCCAGTTCGGCGCCGACGAGGGCGGTGGGGAGCAGGAAGACGACGGCGGGCAGCAGATAGAGGAAGATCGCGGCGAGGCCGTAGATGGCCATGGTCGGCGAGGGCCGGAGGCTCGCGACGGACGCGGTGGTCATGAACGCGAGGGTCAGCCAGGAGATGAACTGCCTCGTGGTGCCGTCGTCCTGAGGGACCGCCGGGTCGGCCCCGGCGGCCCGCTCCGAATCCGCCGGATCGTCAGTGGTCGTCATGGGTCCATGATCGGCGGGGCCCGTCGGCCCCGCATGTCGAGCGGGGGCGGGCGGGGGCGGGGCCGACGGCCGGGTACGGCCGGGGCGGGAATCGGACGTGACCGGGGTACGGAGCCGGAGCGGACGGCCGGGGCCGACCGCCGGGTGCGGCCGGGTACGGCCCGGGGCGCGTCGGGGTGGGAAGTCGGGTACGGCCGGGGGCTTCGACGCCGTGCGCTGGTGGGTCACGATGCCGTATCGGCGGCGAATCCGCTGGCCAGGCCCTGTGCGGGCGGTCTAACGTCGGATCTTCTGACCAGCTCGGAGGACTCGCATGACCACGCCCACGCACACCCCCGGCCCGCCCGTCTGGGGTCCGCCGCCGTTCCAGGCGCCGCCCTCCCGTACGGGGCTCGGGGTCGCCGCCCTGGTCGTCGGCATCGTGGGACTGGTCTTCGCGATCGTCCCGTTCCTCTTCTGGCTCGGCGGGATCATGGGCGTCGTCGCCCTCGTCCTCGGCATCGTCGGCCTCGGCCGCGCCAAGCGGGGCGAGACGAACGACCGGGGGCAGTCCGTCGCGGGCATCGTCCTCGGCTCCGTGACCCTCGTCGTCTCCGCGGCCTGGCTGGTCGTGCTCGCCCTGGCGGTGAACACGATCGAGAGCGACGACCGGATCCTCCAGATCGAGGCGTCCGCCACGCCCGGCGGGGCGTCCGCGACCCCCGGCACCGCCACCGGGCCCACGCCCACGCCCGAGCCGACCGGGCCCGCCGTGCTGGCGCTCGGGAAGACCCACACGTACGACGACGGGGTGAAGGTCACCGTCTCCGCGCCCCGCCACTACCGGCCCGACGCCTTCGCCGCCGGGTACGAGAAGGGCCAGACCGCCGTCCAGGTCACCGTCACCATCGTCAACGGCGGCGACCGGACCCTCGACGTCACCACGGCGCTGCCGGTCGCGAAGGACGCGAAGGGCGCCGAGGCCGGGGCGATCTTCGACGGGAGCCGGGCGACCGAGATGTTCCGGGGCAAGGTGCTCCCGGGCAAGCGGGCCACCAGCGACTTCGCCTTCGCCCTGCCGGCCGGTGCCGACCAGGAGATCCAGGTGGAGCTGGAGCCGGAGATGCTGCGGTACGACACGGTGGTCTGGACGGGCCCGGTCAAGTAGCCGCGATCCTGGCGGGCCCGGTGAGGCAGCCACCGGGTTCGCGCCCCGCTTTCCCAGGACATCGCGTCGGTCTGACGATTAGACTGGCCGTGTGCCTCAACTACGCCTCGCGCTGAATCAGATCGACTCGACCGTCGGAGACGTCACCGGGAACGCCGAGGCGATCGTGCACTGGACCCGGCACGCCGCCGGGCAGGGCGCGCACCTCGTCGCGTTCCCCGAGATGGCGCTGACCGGATATCCCGTCGAGGACCTCGCGCTGCGGCCCTCGTTCGTCGAGGCGTCCCGGACGGCGCTGCGCGCGCTGGCCCGCCGTCTCGCGGACGAGGGCTTCGGGGAGGTGCCGGTCGTCGTCGGCTACCTGGACCGGTCCGAGCGGGCCGTCCCCGGGCTGGGCCGTCCGGCCGGTTCGCCGGAGAACGCCGCCGCCGTGCTGTACGGCGGCGAGGTGGTGCTGCGCTTCGCCAAGCACCACCTGCCCAACTACGGCGTCTTCGACGAGTACCGCTACTTCGTGCCGGGCGACACCCTGCCGGTCGTCCGGGTGCACGGGGTCGACGTGGCCCTGGCGATCTGCGAGGACCTGTGGCAGGACGGCGGCCGGGTCCCGGCGGCGCGGTCGGCGCGGGCCGGACTGCTGCTGTCGGTGAACGCCTCGCCGTACGAGCGGGACAAGGACGACACCCGGCTCGAACTGGTCCGGGGGCGGGCCCGGGAGGCGGGGTGCGTGACCGCGTACCTGGCGACGACCGGCGGCCAGGACGAGCTGGTCTTCGACGGCGACTCGATCGTGGTGGACGCGGCGGGCGAGGTGGTCGCGCGGGCCCCGCAGTTCGTGGAGGGCAGCGTGATCCTGGACCTGGAGCTTCCGGCGGCCGACCCGGACGCGCCGGAGGGCGTGGTCGACGACGGGCTGCGGATCGACCGGGTGGTGCTCTCGGAGGAGCCCCTGGCGCCGTACGAGCCGGAGCTGACGGGCGGCCTGGCGCACCGGCTCGACGACGCCGAGGAGGTGTACTCCGCGCTGGTCATCGGGGTGCGCGCCTATGTCGCGAAGAACGGTTTCCGTTCGGTGCTGGTCGGGCTGTCCGGCGGCATCGACTCGGCGCTGGTCGCGGCCGTCGCCTGTGACGCGCTCGGCGCGGAGAACGTCCACGGGGTGTCGATGCCCTCCGCGTACTCCTCGGCCCACTCGCGCGACGACGCCGCCGACCTTGCCCGGCGCACCGGGCTGCACTACCGCACGGTGTCGATCGAGCCGATGTTCGACGCGTACATGGCGGCGCTGGGGCTGACCGGGCTCGCGGAGGAGAACCTCCAGTCACGGCTGCGCGGCACGACGCTGATGGCGATCTCCAACCAGGAGGGCCACATCGTCCTCGCGCCAGGCAACAAGTCCGAGCTGGCGGTGGGCTATTCGACGCTGTACGGCGACTCCGTCGGCGCGTTCGGGCCCATCAAGGACGTCTACAAGTCGGACGTGTTCCGGCTGGCGCGCTGGCGGAACCGGGCGGCGGCGGAGCGCGGCCAGACCCCGCCGATCCCGGAGAACTCGCTCACCAAGCCGCCGAGCGCGGAGCTGCGCCCCGGGCAGCTGGACACGGACTCGCTGCCGGACTACGCGGTCCTGGACGCGGTCCTCGCCCTGTACGTGGACCAGGACCGGGGGCGGGACGAGATCGTGGCCGCCGGTTTCGACGAGGAGCTGGTGACCCGGACGCTGCGGATGGTGGACGCGGCGGAGTACAAGCGGCGCCAGTACCCGCCGGGCACCAAGATCTCCGCGAAGGGCTTCGGCAAGGACCGGCGGCTGCCGATCACGAACCGCTGGCGGGAGAGCCCGGCCGGCTGACCGCCGGTCCGGCCGCTTCGAGGGGGCCTCCCGCCACGACGCGGGAGGCCCCCTCCGGCGTACGGCGGTCGAGGAGGCCCGCCGTGACGGCGATCACCAGGCCGACGGCGGTGAGGCCCGCGCCGACCAGGGCGGGGGAGGTCCAGCCCCATCCGGCGGCGACGGCCGCGCCGCCCGCCCAGGCGCCGCCCGCGTTGGCGAGGTTGAAGGCGGAGTGGTTGGAGGCGGAGGCCAGGGTCGGGGCGTCCTCGGCCTTGCGCATCACCAGCATCTGGAGCGGGGTGGTCGTCATGAAGCCGACCGCGCCGAGGACCACCACGGTGACCAGGGCCAGCCAGGGCACGTGGACGGTGAGGCGGAAGGCGAGCAGCGCCAGGAGGAGGGCGGCCAGCGAGCCGTACAGGGTGAGGCGCGGGGCCCGGTCGGTCAGGGGTCCGGCGGCGAGCGCCCCGCCGGTCATGCCGAGGCCGAAGAGGGCGAGGACGAGGGTGACGGCGGAGTCCCCGAAGCCCATCACCTCGGTGGTCATCGAGGCCAGGTAGGAGTAGACGGCGAAGACGCCCGCGAAGCCGAAGACGGCGGTGAGCAGGGCGAGCAGGACCTGGGGGCGGCCGAGGGCGCGCGCCTCGCGGCCCAGTCCCCCGTGTTCGTCGGCGGGGAGCTCCGGGACGAGACGGGCGAGCGCGGCGACGGCGAGCAGGCCGATGACGGCGACGACCAGGAAGGTGGCGCGCCAGCCGAGGTGCTGGCCGAGCAGGGTGGCGGCGGGGACGCCCAGGACGTTGGCGACGGTGAGGCCGAGGAACATCGTGGCGACCGCGCGGGCCTGCCGGTCCTCGCGGGCCAGACGGGTGGCGACGACCGCGCCGAGGCCGAAGAAGGCGCCGTGCGGGAGTCCGGCGAGGACCCGGCCCGCGAGGAGCCAGCCGAAGTCGGGGGCGAGCGCGGAGGCCAGGTTGCCGACCGTGAAGAGGGCCATGAGCAGGAGCAGCATCCGCTTGCGGGGGACGCGGGAGCCGAGGGCGGTGAGCAGCGGGGCACCGACGACGACCCCGATCGCGTACGCCGAGACGAGGTGTCCGGCCGTGGGGACGGAGGTGCCGAGGTCGTCGGCGACCTGGGGCAGCAGGCCCATCATCACGAATTCGGTGGTGCCTATGCCGAAGGCGGAGACGGCGAGCGCGAGCAGCGCCAGGGGCATGGGGAGAGCCTTTCCTGAAGACAGCTCTTCGTCGGGACAAAGGCTCTCAGACGCTCTCCTCCCGGTGGCTTCCGGGGGATGAAGGGCGGGTTTCCCCTTGAAGACGGAGGTGAGGGCGGAGGTGAAGACGGAGACGGGGCGTGGGCGGGCGGGGGGCCGGTGCGGGCGGCTTCGTCTCAGAGCCGGACGCGGGCGGCGATCGGGAGGTGGTCGCTCTCCGTCGCGGGGAGGGCCCAGGAGGACATCGGCTCGACGCCCTTGACCATGATCTGGTCGATGCGGGCCAGCGGGGAGGAGGCGGGCCAGCTGAAGCCGAAGCCGTCGCCCGCCGCGCCCTGGGTGGAGCGGAGCTGGGAGGTGACGGCGTTCAGCGCGCGGTCGTTCATGGTGCCGTTGAGGTCGCCGAGGAGGACGATCCGCTCGTTCGGGTCGTGGGAGATGGCCTCGCCGAGGGCGTTGGCGCTGGTGTCGCGCTGGTTGGCGGTGAAGCCCGCGTTGAGCTTGACCCGTACGGACGGCAGGTGGGCGACGTACACCGCGATGTCGCCCTTGGGGGTGACGACGGTGGCGCGCATGGCGCGGGTCCAGCCGAGCCGGATGTCGACGGGCTGCGCGGCGCGCAGCGGCAGCTTGCTCCAGAGGCCGACGGTGCCCTGGACGGAGTGGTACGGGTACGCCTCCGCGAGTCCCCGGCGGTACGTGGGGACCATGTCGACCTTCAGTTCCTCCAGGGCCAGGACGTCGGCGCCGGAGGCGGCGAGCAGACGGGCGGTGCCCTCGGGGTCCGGGTTGTCCGCGTTGACGTTGTGGGTGGCCACGGTCAGGTCACCGCCGGGGACGGACTTGTCGGCGGCGAGTCCGCCGAAGAGGTTCAGCCACACCACGGCCGGGAGGAGCAGGGCGATGAGGGCGGTGGCGGAGCGGCGGACCAGCGCGAGGAGCAGCAGCAGCGGCACGAAGAGGCCGAGCCAGGGCAGGAAGGTCTCGGTGAGGCTGCCGAGGTTGCCGATCCGGTTGGGGATGTCGGAGTGGAAGACCATCAGCAGGGTGAGGGCCAGCGAGCAGAGGGCGAGCAGGATGCCCCGGCGCCAGATGCCCCGGCTGCCGCGGAGCCGTTCGAGGACGGTCCGGAATCGGGAGGCGGGCCGGTCGTTCCCGGTGCCGCCGTGCTCGGTCTCCGTCATGTCCACCCGTGCCATCGCACTGTCCTCACTGCCTTGCCGCCGTGCTGTCTTGCCCCGTGACCCGGTGTCGACACTAGGCGATGACGGGTCCGTCGTACTCCCCCAGGGACGACACGGGCGCGTGGCGAGTTCCTGCAGGTGACATGAACAGCGGGGCTGTGACAGAACGCGCACATTCGTCCGGGTCCGTGCCGGGGTGCCGCCGGGGTCAGCCGCGCGGACGGAGTCCTTCCATGACGGTGTCGACGACCCGTTCGGCCAAGCCGGGTTCCAGGGAGCCGCCGGGGCGTATGACGGTGCGCAGCAGCAGCGGACCGGTGAGGAGGTCGTTGACGAACTCCAGATCGAGGTCGGCGCGGATCTCGCCGCCCGCCACGCCGCGCCGGACGGCGTCCAGGGCGAGGCGGCGGCGGGGCTCGATGACGGTGAGGTGGTACGCGTCCCAGAGCTTGGGGTAGAGCTGCATCTGCGCGAACACGTTGTGGAGCAGGGTGGAGTTCCGCTTGGCGACCCCGCGTTCGCGCATCGACTCCAGGAGGGCGACGAGGTCCGCCCGGACCGAGGTGCCGGGCAGCACCGGGTCCGGGGGCTCGATGGAGCGGAGCAGGTCGACGAGGAGTTCCTCCTTGCCCGCCCAGCGGCGGTAGAGGGTGGCCTTGCCGACCCCGGCGGTGCGGGCGATCCGCTCGACGGACAGCTCGGCGAGCGGCAGCCCTTCGTCGAGGAGCCCGACGACCGCGTCGAAGACGGCCGCCTCGACGCCCTCGCTGCGCGGTCTGCCCCGTCGGGCACCGGCCGCCTCGGGGAGGGCGTCGCAGGGCGCGGCGGGCGCGGCGGGCGGGGGGCCGGCCGGTGCCGGGCCGGGGCTTTCGCCGGGCACCCCGGACCGTCGTCCGGCGTCGTGGGGTTCCGGGGTCCCGCCGTCCTGCCGCGACACGTGCGCTCCGCCTCTCGTTCGGTTACCGACGTCGGGCCGATTCTCCCGCCCCGGCGCCCGGCGCGGGCACCGAGGCCCCCGGGGCGCCGTCCTCCGGTCCGGTGGCGGCGGTCGCCGGGGCGCGGCCCGGCAGGAAGGCGGCGACGACGGCCGCGCCGACGAGGCCGATCAGGGCGGAGGCGACGGCCGTGACGTGCATGGCGCTCAGGAAGGCGTCGTACGCGGGGGTGATCAGGTCGCGGCCCGCCGGGCCCAGCTTCTGCGCGACGGCGAGGGTGGCCTCGATCGACTCGCCCGCCGTGCCGCGCAGGGCGGCCGGTACGGCGCCGAGGTGCCCCTCGATCTCGCCCCGGTAGGTGGAGGAGAGGACCGAGCCCAGGACGGCCACGCCGAGCGCCCCGCCGACCTGCCGGAAGGTGTTGTTGACGGCAGAGCCGGAGCCCGCCTTCTCCCGGGGCAGCGCCTGCATGATCGCCACCGTGACCGGCGGCATGATGTGCGCCATGCCC
Source organism: Streptomyces sp. NPDC059247 (assembly GCF_042754005.1). Lineage (NCBI taxonomy): Bacteria > Bacillati > Actinomycetota > Actinomycetes > Kitasatosporales > Streptomycetaceae > Streptomyces > Streptomyces sp. NPDC059247. The sequence goes on from NZ_JBHYZW010000003.1 coordinate 519,796, forward strand.
GTGCCCTGGACGAAGAAGACGACCTCCATCACCCAGAGAGGGGTGTCGGCGTCGAAGAAGGCGAACGCGGCGAGGCCGAGGGCGACCAGGAGCATTCCGCCGGTGCACACGATCCGGGCGCCGAAGCGTTCGACGACGAGCCGCGCGCGGGGCGCGAACACCATCTGCGCGACGGCCAGCGGCAGGATGAGCAGGCCCGACTGGAGCGCGCTGTAGCCGCGCACGCTCTGGAGGTAGAAGGCGGAGAAGAACGTGACGCCCATCAGCGCGAAGAAGACCAGCGCGATGGCGGCGACGGCGGCGGAGAACGCGGGCCGTCTGAAGTACGTCATGTCGATGGCGGGGTGGTCGCTGCGCCGCTCGTGGAGGACGAAGAGGGCGAGGACCGCGAGGCCGCCGAGGGCCGGGGCGAGGGCGGTGACGTCGGTGAAGTCGGCCAGTTCGCCGCCCCGGATGATCCCGTACACGAGGAGGACGAGGCCGACGACGGAGAGGAGCACACCCGGTATGTCGACCTTGCCGGGGTTCGGGTCCCGGGAGTCGGGGACGAGCCAGGCCATCAGGACGAGGGCGAGGAGCACGACGGGCACGTTGATGAGGAAGATCGATCCCCACCAGAAGTGTTCGAGCAGGATGCCGCCGGTGATCGGGCCGATCGCGATGGCCAGGCCGACGCTGCCCGCCCAGATGCCGATGGCCTTGGGCTGCTCGTCGCGCTCGAAGACGTTCATCAGGACGGCGAGGGTGGCGGGCATCACGAAGGCGGCGCCGAGGCCCATGACGGCCCGGTAGGCGATCAGCTCGCCCGGGGAGCCGGAGAGGGCGGCGAGGGCGGAGCCGATGCCGAAGACGGTGATGCCGAAGAGCAGGACCTTCTTGCGGCCGAGGCGGTCGCCGAGCAGGCCGGAGGTGAAGAGGAGACCGGCGAAGACGAGCGTGTAGGAGTTGATCGACCACTCCAGCTCGCTCTGGGTGGCGCCGATGCCGGTGGGCGCGGGCGCGGCGATCGTCCTGACGGCCACGTTGAGGATCGAGTTGTCGAGGACGACGATCAGCAGGCTGAGCATCAGGACGCCGAGGACGGCCCAGCGGCGCCGGTGGACGGCCTCGGGGACCCGCGGCCCCGCCGGTGCGGCGGGTGCGGTGGACGGTTGTGACATGAGCATCACCTTATGGTCCATTTCGATACGAGACCGTCTCGTATCGAAAAAGCTGACCGAGGTTTTACGTTGGACGCACCGCGCGCCCCGCCCGCCCCGGCCGCTTCCGATCCGGTCCCGTCCCGGTCCCGTCCCCGCCTCGTCCCGGTCCCACTCCGGGGTCGGTGCCGGGGCCGGGGCCTGTGGCCGGGGCCGGGGTCCGTGCCGGTGCCGATCCCGGGGTCGGTGCCTGTGCCGGTGCCGGGGCCGGTCCCGGGGCCGTACGACACCGGCGCGGAGGCTGTACGGCACAGGCGCCGGGGCCGTACGGCACAGGCGCCGGGGCCGTACGGCACAGGCGCCGGGGCCGTACGCCCCCTCCCGTCCCCTCCCGTCCCCTCCCGTCCCGCCCCGGGACCGGTCCGCGACCCGCCGGTGTGAACAGCGCCACTCCGGCCCACTTCCCCGGCCGCCGGGCGAGGTGCCACCATGGATGTGGTCCGGGGACGCCGTCAGGGCGCCTCGAGATGACACAAGGAGCCGTTCGCCATGACGCTTCAGGCTGCCCAGAAACCACCCGCCGACAGCGGCGGGGCGCTGTACGGCGGCAAGGGCACGCGCCGCATCACCGTCCACGACATCGCCGCCGCCAAGACCCGCGGCGAGAAGTGGCCCATGCTCACCGCCTACGACGCGATGACCGCCTCCGTCTTCGACGAGGCCGGCATCCCCGTCCTCCTCGTCGGCGACTCCATGGGCAACTGCCACCTCGGCTACGAAACCACCGTGCCCGTCACGATGGACGAGATGACCCTGCTCTCCGCCGCCGTCGTCCGGGGCACCCGGCGCGCCCTCGTCGTCGGTGACCTGCCCTTCGGCTCGTACCAGGAGGGGCCCGTCCAGGCCCTGCGCAACGCCACCCGGCTCGTGAAGGACGCCGGGGTCGGCGCGATCAAGCTGGAGGGCGGCGAGCGCTCGCTGCCGCAGACCGAGCTGCTCGTCCAGGCGGGCATCCCGGTCATGTCCCACCTGGGCCTCACCCCGCAGTCCGTGAACACCATGGGCTACCGGGTGCAGGGCCGCTCCGACGAGGCCGCGCACCAGCTGCTCCGCGACGCCAAGGCGGCCCAGGACGCGGGCGCGTTCGCCGTCGTCCTGGAACTCGTACCGGCCGGACTGGCCGCCGAGGTCACCCGCTCGCTGCACATCCCCACCGTCGGCATCGGCGCGGGCCCCGACACCGACGCCCAGGTCCTCGTCTGGACCGACATGGCCGGGCTCACCGGTGGCAGGGTCCCGCGCTTCACCAAGCAGTACGCCGACCTCCGCGGGACGCTCGGCGACGCCGCCCGCGCCTTCGCCGAGGACGTCGGCGGCGGGTCGTTCCCCGCCGAGGAGCACACCTTCCACTGACCACCGCGGCACCACCCGGCGGGCCGCCGACATCCCCCATCGGCGGGCCGCCGGTCACGGCCGGGGCCCGTACGCGCGGGCCCCGGCCGTCCGTCGTCCCGGCCCCGGGGGACGGGACGGAGCGGGAAGGGACCGCTACGGCACCCTCTGGGACTCCGGCCCGCGCCAGCACTACCGCTACACCCCGATGCTCGACGGCGCCGGACACACCTCGTTCGGCGAGGGCGTCGCGAGCGACAGCGCGAACACCGGGTCCTCGGGCTGGAAGACCACCTCCTCCCACTGATCGCGACAGCCCCGCCGACAGACCACCGACAGACCACCGACGGCCCCGGACGACGGTGTCGGCGGGGCTGTCGGCCGTCTGTCGGGGCGTTGTCGGTGGCACCGTGTTCCATGGGGGACATGACGCGATCAGACACCAACGCCATCGAGGTCCGGGGCCTCGTGAAGCACTTCGGCGCCACCAAGGCCCTCGACGGGGTCGACCTGGACGTCCGGGAGGGCACCGTCCTCGGCGTGCTCGGGCCGAACGGCGCCGGGAAGACCACCCTCGTCCGCTGCCTCTCCACCCTCCTCGTCCCGGACGCCGGGACCGCCGTCGTCGCCGGGTACGACGTGGTGGAGCACCCCCGCCAGCTGCGCCGCACGATAGGTCTGACCGGGCAGTACGCCTCGGTCGACGAGAAGCTGTCCGGCTGGGAGAACCTCTACATGATCGGGCGGCTGCTCGACCTCTCCCGCCCCGCCGCCCGCCGCCGGGCCGACGAGATGCTGGAGCGGTTCTCCCTCACCGAGGCCGCCAAGCGGCCCGTGATGAACTACTCCGGCGGGATGCGGCGCCGTCTCGACCTCGCCGCCTCGATGATCGGCAGCCCGGCCGTCCTCTACCTGGACGAGCCGACCACCGGCCTCGACCCCCGCACCCGCAACGAGGTGTGGGACGAGGTCCAGCGGATGGTCGCCGAGGGCGTCACCGTCCTGCTCACCACCCAGTACATGGAGGAGGCGGAGCAGCTCGCGAGCGAGCTGACCGTCGTCGACCGGGGCAAGGTCATCGCCCGGGGCGGGGTGGACGAGCTGAAGGCCAAGGTCGGCGGCCGGACCCTGAAGGTGCGGCCGGTGGACCCGGGCCTGCTGCCCGCGATGGCCGCCGCGCTCCGCGAGACCGGTCTCGACGGCGTCGCCGGTTCGACGATCGTCGCCGACGAGGGCGCCCTGTACGTGCCGATCCTCGCCGACGAGCAGCTGACGGCCGTGGTGGCGCTGCTCGGCGCGCGCGGTTTCGGCATCGCCCACATCGGCACCCATCTGCCCAGCCTGGACGAGGTGTTCCTCGCGATCACCGGCCAGAAGACCGCCGATTCCGACGAGATCCACGAGGAGGTCGCCGCATGAGCACGACCACGGTCACCAAGTCCCCCGTCGGCGCCCCGGCCCCGGCGCGGACCCCGGCGCGGCGCGCGCCCGTCGCGGAGGGCCGGATAGGTCTGCGCGGGAACCTGCGCCACATCGGCGCCCTGGCCCGGCGCAACGCGCTCCAGATCAAGCAGGACCCGGAGTCGATGTTCGACGCCGTCCTGATGCCGATCATCTTCATCCTGCTGTTCGTGTACGTCTTCGGCGGGGCGATCGCGGGCAAGGGCAACAACGACGCCTACGTCAACTACGTGACCCCGGGCCTGATGGCGATGATGGGCATGAACATCGCGATGGCCGTCGGCGTCGGCATCAACGACGACTTCAAGAAGGGGGTCATGGACCGCTTCCGGACGATGCCGATCGCCCGGTCCTCCGTCCTGATCGCGAAGATCGTCGTCGAGGTCGGCCGGATGCTGATCGCCACCGCGATCCTGCTCGGCATGGGCTTCCTGCTCGGCCTCACCATCCACACCTCGGTCCTGCACCTCTTCGCCGCCATCGCCCTGTCGATGGTCTTCGGAGCGTCGCTGATGTGGATCTTCATCCTGCTGGGTCTCACCGTGAAGACCGCCCAGGCGGTCCAGGGCATGGCGATGCTGGTCCTGATGCCGCTCCAGTTCGGCTCGTCGATCTTCGCCCCGCCGACCTCGATGCCCGACTGGCTGGAGACGTTCACCGAGTACAACCCGCTGTCGAACCTCGCCGACGCCGCCCGCAACCTGGTCAACGGCGGCCCGGTCGCCCACTCCGTGTGGATGACCCTCGGCTGGTCCCTGGCGATCACGGTGATCACGGCGCCGCTCGCGGTGGCCAAGTTCCGCAAGAAGACCTGAGTCCGCCACGGGGGTGAGCGGGGGATCAGGACTCGGCGCGCCCACTGATCGCGTCGGCGGCGCGTCCGAGCAGGGCGGCGACCTCTTCGAGAGAGAGGCCGCCGCCCTCGGCGCGTGCCGCCTCGAATTCCTGGTCACCGAGGGCCGACCGGACGGTTCCGGTGGCCTGCCGCAGGTTCTCCACCTCGGCGGGCGGCAGCAGGTGTCCCGGCGGGACCAGCCCGCCCCTGGCCCCGAGCAGCACCGCGCCGGTCCGCGCCCACGGCTCGCCGAGCCCGCCGAGCGCCCAGGCGGCGACGACCAGGTGGTTCGCGGGCATCTGCGGGGCGACCGTCATCGACAGGGTTCCGAGCGACCGCTCGTACCCCTGGACGGCGAGGACGAGCGCGGTGTCGTACGAGCCGTCCAGGGCGTCGAGCCAGCCGAGGCAGCCGAGGGTGAAGCCCTCGAAGAGGGAGAGGGAGACGGTGTCGAAGTCCCGGCGCAGCGCGAGGAGGTGCTCGCGCGCCTCGGCGGTGCGACCGCTGCGGCCGAGTGCGAGCCCGAGGAACATCCGGGTGCCGAGCTGGGCTTCGTGGACACGGCCCGCGGCGCCGTCGAGGATGTCGCGCAGGATCACCTCGCCCTCGGCGAACCGTCCGGTCTCGATGAGCGTCCCGGCGTACCGGGCGCGCAGGAGGGCCGTCTGCGCCTGGGCGCCGATCCGTTCCGCGTAGTCGATGGCGGCGGCGAAGTCGGCCGCGGCCAGGTCGAATTCGAGCCGTCGTTCCCTGGCCTCCGCGCGGGAGGAGAGTGCTTCGGCCGCGCCCCAGGAGTCTCCGAGCCTGACGAAGATCTCCAGGCTCTCGTCGGCGTCGCGGATGGCCTCGGCGGCTCGGTCGCCCCGGTTGGCGAGCAGGTTGGCGCGCAGTTGGAGGGCGTTGGCGAGGTCCCACTCGTAGCCGTATCCGCGGCAGGCGTCGACGCTGGTGTCGAGCAGCTCGTGCATCCGGCCGGGCTCTCCGATGAGGAGGACCGCGAAGAAGGCGAAGGAGCCGGGGAGACGGCAGGTCTGGGGCAGTCCGGGGTCGTAGCCCGCGGTCAGCTCGCGGAGCCGGGCGGTGCCCTCGGGGGTGGTCCAGCGGCTGGTCTCGTGGTTCATGTTGATCAGCTCGACCAGCCGCACCCCGCGCCGGGCCTCCCAGCGCTGCTCGGTGGAGAGCGGCGGCGGGGTGGCCGTGCACGGTTCGTGGAGCGGGACGACGGGCGGGGCGGGCGGGGTGAACGGGTCGGGTCCGAGGGCGGCGACGGCCCGCGCCCAGTGCAGGGCGTCGGTGCGCAGGTCGCGCATCTGCCAGTACCAGAGCAGGGAGTGGACGAGGACCAGGGCCTCGTCCTCCTCGTGGGCGTCGACGGCCCGGCGCAGGGCGGTGCGCAGATTGCCGTACTCGGTGCCGAAGCGGGCGGTGGCGGCCATCTGTCCGGCGCCGCGGAGTTCGGGGTCGGTGCGGCGGGCCAGTTCCCGGTAGTGGGTGAGGTGGCGGCGTTCGACCCCGGCGCGTTCCCCGGTCTCGGCCAGCCGTTCCCGCGCGTACTCGGCGACGGTCTCCAGGAGCCGGTGGCGCATCCCGGGGCCGTCGGGCGCGGAGACGACGAGGGACTTGTCGACGAGGGAGCCGAGGGCGTGCAGGACGTCGGTGCCCGTGTCGTCGCCGCAGACGGCCTCGGCCGCTTCCAGGTCGCAGCCGCCGGTGAAGACGGACAGCCTGCGCAGGACCGCGCGTTCGTCCTCGTCGAGGAGGTCCCAGGACCAGTCGACGACCGCGCGCAGGGTCTGCTGCCGGGGCAGGACCGTGCGGGAGCCGGAGGTGAGGAGCCGGAAGCGGTCGTCGAGGCGGTCGGCGATCTGGCGGGGGGTGAGCAGCCGCAGCCGGGCCGCGGCGAGTTCGACGGCGAGCGGGAGCCCGTCGAGGCGGCGGACGATCTCGGCCGCCGCCTCGGGGTCGTCCTCGACGCGGAAGCCGGGGCGGGCGGCGGCGCCGCGTTCGCCGAGGAGCCGCAGGGCGGTGGCTGCGGGCAGCGGGCCGAGCGGCCGGAGGGTCTCTCCGGGGACGCCGAGGGGTTCCCGGCTGGTGGCGAGGACGCGCAGGCCGGGGCAGTGGGCGAGGAGGGTCTCGGCGAGGGCGGCGGCGGCGCCGACGAGGTGTTCGCAGTTGTCGAGGAGGAGGAGCATCCGGCGGCCCGCGCAGTGCTCGACGAGCCGGGCGACGGGGTCGTCCCCGGCCCTGAGCTCCTCGGCGCCCGCGCCGCGCAGGACCGTCTCGCGGGCGTCGACGGCGACGAGGACGGCCTCGGCGACGGCCTCCGGGTCGGTGACGGCGGCGAGCTCGGCGACCCAGACGCCGTCCGGCCAGGCGCCGGTCCCCGCGCCGCGTTCGGCCGCCTCCTGGGAGAGCCGGGTCTTGCCCGCGCCGCCGGGGCCCAGCAGGGTGACGAGCCGGGCGGCCCGCAGGTCGTCCTGGAGGGCGGCGATCTCCTCGTCGCGTCCGACGAAGCTGGTGAGCCGGGCCCGCAGGTTCCCCGGCGGCGGGGCGGCGGGCCCCGGCGGGGCGGTGTCCGGGCGGGCGGGCGCGGGTCCGGTGGGGGTGGCGGGCCGCTCCGGGGCCGTGAGCAGTTCGGCGTGCAGGGCGCGCAGGGCCGGGGAGGGGTCGGTGCCGAGCCGGTTGGCGAGGGCGCGGCGGACCGATTCGTAGGCGGCGAGGGCCTCGGCGGCGCGTCCGGTGTCCCGCAGGGCGCGGATGCGGAGGGCCTGGAGGGTCTCGTCCAGGGGGTGGGCGGCGCACAGGGAGGTCAGTTCGGGGAGGGCGGCGGGGGCCCGGCCGAGGGCGAGGGCGGCGCCGAGGGAGGCGCGGCGGGCGTCGAGGCGGCGGGCCTCCCAGCGGGCGGCCTCGGCGTCGCGGTCCGGCAGGTCGGCGAGGGCGGGTCCGCGCCAGAGCCCGAGGGCCTCGTCGAGGAGGGCGGCGGCCTTCGCGGGGTCTCCGGCGCCGAGCGCGCCGACCCCGTCGGTGGCGAGGTGGTCGAAGCGGCGGGCGTCGACGTCCTCGGGCCGGGCGTCGAGCCGGTAGCCGCCGCCGTCGGAGACGATCCGGTCGCGGCCGAGGGCCTTGCGGAGCCGTCCGACGAGGGCCTGGAGGGCGGCGACGGCGTCGGCGGGCGGCTCGTCGCCGTACCAGATCTCGTCGACGAGCTCGGACACGGGGACGGTCCGCCCGGCGCGCAGGGCGAGGACGGTGAGCAGCGCTCGCACCCGGGGGCCGCCGACGGGCACGTCGGTGCCGTCGGGCGCGTGGGCGAGGGTCGGGCCGAGAACGGAGTAGCGCACGGGCCCATTGTCCGTGAGCGGGTGCCCGGTTCCGGAACTCGGCCCGTGACCCGGTACGTTTCCCGCACATCAGGCACCGTACGACCGCGTCCCCTGGAGCTTCCGAGATGACCACGGCCACCAACCGGCGCCACGAGCGGCGGATCAGTCCCGTCTTCCTGGCGATCGTCGCCGTCATGGCCGTCACGGGGTGGGCGGTGTGGACGGACTTCGCCGCCTCGCCCGGCCTCGCGGTCTTCCTCTTCGTGACCTCGGCGTGGGTGGTGTCGCTCTGTCTGCACGAGTACGCGCACGCCCGTACGGCCCTGCACGGCGGGGACATCACGGTCGGCGCGAAGGGGTACCTGACGCTGAACCCGCTGGCGTACACCCACGCGGTGCTCAGTGTCGTGCTGCCCGTGCTGTTCGTGATCATGGGCGGGATCGGTCTGCCGGGCGGTGCGGTCTTCATCGAGCGGGGCCGGGTCCACGGCCGCTGGAAGCACAGCGCGATCTCGGCGGCGGGCCCGCTGGCGAACGTGCTGTTCGCGGTGGTCTGCACGGCCCCGTTCTGGCTGGGCGCGCTGGACGGGGTGCCGGTCGCCTTCCGGTTCGCGCTGGCGTTCCTGGCGTTCCTCCAGGTGACGGCCGCGATCCTGAACCTCCTTCCGGTGCCGGGCCTGGACGGCTACGGGATCCTGGAGCCCTGGCTGTCGTACAAGGTGAAGCGGCAGGTCGAGCCGTTCGCCCCGTACGGCTTCTTCGTGGTGATCGCGCTGCTGTTCGTCCCGGCGGTCAACGGGGCCTTCTTCGACGTGGTGGACACGCTGCTGCGGTCGCTGGGGGTGCCGGAGATCACCCGGTACTGCGGCTCGCAGCTGTTCCGGTTCTGGGAGTCGGCGCCGGAGTTCTGCGGGGTCTAGACCGGGACGGCGGCGGGTCCTCCCGGGTCCGGGGGCGGTACGGCGCCCCTCGCACGGGGGACGGGCCCGCACGGACGTTCGAGACGCGGGCCGGGGATCGTCCCCGGCGGGGCGGGGTAGCCAGCAGACAGTCCCTCCCCCTGCCCAGGCACGACGAGGAATCCCATGCTGTACGGCATCGACGTGAGCGCGTTCCAGTCCTCCTACGACACCGCCGGTCTCTCCTTCGTCTTCATCAAGGCGACGGAGGGCCGTACGTACGTCAACCCCCGGCTCGCCAACCAGACGAAGACGGGCCGCGACGGCGGTCTGGTCGTCGGCTTCTACCACTTCCTCTGGCCCGGCGACCTCGCCGCACAGGCCGCGTACTTCGTCTCCAAGGCGTCCGTGAAGGACGGCGACCTGCTGGCCGTGGACTGGGAGACGACCGGCGACGGCACCCGCGCGAGCTGCGCCGAGAAGGACGCCTTCCTCCGCGAGGTGAAGCGGCTCAAGCCGCGCAACAAGGTCGTGCTCTACACGAACCGCGACTTCTGGCTGAACGTGGACACCACGTCGTACGCCTGCGACGGACTCTGGATCGCGGACTACGTGCCCGCCGGGCAGCCCCGCGTCCAGACGTCCTGGACCTTCCACCAGTACACCGACACGCCCCACGACAAGAACGTCGCGGCCTTCGCGGACGTCGCGGCCCTCCGCGCCTGGACGGCGGGCTGATCCGGCGGAGTCCCGGGGGCGGGCGTCGGCGGGTCAGGCTTCGGTGGGGGCGGCGGAGCCCCCGGGGCCGGGCGTCGGCGGGTCAGGCTTCGGTGGGGCCTGCGGCCTTCTCCACCTTCGCGCGGCGGATGTAGTACCAGGCCATGTTGGAGGAGAGGCCGGCGATCAGGATCCAGACGACGCCGAGGAAGCTGCCCTCGACGAAGGAGACGACGGCCGCGGCGACGGCCAGGGCGCAGACCACGAGGGCGTAGAGGGCGAGGCGGGGCATGGGGTCGGCTCCTGTCCGGGTACGGCTGCTGTGCCCGTCCAGTGTCCCCCATGCGCCCCGCCCCGCCGGGACCGGCTCAGACGTCGGTGACGCGGAGCCCGGCGTGGGCCTTGTAGCGGCGGTTCACCGAGATCAGGTTGGCGACGAGCGACTCGACCTGGTGGGCGTTGCGCAGCCGCCCCGCGAAGACGCCCCTCATCCCGGCGATCCGTCCGGCGAGGGCCTGGACGATCTCGACGTCCGCGCGCTCCTCGCCGAGGACCATCACGTCCGTGTCGATCTCCTCCAGGGAGGTGTCCTGGAGGAGGACGGCGGAGAGGTGGTGGAAGGCGGCGGTGACCCGGGAGCCGGGGAGCAGCGCGGCGGCCTGTTCGGCGGCGGAGCCCTCCTCGGGCTTGAGGGCGTAGGCGCCCCGCTTGTCGAAGCCGAGCGGGTTGACGCAGTCGACGACGAGCTTGCCGGTGAGCTCCTCGCGCAGCGACTCCAGCGTCTTGGCGTGTCCGTCCCAGGGGACGGCGACGATCACGATGTCGCTGCGGCGGGCGCACTCGGCGTTGTCGGCGCCCTCGACGCCGTGGCCGAGCGCGGCGGCGGCCTCCCGGGCGCGGTCGGCGGCGCGGGAGCCGATGATCACCCGCTGACCGGCCTTGGCGAGCCGGAAGGCGAGGCCGCGGCCCTGGTCGCCGGTGCCGCCGAGGACGCCGACGACGAGGCCGGAGACGTCGGGGAGGTCCCAGGGGTCCTTGGCCGCCGCCTTGGCGGGGGCGGCGGGGGCGGTGGGGTCGCTGGAGGAAGTCATGGGGCCGACATTACCGACCGGTCGGGGTGCGGGGAGCCCCGTACGGGTGGAACCCGTACGACCGCCCGCGCGGCGGCTCCGGGGCCGGGCAGAATGCGGGCGCATGGATGCCGTGAGGGTCGCGTTGCTGCGGGAAGTGCTCGCCGGGACGGAGTGGCCGGGGGCGGCCCGCCGGTTCGCGGGGGCGCTCCGGTCGTCGGTGGTCCCGCACCGGGGCGGGCTGCTGCTGGTCGGCACGGAGGAGTACGAGCCGTGGCACCTGACGGCGCACCTGGTCGACGAGGCCGCCTGGTCGGGGCAGCCGGAGCTGGCGCCGACGCTGGTGCGGCACCGGGTGCTGGCGGGCGCCCCGGCGCATCTGGCGGTCGGGCTGGGGCGGCTGGAGGCGGCGGGGCGCGGGGAGACGCTGCTGATGGTGGCGCCGGAACGGCCGCACGAGGGGCTGCTCCAGCGGGTGCACGACGCGCGGCGGGCGGGGGCGACGGTGCTCTCGCTGGACGGCGGCGACCCGGAGGTGCGGGGTCTCGCGCACGAGACGCTGACGGTGACGGAGGGGTCCGAGGTGGACCTGGACACGGTCCAGCACCTGGTGAGCGCGGCGGCCGGGGAGAACAGTCTGCCGTCCCCCCGTGGCGCCCGCCGCTTCCGCGACCGCCTGGCAGACCTGGCGGACCGCCTGACGGCCCCACCACCGAACCGGTGGTGAGGGGACGGCGCTACCGGCCGGGGGCCTTGAACCGCCCGTGACGGCTGGCGGCCGGGGGGGACAGCTGGGGCCGAGGAGGTGGGTGGGGCGGCCAGGGGGCGGGTGGGGCTCTGGTGACAGCTGAGGTCTGTTGACCAGGGGGGCCGGGGGCAGGTGGGCCCCTGGGTGACAGCTGGGGCCCGAGTGACGGGCAGAGCCTGGGTGACAGCCGAGGCCCCGGTGACGGGTGGGATCTGGGTGACAGAACGGGCGCCGAGTGACGGACGAAGCCCAGATGACGGGTGGGACCCGGGTGATAGTTGAGGCCCAGGTGACGGGCAGAGGCCGAGTGACAGTTGAGGCCCAGGTGGTGGGTGGAGCCCAGGTGACGGGTGAGGTACGGGTGGCGGGTGGAGCCCAGGTGGTGGGCGGGGGGCGACCCGGATGGCCCCTTAATCGGTTGCCCGGAGGGGCGGAGGGTCGGAGCATGGCCCCTCGTGTCCCCCGCGCTCGCCAAGCTCTCCGCCCTGCTGCCCGACCTCGCGCCCTGGCGCGCGTCTGCCGACTTCCGGCTGTTGTGGGTCCAGGGGCTCGTCACCTACTTCAGCGGCGCCATGGCGATGATCGCCCTGCCGCTCCAGATCAAGGAGCTGACGGGCTCGCCGCTCGCGGTCGGCGCGATGGGCGCGGTGGAGCTGGTGCCGCTGGTGGTGTTCGGCCTGTACGGCGGGGCGCTCGCCGACGCGGTGGACCGGCGGAAGGTGATCCTGGCGACGGAGGCGGGCCTCGGGCTGCTCGCCCTGCTCCTGCTGGTCAACGCGATGCTCCCCGATCCGCTGCTCTGGCCGCTGTACGTGGTCGCGGCGGGCGTCTCGGCGCTCGCGGGCCTCCAGCGCCCGGCGCTTGACTCGCTGCTGGCCCGGATCGTGCCGCACGAGCACCAGACGGCGGCGGCGGCGCTGAACTCGCTGCGCTGGCAGATGGGCTCGATCGCGGGCCCGGCGCTGGCGGGCCTGGTCGTGGCGTACGCGGGTCACGCGCCCGCGTACGGGGTGACGATCGCCGGTTTCGCCGTGTCGGTGGTGCTGTGCACCCGGCTCTCCCCGGCCCCTCCGGCGCACGACGCGGAGAAGCCCTCGCTGCGGGGCATCGCGGAGGGGGCCCGATACGCCTGGTCGCGTCCGGTGCTCCTGGGGACGTACGCGATCGACCTGGCGGCGATGTTCTTCGCCTTCCCGAACACGATCTTCCCGTTCCTCGCGGACGAGCTGGACGCCGACTGGTCGCTGGGGCTGATGTACGCGGCGGGTTCGGTGGGCTCGCTGGTGCTGGGGCTGACCAGCGGCTGGACGTCGGGGGTGCGGCGGCACGGGCTGCTCGTGGTCGGCGGGGCCGCCGGATGGGGTCTGGCGATCACGGCGGCGGGCTGGTTCGGGAACGTGTGGGCGGTGCTGGTCTGTCTGGCGTTCGCCGGGGCCGGGGACATGCTGAGCGGGCTGGGCCGGGCGACCATCTGGAACCAGACGATCCCGGAGGAGCTGCGCGGCAGGCTGGCGGGCATCGAGGTGCTCTCGTACAGCGTGGGTCCGCAGCTCGGCCAGGTCAGGGCGGGTGCGATGGCGGGCTGGACCGGCACCCGGACGGCGGTCTGGGCGGGCGGCGTGGCCTGTGTGGCCTCGGTGGGCCTGCTCTGCCTGGCGCTGCCGAAGCTCCTCACCTACGACTCGGCCACCGACGAGGACTCGCTGCGCCGCCGCGCCCAGCAGGAGGCGGCCCGGGGGACGGACCGCCGGGAGACACCGGAACACCGGGGAGCGCCGGACCCCGTCTGACCGCCCCGCCCGACCGGAACCGACCCACTCGGACTGACCGGACCACCCGGACCGGCTGGACCGACCGGACCGCCCCGGCGCCCTTCCCCCGCACGCTAGTCCGGGTCCCCCTCCGTGCGGTTCTTGTCGTGCCAGCGGGGGTCGGTCTCCCACTCCAGGTTCCGCTCGCGGGCGGTCTCCATGGCGTGGGCGGCCTCCTCGCGGGTGGTGTAGGGGCCGAAGCGGTTCTTCGCCGGGCACTCGGGGCCCTCTTCGACCTTCTTGTGCTCCAGGCAGTAGTACCATTCGCCCGGTTTGCCCACGGTGCGCTTCTTGAACAGGGCCATCGTCGTCGGCTCCTTCCTTCGGGACCATGCTGCCCCAGACCCGGTCGTTAGACTCGCTGACATGTCTGGCCAGTCGCTTCTCGTACCGGGGGAACTCTCCCCCCATCGTTCCGTCCCGGGCTCCATCCGCCGCCCCGAGTACGTCGGGAAGCCCGCCCCGACCCCGTACACCGGGCCCGAGGTGCAGGACTCCGACACCGTCGAGCGGATGCGGATCGCCGGCCGCATCGCCGCCCAGGCGATGGAGGAGGCCGCCAAGCACATCGCTCCGGGGGTCACCACCGACGAGCTCGACCGGGTCGCGCACGAGTTCATGTGCGACCACGGTGCCTATCCGTCCACGCTGGGTTACCGCGGGTTCCCGAAGTCGCTGTGCTCCTCGGTCAACGAGGTCATCTGTCACGGCATCCCCGACTCGACCGTCCTGCGGGACGGCGACATCGTGAACCTGGACGTCACCGCGTACATCCACGGGGTCCACGGCGACAACAACGCCACCTACCTCTGCGGCGACGTCGACGAGGAGTCGCGGCTGCTCGTGGAGCGGACCAGGGAGTCCCTGAACCGGGCGATCAAGGCAGTGCGGCCGGGCCGTCAGATCAACATCATCGGCCGGGTCATCGAGTCGTACGCCAAGCGCTTCGGCTACGGCGTCGTGCGGGACTTCACCGGGCACGGCATCAACTCGTCGTTCCACTCCGGCCTGATCGTGCCGCACTACGACTCGCCCCACCACACCACCGAGATCAAGAAGGGCATGACCTTCACGATCGAGCCGATGCTGACGCTGGGCACCCACGACTACGACCTGTGGGACGACGGCTGGACCGTGGTGACCAAGGACCGGAAGCGGACCGCCCAGTTCGAGCACACGCTCGTGGTGACCGACGACGGGGCCGAGATCCTGACGTTGCCCTGACCTCCGCACGGGGTACCTCTTTTACCGACAGGACGTCGGGAACCAGTTGACTTAGGCAAGCCTAACTTGGCAGGATCGTCACTGGTTCCCGTCCCATCGGTCCCGGAGGCATGTCTTGGACACCCCTTTCTCGACGCTCATCCGCACGGCTTCCCACGCGCAGCACACCGAGGCGGAGACGTCGTCCTTCATGGGTGACCTGCTCGGCGGGCGGCTCGCCGTCGACGCCTACGCCCGCTACACCGAGCAGCTGTGGTTCGTGTACCGCGCCCTGGAGGAGGGCGCGGAGGCCCTGCGCACGGACCCGGTCGCCGGGCCCTTCGTCCAGCCCGAGCTGTTCCGCACCGAGGCCCTGGAGCGGGACCTCGCCCATCTGCGGGGCCCCGACTGGCGCGCCGGGGTCTCCCCGCTGCCCGCCACCGTCGCCTACGCCGAGCGGATCGCCGAGTGCGCCCGCGACTGGCCCGCCGGATACGTCGCCCACCACTACACCCGCTACCTCGGCGACCTGTCGGGCGGCCAGATCATCCGCGACAAGGCGGAGCGCACCTGGGGCTTCGACCGCAAGGGCGACGGCGTCCGCTTCTACGTCTTCGAGGGCATCGCCAACCCCGCCGCGTTCAAGCGCGCCTACCGGGACCTGCTCGACGGGGTGGACGCCGACGACCTGGAGAAGCAGCGGATCGTCGACGAGTGCAAGCGCGCCTTCGACTTCAACAGCGCCCTCTTCGGGCAGCTCGGCGGTGAGTTCCCGCTCAGCGCGTGAGCGTTCCCTCCAGGCGGACCCGTCCGCCGAGTTCCACGATTCCGTCAGGGCCGGGGGCAGTGAGCAACTGCGAACCCCGGCCCTGCGTGATGTTCAGGGCCCGGCCCAGCTCCGCCGTGAGCAGCAGCGCCGCCGCGCCGGTCGCCTCGTCCTCGTCGATGCCGTCGCCGCGCCCGGGGAAGGCCCGCGCCCTGATCCGGCCCGCCGCCTCCTCCTCCCAGGCCCAGGCGTAGATCCACTCCCCCGGCGCGGGCACGGCGAGGGCCTCGACCTCGGCGGCGGAGCCGTACTGGCGCAGGGTCCTCGGCGGCGCCCACTCGGCGCGCGCCTCGATCCAGGTGAACTCGCCGTCGCCGCGCACCCACACCTCGCCCGCGGGCGGCTGGACGACCTCCAGGTCGAGCAGCCAGGCGGTGCCGACGAGCGGGTGTCCCGCGAACGGCAGCCGCAGTCCCGGGGTGTAGATGTCGACGATCCCGCGCTCCGGGTCGTCCACGAACACCGTCTCGCTGAAGCCGAGTTCCCTGGCGAGCGCCTGCCGCGAGGTCTCGTCGGGGTGGGCGCGGGCGTCCCGTACGACTCCGAGCGCGTTGCCGTACCGGCCGTCACCCGCGCAGAAGACCCGGAGGACGTCGATGTCGGTGGCGGTGCCGTACGCGGTCGTGTTCATGGCGGAATTGAAGCATCCAGGAGAAGGCGGCAGGGCCGCACCCGGAGAACGGGTGCGGCCCTGTCGTGGCGGGGTGGTGGTTCAGGAGCCCTGCGCGCGGCGGCGCACGGCGACGACGACGCCCGCGCCCGCCGCCACGGTCAGGGCGGAGGCGGCGACGAGAAGGGTGGCCGGGGTGTCCGAGCCGGTGGCGGCGAGGGAGCCGGAGCCGCCCATCGGGGAGGAGCCGCCCACGCTGCCGCCGCCGACCGCGCCCGCGCCCGCGCCGCCGACGGTTCCGCCGCCGAAGCTCCCGCCGCCCGTGGTGGCGGAGCCGTCGCCGCCGGAGGTGCCGTCACCGCCGGTGCCGCCGGAGCCGTCCGTGCCGCCGGTGCCCGGGGGCAGGCTCGCGTCGTCGTCGAGCGCGACGCTGACGGTCAGCGGGTCCAGCTCGGTGCCGGCCGGGTAGCCGCCCTGGCCGCCCGGGGCGGTGAAGGTCGCCGAGCCCGCCTCGGTCAGCGTCGCCGGGATGCGGGCGAGGGTCACGACGCCCTTGTCCGCGGCCCAGTCGGCCTTCGAGAGGTCGAGGGAGGCGAGGGCCACGCCCTTCTGGGTGCCCTGTGCGCTGGTGACGTCGGCGAGGAGGGTGCCGGTGGTGCCGGACGCCTTCACCTTGAGGCCGCCGACGGTCCAGTCGATGCCGTGCCCGTCGCAGACGAAGGAGACCTTGCCGGAGAAGGAGGCGTCGAGCTTGCGGGCGTCGGAGTCGAGGTCGGCCTTGAGGAAGCCGAAGTCGTAGGCGGCGCCGTTCCGCTCAGCGCCGTCGGCCGCGGTGATCTTGCCGCCGCAGGTCTGGCCGACGTACCGCTGCCAGCTCTCCTTCACGCCCCAGGTCAGCTTGCCGTTGACCGCCGCGCCGGGGGGCCGGGTGGTCGGCGGGGCGGTGGTCGGAGGGGCCGTGGTGGGCGGAGGGGTGGTCGGCGGAGGCGTGGTGGGCGGCTCCGTCGTCGGCGGGGGCGTGGTCGGGGGCGTGGTGGGCGGTGTGGTCGGCGGTGTGGTGGGGGGCTCCGTGGTCGGCGGGGGCGTCGTCGGAGGAGTGGTGGGGGGTGTGGTCGGCGGCTCCGTGGTCGGAGGCGTCGTCGGCGGGGTGGTGGGAGGCGTGGTCGGCGGGGTGGTCGGCGGCTCCGTCGTCGGCGGAGGGGTCGTCGGCGGGGTGGTGGGAGGCGTGGTCGGCGGGGTGGTCGGCGGCTCCGTCGTCGGCGGAGGGGTCGTCGGCGGGGTCGTCGGGCGACCGCCGACCTTCACCGTGAGGGTCGCCGCGTCCAGCGCGTCACCCTCCTTGTAGAAGCCCGCGAACGCCGCCGCGCCGTCCTTCGTCAGCTTCGCCGGTATGTCCTTGAAGACCATGGTGCCGTCCGCGCCCCGGCCCGGCCTGACCTGGCTCATGTCGAGGGCCGCGAAGTCGATGTCGTCGTGGGTGGTGAAGGAGCCGTCCTTCTCCTTGGTGACGACGTCGGCGACGATCTCGCCGGTCGGCGCGGCCGAGCCCTTCGTCTTCAGCCTGACGTCCGAGACGCGGATGTCGAGGGCGCCCTGGTGGGCCTCGAAGCGGACCGTGCCCTTGAAGGAGTTGGCGGTGCCGTGGGTGCCCGTGTCGTACGTGCCGGTGCCGTCGACGAAGGTGAAGACGCCGTTGCCGCCGGCCTGACGGGCACCGTCCCCGACCGTGGTCCTGCCGTGGGCGAACGGCTGGGCGAGGTACGAGCGGAACGACTGCTTGACGCCCCAGTCGAGCGTGCCGTCGACCAGCGTCATCGGCGGCGCGCCCTCGGCCGCGGCGGGCAGGGCGAGGGCGACGGCGCCCGCGCCCAGGGCGGCGGCCGTGGCGACGGCGGCGGCCAGGGTGACGGATCGGCGCAAGGGGAGGGCCATGACGGGTTTCTCCTAGTGGGGGACGCGGGGTGCGAAGGGGGTGCGCGGGAGGGGAGGTTCGGGGGGGGCTCAGGCCGTGGGGCCGTCGCCGCCGGTACGACGGCGGCGTACGGCGACGAGGACGCCGAGCGCGGCGACGAGCAGGACGCCCGCGCCGATCCCGAGGTACAGGCCGAGGGACGGTGCGGAGGCCTCGGCGGCGACGGGCGCCGGAGCCGCCGTGGCGGACGGGGGCGCCGGGGTCGCGGGGGCGGACGGGGCGGCGGACCGGGTGGCGTCGCTGCCGAGGTCGGGGAGCGCGGGCAGGGCGGCGCGGGCGTCGACGGTGACGGCGAGCGACACCGGGTCCATCGCGGTCCCGGCCCTGTACATCCCGCCGAAGGCCTTGGCGCCGCCCTCGGTGAGGGTGGCGGGGGCCTCGGTGACGACGGCGAGGCCGTTCTCGGGGGTGAGGTTCCGGGCGGCGAAGGTGACGAGGGGGACGGCCCGGTCGGTCCTCCCCGCGCTGGTGACGTCGGCGCTGAGGGTGCCGGTGCCGCCGGTGACCTTCACGGTGACCTTGCCGAGGGTGAGGTCGAGGTGGGCACCGGTGAAGCGGACGCTGCCCGCGAAGGCGGCGTCGAGGGTGCCCTTCCCGGGGTCGTACGCGCCCTTGCCCGAGGGGAAGCGGAAGAGCGCGCCGCCGTCCTGGGCGCCGTCCGCGAGGGTCCAGCGGCCCTGGGAGACGGCGCCGGTGACGTACTCGCGGAAGGTGCGGCGGACACCCCAGTCCACGGCGGCGGCGCGCAGGCTCCCGGTGGTGGGGGCCGTGGTGGCCGAGGGGCTCGTGGAACCGGTCGGGGCGGGCGGGGCGGTGGTCGGCGCCGTGGTGGGGGCCGTGGCCCTCGGGGTCCTGACGTCGACGGTGAGGCTGACCGGGTCGAGCCGGGTGCCCGCCGGGTAGTACCCGGCGAAGGCGGTGGCGCCCTGCGCGGTGAGGGTGGCGGGCACCCCGGTGAGGGAGACGGGGCTGCCGCCGCCGCGCATGTCGATGCCGCCGACGGCGAGGGTGGCGAGCGGGACCTGGGCCGAACCGGTCGTCCGGCCGCTGCCCTTGGCCTTGCTGACCATGTCCGCGTAGAGGGTGCCCCGGCCGTCCCTGACGACGATCCGGGGGCGGCTGATGCTGAGGTCCAGCTCGTTGCCGCCGTCGGGCTTGCGGTGGCCGGTGAAGCGGACGCCGCCGGAGAAGGCGGCTTCGAAGGCGCCGGTGGCGGGGTCGTACGAGCCCTGGGCCGAGTGGAAGCGGAACTGGCTGCCGCCGACCGTGGCGGCTCCGCCGGTGAGGCCCCAACTGCCCTGGGCGACGGGGCCGGTGACATAGCTCTGGAAGGAGGACTTGATGCCCCAGTCGAGCCGTCCGCCCTGCACCGTACGGCTCTCCGCGTGGGCGGCACCCGCGGGAAGGAGGGCGGCGAGCAGCGCCGCGAACAGGGTCACGGCGAGCGCGCGGGCAGGTCTGGGCAGCGGCATGGAACCCCTCCGAGGACTAGGAACTGAGGTAAGGCTAACCTAAGCTACATCCGGTCCAGGAGGGAGCCCTCGGGGGCGACCGACCTCATGGCCCTACGAAGCGGAACGAAGACAGGACGGTGTCCGGTGCGCAGAACTCGCCTCGCGGGAGCACTGACAACAGTGCTCGCGCTTGCCCTCGCGGCAACAGGCTGTGGCGGAGGGAGCGGCCAAGCAGGCCCGGACGGAGCGGGAAACGGAACCGGAGCAAGTGCGTCCGGTCCGGCTTCCACCGGTCCTGACCGGGTCGAGCCGATCGCCGACCCGGCCGCGCCCCGACTCCCCGTCACCGTCCCTTCCGCCGACGGCCGCCGGGTCACCGTCACGTCCGCCGAGCGGGTCGTCCCGCTCAGCGGCTCCCTCAGCGAGATCGTCTTCACCCTCGGCCTCGGCGGGCAGGTCGTCGCCAAGGACGTCACCGCGACCTTCGAACAGGCCGACGGGCTCCCGGTGGTGACCCGGGCCCATGACGTCTCCGCCGAGAGCGTGCTCTCGCTGCGGCCCACCCTGGTCATCGCCGAGGGCACCACGGGACCGGCCGAGGCCATCGCCCAGATCCGGGACGCGGGCGTCCCGCTCGTCGTCGTGGCCCCCGCCGAGGGGCTGGCGGACGTCGGCACCCGGATCGGCGCGGTCGCCGCCGCCCTCGGCGTGCCCGGCTCCGGCGAGACGCTCAAGAAGCGCACCCAGGAGCGGATCGACGCCGTGCGGAAGGGGATCCCGGCCCGCGCCGAGCACCCCCGGGTGGCTTTCCTGTACCTGCGGGGCTCGGCCGCCGTCTACCTCCTCGGCGGGGCCGAGTCCGGCGCGAGCTCCCTCCTGGAGGCCGCCGGGGCGGTCGACGCGGGCAAGGAGTCCGGTCTCACCAAGGACTTCACCGCCATCACCAGCGAAGCCCTGGCGAAGGCCGCGCCCGACGCGATCCTCGTCATGAGCAAGGGCCTCGGCTCCGTCGGCGGGATCGACGGCCTGGTGAAGATCCCCGGCATCGCCGAGACCCCCGCCGGGGCGGACCGCCGGGTCGTCAGCGTCGACGACGGCGTCCTCCTCAACTACGGCCCGCGCACGGACCGGGTCCTGAAGTCCCTGGTCGCCCAGTTGTACGGGGAGTCCGAGTGACCGCGCTCCAGGAGACCCCGCCGGAACCCGGTACGGCGGCCGTGCCGGGGACGTCCCCGGCCACGACGAAGACCACCGGCCCCGCACCCGCCACGGCGAAGACCGCCGACCCCGGCCCGGCCATGGCGAAGACCACCAACCCCGGCCCGGCCACGGCGAAGACCCACGCCCCCGACCCCGGCCCCGTACCGGCCACGGCGAAGGCCACGGACCCCGTCGCCGGGAGCCGCGCCGCCCGCCGCACCGCGCCCCTCCTCACCGTCGGTCTGCTCGGCGCCCTGCTGCTGCTCGCCCTGCTCTCCGCCGGGATCGGGGCGTACGAGATCCCGCTCGGCGACGTCCTCTCCTCCGTCCAGCACCGGATCGGACTCGGCGGGCGGGCGCTCGACCGGACCGCCGAGAGCGTCCTGTGGAACATCCGGCTCCCCCGGGTCGTCCTCGCCGTCCTCGTCGGCGCCTCGCTCGGCTGCGCGGGCGCCCTCATGCAGGGCGTGTTCGGCAATCCGCTGGCCGAGCCCGGCGTCATCGGCATCTCGGCGGGCGCGGCGGTCGGCGCGGTCGGCGCCATCTCGCTGGGACTCGGCTTCCTCGGCAACTGGACGGTGTCCTTCTGCGCCTTCGTCGCCGGGCTCGCGACCGTGCTCCTGGTGTACGCGCTCTCCCGTTCCGGCGGCCGTACGGAAGTGGTGACGCTGATCCTCACCGGCATCGCGGTCAACGCCTTCGCGGGCGCCCTCATCGGCCTCTTCATCTTCTTCGCCGACAACGCGCAGGTCACCCAGATCACCTTCTGGCAGCTCGGTTCGCTCGCGCAGGCCACCTGGCCCAAGGTCCTCGCCGTACTGCCGTGCGCCCTCCTCGGCCTGGCCGTCGCCCCCTTCCACGCCCGCAGGCTCGACCTGCTCGCCCTCGGCGAACGGCCCGCCCGGCACCTGGGCGTGGACGTGGAGCGGCTGCGGATCGCGCTGATCCTGGTGGTGGCGCTGCTCACGGCGGCGGCGGTCGCGGTGGCCGGGATCATCACCTTCGTCGGGCTGCTCGTCCCGCACCTGCTGCGGATGGCGAACGGCCCCGGGCACCGCTTCCTGGTGCCGGGCAGCGCGCTCGGCGGGGCGGTCGTCCTCACCGCCGGTGACCTAGCGGCCCGTACGGTCGCGGCCCCGGCCGAACTCCCCCTGGGCGTCCTCACCGCCCTCATCGGCAGCCCGTTCTTCTTCTGGCTGCTGCGCAGGACCCGTCGCAGGCAAGGTGGTTGGGCATGACATCCGCAGCGTCCAGGACGACCGGGACGGCCGAGGCGACCGCGACGGCCGAAGCCCCCGGGGCATCCGTGACGGCCGTGGCGCCCACGGCACCCACGACCCCCCAGGTGTCCAAGACCGCCGAGGCGTCCAAGGCGTCCGTGGCCTCCCTGGCGGCCGTACGGCTGCGCGCCCTGCTCCCCGAGCGGCGACCGCGTGCGCTGCCCTCCCCCGCCGCTCCCGGCGAGGTGGTCGCCGAAGCGGTCGGCCTGCAGGTCTCGCTCGGGCGGCGGGCGGTGCTCGACGGGGTCGGCGTCCGAGTGCGGGCCGGGGAGGTGCTGGCCCTGGTGGGCCCGAACGGGGCCGGGAAGTCGACCCTGCTCGGCGCGCTGGCCGCAGACATCGCCCCCACCGCCGGGGAGGTGCGGATCGGGGGCCGCCCCGCGGGCGGCTGGTCTCCCGCCGAACTGGCCCTGCGGCGCTCGGTGCTGCCGCAGTCCGCGGCGCTCGCCTTCCCGTTCCCGGTCGGCGAGGTCGTACGGATGGGCCGGGCGCCCTGGGCGGGCACCGAGCGGGAGGACGAGGACGAGGCGGCCGTCGCCTCGGCGATGGCGGCCACCGAGGTCGCGGAGTTCGCCGGGCGCCCCTTCTCCGGGCTGTCCGGCGGCGAGCGGGCCCGGGTCGCGCTGGCCCGGGTGCTCGCCCAGCGGACCGGTCTGCTGCTGCTCGACGAGCCGACGGCGGCCCTGGACCTGCGGCACCAGGAACTGGTCCTGCGGGTCTGCCGGGAGCGGGCGGCGGCCGGGGACGCGGTGGTGGTCGTGCTGCACGACCTCGGGCTCGCGGCGGCGCACGCGGACCGGATCGGGGTGCTGCACGGCGGCCGGATCACGGCCGAGGGGCCTCCGTCGGAGGTGCTCGACGCGGAGCTGCTGAGCCGGGTGTACCGGCAGCCGGTGGAGGTGTTCCCGCACCCGGGGACCGGCGTTCCGCTCGTCGTACCGAAACGTACTTCCGAGTAATCGAAATCCGCCCAATATCCGGCAATTCCCCTACCCTTGACCGTCTCTTGACCCTGCCATGAAGACCCCGTGGAACCTCCGTTATCCCCTCGTGTCCGGTCTGTCGGAGCTGAGAGGTGAATCACTGGACGGGCGGGTATGGCTCAGGTAAGCCTCGGTTAAGTTAGGTCCGCCTCAGCCGTCCCGCGTTCCTGGAGTCCCCATGCGAGCCGTCCGTCTCTCCGTCGTCACCGCCGCCGCGACCGCGGCGGCTCTGGCCGCCGTCACGGGCTGCGCGCAGAAGAGCGGCACGGAGGCGGGCGACGGCACGATCACCGTCGTCGCCAAGGACGACTCCTGCGAGGTCTCGAAGAAGGAGTTCCCGGCCGGGCACGTCAAGCTCGCCGTCGAGAACCGGGGCTCCAAGATCACCGAGGTCTACGTCCTCTACCCGGACGACCGGATCGTCACCGAGCGCGAGAACATAGGCCCCGGCACCAAGGCCAGCCTCACCGCGGAGATCAAGGCAGGCGACTACGAGATCGCCTGCAAGCCCGGCATGAAGGGCGACGGCATCCGCCAGCAGGTCAGGGCCACCGGCGGCGGCGTCATGGGCACCAAGCGCTCGCCCGAGATGGACGCGGCCGTCGCCGCCTACCGCCAGTACGTGCGGGCCCAGGCCGAGGCGACCCTCCCCAAGGCGAAGGTCTTCACCGACGCCGTCCGCGCCGGTGACGTCGAGGCCGCGAAGAAGGCCTACGCGGAGTCCCGCATCGGCTGGGAGCGCACCGAGCCGGTCGCGGAGTCCTTCGGCGACATCGACCCCAAGGTCGACGTCCGCGAGGACGGTCTGGAGGAGGGCCAGGACCCGGCGAAGGACTGGACCGGCTGGCACCGCCTGGAGAAGGCGCTCTGGCACGACAAGAAGATCGGCGCCGCAGAGAAGGCCCTCGCCGACACCCTCGACAAGGACCTCGCGGACTGGGTGAAGCGGGTCGGCAAGGCCGAGATCACCCCGACCTCCATGGCCAACGGCGCCAAGGAACTCCTGGACGAGGTCGCCAGCGGCAAGGTCACCGGCGAGGAGGAGCGCTACTCGCACACCGACCTCGTCGACTTCAAGGCGAACGTCGAGGGCGCGCAGAAGTCCTTCGACCTGCTCAAGCCGGTCGCGCAGAAGAACGACCCGGGGCTCGTCGCGGAACTCGACAAGCAGTTCGCCGCGCTGAACACGCTCCTCGACAAGTACCGCGCCGACAAGAGCGGTTACGACTTCACCTCGTACGACAAGGTCGGCAAGGCCGAGCGCAAGGAGCTGTCCGACGGCGTCAACGCCCTCGCCGAGCCGCTCTCCAAGCTCGCCGCCGCCGTCGTCAAGTAGTCGCCGGGTCGGAGGGAACGGAAAACCGGACATGGCGGATATGGCAGACGAAACAAGCATGGCGGACGCGCCGGAGGCGGCCGGGGCTCCCGCGCCCTCCCGCCGCAGTGTCATCGGCTGGGGCGGTGCCGGGCTCGCGCTCGGCGCCGCCGTCGCCGGGGGCGCCGCCGCCCTGGTCCACCGGGGGGAGACCCCGGTGCCGGTGGCCGACAGCGGCGCGGCCGTGCCGTTCCACGGGGCGCACCAGGCGGGCATCGCCACCGCCGTCCAGGACCGGCTGCACTTCGCCTCCTTCGACGTGACGACGAAGGACCGCGCGGAACTCGTCCGGCTCCTCAAGGACTGGACCAGGGCCGCCGAGCGGATGACGGCCGGTGCCGAGGTCGGCGAGGGGGCGTACGGCGGGCTGCCGGAGGCTCCCCCGGACGACACCGGCGAGGCCCTCGGCCTCAAGCCGTCCCGGCTCACCCTGACCCTCGGCTTCGGGCCCTCGCTCTTCGACGGGCGCTTCGGTCTGGAGGACCGCCGTCCCGGCGCCCTGGTGGAGCTGCCTCGGTTCCCCGGCGACAACCTCGACCCGGCCCGCAGCGGCGGCGACCTCTGCGTCCAGGCCTGTGCGGACGACCCGCAGGTCGCCGTGCACGCCATCCGCAACCTGGCCAGGATCGGCTTCGGCAAGGTCGCCGTGCGCTGGTCGCAGCTCGGCTTCGGCAAGACGTCCTCGACGACCCCGGACGCCCAGACCCCCCGCAACCTCTTCGGCTTCAAGGACGGCACCCGCAACATCGCGGGCACCGAGACGGAACGGCTCGACGAGCACGTCTGGGTCTCCGGCGAGGGCGCCCGGGGCGCCGCCGCCTGGCTGGACGGCGGCTCGTACCTGGTCGCCCGCCGCATCCGGATGCACATCGAGACCTGGGACCGCACCTCGCTCGTCGAGCAGGAGGACGTCTTCGGCCGCGACAAGAAGGAGGGCGCGGCCGTGGGCAAGTCCAAGGAGCACGACGAGCCGTTCCTGAAGGCGCTGAAGCCGGACTCGCACGTCCGGCTGGCGCACCCCGACACCAACGCCGGGGCGACGATCCTGCGCCGGGGCTACTCCTTCACGGACGGCACGGACGGTCTCGGGCGCCTGGACGCGGGCCTGTTCTTCCTGGCGTACCAGAAGGACGTGCGGACCGGTTTCATCCCCGTGCAGACCTCGCTGGCCCGCGCGGACGCCCTCAACGAATACATCCAGCACGTGGGTTCGGCGCTGTTCGCGGTCCCGCCGGGCGTCCGGGACAAGGACGACTGGTGGGGCCGGGCGCTGTTCTCCTGACGGAGCTGACGGAGAAGGAGCACCGACGTGTTCGGTAATTATCTGATCGGCCTGCGCGAGGGCCTCGAAGCCAGCCTGGTCGTCTGCATCCTCATCGCCTATCTGGTGAAGACCGGCCGCCGGGACGCCCTGAAGCCGATCTGGATCGGCATCGGGGTGGCCGTCGCCGTCGCCCTGGCCTTCGGCGCGGGTCTCGAATTCGGCTCCCAGGAGCTGACGTTCGAGGCGCAGGAACTGCTCGGCGGTTCGCTGTCGATCGTCGCCGTGATCCTGGTGACCTGGATGGTCTTCTGGATGCGGCGCACGGCCCGGCACCTGAAGTCGGAGCTGCACGGGAGGCTGGACGCGGCCCTGCAGATGGGCACGGGCGCGCTGGTCGCCACCGCCTTCCTCGCGGTGGGCCGCGAGGGCCTGGAGACGGCGCTCTTCGTGTGGGCGTCGGTACGGGCCTCCTCCGACGGGACGTACGCGCCGCTGGCCGGGGTGCTCCTGGGCCTGCTCACGGCGGTGCTGCTCGGCTGGCTGTTCTACCGGGGCGCGCTGCGCATCAACCTGGCGAAGTTCTTCACCTGGACCGGCGGGATGCTGGTCGTGGTGGCGGCGGGCGTCCTCGCGTACGGCGTCCACGACCTCCAGGAGGCGCGCTTCCTCGGCGGGCTCGCGGACAAGGCCTTCGACATCTCGGCGACGATCCCGCCGGACAGCTGGTACGGCACGCTCCTCAAGGGCGTGTTCAACTTCCAGCCGGACCCGACGGTCCTCCAGGTCACGGTGTGGGCGCTGTATCTGGTCCCGACGCTCGCGCTGTTCCTCGCCCCGATAGGGTCGGGTCCGTCCGCGCGGGTGAAGAAGCAGAAGGCGACCGATGAGACGGCTGAGGCTGGGGCGAACGCCGGAACGAGCGCGTGAGCGGTCGTCGGCGCGACGGCACACACGGCTCCTGGGCGCGGCGGCCACGGCCGTCGTCCTGGCTCTGACGGCGGGCGGCTGCGTCACCGTCCACGGTGAGCTGGCGCTGCTGCCCCCGGCGACGGAGGCCGAGGCGGCGCGGGCCCTCGCCGACTTCACCACGGCCTACAACCGGGCCGACAGGGCCAACGACCCCGCCCTGTCCGCGAACCGGGTCACCGGTCCGCTGGGGGAGATCAACCAGGCGGGGCTGCGCGCGCGGGCGGTCACCCAGCCGGGCGGGAACACGGGCCACCGGCCCCTGGAACTGACGGACGCGCGGTTCGTCCTGCCCCGCAAGGCGGGCTGGCCGCGCTGGTTCGTCGCGGACACCGATCCCAACACGGACGTCGACCGGGGCGCGGGCGACCAGCGCTGGCTGCTGCTCTTCCTGCGCAACGGGCCCCGGCAGCCGTGGGAGGCCGGGCATCTGGTGATCCTCGGGCCGTCCCAGGTGCCCGCGTTCGCCGAGGAGGGCGGGTTCGCGGTGCCGGTCGCGGCGGACGCCGACGGTCTGGCGGTCGCGCCGGGGAAGCTCGGCGAGGAGTACGTCGCGGCCCTCCAGAAGGGCGGTCCCGGGCCGTTCGCCGCCGGGCCCCACACGTCCCTGCTGCGGGAGCGGCGGCAGAGCGCGGCCCGGCGGCCGGGGCTCGCCACCCAGTATCTGGACCGGGTCACGGACCGGGGCGACTTCACCCCGTTCGGGCTGCGGACGAAGGACGGCGGCGCGTTCGTCTTCTTCTCCACCCGGTCCTTCGAGCGGCAGACGGCGGCGGCGGGCTACCGGCCGAAGGTCGATCCCGACGTCAAGGCGCTGCTGACCGGCCAGGTCAGGAACACCGTCACCAAGGAGTGGGTCTCCGACCAGGTGGCCCTGGTGCGTCCGGCGGGCGGCACGGGCCGGGAACACGACGGGGTCACGGTCCTGGCCCGGCTCCAGGGCGTGGTGGGGGCGCAGGGCTCGTAGCGACGGCCGCCGTTCACCGGCCGGACCGTGCGCGCCGGGCGGGCCCGGCGAGGGTCGGCGGGCCCGGCAGAGGTCAGGGGGTCGGCGGGTCAGCGGGTCAGCGGGTCAGCGGGTCAGCGGCCAGGCGATCTCGTGGTCGGGGTGCTCGCCGTCGCCGTCCGCCTCGCGCTCGGCGACATGGCGGGCGCACACGTCCTGGAGGGTCTCCAGGAGGTTCAGCGGGTCGGGCAGCGGGTGCTCGGGGCCCCGGAGCCAGGCGACGACCGGGTGGGCGCTCTCGTCACCGGGGAGACGGGCCGGGGGCAGGAGCACATAGCTGCCCCGGCAGTGCCAGCGGAGCCCCGGATGCTCGTCCATGGTCTCCGGGTGGCAGTCCAGCTCGCACGGCCACCACTCGTCCTCGTCCTCGGGGGTGCCCCGGGTCGCGGTGAAGAAGAGCATCCGGCCGCCGACGGTGTCGGGGTCGGCGGACTCGGCGACCGGGCCGACCTCGACGCCCTCGGCGAGCAGTCGTTCCAGGGCGGCGCGGCCCGCGGCGAGGGGCACGTCGAGGACGTCGTGGACCATGCCGGTGGCGGTGATGAAGTTCGCCTCGGGCTCGTTGCGCGCCCAGCGCTCGATCTGGGCGCGGTCGGTGGTCGACTGCGTCTGCCAGGCGAAGGAGACGGGGTGCCGGGCGGGGGTGGGACAGCCGATCCGCTCACAGGAACAGCTGTAGCCGACCGGGTACGCGGCGGGGGCCAGCGGCATTCCCGCGGCGGCGACGGCCAGGAGCAGCTTCTCGCGGTCGTTCCCGTCGTCGGCCGGGGTGCGTCCGGGGCGCCTGCGCAGCCACTGCGCGAGTCTGCTCTCCGTGCCGCGGTAGCGGCCGATGCCGTCGCCCATCTATCCCCTCACACCTCATGCTCGCCCGTTCGGCTCTGCCCATGGTCCCACCATCCTGCGCCCCGGGTGACCGGAGTGCGGAACCGGGGTACCGCGAGACGCGTCAGGGCCTGGGCGCGAGGCCGCGCAGGGCGAGGTCCACGAGGGAGTCGGCGTAGGCGTGGGTCAGCGGCAGGGTGCGGTGCAGCCACCGGTGGTGGAGCGGGCCGACGAGGAGTTCGAGGGCGGTGCGCGGGTCCACGTCCGGGTCGATCTCACCGGCGGCCCGGGCGGTCTCCAGACGGCGGACGTAGTGCTGGAGCTGGGGTTCGAGCAGGGCTTCGGTGAGGCGGGCGCCCAGCTCGGGGTCGACGACCCCTTCGGCCGCGAGGGCACGGGTGGGGCCGTCGACGGCGGGGTCGTTCAGCTCGTCGACGGTGGCGCGCAGGACGTACCGGAGATCGGCGGCGAGGTCCCCGGTGTCGGGGATGCCGCTCCCGGCGTCCCCGTGGGCCTCGGCCGCCCGGTCCTGGAGGTCGAGGAAGGCGTCGAGGAGCACGGCCGCCTTGGAGGGCCACCAGCGGTAGATGGTCTGCTTGCCGACGCCCGCGCGGGCGGCGATGCCCTCGACGGTGGTCTTGGCGTAGCCGCTCTCGGAGACGAGCGCGAGGGCGGCGTCGAAGATGGCACGCCGGGAACGCTCGCTGCGGCGTGAGGCGTCGGGGGCCTTGGTGTCGGACATGAAGCCAATCTACCAGCGAACGAGACGCGCCGTCTCGCCTGGATGGGCCTGGGTGGGCGGGGAACCCGTAGGGGCGGGGGAACCCCGTACGGGGAGGGCGAACCCGTACGGGTGGGGTGCCGATGCCGTACCGGTGGGGGCCGATGCCGTACGGGTGGGGTGACCCGCCTCACGGGCGGTGGGCCGTCGCCGTACGGGCGGAGCCGGTCCCTTGCCGACCGGGGGGGCTCGGCCCCGTACAGGTCAAGGGGCTCGACCCCCATACAGGTCAGGGGACTCGGCCCCGTACCGGCGCGGACGGCCCGGTCCCGTACGGGGTGAGGGGCCCGGTCCCGTACCGGCGCGGGTGGGGAGTGAACCACCCGAACGGTCCACAGCGCGCGCGGCTCCGGAGGCGGACCATGGGGTCCACCGATCCGGCGGAACCTCCGCCCACCGGCCCCACCGTCCGCACGTCCGTGAGGAGCCCTCCTTGCGCACCACCCCGCGCGCGTCCTCGCCCCGCCGTTACCTGATGTGCCCACCCACGCACTTCGCGGTGACGTACTCCATCAACCCGTGGATGGACCCCACGAAACCGGTCGACCTGCCGCTCGCCCTCGCCCAGTGGGAGGACCTGCGCGACCGCTACCGGACGCTCGGCCACACCGTCGAGCTGCTCGCGCCCGACCCCGCACTGCCGGACATGGTCTTCGCCGCCAACGGCGCCACCGTCGTCGGGGGCCGGGTGCTCGGCGCGCGGTTCGCCCACCCGGAGCGGGAGGCGGAGGCCGCCCGGCACCTGGCGTGGTTCCACGGGAACGGCTGGGCCGACGACGCCGTACGGGTCCCGGAGCACGTCAACGAGGGCGAGGGCGACTTCGCCGTCACCGCCTCCTGGATCCTGGCCGGGCGCGGCTTCCGCTCCAGTCCGCTCGCCCAGGGCGAGGCGCAGGAGTTCTTCGGCCGCCCGGTCGTCGGACTGGACCTCGTGGACCCGCGCTACTACCACCTGGACACCGCGCTGTGTGTCCTGGACGACGCGGCGGACGAGGTCATGTACTACCCGGACGCCTTCTCGCCCGGCAGCCGCGCGGTGCTCGCCCGGCTCTTCCCGGACGCGCTGATCGCGTCGGCGCAGGACGCGGCGGCCCTCGGGCTCAACGCGGTGAGCGACGGCCGCCACGTGCTGCTGCCGCAGGCGGCCGTGGGCCTCTTCGAGCCGCTGCGCCGACGCGGCTTCACCCCCCTGGGGATGGACCTCGGCGAACTCCTCAAGGGCGGCGGCAGCGTGAAGTGCTGCACCCAGGAGCTGCGCCCGTAGGACATCCGCCCGCGCGGGGACGGGCGGACCCGCCCCCTCCCCGCGCGGGCGATCTCCCAGGTCAGGGGGGTGGAAGGGGCGTTCGTCGCGGATAGGGTGCGGCCATGGTTCCCCCCGTCCCCGCCGACGCCCGACCGCTGCCGCTCCGGGAGCGGAAGAAGCTCCGCACCCGCCGGGCCCTCGCCGACGCCGCGCTGCGCCTCTTCGCCGAGCGCGGACTCGACGCGACGACGGTGGACGATCTGGTGGACGCCGTGGAGGTCTCGAAGAGCACCTTCTTCCGCACCTTCCCCTCGAAGGAGGCCGCCGCGACCGAGGCCGAGGCCGAGCTGTGGTCGGCCTTCGTCGCCGCCCTCGGCCGCCGCGCCCTGTCCGGCCCGGTCCTCGGGGAACTCCGGGAGACCCTGTGCGCGGCGGTCACCGCGCTCGGCCCGGAGTGGGCCGGACGGTACGCGGCCACCCGGCGGCTCGCCCTCCGGGAACCCGCGCTGCTCGCCCCCCTGGCGCTCCACCGGGCCGGGGGCACCCGGCGGACCGGGGACCTGCTGACCGCCGCCCTCGGGCTGCCGCCGGACGACCCCAGGCCCCGGGTCCTCGCGGAACTCGCGGCCACCGGCTGGGACATCGCCGCCCGCGACTGGGTCGGCACCGGCGGCCGGGGCGGCCGACGGGCCCTGCTGCGGGACGTCGGACGCGCCTTCCGCGCCCTCCCCGCCTGCCTGGAACTCACCGCCGGGAAGTGAGTTCCGGCGGTGGCCCGGGCGGCGGCGGGTTCAGTCCGTGTCCTCCGGCGGCCACGCGTCGCCCCACTCGGCGTCCCTGGCCCGCTTGTAGAGCGGGCCGTGGCGCTTGGTCACCGTCTCGCGGGCGAGTCCGTCCGGGCCGCACACTTCGAACAGGACCAGGCCCTTGCGGGTCTGCGGCCTGCGGATGAGGCGGGAGGCGGCGGGCGCCACCGGGAACCGGGTCGCCGCCACGTACGCGTACTTCTCGTCCTCGTACGGCAGCGAGCCGCCCTTCACCTTCCGGTGCAGCGAGGACCGGCTGACCCGGGCCGCGAAGTGGCACCAGTCCGTGCCGGGCTCGATCGGGCAGGCCCCGCTGTGCGGGCAGGGCGCGGCGACGGTGAACCCGGCGTCGACGAGGAGGGTGCGGGCCGCGATGATCCGCTCGTACCCGTCGGGGGTGCCGGGCTCGACGACCACCACGGTCCGGGCCGCCCGCGCCGCCTCGGTCACCAGCGCCGTCCGGTCGGCGGGGGTGAGTTCCTTGAGGACGTACGAGACGGTGACGAGGTCCGTGTCCGCCAGGCGCAGCTCGCCGCCGATCCGGGCGGTGCGCCACTCGGCGTCCAGGGCCCCGGCCGCGAGTTCACGGCCGAGCGCCAGGGCGGGTTCGGCCCAGTCGAGGACGGTGGTGCGCGGCGGGCGCTCCCCCCACGCCTCGGCGACGGCCCAGCTCGCCGCGCCGGTGCCGCCGCCGACGTCGGTGTGGGTACGGGGTTCCCAGTCGGGCGCGGCACCGCGCAGGGCGCCGAGGGCGCCGCGTACCGCCTCGAAGGTCGCCGGCATCCGGTACGCGGCGTAGGCGGCGACGTCGGAGCGGTCGCGCAGCACGGGGGCGTCCGTCGGGGTGGTGCCCCGGTAGTTGGCGATCAGCCGCTCGACGGCCTGGGCCGCCTGGCGGGGCGGCAGCCCGTCGAGGAGCCCGGCGAGGGCGGCGCGCAGGGAGTCGGCGGAGGGGGCGGAGACGTTCACCGAGACAGTCTAGGCGGGGCCACCGGCACGGGCGCGTCGCACGGGCGGGACGGGCTCCGCGTAGGGGCGGGGCGGGCTCCGCGTAGGGGCTTGGGCGGGAGGGCCGGGAGGCCGCCCCCGTGGGACGGGAGCGGCCAGGCGTGCGAACCGCGGGAGGCCGCCCCCCGTCCGGGGGCCTACGCCACCGTCGCGGTCTTCGCGCGGGCCGTCCGCCACGGGCGGCACAGGCCCAGGAAGCAGGCGAGGGCGAGGACGCCGCAGCTCAGCTGGACGACGGCCATCGGGACGGCGGTGTGCTCGCCCGCGATGCCGACCAGCGGGGAGGCCACCGCGCCGACGAGGAAGGACGTGGTGCCGAGCAGGGCGGAAGCGGACCCGGCGGCGTGCGGGGTGCGCATCAGGGCCTGGGCGTTGGTGTTCGGCATGGCGAGGCCCATCGCGGACATCAGGACGAAGAGTCCGGCGGCCACCGGTACGAGTCCGACCTCGCCGAAGACCCCGCTGGTCATCAGGAGCAGCGCGATTCCGGCGAGCAGGATGATGCCGAGGCCCCAGCCGAGGGCCTTGTCGAGGCTGACCCGGCCGACGAGCAGCTTGCCGTTGACCTGGCCGACGGCGACGAGCCCGATGGAGTTGAGGCCGAAGAGGAGGCTGAAGGTCTGCGGCGAGGCACCGTAGATCTCCTGGACGACGAACGGCGAGGCCGAGATGTACGCGAAGAGCGCCGCGAAGGCGAACCCGCCGGTCAGCATGTAACCGGTGAAGACCCGGTCGGCGAGGAGGCCCTTCATGGTGCGCAGGGCCCCGCCGACCCCGCCCTCGTGCCTGCGCTCCGGCGGCAGCGTCTCGTCGAGGAAGCGCCAGACGACGAAGGTGAGGAGCACGCCGATCACGGTGAGGACGTGGAAGACGCCCCGCCAGTCGGTGATCCGCAGGATCTGGCCGCCGATGAGCGGCGCGATGATCGGGGCGACCCCGGAGATCAGCATCAGGGTGGAGAAGAAGCGGGCCATCTCCACGCCGTCGTAGAGGTCGCGGACGACCGCTCGGGCGATGACGATGCCCGCGGCGCCCGCGAGGCCCTGGAGCAGCCGGAAGCCGATGAGGAGTTCGGCGGTGGGCGCGAGGGCGCAGACGGCGGTGGCGAGGACGTACACGACCATGCCGATGAGCAGCGGGCGGCGGCGCCCCCACTTGTCGCTCATGGGGCCGACGACGAGCTGTCCGAGGGCCATGCCCGCGAGGCAGGCGGTGAGGGTGAGCTGCACGGTGGCGGCGGGGGCGCCCAGCGCGCCGGTGACCTCCGGGAGCGCCGGGAGGTACATGTCCATGGAGAGCGGCGGGAGGGCGGTGAGCCCGCCCAGGACGAGGGTGACGAGGAGGCCGGTCCGGCGGGCGGCGGCGGGGGCGGGGAGGGTCGGGGCGGGGCCCCCGGTGGTCGCGGTGGCCGTCGCGGTGGCCGTGGCTGTCCCACTGGTACCGGCTGTCGCGGTGGTCCCGGCTGTCGCGGTGGTCCCGGCCGTCCCGCTGGTCGCGGTGGTCCCGGGCGCTTCGGCCGCCTCGCCGCCGGGGCTTCCGGGGGCCGGGGCGGCGGTGGCTATGTGTCCCGGCGTCGTGTTCTTACCGCTCTCCGGCATCGACAGCTCCCATTCGTTGAATCCTTGCCTATGCTCTCAGCTCGACCGGCATGGTCGGGAACTCTGCGGGACGGGTGGGGAGCATGGGGAAGACAGTGCGCTGGGGAATCCTGGCGACGGGCGGCATAGCGGAACGGTTCACCTCCGAGCTGCTGGCGCTCGACGGCGCGGAGGTCGTCGCCGTGGCGTCCCGTACCGAGGCCTCGGCGAAGTCCTTCGCCGACCGGTTCGGCATCCCCCGGGCGTACGGCGACTGGGAAGGGCTCTTCGCCGACGACGACGTGGACGTGGTCTACGTGGCCACCCCCCATCACGCGCACCGGGAGGCCGCGGGCCGCGCCCTCGCGGCGGGCCGGGCGGTCCTGTGCGAGAAGGCCCTCACCCTCGACGCCCGCGAGGCGGCGGAGCTCGTCGCGCTCGCCCGCGAGCGGGGCGTCTTCCTGATGGAGGCCATGTGGATGTACTGCAGCCCACTGGTCCGCCGCCTCGCGGAACTGGTCCGTGACGGGGCGATCGGCGAGGTCAGGACGGTGCAGGCGGACTTCGGGCTCGCGGGCCCGTTCGCGCCGGACCACCGGCTGCGGGACCCGGCCGTGGGCGGCGGGGCGCTGCTGGACCTCGGGGTGTACCCGGTGTCGTTCGCGCACCTGCTCCTGGGCGAGCCGGACACGGTCCACGCCCACGCGCTGCTCTCCCCCGAGGGCGTCGATCTGAACACGGGCGTGCTCCTCGGCTGGGCGGACACCGGCGCCTCCGCGCTGCTGTCCTGCTCGATCGTGGCGGACACCCCGCAGACGGCGTCGGTGACGGGCTCGCTGGGCCGGATCGACGTCCCGCGCGGCTTCTTCTACCCGGAGCGCTTCACCCTGCGCAGGCACGGCCACGAACCGGAGGAGTTCGTGTCGGGCGACGACCCGCACTCCCTGCGGCACGAGGCGGCCGAGGTGATGCGCTGTCTGCGCGCGGGCGAGACGGAGTCCCCGCTCGTCCCGCTCGACGGCTCCCTCGCGGTGATGCGAACCCTCGACGCGATCCGCACCCGCATCGGCGTCCGCTATCCGCAGGAGGACGCGAGAGGGCTTTAGGGGCGGGAGCCCGTGAGGGAGCGGGAGCCCGTGAGGGGACGGCGGCTCAGGAAGGGCTGGCCGGTGTACGCGGGGGGCCATGACCAGTGAGGGGCCGCGGGCCCCTGAGGGACCGGCCGCCCCTTGGTGGACACCGGGGACCCGTAAGGGACCGGCCGCCCCTTGGACCCGTAAGGGACCGGGGACCCGTAAGGGACACGGCACAGCCCGCGTGTCCCGCACGCTCCCCGCGCCCCGCGCCTCCGCGCCCCTCACGCCCCATCGAGGGGTTCGCTCACCGTCGGGGGTGAACATCCGCCTGACGGAATGGTGATTCCACTCGGCGCGCGTCTCGCGTACGCTGCCCGGCCATGAGCATCGCAGTGGTGACGGGAGCCGGGTCGGGGATCGGCCGGAGCGTGGCGCTCGCCCTGGCCTCGGCCGGGTGGTCGGTGGCCCTCGCGGGACGCCGGGCGGAGGCCCTGGAGGAGACGGCCGCAGCCGCCCCGGACGGTGACTTCCTGGTCGTACCGACGGACGTGACCTCCCCGGAACGGGTCGCGGACCTGTTCACGGCGGTACGGGGCCGGTACGCGCGCGTGGATCTGCTCTTCAACAACGCCGGTACGTTCGCGGGCGGCGGCGTCCCGGTCGAGGACCTCGACCCGGACACCTGGCGGACGGTCGTGGACGTCAACCTGACGGGCGCGTTCCTCTGCGCCCAGGCCGCCTTCCGGATCATGAAGGAGCAGGACCCGCAGGGCGGCCGGATCATCAACAACGGCTCGGTCTCGGCCCATGCGCCGCGCCCGCACTCGATCGCGTACACGGCGACGAAGCACGCGATGACGGGCCTCACGAAGTCCCTGTCCCTCGACGGGCGCCCGTACCGGATCGCCTGCGGCCAACTGGACATCGGGAACGCGGCGACGGAGATGACGGCCCGTATGCGGACCGGCATCCTCCAGGCCGACGGGCGGCTGGCGCCGGAGCCCGTGATGGACGCGGCGGACGTGGCGGCGACGGTGGTACACATGGCGGCACTGCCACTGGAGGCGAACGTGCAGTTCGCGACGGTGATGGCGACGGGAATGCCCTACATCGGACGCGGCTAGCGCACGACCGGGACGGGTCCGGGAGACCGCCGGGGCGGATGGCCGTCGGGCAAGGGCATGACGAGCCTCTCGGGTCTCGCCCCGCCAGCCGGGCCCGGACCGGGACCCGGGCCGGACCGGTTCCATCGCCGGGCCAGGCCGGCCAGTCGTACCGGCGAGAACGGACGGACCAGCCACACCGGCCCACACCGGCCGCCCCGACGAGACCGGGCGGGCCCGACCGCAGGCCCCCCAGGGCCCCCAGGCCCCAGGACTCCGGGCCCGTACGCCCCCGGTCGCCCGCCCCACGCCCCGGGGCGCCGCGCGGGCGCCGAGTCGCCGGTGGTGGGATGGCTCCATGCGACCCGAACACTGCGTGACCAGGAATCACATCGAGGTGTGGAACCGCCGCGTGCTGCCGCCCGGACCGGAACGGGTCGGTTTCCGGACGGTCCTGCGCGGCTCGCTCCTGCCGACGCTCCTCTGGACCGCCGCCGTGTGCCTGGCGTACGTCGGCTACGGCGTCCGCGTGGGGATGGTCCTCACCGGACTCCTCGCGACGCCGTTCCTCGTCGGGTTCGGGCTCCGCCGCAGGGCGGGGCACTCGGTCCGCTGCGCCGCCTACGGCGCGCTGGGCGGAGTCCTCGACAAGTCCATGCTCGGACTCTGAGACCTCACCACGCGGATCCCCGACCGGACGTACGCGCCAAGGGTGAAGCCCGTCGTCCCGCGCCCCCGCACCCGTCCCGCGCTGCCACAATCCCGTACGGGTGGGGGCGCGGGAGGGGCGGGGGCGGTCATGACGGAACACGGCGGCGCGTACGGACGCGCCGGCGCGGCGGGGCGGGCGGACGGCCGGGGGCCGCGCGCCGTACCCCGGCACGTGGCATGTGTGATGGACGGCAACGGGCGCTGGGCGGCCCGCCGTTCGCTGCCCCGCACCGAGGGCCACCGGGCGGCCGAGACCACGGTCATCGACGTCGTCGAGGCGGCCAGGTCCGCCGGTGTCGAGTGGCTGAGCCTGTTCGCCTTCTCCACCGAGAACTGGACCCGCCCCGACGACGAGGTGGACCAACTGATGCGCCTGGTGCGGCGGGCGGTCCGCAGACACGCGCCGCTGCTGCTCGCGCGCGGTGTCCGATGCCGGTTCCTCGGAGTGACGGACCCCCGCGTCCCGCGTGAACTGGCGCGCGACTTCCATGACTTGGAGACGCTGACCGGGGCCAACCGGGGCATGACGCTGACCGTCGCCTTCGACCACGGCGGACGGCGGGACATCGTCGAGGCGGCCCGCTCGCTGATCCGCAGCGGGACGGCGGCCGACGCCCTGACCGAGGACCTCTTCGCGGCCCATCTGCCGTTCCCCGACACCCCGGACGTGGACCTGGTGATCCGCACCTCCGGCGAACAGCGCATCTCGAACTTCATGCTCTGGCAGGTCGCCTACGCGGAATGGCTCTTCCCACAGGTGCTGTGGCCGGACTTCCGCGCGACGCACTTCGCCGAATGCCTGCACACCTACGGGCGACGGGACCGCCGCTTCGGCGGCGTCCCGTCCCGACGAACGGAGACCGAGTGACGCCGACCCGTACAGAAGCCCACGCGGACGGGCCGCCCCTGTTCGGGCCGGGCTCGCAGTTCGATGTGATGTTCGACGATCCCCGGTGGGCGCTGGCGATGATCCGCGCGACCGTCCTGGAGGCGGCCCACCCGCAGATCGGCGCGGCCCTGACCGACAACTCGACCTTCGTGGCCCACCCTTGGCGCCGTCTGCGGAACACCTTCCTGAGCATGAGGCGGATGTTCGGCGCCGAGGAGGAGGTGCGGCGGCGGGAGGCCGCGCGGCTCAACCGGCTGCACGCCCGGATGGCCGGGAGCGACGCCCTGGGCCGCCCGTACGACGCCATGGACCCGGGCGCGCGGGCGTGGGTGACGGCGACGCTGTTCGAGAGCGCCGTCACCATGTTCCGGATGAGCGGCCAGCCGATGGGGCAGGAGACCATGGAGCGCCTGTACGCCGAGTTCCTGGCCTTCCACTCAGCGATGGGCGACGGCGCCGGGCACCTGCCGGAGGAACTCCACGACTTCTGGCCGTACTTCGACCGGACCGTGGAGGAGGTCCTGGAGGACACCGAGGCGGCCCGCGTCATCCTGTACCGGCTCTTCGACCATCTGCCCGCACCGGCGCTGCTCAGCGGGCTGCCGACGCTCTGGGCGGCGGGCCGGGCGCTCGTCGGGCCGGTCATCGGCACGCTCACCGTCGCCTCCCTGCCGGAGCCGTACCGGCGGCGCGCCGGGCTGCCGGAGACGCCCGGCGCGCGGACCCTGATGCAGGGCGCCTACGTCGCCGCCGGGCTCGCCCGCTTCCTGCCGGACGGCTGGCTGCGCGCCGAGGCGGTCATCGAACTGCTCTCGCTGTCGCCGGAGAGCAACGACCCCCGGGTCCGTGCCGTCACCGGTCTGCACGAGCGGGTGAAGCGGGCCGGTGCCCTGCTCCGGCTCGCCGCCCCCTTCGCCCCGGCGGGCGGGGAGCCGGGGCCGGGCCCGGCGGCGGGCGGGCCCGCGCGGACGGAGGAAGGGGTACGGCGTTCGGCGGAGGAGTTCTTCCGGGAGGTCCTCGACCAGACGGGCGACGGGTACCTCGACTGGCCCGATCTCGCCGCGATGGCCCGTGAACTGGCCACCCGGCTCGATCTGGACGAGCCCGGGGAGACCCGGCTCTACCAGGCCTTCGCCGACTGGTGGCGCGAACTCCAGACGGCCCTCGACACGGACGGTGACGGGCGGATCAGCGCCGGGGAGTACGCCGTGGCCGTGCCGTCGCTCGCGGGGCCCGCGCTCGTCCGGGTCGCCGAGGTCCTCTTCGACGTGACCGACGCGAACGGCGACGGGACCATCGACGCGGACGAGTACCGGGCGCTGTTCCGTACCGCGTTCCACCGCGACGACTCCGCCGCCGGGGGCACGTACACCCGCGCCGCCTTCGTCCGCGACTTCCTGTCCTTCATGTCCGCGCGCCGCCGGACGACGACGTACGACCCGATGCTCGCGGAGGGGTAGCCGGGGGGGACGGGTGGACAGGGCTGGAGGGGTGGACCGGGGTTGTCGGGGTGGGGACCCATACCGGGGCGGGGTCGTCGGGGTGGGGCCCACACCGGGGCGGGCGCTTCGGGTCCTCGCACCGGGCCGGGGGCTCGGGTACGGCATCCGGGGTCTGGCGCGCCCGGCCCTCCGCTCCCCCGGGGCACCGCTCCCGGCCGTCGGGTCCCGGTCCGTCGCCGAGTCCCGGTCCGTCGTCAGGCCTGGCCCGTCTCGAAGCGGGCGACGGCGCCGTCGGTGACGGTGAAGCGCCAGTTGGTCCGCATCTCGCCCCAGGTGTCGTTGCGGTAGAGGGCGACGAGTTCCAGGCCGCCGTCCGCCTCGGACTCGATCTCCATGTGCCCGCCCGAGGAGAACACCTCCCGCTCCGTCCACTCCGCCAGGTCCCGCTCGGACCCGTCGTCGGACATGGTCGCGCCGGGCGCCAGGGCGCTCCGGAAGGCCGCGCGGCCGTTGGCGTTGAGGGCCGTGACGAAGGCGCGTACGGCGGGATCGCTGAGCCGGTCCACGGAGATGGTCATGCCCCAGCCGTACACCGCCCCGGACCCCGGACGCGCGACACGCGCCGAGGGGGCCCGGCGGGCTGCCCCGGATGACCGACACCGGCGGCGGTACGGGCATCGACCGGGTGACGGAGAGCCGGGCGAGGAGGACGAACCCGGCCCGCCTCCAACAGCGTTCACCGGCTCCCGGGGGTGCGGGGGAGGGTAAGGGGGTGCGGGGGATACGGGGGTACGGGGGCGGCATCCCCCCTTCCCGGTGCTGCCGCACGGCGCGTGGCGCCGTCCCCTCTCCGGCGACTTCTCAGCGCCACACAGCCTATGACCTGTGTGTTCACCAGCCCTTCAGCGGGCCCTTGCGGGCAGGGTGCGGGTATCGGCCCCGTGGATCCCAGGAGGAGAGATGCCGAAGCCCGGCAAGATCGTCAAGCTGTACGCGAAGGGCGCCCCGGTCGGGGTGGACGGCGAGGCCCTCATCGCCTGCCCCGACGATCCGTCCCGTGCGGTGGAGTGGCTGGTCACCGCGGAGGACGGCGGTTTCCGCCTCACCGCGAAGGGCACGGAGGGCACCGTCGTCGCGGAGGGCACCGAACGCGCGCCCGTCGCCGTCCGTCCCGACGACTCCCCCGCCTCGGTCTGGCGCATCCAGCGGGTGGACGCCGAGGGCGGCGCCACCACGATCACCTCGCTGGACGGTCTGCGGGACGGGACGTACACGATCGACCAGAACGGTCTGGCCCTCGGCCGCGACCTGTTCGAGGACCGGACCGCGCTGCCCAAGCGGATCTTCGTCCGCACGGACGACCGCGACGCCCGGTGGACGGTCGAGGTCCTGGCCTGAGGGAAGCCCGTAGGGGCGTGCGGAGAGCCGTAGGGGTTGCTGGGACCCGTAGGGGACGGGGAGCCCGTAGGGGCTGCGGGACCCCGTAAGGGGCAGGGCACCCCGTAAGGGACGGCGGCCCCTTGAGGGACAGGAAGTCCTGAGCGGTACGGAGGCTCCGAAGCGACCTCAGTCGAGGCAGAACTCGTTGCCCTCGGGGTCGGCCATCACCAGAAATCCGGCACTCATCGGGGGCGCGGGATCGAAGCGGCGCACCCGGGTGGCGCCCAGCGCGACGAGCCTCTCGGACTCGGTCTCCAGGGCGGCCATCCGCTCCTCCCCGGTGAGCCCGGGGGCCGCGCGGACGTCGAGGTGGACGCGGTTCTTGGCGACCTTGTCCTCCGGAACCTGCTGGAAGAACACCCGGGGGCCGTGCCCGTCCGGGTCCTCGATGGCGGACCGGGTGTTGCGCTGGTCCTCCGGGACGCCGATCCGGGCGAGGAAGTCGTCCCAGGCGGCCAGCGGGTCGGCGCCCTCGGGCAGGTCCACCCCGGGCGGTCCGGGGTGTGCGTAACCGAGCGCGTCACGCCAGAAGGAGGACAGTGCCCGGGGGTCGTGGGCGTCGAAGGTGACCTGGAAAGCGCGGCTCATCGGGGGGCTCCGTTCAGGGCGGGCGGGTAC
This sequence comes from Streptomyces sp. NPDC059247, assembly GCF_042754005.1. Lineage (NCBI taxonomy): Bacteria > Bacillati > Actinomycetota > Actinomycetes > Kitasatosporales > Streptomycetaceae > Streptomyces > Streptomyces sp. NPDC059247. The sequence goes on from NZ_JBHYZW010000003.1 coordinate 560,852, forward strand.
GGGGAGGGGCGGCGGGCGGCCCCTGAGGGGGTCGGCCCGTGTCCCTGACCTCACCCTGACAGGGAAGGCGGACAGAAACGGTCCGCCTTCCCGCGTCTCTGGCAGAGTGCGCCCATGGGCGGAACGGGCGACGGCGGACGGGGCACGACCGAACGGGTGCTCACCCTCCTCGGGCTGTTCCAGGGGCGCCGGACGTGGTCGGGCCCCGAACTCGCCGACCGGCTCGGGGTGACGCCCCGCACGGTCCGGCGCGATGTCGAACGGCTCAGGACCCTCGGGTACCCGGTGCACTCGGGTCAGGGCGTCGGCGGCGGCTACCGGCTGGCCCCGGGGCAGGACCTGCCGCCGCTGCTCCTCGACGACGAGGAGGCGATCGCCACCACCGTGGCCCTCCTCGCGGGTACCGCCGCCGGGAACGGCGAGGCGGCGCTGCGGGCGGTGACCAAGCTGGACCGGGTGCTTCCGGCCCGGCTGCGGCACGAGGTACGGGCCCTGTCCGGCGCGGTGGAGTTCTTCGGCACCGGCCGCACCCCGATCGCCCCGGAAACCCTGGTGACCCTGGCCGGGGCGTGCCGCGACGAGGTGGAGGCGACCTTCGCCTACCCCGTAAGGACCGGCGCCGGAGCCGTAGGGGACGAGGCCGGGCCCGTAGGGGCGAGCGACCGGACCGCACGGACCGGGCCGGGGGCACGGACCGGGCCGGAGGCACGGACCGGCGAGGAGGCACAGACCGGGAAGGTGGCACAGACCGGGAAGGTGGCACGGGACAAGCCGGGAGCACCTGACCGGACCGGAATGCCGGACCAAGCCGGAGCACCGGGCAGGGCCGGAATGCCGGACCGAGCCGGAGTGCCGGACCGGCCCGGGGACCAGGACCGGACGGGTGTCTCAGACCGGCCCGGGGTCTCGGACCGGCCCGGGGTCTCGGAGTGGCGGCGGGTGGAGCCCTACCGGCTGGTCGCGTCGGAGCGGCGCTGGTACCTGCTGGCGTACGACCTCGACCGCGACGACTGGCGCACCTTCCGCGTCGACCGGATGACCGGTGTGTCGGCCCGGACCTGGCGGTTCCGTCCGCGCGCGGTGCCGGACGCGGCGGCGTACGTGCGGGAGGGGGTGGCGAGCCGCGTCTACCCGCACCAGGCGCGCTTCCTGGTGCGCGCGTCGGCGGAGACGGTGCACGGGCAGGTCCCGGCGTCGACGGCCGTCGTGCGCGAGCGGGCGGACAGGTGGTGCGAGGTGGAGAGCGGGGCGGCGGGCCTGGACCGTGTCCTCCTCCATGTCCTGCTGCTCGGACACGACTTCGAGGTGCTGGACCCGCCGGGACTCCGCGAGCGCGCCCGGGTCCTGGCGGAACGGCTGCGCGCGGCGGGAGGACGGCGGCCGGAGCGCGAGGTCCGAATCACGCCAGCGGACGGAGCGGCACGGCGGGAACCTGAGGGCATGAGCACCGAGACCGCACCCCTGACCACCCCGTACGCGGCCCGCCCGATCCCGGCCGGAACCCTCGCCGGACTACGGACGTCCGACGACGCGGGGCGGGCCTGCGCACCGTACACCGCGCCCGAGGGCGGGGAGCCGCTGCGCTGCTGCCTGCGGCGCGCGGAGCGGGGCGAGCGGATCGCGCTCGTCTCGTACGCCCCGCTGCGCCGCTGGGCGGCGGAGACGGGCGCGGAACCGGGGGCGTACGACGAGCAGGGCCCGGTCTTCGTCCACGCGGCCCCCTGCGAGGGCCCGCGCCCCTCGGAGACGTACCCCTTCGCCCACGCGGGCGCCCTCCGCGCCCTCCGCCGCTACGACCACCGGGGCCACATCCTCGGCGGCCGACTGGTCCACCTCCCGGACGACACCACGAAGGCCCTGGACGAAGCCCTCACGGAAGCCTTCGAGAACCCGGAGACGACCCTGGTCCACGTAAGGGCGGTGGAACACGGCTGCTTCCTCTTCGAGATACGCCGCCCCTGACGCGAGCCGAGTACGAGACCGGGCCGTTTCCTCCCGAGCTTCGGAGTGCTCCCTCGCGAAACCGGAAGAAAGAACTCCTTGGTATCGGCGGTGAAGCCGACCTGACGAACTCACCGGCCGCCCCACCACTTCGCACGACGTTTTACCCCGATACGGACCGAGAAATCTCGTCGCGCCGCACAGCAACCTCAAATCCGCCTCAGAGTGTCCCCGTTCCCCTTATCCCGCGACTCAACCGGGGTAGGTTTCCCTTGACAGGCCGCACCGACCGCGCGGCCTTCAAAAAAGGGGGACTGATCCATGCGCATCACTTTCCGAAGGGCGCTGATATTGCCTGCCGTCACCATGGTGGTTCTCGGCGGAACAAGCACTGCCGCGCTCGCCGGGACCACCGATCCGGCGCCGGTCGAGGAAGGTGTTCTCCAGCCCGGTCCTCCGCCGGAGGAAGACGAGAGCGGCTTCGCTCCGACGCCGCTGGAGGAAGCGGAACCGCCCTCGGCTCCGGGCGGCCCTTCCGGGATGCCCGCCGCCGAGTACTGCCCGCCGAAGAACGTCTACAAGCCGACCTCCAACCAGGGGAAGAAGCACGCGGCCCTCGGCGTCACGCAGTCCAACTACAACGGCACGAGCAGGACGATGCGCAGTTGGTTCAAGGCGGAGGTGGGCGGTGAGGTCAAGCTGACCCACAGCGGCGAACTCAAGGCCTCCGCCAATGTCGTCGTGGCGGAACTGGAGCTGAAATACGGCGTGGACCTCTCTGTTGCCATCACTGCCAAGATGGGCAATGACGTGCAGATCGACACTCCACCGAAGAAGACGACCTACGCCAAGTACGGGGTGTGGCGACTTCAGAACACCGGCACCAGCTACACCATTTACAGCAACTGCCGGACATCGGCCAAGAGCACGGTGACCACCCTGACGCCCTGGTACGTCGGGTGGAACATATGGGAGAGCTGACAATGACGCACCAGCGCCGCCGCGCCCCACGCCTGGTGGGAGCCGGACTCGTCGTTTCCGCGGTGCTCATGACCGTCGGCTGCTCCCCCGGACAAGAAGGCGATCCCGGGCGTTCCACCCCATCCGGGGCGTCGGCCCCCACCGCGACCAAGGTTTCGGAGACACCTTCCCGGGGTTCGGTCGAGGTGGCCCCGAAGCTCCCCGACGGTACCGTCATCGCCGCAGTGGCGAACGTGCGGGGGAACAGAGAAGTGCCTCTCTCCGGGGGAGTGCGCAAGGGACCTCTCGGAATCATGGTGTCCTGCATGGGGAAAGGAACCATCAAGGTCACTTTCGAGCCTTCCGGACTCGCTTTTCCCCTGGAATGCGGAGCGGACGAGGTCAGTACCACGTACAACCAGATCGACCTCAAGCACGAGCGTTCCTCAGCCCACGTCCAAGTAGACGCCCCTACAACGGTGCGGTGGGCGATGACCGTCGGACAGTGAGCAGTCCGAGAAAGGCGCGCTCCCGGCATGTCCTGCACCGGAATCCGGTCGGATTCCGGTGCAGGACCTTTTCCGGACACCGCTCAGAAAGGCGGGGCGACAAACAGGCCGGACGGTACACCGCACCGCTACTGAGGCGCCGCCGTTCCGATGGTCAGACGGTCCGCTCGACGCGTTCGAAGATGTCCGCGTCCGTCTCCCGCTGCCAGAGCGGCAGGTCGGACCAGTCGGCGACGTATCCGGGCTTCGGGTCCTCGAAGTGCCTGAACATCTGGGCGGTCCAGCAGATGGCGACGAAGCGGCCCTTCTGCTCTCGGGTGAGCCGGGCCGCGCGCCCGCCGCTGACCTCGATGAAGTCGCGCACCTGCCCGTACACGGCGGCGGCGGCTTCGCGCTCCCACGCGGGCGTCTCGTCCCACGGCGTGACGTAGCCGGGCTTGGGCTCGCCGGGATGGTGCTTGTTCACGCCGTCGATCCACGCCTCGCGGAAGATCCGGCCGTCACTCATGCGCGTGTCCCTCTCGTCATGCGGTGCGCGGAAGCGCCGCGATTCGGTGATCCAGGGTCGAGACTCGGTGATCGGACATGAGCGGGGCAAGACGCCCCCGAAGCCCGTCGAGCTTCTTGCCGATGAATCCCGAATTCGACCGGTCGGCCAGTCCGAGTGCCTGTTCCGCGTATGCACGACCTGGTCGCTGTCCCGCCTGTGCGCCCCGAGCACGGCGAGATCGCTCACAGCCGCGTACGCCTGCGCCTGGACGGCCGCGACCCAGTTGACGGGTGGAGAGAGCGCCGTCGCCCCTCCGGGCGATGCGGAAAGCCGCCGCAGGGGTTGGGCAGCGTGCGCGCGGCGCGCGTACAGCTCGACGTACGCGTGGCGGGTCATGGCACAGGCCGTCCATAGGCGTAGGCCACGTCGGCGGCCAGAGCGCTTGAGCCGCGATATCGCAGGCCAGAGGCCTGAGCGGCAGACGAGTCGGGCTGTACGCCGGGTTCTGTTCCCCGGGACCTCGCGGTCGTCGGGGTGACGGCCATCCATCTAGGGCCGACGTTGCCGTCGGCCTCCTGCGGTCTACCCGCGGACTCGGGCGAGCAGCCCTCGGACATCCGCGCAGGGACACCGGAGTGTCCCCTCTTGACCTTGCTCCGAGTGGGGTTTACCTAGCCGCCTGAGTCACCTCAGGCGCTGGTGGTCTCTTACACCACCGTTTCACCCTTACCTGGGGCCGAAGCCCCCGGCGGTCTGTTTTCTGTGGCACTGTCCCGCGGGTCACCCCGGGTGGCCGTTAGCCACCACTCTGCTCTGTGGAGCCCGGACGTTCCTCGGGGAGATCCTGGGATCTCCACGCGGCCGCCCGCCCGGCTCGTCTGCCGTGCCGACCATGCTACCCGGCACACCGGCCTCGCTTGACCCTGCCGCAGCGTCAGGGTTTCTACTGGGGCCATGCGCATCGGCGAGATCGCCGCGCTGGTCGGGGTCACCCCCCGGGCCGTGCGGCACTACCACCAGTCCGGGCTGCTCCCCGAGCCCGCCCGGCTGGCCAACGGCTACCGGGACTACGGCGTCCGCGACGCCGTCCTGCTCGCCCGCGTCCGGCGGCTGACCGAGCTGGGCCTCGGCCTCGACGAGGTCCGGGCGGTCCTCGCCGACGACGAGGGGCGCGGACTCGTCGGCGTGCTCCAGGGGCTCGCCGACGACCTCGCCCGGCAGGAGACCGTCATCCGCCGCCGCCGCGAGCGCCTCGGCGTCCTCCTCGACGAGGCCCGCGCCGGGCGGCTGCCCGCCGACGGGCCCGTGTCGCCCGAGCTCGCCGCCCTGCTCGCCCATGCCGGCGAGCTGCCCGACTCCCCCATGGCCGCGAAGGACCGCGAGATCCTGGTCCTCCTCGACGCCGTCGTCCCCGAGGACGAGCGGGCCCGGCTGATGGCCCTCATGGAGGGCGCCGCCGAGCAGGCCCGTGAGGTGTACCCGCTGCTCGACGCCCTCGCCGACGCCGACCCCGACGACCCCCGGGTCGCGGAGGCCGCCCGGGTCCTCGCCGCCTGCCTCCCCGACGAGCTGGGGGTGGAGATCCCCGAGCCCCCCGGGCCCTCCGACCCCTACGGGTCGCCCGCCGGTTCCTTCACCGACGCGCTCTTCGAGGACCTCGCCCCCGCCCAGTCCGCCGCCGTGCGGCTCGCCGTCCGGCTGGTCGCCGAGCGCCGGGAGCCGCGCCGGTGACCGGCCGGGGGCCCCGGGCCCGTTCCGTCCGGTTCCTGCGGCCCTTCGCGTACGCCGTGCTTCCCTGCGAGGTCCTCCTCGTCGGCTGTCTCGTCGCGGGCGTCTCCGTGCCCCGCCCCCTGCTCCTCGGGGCCGAGCTGCTCGTCGTCGCGCTGCTGCTCGCCGAGGTCCTCTCCTGGCTGCGGCTGCGGCGGCGCGGGCTCGGGCGGCGGGAGGCCCTCGCCGAGCTGGTGCCCGAGCCGGTGCTGCGGCTCGTGGCGCACGAGCTGCGCCTCCTCGCCGGGCTCGGGCGCTGGGTGGCCCGCAGGCCGCACGGGGTGGCCGGGGCGGACGGGGTGTTCCCGCACGCGCGGGACCAGGCCGCCCTCATGTACGGCTTCGCGTTCGTGTGCGTCGTCGAGACCGTCGGCATGTCGTTCCTGCTCGCCCGCTGGCCCCTCGTCCACACCGTCGTCCTCGTCCTGGACGTCTACACCGTGCTCCTCGTCCTCGGGCTGCACGCCGCCTCCGCGACCCGGCCGCACACCCTGACCGGTGACGTCCTGCGGCTGCGGCAGGCCGCGCACGTCGACGTGTACGTCCCGCTGGACCGGATCGCCTCCGTCCACCACGAGCCGCTGTTCTCGCACGAGAAGGCCGACGGCGAACTGAACCTCGCCGTCGGCTCGCAGACCTCCGTCACCGTCCGGCTGACCGGACCGGTGGACGTGCCCCGGCTGTTCGGCGCGCCCCGGCCCGTACGGGTCCTCAGGGTGCACGCCGACGACCCGCGCGCCCTGTACGGGGCGCTCTCGGGGGCGCTCACGCGGGCGCGAACAGCACCTTCGCCGTCCCCGGGTCCGCCTCCGCGAGTCTGACCCGCAGCCACTCCCCCAGCGGCAGGCTGGACGTACCGCCCTCGATGCGGGCGACGACCGCCGGATCGTCCAGATGGACGGTGCCGACGGCCGGTTCGCGTTCCTTCACGTCGATCACGTACGCGTCGAAGATCTCGCCGACCCGCTCCCTGAGCAGTGCCGCCTCGACGATGTCGACGCTCTCCCGTTCGACGGTGTTCGCGCGGCGGGCGCCGGTGGCCATCTCGCCGGGGAGGGCGGGCAGCGCGGCCCGTACCCATGCGGGCGGTTCGTCGCCCGCGACAGCGGCGACACACAGCTCGCCCGCGTACCGGTCGACGAGCCTGCGCAGCGGCGCGGTGCAGTGGGTGTACTCGTCGGCGACGGCGGCGTGCACGGCGGGGGTGGGGACGCGGCCGTCGGTGAAGACGGTGTATCCGGCGCCGCGCAGCAGCGTGGTGCACTCCTGGAGGAAGGCGGCCTGCCGGGGGTCGGTGGGGTCGGCCGCGCGGACGACCTCGGCGTACGGGACGTGGTGCGGCCAGTCGACGCCGAGGGCCCGCGCGGAGCGGCGCAGCCGGGCGACGGCGCCGTCGGGGGCGGTGGGGAGGGTGCGCAGGATGCCGGTCCCTGCGGCGGTCATGAGGTCGGCGGCGGCCATGCCGGTGAGCAGGGAGATCTGCGCGTTCCAGCCGTCGGCGGGGAGCGGGGCCCGGTAGGCGAGGGTGTAGGTGTGGTCCCGCTCGACGATCTCCTGCTCGGGGACGTTGAGGGAGATCCCGCCGCGTTCCACTTCGAGCGCCTCGCGGAGGCGGCCGATGTCACGGAGCAGTGCTACGGGTTCCTCGGCGGTGCCGTTGTCGATCCTGCGCTGCACCTCCGCGTAGTCGAGTCTGGCGCGGCTGCGGACGAGGGCGCGGCGGACGTCGGTGGCGACGCGGCGGCCCTCGGCGTCGAGGTCGATCCGCCAGAGCAGGGCGGGGCGGGGTTCGCCGGGGAGGAGGCTCGCGACGCCCTCGGAGAGGACGGTGGGGTGGAGGGGGACCTTGCCGTCGGGGAAGTAGAGGGTGAGGACGCGGCGGTGCGCCTCGGCGTCCAGGGCCGAGCCGGGGGCGACGAACGCGGCGACATCGGCGATGGCGTAGTGGACGCGGTAGCCGCCGTCCGCCCGGCGGGCCAGGTGGACGGCCTGGTCGAGATCGGTCGAGGACGGTGGGTCGACGGTGAAGAACGGCAGGTCGGTGGCGTCGTGCGCGGGCAGCCGGGGCGCTTTCGCGGCGGCTTCGGCATCGGCGAGGACGGCGGGCGGGAAACTCCCGGGGATCCCCAGCTCGGTACGGAGTGCGCGCAGGGCGGCCCGCAGCGGAGCCTCGGCTGCGCCGGTCACGTGGATGTGGCGGCGGGGCATGGATCGAGCGTATGGGGAGGGGGGACGGGAGGCATCCCGTAGGGGAAGGGCGCGGGAGCCGAGCCCGTAGGGGAAGGGTGCGGGGGCTGGCCCCGTAGGGGAAGAGGCCGGGGCCCGAGCCCGTGGGGGAAGGGGCCCGGTGCGTTCGGGCGGGCGGCCCGTACCTCGTACGCTGGCTTCCGGGGCCGCACCCCCATCCCCGTACCGACGAAGGAGAACCACCGTGCTCGTGCTGTTGCCGCCCTCCGAGGGCAAGGCCTCCTCGGGGCGCGGGGCGCCGCTCAAGCCGGAGTCGCTGTCCCTGCCGGGGCTCGCGGAGGCGCGGGCCGCCGTCCTGGACGAGCTGGTCGAGCTGTGCGCGGCCGACGAGGAGAAGGCGCGCGAGACGCTCGGGCTGAGCGAGGGCCTGCGCGGCGAGGTCGCCAAGAACGTGGAGCTGCGGACGGCGGGCGCGCGGCCCGCCGGGGAGGTCTACACCGGCGTGCTGTACGACGCGCTGGGCCTGGCGACCCTGGACGCGGCGGCCCGGAAGCGGGCCGGACGGTCCCTGCTGGTGTTCTCGGGGCTGTGGGGCGCGGTGCGGGTGACAGACAGAATTCCTTCGTACCGCTGTTCGATGGGGGTCAAGCTGCCGGGGCTCGGCGCGCTGTCCGGGCACTGGCGGACGGCGATGGCGTCCGTACTGCCCGAGGCGGCCGGTACGGGCCTCGTCCTGGACCTGCGGTCGGCCGCGTACGCCTCGGCGTGGAAGCCGAAGGGCGAGGTGGCCGGGCGGACGGCGACGGTGCGGGTGCTGCACGCGCCGACCCGGAAGGTCGTCAGCCACTTCAACAAGGCGACGAAGGGGCGGATCGTGCGGAGCCTCCTGGAGGCCGGGGCGGAGCCCGCGTCGCCCGGTGAACTGGCGGGGACCCTGCGGGAGTTGGGGTACGTGGTGGAGGACGGCGGGAAGCCGGGGGCGCTGGACGTCCTGGTGGACGAGATCCACTGACGATCCTGACGAGCGGTTCGCCGTGACGGCCGCCGCCGGGCCGATGGATGGCCGGCTGGCCGATGGCCGGGCGGGCGGCGGTCGGGCGGTCCATGGACGGTCGGGCGGGCCGGTGCCGGACCCGTCGGGCGCCCGGTCCGCCGAGACCCTGCCCTCAGTGAGGCGACCCGCTCGGTCAGCGCCCGGTTCCGCCGCGATGCCCGGCCGTCCATGGCACCCGGTCCGCCGTGAGTCCGGCTCGGCCGATGCCGGGTCCACCGGGCGCCCGGCCCTCCATCCATGAGGCCTCCCGGTCACCGTGATGACCTGTCCGTCCATGGCCCCCGGTCCGTCCGACACCCGGGCCACCATGGCTGCCGACCCGGCCCGTACGGGTCCGCCAGGCGTCCGGCCCATGACGCCCGGCCCTGCCCTCCAGGGCGCTCGGTCTCCATGGCCCCGGTCGCCGTGATCACCCGTCCGTCCACAGCACGGCACCTGGCCTGGCCGCAGCCGGTCCGTCCGGCACTCGGTCTGCCGGGGCGCCGCGCGACCGTCCCTCCCTGCAGCCGACCGACCCTCACATTCGTTGCGCAGAACGCAATGCTCGTTGCGGGTGGCGCTCCGGGTGGGCAGGATGAGGGGCATGACGAGTGTGTTCGACCTTGCCCCGGAAGCCCCCGTCGTCCCCGTGGTCGTGATCGAGGACGCCGCCGACGCCGTGCCCCTCGCCCGCGCCCTGGTCGCGGGCGGCCTGCCGCTCGTCGAGGTCACCCTGCGCACCCCGGCAGCGCTCGACGCCGTACGGGCCATCGCCGCCGAGGTGCCGGACGCGGTCGTCGGCGCGGGCACGGTCGTCTCGGCCGCCGGGGTCGCGGACGCGGTGCGCGCCGGGGCCCGCTTCCTGGTCACCCCCGGGTGGACCGGGCGGCTGCTCGGCGCCCTGCGGGAGTCGGGGGTGCCGTTCCTGCCGGGCGTGTCGACGGTCTCCGAGGTCGTCGCGCTCCTTGAGGAGGGCGTGGAGGGGATGAAGTTCTTCCCCGCCGAAGCTGCGGGCGGCGTCCCGTACCTGAAGTCCCTCGCGGGACCGCTGCCCCAGGCACGGTTCTGCCCCACCGGCGGCATCTCCGCCGCCTCCGCCCCCGCCTATCTGGCCCTGCCGAACGTCGGCTGCGTCGGCGGTACGTGGATGCTGCCGCCCGACGCCCTCGCCGCCCGCGACTGGGCCCGGGTGGAGTCGCTGGCCCGTGAGGCGGCGGCGCTGCGGACGCGGCCCGTCGGCCCCTGAGGGGCTGGCCCTTAGGGGTCGGAGCCCGACCGTGACCCTTAGGGATCGGACGCCGTCCGTCGGCCCCTGAGGGGCGAGGGATACCGCGCTCAGGTGGTCCCGCCGTCACCGGGCGGTGGCCGAGGCACTGGTGGAACCCATCGATGGTGGAAGCGGCGCGGAACACAGCCGGGTCCTCAGTGAGTGCCGGGCATGAACGGCCGGGGCGGTACGGGGACGGGCCACCGCGCCGCCCCTTCGCGGGGGCTATCTCAGATGTGAGGTGTCGTTGAGGAGGCGGACGGAGGCGTTGCCGTCGCCGTAGTAGGCCACGGCGGAGATCGAGGCGGCCGACAGTTCCATCCGGAACAGCGACTCGGGCGGGGCGCCGAGCGCGAGCCTGACCAGGGTCTTGATCGGCGTCACATGGGTGACGAGGAGAACCGTGCGGCCCGCGTGGGCGGCGGTCAGCCGGTCCCGGGTCGCGGCGACCCGGCGGGCGACGGTCGCGAAGCTCTCGCCGCCGCCGGTCGGGGCGGCCTTCGGGGAGGCCAGCCAGGCGTCGAGGTCCTCCGGGTACCGCTCGCGGACCTCGCCGAACGTGAGGCCCTCCCAGGCACCGAAGTCGGTCTCGCGCAGGCCCTGCTCGACGCGGACGTCGAGCCCGAGCCGGGCGGCGACGGCGGCGGCGGTCTGGCGGCAGCGGGTGAGCGGCGAGCTGACGATCTCCTGGACGGTGCCGCGCGCGGCGAGGGCCGCCGCGACGGCCTCGGCCTGCCGGAGTCCGGCCGCCGACAGTTCCGGATCGGTGCCGCCGCTGCCCGAGAACCGCTTCTCGGGCGTGAGCGCGGTCTCACCGTGCCGCAGCAGTACGAAGGTGGCGGGGGCCCCCATGTCGGGCCCACCGGACCAGCCCTGCCGGGGCGCGGTCGCGGTCGCGGTCGGGGCGTTCACCGGCGGGGCCGGGGCGTCGGAAGTGGCGGAGGGGGTGCGGGGCGGGGCGTCGGCTACGGGGCCGTGGCCCGGGGCAGAGCCTGAGGCACCCAGGGCAGAGTCACCCGGGGCCGATGCGTCCCGTCCGGTCAGATCCCGCGCGGAGGCGTCCTCGTGCGCGCGGGGCGATGCCGGTACGGAGCCGGGCGCGGGCGCCGAGGCCGATGCGGGGGCCCGGCCGGACACGGAAGCTCCGCCCGCCGCGGTGAGCCCGCCCGGCTCAGGGGTCCCATCCGGCTCAGAGGTCCCGCCCGACGCGGTGAGCCCGCCCGGCTCAGGGGTCCCACCCAGCTCAGAGGTCCCGCCCGACGCGGTGAGCCCGCCCTGCTCAGGGGTCCCGCCCGACGCGGTGAGCCCACCCAGCTCAGGGGTCCCACCCGGCTCAGGGGTCCCATCCGGCTCAGGGGTCCCGCCCTGCTCAGAGATCCCGCCCGACGCGGGTCCCTGCAGCCGGGGCGACCGCGTTCCGGCGTGTGCGCGGGCCGCCGCGCCCGTTCGGGCCGCCGCGCCCGCCGCCGCCTCGAAGTCGCCCGAGTCCGGGAGCAGCGCGTCGGGGGCGAACAGACCGTCGTCCGGGGCGGTGGGCGCGGTGGAGGGCCAGGCCCCCGTACCCGTACGGGAGACGGGGGCGGGCCAGGCACCCGGAGCCGTGACCGGCGAGGTGTCCGTGCCCGTGCCCGTACGGGATGCGGGTCCCGGTCCTGACCCCGACCCTGATCCCGGTGTCGTGCCCGTCAGGGCCGCTCGGGCTCGGGCCGCGCCCGCCGCCTGGTCGCCGGGCGGGCCCGACGGGGGCGGGGCGGCGGCGTTGCGGGCGGCCTGGGCGTCGCTGGACGACGGGGTCCACCGCTCGCCGCGCTTGGCCGCGTCCATCGCCTCGTTCGCGAGCCGGTCCGCGTGCTTGTTGCGTTCGCGGGGGATCCACTCGTAGCGGACCCGGCCCGCCGGGAAGATCCGGCCCGCCTCGGCCGCCAGCGGCTTCATGTCCGGGTGCTTGATCTTCCATCGGCCGGACATCTGCTCGACGACCAGCTTGGAGTCCATCCGGACGTGCACGTCGGCGTCCGGGAACAGTTCCCTGGCCGCCTTCAGACCCGCGATCAGGCCCTTGTACTCGGCGACGTTGTTCGTCGCCACGCCGATGTGCTCGGCCGTCTCCGCGAGCGTCTCGCCCGTGGCCGGGTCGAGGACGACGGCCCCGTAACCGGCGGGCCCGGGATTGCCCCGGGAGCCGCCGTCCGCCTCGACCACGAGCGCGCGCATTACAGGCCGGACTCCGAGGTGCGGACGAGGATGCGGCGGCAGTTCTCGCAGCGCAGGACCGTGTCCTTGGCGGCGGCGCGGACCTCGTTCAGCTCGGTGATGTTGAGCTCGATGTGGCAGCCCTCGCACTTGCGCTGGTAGAGCCGGGCGGCGCCGATGCCGCCCTGCTGCTCGCGCAGCTTCTCGTACAGCTTGATGAGGTCGGCGGGGACGGCGCCCGCGACGACCGCGCGCTCCTTGGTGACGCCCTCGGCCTCGGTGTCCAGCTGGGTCTGGGCGGCGTCGCGGCGGGCGGTGGCGTCGTCCGTCTTCGCCTGGACGGCGGAGAGCCGGTCGGTCAGCTCGGCGATGCGCTCCTGGACGGACTCGCGGCGCTCCATGACCTCAAGGACGATCTCCTCCAGGTCGCCCTGGCGCTTGGCGAGCGACACGATCTCGCGCTGGAGGCTCTCCAGGTCCTTCGGGGAGGACACGGCGCCGGAGTCCAGTCGCTGCTGGTCGCGGGCGGCGCGCTGACGGACCTGGTCGACGTCCTGCTCGGCCTTGGTCTGCTCGCGGCCGCAGTCGCTCTCCTGGGTCTGCGCGGCGACGAGCAGGTCGCGCAGCTGGGTGAGGTCCTTGGTCAGCGACTCGATCTCGGCGTGCTCGGGCAGCGAGCGGCGCTTGTGGGCGAGCTGCTGGAGGCGGACGTCCAGGGCCTGGACGTCGAGGAGGCGGATCTGGTCGGCGGGCGCGGCGTTCAGTTGGGGGCTCCAGGGGAGGTGTGGTGGGAGGACCAGGGGTCGGTGACCGTCTTCGAGACGTGCACGCGGAGGTCCCAGCCGTGGCGGTCGGAGATCTCGTCGAGCTGGGCTGCCGCCTGCTCGCACCAGGGCCATTCGGTGGCCCAGTGGGCGGCGTCGACCAGTCCGAGCGGGCCGGAGGAGGTGTGCGCGGTCTGGGTGGCCTCGGAGACGGGGTGGTGGCGCAGGTCCGCGGTGAGGAAGGCGTCCACGCCCGCGGCCCGTACGGCGTCGAAGAGGCTGTCGCCGGAGCCGCCGCTGACGGCGACCCGGCGCACGGTCATGGCGGGGTCGCCCGCGACCCGGATGCCCTGCGCGGTGGCGGGCAGCCGCTTCGCCGCGCGGGCGGCGAACTCGGCGAGGGTCTCGGGGTGGTCGAGCTCGCAGATCCGGCCGAGGTTGTTCTCGGGGACGAGCGGGCCGGTGACCCGCAGGTCGAGGGCTCCGGCGAGGGCGTCGGAGACGCCGGGGTCGGCGGTGTCGGCGTTGGTGTGGGCGACGTGCAGGGCGATGTCGTGCTTGATCAGGGTGTGCACGACCCGGCCCTTGAAGTGGCCGGCCGCGACGGTCGTCGTACCGCGCAGATAGAGCGGGTGGTGGGTGACGACCAGGTCGGCGCCGAGGGCGATCGCCTCGTCGGCGATCTCCTGGACGGGGTCCACGGCGAAGAGGACACGGGTGACCTCGGCGTCGGGGTCGCCGCAGACGGTGCCGACGGCGTCCCACGATTCGGCCCGCTCGGGCGGCCAGAGGGCGTCGAGCGCGGCGATGACTTCAGACAGACGGGGCACGGGGAAAGGCTACCTGTCTCCTCTTTCCGCCCGCACCGGTGCGGGTCCCGCCTGGCGGCGGGGGTCTTCCGGGGCCGGGCCGTCAGGCGCCAGGGGCGCGGTGCCGGACGGCTCCTCCCGGGGCCGGGAGCCGCCGCCGGACGCGTCCCTGGCGCCGGTACGGGTCTCCCGTAGGGGGCCCGTACCAGCCGTAGAGGCTCAGCACCCGTAGGGGTTTGGCATCCGTAGGGGCTCAGCACCCGCAGGAGTCCGGCACCCGTAGGGGCCGAGCAACCCGTAGGGGTCCGGCCCGCCCCGGCGCCTGGAAGGCCCCTGCCCGCCCCGGCCCGTAAGGAGTCTCCCTGATGCCGCACGCACCCGGGAGGGCCCCGATCCGGGAGACCCCCGACCCGGGAGACCCCCGACCCGGGAGACCCCCGACCCGGGAGACCTCCGGTCCGGGGAGGCCCCCGGTCCGGGGAGGCCCTCACCCGAGAGGCCCGACCGGGGAGACCCCCGACCCGGGGACGCCCGGCGGCGCCGCGCGGGTCACACCGTGACGGGGCCGGGCCGCGCCCCGAAGACCCGACGAAGACCCGACGAAGACCGCCGAAGACCCGAGCCGCCGGGGAAGGCCCACGGCCTTCCCCGGCGGCTCGGGGTCTCCCGCTTCCCCCGCTCCTACTTCTTCACCAGGTCCGCGCGCAGGTCGTCCAGGACGCTGTTCGCGGCGGTCACGCCGAGGCCCAGGTACCAGGTCTCGTCCGGGACGTCCTTGGCCTGGCCCGCCTTCACGGCCTTGAGGTTCTTCCAGAGCGGGTTGGTCTGGGCGGTGTCCTTCTTGGTGGCCTTGGCGTCGCCGTAGACACCGGTGAAGATCCAGTCGGCGTCGGCCTCGTCGATCTTCTCCGGGCTGATCTCGGCCGCCAGCTCGTCGATCCGCTGGTTCGCGGGCCGGGGCAGACCGGTGTCCTCCAGGATCGTGCCGATGAAGGACGCCTTCGCGTAGAGGCGGATCTTGCCGGGGAGGTAGCGGACCATGGAGACGGTCGGCTTGTTCGGGCCGATGTCGGTGCCCAGCTGCTTCGCCTTGGTCTCGTACGCGGCGAGCTTGCCCTTCGCCTCGGCGGTCTTGTCCAGCGCGGCGGCGTTGAGCAGGTAGTTCTCCTTCCAGGTGAAGCCCGGACGGATGGAGAACACGGTCGGCGCGATCTTCGACAGTTCGTCGTACTTGTCGGCGGCGCGGAGCTGGCTGCCGAGGATGAGGTCGGGCTGGAGGTTGGCGATGGCCTCCAGGTTGAGGTTGTTGATGGTGCCGACGGACTTCGGGCTCCCGGCGTCCTTCGCGAGGTAGCCGGGGATGCCCTCGTCGCCCTCGGCGGGGGCGTAGCCGACGGGCTGGAGGCCGAGGGAGACCACGTTGTCGAACTCGCCGACGTCGAGGACGACGACCCGCTTGGGGGCCGCCTTCAGCTCGGTCGTGCCGAGGGCGTGGGTGAGGGTGCGCGGGAACTGTCCGGCCGCCGCGTCGGTGCCCATGGCGGCGGTCTTCGCGGCGGCGTCGCCGAAGTCCTTGCCGCCGGTGGCGACGTCCTTCTTCTTGGTCGCGTCGGGCTTCTCGGCGGCGGCGTCGCCCCCGTCACCCCCTCCGCAGGCCGCGAGGGAGAGCGCGGCGGCGAAGGCGACGACGGTGGCGGTGCCTCGGCGGCGGAAGGACATGATGAGGGCTCCTGTACGGGTCCTGGCGGGGATGCGGGCGCGACCTCGTGGCAGTCGGCGGGCCCCGGCGCGTACGGACCGGGCGGAGCCGCAGACTCCGTTTAGGTTCGCCTTACCTTACTCACCGCGGCTCACTCCAGCACAAGTGCCCCCCTCGGCTCAGCCGAACCACCCCAGAGCCACCCTTATGTGTGAAGTGACCCGTCTCGTGTTGTTCGGTTGGAAGTGCGAAAACTAGCTTCGTCGCCGGAGGTGACGAGTCGATGACAGCCTGTGCCATCGAGACCACGGTCCAGAACGGCGACCACCACGGGGTACGTCCCGGGGACGCCGGCCGGCCGACGGGGTTCACGATCACGGCGAACGGCGCGTACGCGGCCAGGCTCGCGAGCGCCGGGGACGCCCTGTACGCGGAGCGGTGGACGCTCGACGGGCCGGAGCCGTACGCCGTGCCGCTGCCCCTCGCGCAGCCGGAGGAGCCGGGCACCCCGGTGCTGCCGCTCGCGGACGGGCGGGTGCTGGTCGCCCGCCGGGTGGACGGGCGGCGGAACACGTTCTCGCTGCTCTACCCCACCGGCCCCGCCACCGGCGAGCTGCGGCTCGGCTCGGTCGACGCGCCCGGTTCCGAACGGCTGGCGCTGCTGCCGCCCGCGCCGGACGGCGTCCGCGCGTACGCGATGTGCGTCGGCCCGGAGACGACCACGCTGTGGCTGGTCACCGGCGGCACCTTCGGGCCCGAGCGGGTGGCGGAGGTCCCGGGGCGGTGCTCGGGCGGGGTGTGGCTGGACCGCACGGGCCGGATACTGGCGCTCGACCGGCGGCTCGACGGCGGTCCGGTGAAGACGGTCGTGGTGGACCTGGAGCGGGGCGGCGAGGTGACGCCGCTGCTCCAGATCACCGAGGGGAGCGACGACCGGCTGCTCCTCGCGGACCCGGACAGCGGGCTGCTCCTGATCCGTTCGGACGCGCCCTCGCCCGGCCGGGACCGGCTCGGCTGGGGGGTGCTCGGGAGCCTGCTGCCGGTGCGCTTCCCGGAGTGCCTGCGGATGGACGACGCGGTGGTGACGCCGTTCGCGGTGCAGCCGGGGCAGGCGCTGGTGCCGGAGAGCTGCGGGGTGGCGCTGCGGATCGACGGGGCGGGCGGGAGCTGGGTGGGGACCTGGCAGCCCGCGTCCCGGCGGATGGGGCAACTGGCCGCCCCCGTGGGCTGGCTGCCCGGTACGGGCCTGTGGACGCCGGAGGGCGTGCTGCGGCTGCCGTACGCCACGCCGGGGACGTCGTGCGGTCTCGTGGACGTGGAGGCACCGCCGGAACCCCCGCCCGGCGCCGGGCCGGGGCAGGGAGCCGGGGCGGCGGGGACGGCGGCGGAGGAGCCCCGGGTGTGCCGTCCGGTGCCGCTCCAGCAGGCACCGCTCACGGACCGCAGGCCGGCTGGCTAGAATCGCGGGCTGCACCAGCACGACCGATGTCAAACGGGGTGAGTTCGACCATGTCGGAGAACAGCACGGACGGTCAGGAGCCGAACGGCTCGGGCAAGCACCGCGGGGACGCCGCGCCGCCGGAGGACTCCGCGTCCTCCCCGCACGGCCGTCACCGCCGCGAGCCCGAACCGCAGTCACACTGACCGCGTTCCACCGGCCGCCGCGAGCGGTACGGCGAAGGGCCCCGGGGCGACCCGGGGCCCTTCGCCGTACCCGGGGCCGCCGCCCGGCGGCGCGGTGCCGGTCCTTCGTCCGTGCCTCCCGGCGCCCGGCGGCCCGGCGTCGGCCCCCGCCCCTCCCGGTGCCGACCCCTCGCCCCCTCCCGGCCGCCCGCTGTCAGTCCTTCTTCAGGCCCAGCACCTCGGTCGCGGCGAAGGTCTCGTTCGCCGGGCGGGACGCGTAGTGCGGGGTCAGCAGACCGTCCAGTTCCTCGTACGTGAACGCCTCCTTGGCCGTGTCGAACTTGGCCGACACGCGCGGCCGGTCGACGAGCGCCACCATCCCGCCGTGCACCACGAGGAGCTGTCCGTTGACGCCCGCCGCCGCCGGGGAGGCCAGATAGCCGACCAGCGGGGCCACGTGCTCCGGCGACAGCGGGTCGAGCTCGCCCGCCGCCGGTTCGCCGAAGCCCGCGAAGACGTCCTCGGTCATCCGGGTCCTGGCCCGGGGGCAGATCGCGTTCACGGTCACCCCGTAGCGGGCGAGGGCGGACGCCGAGGAGGTGGTGAGGCCGACGATGCCGCCCTTGGCCGCCGCGTAGTTGGGCTGTCCGGCCGAGCCCGCGAGGAACGCCTCGGAGGAGGTGTTGACGATCCGGCCGTAGACACCGCTCTCCCCCGCCTTGGCCCGGCCCCGCCAGTGCGCGGCGGCGAAGTGGGTGGTGTTGAAGTGGCCCTTGAGGTGGACGCGGATCACCGAGTCCCACTCGTCCTCGGTCATCGAGAAGACCATCCGGTCCCGCAGGATGCCCGCGTTGTTGACGAGGACGTCGAGTCGGCCGAACTCGGCGACGGCCAGGCCGACCAGGGTCCGCGCGGTCTCGAAGTCGGCGACGTCGCCGAGGTGCGCCACCGCCCGGCCGCCCGCCGCGCGGATCTCGGCGGCGACCTCCTCGGCGGGCGCGGCGGAGGCGGCGCCCGAGCCGTCGCGGCCGGGCTGCCCGTAGTCGTTGACGACGACGGACGCGCCGAGCCGGGCGAGTTCCAGGGCTTCGGCGCGGCCGAGTCCCCGGCCCGCGCCGGTGACGATCGCGCTGAGTCCCGCCAGCGGAAGGGTGGTCATCCCGGTCTCCCTCAGATCTCGATGCAGGTGCGGAGCGCGACCCCGGTGCGCATCTGCTCCAGGGCCTCGTTGACGCCGGAGAGCGGGACGCGGTGGGTGATGAGCGACTCCAGGTCGATGCGTCCGGCGCGCCAGAGCGCGATGCTCCGTTCGTACGAGCGGAGCACGTCCCCGCCGCCGTACATGGAGGGCAGGACGCGCTTCTCGTCGAAGAACAGCTCGAACATGCTGAGCTGGAGGAAGTCGTCGAGGGCTCCGGCGCCGACGACGCAGAGGGTGCCGCCGCGCCGGGTGGTCTCGTACGCGGTGCGGGCGGTGGCGGACCTGCCGACGACCTCGAAGACGTAGTCGAAGCCCTCGCCCCCGGTGATCCGCTGTTTGGCGTCGGCGAGGGCATCGGGGGCGACGGCCTCGGTGGCGCCGAAGCGGAGGGCCGCCTCGCGGCGGGACTCGACGGGGTCGACGGCGACGATCTGGGCGGCACCCTGGAGCTTGGCGCCCTGGATCGCGGAGATGCCGACGCCGCCGCAGCCGATGACGGCGACGGAGGAACCGGCCTCCACCTTGGCGGTGTTGATGGCGGCGCCGAGTCCGGTGGTGACGCCGCAGCCGATGAGGGCGGCGATGTCGAAGGGCACGTCGTCGGGGATGGGGACGGCGCAGCCCGCGTCGACGACGACCTCCTCGGCGAAGGTGCCGGTCCCGGCGAAGCCGAAGACGTCGCCGCCGGGGCGCCGGAAGTTGGGGGTGCCCGCGTTCATGAATCCGGCCAGGCAGAGCTGGGTCTGGCCGCGCTTGCAGGCGGGACAGTGCCCGCAGGAGGGCAGCCAGCAGAGCAGGACGCGCTGGCCGGGGGCGAGCCCGGTGACGCCGTCGCCGATGTCGAGGATCTCGCCCGCGCCCTCGTGGCCGGGGACGAAGGGGGCGGGCTGCGGGAGGACCCCGCTCATCGCGGAGACGTCGGAGTGGCACAGGCCGGTGGCCCGGACCCTGATCCGGACCTTGCCGGGGCCGAAGCCCACCGCCTCGACGTCGTCGAGGACTTCCAGTTTGTCCTGGCCGATCTCGTGCAGTACGGCTGCGCGCATGGCGCTGCTCCCCTCGGTCGAGGTGATGGCGGGGCGGGTGCGGGGTGATGGGGCGGGGTGGTGGAACGGGGTGGTGGAACGGGAGTGCGGATGGCCGGATGACCGGAGGTCCAGGCGTCCAGGCGTCCGGGCGTCCGGTGTCCGGGTGTCCGGGTGTCCGGTGTCCGGGTGTCCGGGTGTCCGGTGTCCGGGTGTCCGGGTGTCCGGGTGTCCGGTGTCCGGGTGTCCGGTTCAGGCGTGTTCGACGACCGTGTCGGCGAGTACGGGCGCGTCCTCGCGCTCCACGGCCGTGACGGTGGCCTGGACGCGGCCCTCCTCGGCCCACATCCGGATGCGCAGGGTCTCGCCGGGGAAGACGATCCCGGCGAAGCGGGTGCGGTAGGCGCGGACCCGGCCGACGTCGCCGTCGAGGAGGGTGTCCACGATCGCCTTGAGGGTCATGCCGTAGGAGCAGAGCCCGTGCAGGATGGGCCGGTCGAATCCGGCGAGCTTGGCGAACTCGGGGTCGGCGTGGAGCGGGTTCCAGTCGCCGGAGAGCCGGTAGAGCAGGGCCTGTTCCTCGCGGACGGGCCGTTCGGCGGTGGCGTCGGGGGCGCGCTCGGGGACCGCGAGGCGTACGGAGGGGCCCCGGTCGCCGCCCCAGCCGCCCTCGCCCCGGACGAAGATCTGGGCGTCGCTGGTCCACAACGGCCCCTGCTCGTCGGCCACTTCGGAGCGCAGGACGAGGACGGCGGCCTTGCCCTTGTCGTACACGGCGGCGACGCGGGAGGTGGAGACGGCACGGCCGGAGACGGGGACGGGGCGGTGGAGGGTGATCGACTGGCCGCCGTGCAGGACGGCGGTGAGGTCGATGTCGATGCCGGGTGCGGAGAGGCCGCCGACGACTCCCATGCCCGCGCCCGCGACGGTGGCGAAGCTGGGCAGGACGTGGAGCCGGGACTCCAGGGTGTAGCGGAGTTCGTCGGGGTCGGTGGCCGGGTCCGGCTTGCCCTGGTGCGCTCCGGCGCCGAGGCCGAGGTGGTAGAGCTGGACATCCTTGTGGTCCCAGGTGATCTCGGCGCTGCGGGGTTCGGCGGCGACGGCCTGGGCGGGGTCGATCGGCATCGGGCTGCTGCTCCTCGTGGCGGGGAAGACCTCGGCACGGCCGTCCGCACCGTCGGCCGCACCGAGGCCGTGCGGGGACCGTCCCGTACGCGGCCGTTCTAGAACGCGTTCTAGGTCGGTGGATCCCATGTATAGCCCAGCCCGGGAGAGTTGGGAACCCTCTCCGCGCACCGCACCTGACGATACGTCAGCCATGGCGGGCGGGGAGCCGGTCGTACGCCGTCCGGGGCCGCTGCCGGGGCCCGCCACGGAAGCCCTGCCGGGCCGGGTGGTACGGAGTACGGCGCGGCAGGCCGGGTCGGGCTCACCGTCACCGACGACGGGCGGCGCACGGCGGCGGGCGGCACTCTTGGACTCGGGACCGGCGCCACGGGGCGGTCCCTGATCACCGTGGAGCGCCCGTGGAGACCCCAGACCCGACCCGTACGAGTACGAGAGGGAGCCGAGGAAATGATCAGAGTCCTCCTGGCCGAGGACCAGGGCACGGAGCGCGGGGCGCTGGCCCTGCTGCTCGGCATGGAGCACGACATGGAGGTCGTCGCCCAGGTGGGGCGGGGCGACGAGGTCGTGACGGCGGCCCTGGAGACCCGGCCGGACGTGGCCCTCCTGGACGTCGAGCTGCCGGGCCGCTCGGGCCTGGACGCGGCGGCGGACCTGCGGGCGGAGGCCCCGGACTGCCGGGTCCTGGTCCTGACGACCTTCGGCCGCCCCGGCTGCCTGCGCCGGGCCATGGAGGCGGGGGCTGCGGGCTTCCTGGTGAAGGACGGCCCGGTGGGTGAACTGGCCGAGGCGGTCCGGCGGGCCCTGCGCGGCGAGACGGTCATCGACCCGGCGCTCGCGTCGGCACCCCCCGACACGGCCCCGAACCCCTGACGGCCCACGAGCGGGACGCACTGGGGGCGTCGGTGGACGGCCTCCGTGCGAAGGGGGCCCCGTCCGCGAGGGAAGGGCCCCGTCCGAAGGGAGGGCCTAGACCGCCTCGCGGGGCTTCCCGTTCGCCCGTCCCGGCAGCCAGAAGTACATCAGGGCCGCTGCCGCCAGGAGGATCGCCGTGGAGACGCGGAAGGCCGCCGCGTAGCCGGGGACCAGGGTGCCCGGGTGGGTGGTGGCCGCCGCCGCGACCGTGGAGAGGGTCGCCAGGCCGAGGGCGCCGCCCATGGTGCGGGAGGTGTTGACGAGGCCCGAGACGAGGCCCGCGTCGGAGGGGGAGGCGCTGGAGGTGGCGAGGGTGGCCAGCGGGGTGGTGGCGAGGCCGAGGCCCGCCATCATCAGGATGCCGGGGCCGAGGATCGTACCGAGGAAGGTGCCGTCGGCGGTGAGCGTGGACTGCCAGGCGAAGCCCGCCGCGGCGAGGAGCGCGCCCGCGACGGCGAGGTTCCGCGCGCCGGTCCTCGGCATCAGCAGGGGCGCCGCCTTGGAGCCGAGGACGACGGCGAGGGAACTGGGGACCAGCGCCAGGCCCGCCTGGAGCGGGGTGTAGCCGAGGACGTTCTGCGCGTACGTGGTCATGAAGAACCACATGCCGAAGGAGGTGGAGCCGCACAGCAGGATCGCCACGTTGGCCGCCGCCACCGCGCGCGTGCGGAAGATCTTCAACGGCATCAGCGGAGCCGCCGTGCGGGCCTCGACCACCAGGAAGACGGCGAGCAGGAACAGTCCGCCGAGCAGCGGGAGCAGGGTGGCGGGGGCGGTCCAGCCCCGCTGTTCGGTCTGGACGATGCCGTACGCGAAGGTGGCGAGCCCGGCGGTGACGAGGACGGCGCCGGGCAGGTCGAGACGGCGGCGTCCGGTGCCGGTGCCGGTAGCGGTGCCGGTGGTGCGGAGCCAGAGCAGCGCGCCCACCAGGACGAGGGCGCCGATCGGGATGTTGATGAGGAGGACCCAGCGCCAGGAGAGCAGGTCGACGAGGACTCCGCCGACGAAGCCGCCCGCCGCGCCGCCGGCCGCGCCGACCGCCGTCCAGGTGCCGATGGCCCGGGTGCGGGCGGCTCCGGCGGGGACCGCGTCGGTGACGAGGGTGAGGGTGGCGGGGGCGAGGACGGCGGCCCCGAGTCCCTGCACGGCGCGGGCGCCGATCAGATAGGCGCCCTCCGGGGCCAGTCCGCCGACGGCGGAGGCCGCGGTGAACAGGCCGAGCCCCAGGAGGAACATCGCCTTCCGCCCGTAGAGGTCGGCGGCCCGCCCGCCGAGCAGCATGAATCCGGCGAAGGCGATGGCGTAGGCGTTCAGGACCCACTGGAGCCCGACGGCGGAGAGGCCGAGGTCGGTACGCATCGACGGCAGCGCCACGTTCACGACGGAGACGTCGAGGACGACGAGGAACTGGCCCGCGCAGGCGATCGCGACGACCGCCCACGAACGGGCCGGGCGTATGGCGGAGGGGGTGGAGGACGTACTCGTGACGGAGTCGGTCTGCGGCATGGTCGTCATGGTCGCAGACCGCTTCCGCCCCGTACATGGGGATTCGGCCCTACGACCTGCGCAGCAGCGTGACCACGGCGGCGCCACCGAGGCCGATGTTGTGCGCGAGGCCGACGCGGGCTCCCGTGACCTGCCGGGGTCCGGCCTCGCCCCGGAGCTGCCGGACGAGTTCGGCGGTCTGCGCGAGGCCGGTCGCGCCGAGCGGGTGCCCCTTGGAGATGAGGCCGCCGGAGGGGTTCACGACCCAGCGTCCGCCGTAGGTGGTGGCGCCGGACTCGACCAGTTTCCCGGAGGCGCCGTCCTCGCACATGCCGAGCGCCTCGTAGGTGAGGAGTTCGTTGACGGAGAAGCAGTCGTGGAGTTCGATCACGTCGACGTCCTCGATGCCGAGTCCGGAGCGTTCGTACGCCTGGCGGGCGGCGGCCCGGGACATCGGGCGGCCGACGACGTCGATGCAGGACCCGGAGGCGAAGGAGTCCCCGGTGTCGGTGGTCATGGCCTGTCCGGCGATCTCCACGGCCCGGCCGCGCAGCCCGTGCTCGTCGGCGAACCGTTCCGACACGACGAGGACGGCGGCGCCCCCGTCCGAGGTGGGCGAGCACTGGAGCTTGGTGAGGGGCCGGTGGACGGTCTTCGCGGCGAGGACCTCCTCGACGGTGTAGACGTCCTGGAACTGGGCGTCGGGGTTGTCCGCCGAGTGCCGGTGGTTCTTGGCGCCGACGGCGGCGAGCTGCGCCTCGGTGGTCCCGTACCGCTCCATGTGCTCGCGGGCGGCGTTGCCGAAGATCTGCGCGGTGGGCGGGGCGGCCTCGAAGCCGTGGCTCTTCGCCATGATCCCGTAGTGCCGGGCGACGGGCGAGGTGGCGAAGTCGCCCGCGCCCGCGCCGCCGCCGAGCGAGCCCCGGCTCATCTTCTCGAAGCCGACGGCGAGCACGCAGTCCGCGATGCCGCCCTCGACGAACTGCCGGGCGGTCATGAGGGCGGTGGAGCCGGTGGCGCAGTTGTTGTTGACGTTGTAGACGGGGATGCCGGTGAGGCCGAGTTCGTAGACGGCCCGCTGTCCTGCGGTGGAGGCCTGGAAGCAGTGGCCGACGACGGCCTGTTCCACGCGCGCGTAGGGGACGCCCGCGTCGGCGAGGGCGGCGGTGCCCGCCTCCTTCGCCATGTCCCAGTACTGCCAGTCCCGGGTCTCCGGCTTCTCGAATCTGGTCGTTCCGACGCCGACGACGTACGCCTTCATCGCGTGCCCTCTCAGTCCCTGGGGAGGCCGAGCAGGCGCTCGGCGACGACATTGAGCTGTACCTGGGTGGTGCCGCCCGCGATGGTGAGGCAGCGGGACATGAGCATTCCGTGGACGGCCCGTTCGCCGGGGCCCTCGCGCACGGCGCCTTCGGGGCCGAGGAGTTCGAGGCCGATCTCGGCGAGCCTCTGCTGGTGGAGGGTCTGGACGAGCTTGCGGACGCTGGCGCCCGCGCCCGGTTCCAGACCGGACACCTGGAGGAGGGTGGTGCGCAGGCCGATGCACGCGAGCGCGTGCGCTTCGGCGAGGAGCGCTCCGATCCGTACGCGGACGGAGCCGTCGACGGTTCCGGCGCGGGCGATGAGCGCTTCGAGGCCGGTGTCGAAGGCGACCTGGTCGGCCATGTGGACGCGTTCGTTGCCGAGGGTGTTGCGGGCGACCCGCCAGCCGTCGTCCACCTCGCCGACGACGGCGTCGGCGGGGAGCACGACGTCGTCGAACCAGACCTCGTTGAAGAGGGAGTCGCCGGTGATCTCCTTGAGGGGCCGTATGTCGATGCCGGGGGTGTCGCGCATGTCGACCAGGAAGTAGGTGAGGCCCTGGTGCTTGGGGGCCGCCGGGTCGGTGCGGGCGAGCAGGATGCCGTGGTGGGCCCACTGGGCGGCGCTCGTCCACACCTTCTGGCCGTTGATCCGCCAGCGGCCGTCCTCGGTGCGTTCGGCGCGGGTGCGCAGGGAGGCGAGGTCGGAACCGGCGCCGGGCTCGGAGAAGAGCTGGCACCAGAGGCGTTCGCCGCGCAGGGTCGGGCCGAGGTGTTCGGCCTGCTGGGCGGGGGTGCCGTGGGCGAGCAGGGAGGGGACGACCCAGGTGCCGATGCCGAGTCCGGCGACGCTGATGCCCGCGTCGTCCAGTTCCCGCTGGACGGCGAGCTGGTGGAGCGGTCCGGCGCCGAGCCCGTACGGCTCCGGGAGGTGCGGGGCCGCGTAGCCGGTGGGGGCGAGGACGCGCCGGGCGGCGGCCGGGTCGAGTCCGGCGGCGGGGGCGACGGCGGCGCGGGCGGCGGCGCGGTACGGGTCGGCCTCGGGCGGCAGGTCGAGGCGGAGGCCGCGCCGGGTGCCGGTTACGGCGTGCCGGAGGGCGGCGAGGCGGTGCCGGTCGCCGGTGCCGAGGAGCTGGCGGGCGACGACGGCCCGGCGGAGCAGGAGATGGGCGTCGTGTTCCCAGGTGAAGCCGGTGCCGCCGAGGACCTGGATGCAGTCCTTGGCGCAGGTGTAGGCGGCGTCCAGGGCGGTGGCGGCGGCGAGGGCGGCGGTGAGGGAGCGGACGCCGTCGGGTTCGGATCCGTCGGCTCCGGTGGCGCGGTCCGGGCCGGTGCCGTCCGGGCCGGTGCCGTCCGGTGCCTTTTCGCGCGGGGTGGCCGCGCGGGCCGCGTCCCAGGTGAGGGCGCGGGCCTGTTCGAGGCGTACGAGCATGTCGGCGCAGAGGTGCTTGACGCCCTGGAACTGTCCGATGGGGCGGCCGAACTGTTCGCGGGTACGGGCGTGTTCGGCGGCGGTCTCGACGGCGCGGGCGGCGGTGCCGCAGGCGTCGGCGGCGAGGAGGACGGCGGTGAGGTCGTGGACGAGGGAGGTGTCGAGGGCGAGTTCCCGGGCGGCGGGGACGTACAGGGCGCGGGCGGTGACCTCGGCGGTGGGCCGGGTGGGGTCGGCGCTCTCGTGGGGCCGGACGGCGAGCCCTTCGGCGTCGACGGCGAGCCAGACGCCGCCGTCGGCGGTGGCGGCCCGCAGGACGATCAGATCGGCCTGGGCGCCGCCGAGGACGGGGGGCGCGGTGCCGTCGAGCAGGTGTCCGCCGGTGGTGCGGACGGCGGTGAGGGGGGCGGCGGTCGTACGGACGGCGGCGGGGGTCCGGGCGCCGTCCGGCCGGGCGCGGTCCGCGTCCGCGCCCGGCCGGGCACCCGTACCGCCGCTCGTGCTCGTGCCCGTATCCGTATCCATGCCCGTACTCGTGCCCGTGCCGGTGAAGGCGACGGCCCCGATGCGTTCGCCACGGGCGAGGGAGGCGGCGAGGGCGTGGTGTCCGGCCCGGTGGAGGAGTTCGGCGGCGAGGACGGAGGGCAGGTACGGCCCCGGCAGCAGGGCCCGCGCGGCCTCCTCGACGACGACGGCGAGGTCCCCGAGATCGCCGCCGCCTCCCCCGTGCTCCTCGGGGAGGTGGACCCCGAGGAGGCCCTGTTCGGCGGCGGCGTCCCAGTGGGCGGGGCGGCCGGTGGCGGTGCCGGGGACGTCGAGGTGCTTGCGGACCTCTTCGGGGGGTACGGCGCGGGTGAGCCAGCCCCGGACGGATCGGGCGAGCTCCCGCTGTTCGTGCGTGATGGCGATGCCCATGGGCCGCAGACTAGAACACGTTCCATTCTGACGGAAGGTCAGATACGGATCGGATACGGGCCGGATCGGAGTACGGGCGGGATCAGGGACGGGCCGGATCGGGGACGGGGTCGGGGAAGCGGGCGCGCATCGCGGTGACGCAGGTGTCCCGGGAGGTGGGTCCGCCGAACCGGAGCCGGTCGTACGCCGTGAACTCCGGCTCCAGGAGGTCGAGTTCGTCGACGCGCTCGTGCAGTCGCCGCAGCCACGCGGCCGAACCGGCGTCCGGCTCGCCCTCGGCGCGGCCGATCGCCGCCGTCAGCTGCTCCTTGCGCCGGATGGTGGCCGGGGTGACCGTGCGCAGGCAGACGTACTGCCCGCTGAGGTACGCGGCCCACTCGGCCTCCCCGGTGGCGGCGTCGGCCCAGTGGCCGGTGAACCACGCTTCGAGCCGGTCCACGCCCCCGGCCTCGTCCGCGAGGGCGAAGAGATCGACCGGGACCATCTCGGCGCCGTCGGAGCGCAGGTATCCGGGCAGGGGGAGGCGGCCGTCCAGCATCAGTCGGCGGACCTCGTCGCCGTCGCGGGCACGGGCCGCGCACAGCTCGTCCAGGACGGCGAACCGCGCGCTGACGTACGCGTCGTCGGCGCCGGTCATCGGATGGTCGCCGTTGACCTCGCGGAACCGCCGGGCGAGGAGCCGCTTCGGGTCTGTCTCGTGCATGGGCCCTCCGGGGTCGGAGGCGGGGAGTCTCCCGCGCCGGTTCGGCACGCTACCGAGGGGACGGTTCGGTAGGGGCCGAAGCGTTTCGGCGGGGGCGGGAGGCCTGGGGCGTCCGGTGGCCGGGGCCGGGGAACGCTCGTGCCTGGAGCCTGGGACGTCTGGTGACCGGAGCCGGGGCCGAGGGCCGAGGGCCGAGGGTCTGGGAACGCCCGATGACCCGGGATCGGGGGTGACCATCCGACGACCGGGCGCCATGGACCGCTCCCGTCCCGGACACGGACAGCGAGGGCCCCCGCCAGGATCGTCGGCGGGTACGCCCCCGGGCCCGATCCGTACGAGGTGGCGACCCGGACGGGAACGCACGCCCTCTCGCCAGGTCGTGGAGTCGGCTTTCCGGAGCGGGGCCGCGGACCTCCCCGGAAAAGGCCGGTCCGCCGCCTGAAGAAAAGCCCGCCGATCACGCGGCGGTGACATGGCCGACGTCCACCACACCCGTGATTCGTCGACGCGTACGGCTCCGACCGCGCCCGTTCCTCATCCCGGGGATCCCCCTGCCCCCGACCCATGGGGCGGGCCCCGAACCGCAGCGTCACACGGTCCATCGGGCATGGCGTGGCGCCAGGCCCGGTCATGCCCGCAAGCCTCAACTCCCGCTGAATATAAATCCGTTGCACCTCAATGAATTTATACCTTGCTAGTGTTTCCTCCACGCCACCCGGAAAGCGAAAGAAGGGGGAATGCATGTTTGTCGTGGAAGAAATACCGGAATCCCGTATCGCCTATTGGAGGCGAACCGGCCCGTACGGTGAGGCGAACGGGGAGCAGATGGAGAGCTTCAAGTCCTGGGCCGCCGCGAACGGTCTGCTGAGTGCCGGATCGACCGTCCTGGGGATCGCCCGCGACGACCCGGGCCGCACTCCGGCCCGCGACTGCCGCTACGACACCTGTGTGGTGCTGCCCGACGATGCCGAGATCCGTCACCCCGAGGTCCTGGAGACCCGTCTCGGCGGTGGCCGTCACGCGGTCCTCACCGTCGCGCACACCGCCGAGGGCCTCGCGAGCGCCTGGACCGGTCTGTTCGAAAGCCTCGCCGCCCAGGGCCTCGCCTTCGACACCACCCGGCCCGTGCTCGAACGCTACCGGCCCCGCCTGCTCGCCGAGCACCTCTGCGAGATCTGCGTCCCGGTGCGGTGACCGGGCACGCATCACCCGCGCACCCGCTCGGTGGCCCTGGCGCGCCCGACGGCCGGGGCGCCGCGCCGAGCGCCCGGCGCCCGGCGCCCGGCGCCCCGGGGTCAGGAAGTGCCGGTGTCCAGTTCCGCGTTGAGGACCGCGATGCCCGCCTCGCCCTCCTCGAAGAGGGCGGTCAGTTCTCCGGGACCGGCGTCCGGACCGGCCGTGTGGTCGATCAGGAGGACCGGCTGGGGCTCCCCGTCCCGCTCGGCGGGGGCGAAGGAGGTGGCCAGTTCGCGGCGGAGCAGGATCACCCGGTTGTCGTCGCGCGGGTCGGCGGGCAGCGCGTCGGGCAGGGCGCGCTCCTCCTCGGGGGCCGCCGGGAGGACGTGGGCGAGGTCGTCCCGGCGGGCGAGGAGCGTCACCGCGAGCAGGCCGGGGGTCCGTTCGTAGCGGGCGCACAGGTCTTCCGGCAGCAGGTAGAACACGCCTTCCTCGCCCTCGTGGCCCCGGTCGAGAAGGCGCCGGACGAGCCGGGTCCCGGGGTCGGCGGCGTCCGGGCCGAGGCCCAGGAGCACCTCGCGTCCGGCGGGGTCGAGGGAGGGCACGGCACCGATCCACAGCGCGGCGGAGCCCTCGGCGGGGCGCGGGTCGTCGTACGTCGTCATGCCGGGATGCAAGCACACCGCTCGGACGGCCGGGGGCCGTTGTCAGTGGCGGCTGCCACGATACGGAGACAGGTTCGGGAACGACGGAAAGCGTGGACGCACCATGGGTACCTGGGACATCGGCCCCTTCGACAACGACACGGCGGCGGACTTCTCCTACCGGGTGGACGAGGCTCCGGAGGAGCAGAGGGCGGAGGTGCTGCGGACCGCGTTCCGCGAGGTGGTGGAGACGAGCGGCGACTACCTGGACTCGGACCTCGCGGTGATAGCCATCGCCTCGGCGGCGCTGCTCGCGGCGCAGTGCCCCGGCGGCACCCCGGTCACCTCGTACGGCCCGAAGAAGCCGCTGCCGCCCCTCCCGGAGGACCTGCGCCCGCTGGCCGTGGCCGCGCTGGACCTGGCCCTCGGCAAGGATTCCGAACTGCTCGAACTGTGGGAGGAGTCGGACGGCGAGGCGTGGAAGGCGAGCGTCCTGGAGCTGCGGGGCGTACTGGCGGGAAGCTGACCCCTCGGACCGGGCCTGCCCCCTCCGACCTGCCCCTCCGACCGGGCGCCGGGGGGGCTGGGCCGCCGGGGCGCGGCGGCCGACGGCCCTCACCCGGACACCCCGGCACCCGTACGGGATGGACGGCGGTTCGTGGCGCCTCGTGGAGTACGGCCCCGGCAGCGGCGACCGCGCCGACCTCACCCTCTCCATCGGGGAGAGCGGCCACATCGACGTCCGGGCGCGTGACTTCGGGGGGAGCACGGCCCTGAACGGCGGCGCCGTCCGCCGGGTCTCCGCCGGCGGTCGGCTCCCCACCCGGGCGGGCCTCCGCCCCACGACCGCGACCCGGGGCCTGCGGGACCCCGGGCCGCTAAGGGCGGCGGCGGGGCAGCCTGTACATCAGGTAGCCGGTCGCCGCGAGGGCGGTACCGACCACGATCAGTACGAGGCTGATGTTCTCCACCGTCTGCCACATCGGGCTCGGGACGGTCCAGCACGTCGTCCCCTCGCACTCCCACAACACCGCCGCGTCCCCGTTCGCGTACCACAGCGCCCCCATGCCGGGGAGGAACAAGGCCAGCCCCCACAGGAACAGACCTCGGGCCACACGCGCGTGCCCGCGCGCTCGGGTGTCCACCATGGGGCCATGGTCCGGCCGATCGACCCGGCGGACAAGACGCCGCCCACGGGCCCGTCGCGGTCCGGGGCGCACGCACCGCCGCACGCCCCTCCGTACGCCCCGCCGCACGGCCGCGCCCCACGCCGCCTCACGACCACGACCCATGACCCATGCCCCATGGCCACCTCACGCCAGCCCCCACGACCGCGCCCACAGCCTGCGGCCCCCGACCGCTTCGCCGCAGGTCACGGGCCACGGGTCACGGGCCACGGGCCACGGGTCACGGGTCACGGGTCATACAGTGGGTCGATGGTGACCCCAGGGGTGGATACGGCGATCGTGCGGAACCTTCGGGACGCGGGTGGGGTCGGCGGGCTGCCGCCGGGGAGGCTCCACCGGTCCGGGGCGCTGCACGCCCTGTCCCCCGAGGGGGCCCGGCGGCTGCGGGACATCGGGGTGCGGACCGTCGTCGATCTGCGGAGTCTGCCCGAGGTCACCGAACGGCCCGACGCCCTGCACGACTCGGGCATCGCCCACCTGCACGTCCCCGTCTTCGCCGAGCAGCGGTGGCCGGACGACCAGTCGGAGCTGTATCCCGCGATGGCCGAGCACGCGGGGCGTTCCGTCCTCGCGGTGCTGCGGCGGCTGACCGCCGACCCGCCCTCCCCCGTCCTGGTCCACTGCGCCTCCGGCAAGGACCGGACCGGTGTCGTCGTCGCCGTCCTCCAGACCCTCTACGGCGCGTCCGACGCGG
This sequence comes from Streptomyces sp. NPDC059247, assembly GCF_042754005.1. Lineage (NCBI taxonomy): Bacteria > Bacillati > Actinomycetota > Actinomycetes > Kitasatosporales > Streptomycetaceae > Streptomyces > Streptomyces sp. NPDC059247. Next base: position 591,897 of record NZ_JBHYZW010000003.1, read on the forward strand.
AGGTCACCGCGGACTTCCTGCGCACCAACAGGGAGCTGGGTCTCACCGCCGCCCCGCCGTCGCCGGTGCGCGGCCCCCACGACGCCCCGGCACCGGCCCCCGCACCACCTCGCGGCCACGCCACCCGCCCGGTCGAGGCCCACCACCTCCGCCGCGCGCTCCTGTGGATCACCAGCCACCACGGCTCGCTCCCCGCCTGGCTCCGCGCCCACGGCGCCACGGACCGCGACCTCCCGGCGCCGCGTCCGGAGCGGGCCATCTGACGTAACGGGCGCTCCGGTCAAAGGAGTTCGCCTTCGCGTCGAGGCCCTGACTTCCGGTCTCCCCCGGCGCGCGGGCGCCGTGGAGACCGTCCGCCACGGGCCCACGCACCGGCCGCGCCCCGAACCCCCGTCGACGGGCCCCTCGCCCGTACCGGCACGGTCGTCGGCTCCCCCGGCTCCGTACCGGGACCGGGTCGCCCGATTTCTCTCCGGCCCCATTCTCTCCGGCCCTACCGTTCCGGGGAGTTCGGCGCGTCTGCCAGCATGGGGGCCATGGCGCGAGAGACATCGACGCACGACGACGTACGACTCGGGGTCACGCCGTGACGGGCGGCGGTGGAGCACCCGAGGCAGCGGGTCCGGTGAGCCGTCCGCCGGGCTTCTTCGAGCAGCCGTTCTGGACCGCGCTCGGGCTCCTGGTCGTGTGTTCCGGTCCCGTGATCCTGCTGGCCGGTGTCAGCGGGTACGTCCCCGACGAGGACAGGTTCGGCGTCGTCGTGACCGGCCTCGTCTGGACCCCTCTCACCCTGGTCGTCCTGGTCATGGCCGTCGTCGGCACCGTGCGGGACCAGCGCGTGTGGCGCGCCCTGGACACGGCCGGCGTGCGCGCCCTGGGCGAGGTCACGTCCGCGCGGCGCGTGTGGTGCGGCGATGACGACCGCTGCACCAGGGTCGAGATGCTGGTCACCGTGCCGGGCCGGTCGCCGTTCACCACGAGCCACCTCGTCGCCGGGGAGGAGATCATCGAGGTCGGGACGTGCGTCCCGGTCGATGTGCACCCGACGCGCGACCTCTTCCGTCTGGTCTCCGATGCGTCCACGGGCGGGGCGTCCCGGTAGTACGTCCCCGACGGGCACCGTTCCGGTCGGGCGGTCACGCCGGTCGGCTTCCCGCCGTACGAGGTCACCCCGCGCTGTTCACGGGCCGACCGGACCCGTCCCCGCCGTCCCCGCCGTCGCGGGCGTCGCGGGCGTCGCGGGCGTCGCGGGCGTCGCCCCGGGCGGTGAGGGCGGCGAGCCGGGCGGACCATTCGCGTTCGGCGACGACGAGGCTCCGCTCCAGCGTCTCGACGAGCGCCGTCCGGCTCACCGACACCACCGTCGGCTCGCGCGGGGACTCGTTCGGGGGCTCGGCGTCCCGCGCGACACCGCCTCTCTCGTACGTCCGCCAGGTGAGGTGCACGCGGTCCCCCTCGGGAAACGCGAGGGCCGTCACCTCGTCGGTGCACTCCCCCCACTCCAGGAACTCGCACCGCGCGAGTGCCGTTCCTGCCTCGGGCGTGATCCCGGCGTCGGCGTCGTCGTACATCCAGCTCTCGGCGAGGCGGAAGAACTCGGACGGCGAGGCGAACCCCACCGGCGGCCCGGTCGGCTCGCGGAGGCGGACCAGTTCGTCCCTGAGCTTCTTGACCAGCAGGGGCGGATAGAACGCGTTGTCCCACGTGTTCACGTGGAGCCCCCCGAGGAAGACGTCGACACACAACAACTGCGGGTCCCGTTCGATGTGGAACTCCAGACCGAACCCGGTCCGCGACCCGAACAACACGACTGCCTCCCCGACCCCGGCACCGGCACCGGCCCCCGGCACCCCGCCACACCCCGCCCCGCCCTGCCCCGCCCGTCAGCCACTATGCACCCCGCCACCGACGAGGTGACCACCCGTGGCGGGTCGTCAACGGGACCGCCCCGGACGGATCCTCGCGGGAACGGTCGCCCAGGGCTCGCGCGCCGGGCGTGCGCCCGGCGCCGCCCCCGCCCGACAGAACCGTCCCGGCCGGACACCGGCCCGGTCCCGGCCATTCCGGGGGTCGGGGCGGGACAATGCGTTATCCCCTGGCCCCTTTCGGGCACACCCGGCTCGACGGAGCCATCAAGGAGGTCGAGCATGGCGGACAAGGGCACACCCGGCGAGGACGGCAGCGGCGAGCGACGGAAGCCCGATCCCCCGCTCTCCCAGGGCACCCCGCCGCCGGGGAATTCCGACGGGAAGGTCCCGGCGTCACCGCCGCCGAGCGGCAAGCGGCGCCGGTAGCCGCCGTGGGGACGCTGGAGGAGCGGCGGGCGGCGGGCGCGGTCGCGATGGACGAGCGGAAGCTGTGGCCGGGGGAACCCGACGCGGCCTGGGTCCGTGACGCCGTCACCGGGCTGCCGCGCGACGTCTTCTGCCCGGACCGGCTGTTCGTGTGGGACGGGGACTCCGCCTACGTCCCCGTCGACCGTGGCACCGACCCGGACGGGTGGGCGCGGGCCGTCCACCCGGACAGCCCGTTCGACGGCACGGTCACGCGGATCGGGACGGACGGGCTGCCGTCCTCCAGCGTCTCCTGCGTCACGGTCGTCGCCGACATGCTCGACTCGCTCGTCCTGGAAGAGGGTCAACACGTACTGGAGTTGGGTACGGGGGCGGGCTGGAACGCCGGGCTGCTCGCGCTGCGGGCCGGACCCGGCCGGGTGGTCAGCGTCGAGATCGATCCCGGTCTGGCCGACGCCGCCGGGACCCGGCTGAAGGCGGCGGGGCTCGATGTGGACGTACGGACGGGGGACGGGGCCGCCGGCGCCCCCGACCGCGCTCCCTACGACCGGGTGATCGCCACGTACGCCGTCGAGCGGGTCCCCTGGGCGTGGGTGGCGCAGACGCGGCCCGGCGGGCGGATCGTCACCCCGTGGGGGCGGCTCGGTCATGTCGCCCTGACCGTCGCGGACGACGGGCGCCGGGCCGAGGGCTGGGTCCAGGGGCTGGCCACCTTCATGCCCGCCCGGGGCGTCGGCCAGGGGCTCTCGCTGGACGCGGTACGGGCGTCCGCCCCGGTCGCGCGGGAGAGCACGGTACGGCGGGACCCGGCGCCGCTCGCCGACGGGCACCTGCTCTTCGCCCTGCGCGTGAGCCGTCCCGCCCTGCGGGTCTTCGCGGACGGCCTCACGGTCGCCGTGCACGACGGCGTCTCCTCGTGGGCCGTCGCCCGGCCCGGGACGGACGGGCTCCTCCGGGTGAGCGGCGGCGGGCCCCACGACGTCTGGGCGGACGTCCTGACCGGCTGGGACCACTGGACCTCCCAAGGCTCCCCCGAACTCTGGGACTTCGGCATGACGGTCACCCCGACCGCGCAGACGGTCTGGCTCCGCGACCCGGAGAAGGGCCCCTACGCGTCCGCCGTCCGCTGACGCGGCCTCGCCCCACCACCGGGAGGCGGCTCCCGCCCCGGACACCCGGACCGGGCCCGAAACCGGTGGCCCGGTCCTGGGCCCCGATGTGACGATGCCCCTGTTTCCCAGGGCGGAGGGCATGTGTTCATCTTCTCGTGCGCGGGGTGCGGGGCCGGGCTCACGGCTCCGCTGTCCCGGGTCGCGCTGCCGGTCCACGCCCCTCAGAGGTATGGGAACGGCACCCGGTTGCCGGTGCTCATGGCGCCGGGCACGTTCGCCGTGGACCCGGAGCCGTGGGGGCCGCCGTGGCGGAGCTGGGAAGAGATCCGTCCGGGCGAGGCGGCGGCCCGTGGTCTCCACGCGCCGGTCTGCCGACTGTCCGACGGCGCACCCGGCGCGATCCTCATCGCCCCCGGCGACGCCCTCGGCACCGTACTGGTCCCGGAGAGGTGCGGAGGCACCTGCTGCGGCATCGACGGGACGGACGGCCCGAACATGGCCTGCGGAACGTGCCGACTGCCGGTGGCGACCCGGATCGACGACTGTTCGCTCTGGCAGGCGGTACGGCTCGCCCCCGACGCGGTGACCCGCGCACCCGCCCACCCCGGCGACGGAGACGGAGACGGCACCGACGCGGTGCCTCTCTCCTGGGCCGAGGCGTTGCGGCGGGAGGAGGGCGTTCCACCGGTCGAGCCGGTCACCCTGTGGGGCGGGGACCACCTGTGGTCGTGGAGTCCTCGGTGGGAGGCCGCCGTCGGCCGGGCGCTGGCCCATCTGCTGGCGGCTTCCGAGGGACGGCGGGTCACGGTCCCGCAGGGCTTGCCGGAGAAGGTCTTCCAGCGCGCCCTCGACGCCCTGCTGCCCACGAGCGCCACGGGTGTCACGAGCGCCACGGATGCCACGAGCCCAACAGGCCCCACAGGCCCGGCAGATCCGGCAGGCCCCAGGGCCCGACGAGCAGTCCTGGCCGGTCCGGGCCTACCCGACCCCGACACCGACACCGGCACCGGCACCGGCACCGGCACCAAGTCCGGCGCCGACATCCTCCTCGTGCCGACGCATCCCCGGACAGGAGAGATGTGGACCCCGCCCGGCCCGGCGGGCGGGGCGTACCGGGTGCCGCTGCCGTTCGGGGTGTGGCTCCGGATGGCCTTCCCCGAGCCGCGTCCGCCCGCCCCCGCGTCGGGCACCCTGCCCGACGGCGTCCTCCGTGACGACCCGCCCGCGCCGCGCGCCCACCGTCTGTTCCGGGCCGACGCGGGGGCGTTCGAAGACGCCCTGGTGCGGCTTCCGGCCGTCCACGCCCCATGGCTGCGCGAGATCCTGGAGAGCGTCCGGCGGCACGAGCACCTCGGCCTCTTCTAGGGTGCCGCCCGGGTCCGTGCGCGCGGCGGTGGGTTCCCGGCCGGTCACGGCAACGCCCAGCGTGGGGCCACTGCCCGTCACGGCAACGCCCAGCGTGGGGCCCACCACCGGTCCAGGCAACGCCCGACGGGGAGTGGCCCACCGACCGTCCCGGCAACGCCCGGCGGAGGGTGGCCCACGGCCGCTACCTTCCCACCATGAACACCGCCGTGCCCGTGCTGAGGCGCCCGCCCCCCGGGCCCATGTCCGAGCCGCCTCCGGGCGGCCCCCGGCGGCCGAAGCCGGAAAGCTGACCGGTCATGCGCGTCGACCGGCTTCCGTTCGAGGAACTGCCCGAGGCGACCCGGCGGGCCATCGCCGAACGGCTCGGGGACGGCTGCCCGAGATCCGAGGTGGAGAACGGCACCAGCTCCGCGCTCGCGTCCCTGTTCTGGCCGTCGTCGGGCGCGGACATGGTGTTCGTCAAGGGACTACCGCTCGACCACGAGCGGATCGGGGAACTCCGGGCCGAGGCGGCCGTCAACCCGTTCCTTCCCCCCAGCGCGCCGAAGGTGCTGTGGCAGGAGGAGGCGGGCGGCTGGCTCCTGCTCTGCTTCGAAGGCGCCGACGCGTCGGCCTGGGCGCACTTCGGCGACGGGAGCGGTCATCTGGAGCCGGTCGCCGCCGCCTTGGGCGAACTGGGTCTTCTTCCCGCGCCCCCGCGGCTGCGGCTGACGCCGTGGGAGCGGTGGGGCGAGTACTGCGACCCCGCCGACGAGCCCCTCCTGACGGGCGACCGGCTCACCCACTCCGATCCGGCGGCCTCGAACTTCATGATCGAGCGCGGCGGCCGGGTACGGATGATCGACTGGGCGTGGGCGATGCGCGGGCCCGCGTGGCTGGACACGGCCCTGTGGGGGGTCCGGCTGGTCCTGGACGGCGGGCAGACCCCCGAACAGGCCGCCGCCTGGGCGCGGACCGTTCCCGTGTTCGCGCGGGCGAGCCGGGAGGCCGTGGTGGTGCTCACCGAGGCCGAGGCCAGATGGTGGGAGGCCTGGCAGGCGTACGGGATGACCGATCTGGAACGCACGGTCGGGGCGGCCCGCGCGTGGGCCGGGTACTGGGCCTCACCTTAGGTCCGGGTCCCGGGGAAGCGGGTGCCCCCTTGCCGGGAGGCCCGGTCACCGGCGGGTGTCCCGGCCCCGCCCCGCCCCGCCCGGCGCCAACTCGGCCGGTTCCAAGAGCCGATGGCGTACAACCCTTCGGCGTGCTCGTACGTCTTGGGGGTGTGACGGGTCTCGTCACGTCCGTGCCGCCCCGGAGGTCCCACCGTCTTGATCCGTGTCCGCGTCTCCCGCCGTCGGCTCGCCCTCGCCGCCACCGCCGCGCTCGCGGTGACGGCCGGGACCCTCACGGCCGGTCCCGCCGCCGGGGTCCCGGCCGCCTCCGTCCACACGACCGTGCGGGCAGCCGCCCAAGTGCCCCCGCAGGACGTCCCCTTCCCGGTCGACGGCGCGGTCATGGGCGTCGGCCCGACCGGCTTCCTGAGCGCCCAGTCCGGGCCCCGGCTCATCTGGCGGTGGACGCGGTTCGCGGACGGTGCCACGACGGTGCTGCCCGCGAAGTCGTATCGCGGTGTCGGACGCACGGACGTCATCGCGGACAACGACGGCAGCGGTGTCCACAGGCTGTACGACATGGCGACCGGCGCCGACCCGGTGGAGGTCGTCGGCGTCCCGCCCGGCAGCGGCCGGACCGTCGCCGGGTTCACCGGGAACGGCCTCCTGGTCAAGGAGCCCCGCGCCGACGGCAGCACGGCGCTCCACGTCGTCGGCGTGCGGGACGGCGTCCCGTTCGACCACGCGGTCAGGGGGCTGCCCGGCGACGCCTCCTCCGTCCACGTCAAGGTGGACTCCCCCGACACCGCCCTGCTCCTGTTCTCGACCACCGTCGACGGGACCAAGCGGTACCGCGCGGCCGTCGTCGACCTCGCGGCCCACACGGTCGTCGAGGAGTACGAGACCGCCGAGGGCGCCGAGCGGCCCGCCCTGTCGGCCACCCACATCGCCTGGGCCGAGAAGCGCGAGGGCGCCACGACGAAGGTCGCCGTGACCCGGCGGGGCACCGGCGGGACCGTGCGCCACGACATGGGGACCACGGGCGTCGTCAACGTCGAGCTGATCGGCGACTGGTGGACGTACCGCCAGTCCAGGCCCGAGACGACCGGCCCCGCCCGCCCCGAGTTCGCGCTGTACGCGCGCTCCCTGGCCACCGGCGAGACGGTCAAGCTCCTGGAGCACACGCTGAACGCGGCCCTCGCGCCCGGCGGCAGCCAGGTGGTCCGGGGCGGGACGTTGGAGCACGGCGAGGGCCTCTACCGGATCTCCCCCGGCGCCGACGGCGCCCGGCCGGTCGTGGCCCTCGTCGCCTCCACCGGCCAGCCCACCTCGCTGGAGCTGACGGGCCACGGCGTCCCCGACACGATCGACCTCAGCCGCCCGACCGAGCCGATCATGCTGAGCTGGAAGTTCAGCAAGTACACGACGCGCACGCACGTCGAGCTGGTGCACACCGCGTCGAAGAAGACGTGGAAAACCGAAGTGGGCCACTTCGCGGGGGCCGTCGTCGGCTTCCCCTGGGACGGCGTGTACACCAAGTTCTGGAACGGGCCGCGCGAGTACCGCGACGGCGTCCCCGCGCCCAACGGCGCGTACACCTGGCGCATCACGGCGCAGCCCCGCGACGGCATCGGCCCCGCCGTGGAGAAGACCGGCGCCTTCACCGTCGTCCGCGACCCCGAGCCGCACGACTTCGACGACGACGGCGCCCCGGACCTGCTGGCACGGCCGGACTCCGGCGAGCTGTACCGCCTCCACACCAGCATCCCCCTGGGCGGGTGGCCCCTGATCGTCGGAGATCCGATCGCCGAGGGCTGGGACGGGTACGACGAGCTCCTGGCCCCCGGTGACATCACGGGCGACCGGCGCGGCGACGTCGTCACCCGCGACAGGACCGGCGTCCTCTGGCTGCACCCGGGCACCGGGAGCGGCCTCGCGCCCCGGGTGAGGATCGGCGGCGGCTGGCAGGTCTACGCGCACCTCACCGGGGGCGGCGACCTGACCGGTGACGGCCGCCCCGATCTGGTCGCCACCGACAGGTCCGGCGTCCTCTGGACCTACCGGGGCACGGGGAACGCCTCCGCGCCCTTCGCCCCGCGCGTCCGAACCGGTCACGGCTGGAACATCTACAACGAGATCACGTCCGTGGGGAACGTCGGCGGCGGTCCCGCCGGTGACCTCGTCGCCCGCGACAGGGCCGGGGTCCTCTGGCTCTACCTCGGCAAGGGCGACGGCACCTTCGCCCAGCGGGCCCTGATCGGCCGGGGCTGGAACACCTACGCCCACCTCGTGGGCTTCGGCGACGCCGACCACGACGGACGGCCCGACCTCCTGGGCGTCACCGCCGAGGGCGGCACCGCCTACCTCTACAAGGGCACCGGCAACTGGAAGACCCCCTTCCAGGCCCGTAGCGAGGTGTACTCCTACGACTACGTGCCCGGCACCGTCTTCTGATCGGACACCCGCCGGGCGCGGCGACCGCCCCGGACCGCCGAGGTGACGGACACGGCGGTCGCCGTCGTGCCCGTCACGGCGAGCGCCAGCAGTCCCGGGTTCACCCACCACGGGACGATCTCGACGCCCCGGCACACCAGGCTCACCGGCAGCGTCCCGCTGGAGTCCGGGTACGCCTTCACGCCCGCCCCGAACCAGCACGCGTCCTCCGGGAAGAGGAACGGCAGGTACGACATCCCGTACAGGTGCAGCGCCCCGCCCCCGCCGAACGCGAGCACCGCCAGCCACGCGGACTTCCTCGCCGGTGACCAGGGGCGGCGGGGCGACCGTGGCAGTCCCCCGTTCTCCCGGCGGGCCCGCACCAGCCCCACGCACGTGATCCCCGCCCACGCCGGAAGGGCGAGTGCGAGGATCACGACTCCTACGAGGGTCGCCACGGTCTCAGTGGCCGACGCGCCCCTCGGCCACCGCGCCCACGAACGCCGTGAACGCCACCGCCGACGTCCGGAAGGCCGGGCCTTCCGGATTCTTCGAGTCCCGCACGGCGATGTGCGCGGTGAGGTCGGCGACCTCGACGCATTCGCCTCCGGTGTCGCCGCTGTACGTGGACTTCTGCCATGCGGCCGTGCCGAGCGGGGCGCACTCGACGCAGTCGCCGCCGTCGGAACCGCTGTACGTGGACTTGCGCCATGCGGCGGTGCCGAGTGGGGCGCACTCGATGCACTCGCCGCCGTCGGGGCCGCTGTACGAGGACTTACGCCACCTCAGGTCCTGGCTGGTGCCCATACCGCTCCTCCATTACGCGTTCGATCAGTGCGGCCGAGTCCTCCCGCGAGAGAGCCGTAGCCTGAAGTCGAGCGTAACCGACGGATCGTTCCCTAATCACTTGCTGATCAGCTGTCATGTGACCCCCGCCGTAGACCGGCACGTAGAAGAGGTCCGGGTCATCATCGAAGCGCAACACCGTGAACGAGCCCAGCAGTCCAGGGTGCTGACCCGACTCGAACGGAAGGATCTGCACCTGCACCCACGGGTGGTCCTTGAAGCTCAAAAGATGCGCAAGTTGCCTGCGCATGATCTCGGCACTACCGATCTTCCGGTAGAGCACGGCCTCATCGAGGACAACACACACCACAGGCGGGTGCTCGCGCTCCAATACCCGCTGTCGTTCGATCCGGGCCGCCACCAACTCATCGAGCCGCTCCGGATTGTCCACGCTGAGCACCGCGCGGGCGTAGTCGGCCGTCTGGAGCAAGCCGTAGACCAACTGCGACTGGTACGTGGAGATATAGGTCGCTCTCGCCTCCATGTCCGCGTACGGCTGGAACCACGTCGGGAGCTGGCTCTTGAGGACGAGGCCGATCATGCGGGTGAAGAGGCCGCCCGTCATCAGCGCCGCGTCGAGCTGCTCCGAGAAGCGTCTCGTCGGGACCTTCTTCGCCGTCTCGATCTGGCCGATCAGGGAACCCGTGCAGTACACGACGTCCCCGAGCTGCTGCTGACTGAGACCTGCCTCCTCTCTCAGACGGCGGAGTTCCGACCCGTAGAAGTCCAGCGGCGAGGCGCTGGGATCGAGGCTGCGGATGTTGACCATGCCGAGGTCACCCCCAAGCTCACGCAGTGAGGCGTTGCGTTATTTCCGTAGCCGAGCGTAATGAAACGGTCCCACTCTGGTGGCATGAATCACGCAACAGACCTCTACCCTGCGGAACTTGGCACGAGCTACAGGATGGGGTTCACCGTGGGTGAGCATTCGGCCCGTCACATGCGTCGCATCCTGCACTTGTTCCTCACGCGTTGGGAACTCGACCGGGTGTACGACTCCGCCGCGCTGGCCCTCACGGAACTGGTGGCGAACGTCGTCCGGCACGTACCGGACCGGCGGTGCTCGATCCTGATCCTGCGCGAGCCGTACGGGCTCCGCGTCGAGGTGGCGGACGACGTGCCCGGGGCCGTACCGGCGAGGGTGGCGGGACCGCTGGACGAGCACGGGCGGGGGCTGTTCCTGGTGGCGGCGGTGACGGACCGCTGGGGGACGGAGGAGAGGGCGGACGGGAAGACGGTGTGGTTCGAGTGCGACGCGTAGGGCACGATGGGCGCCCGTACCCCCGTACCCACCGGTAGGAGACCCGTATGTCCGTGCCCGAGCCCGAGATCCTCGCCGCCTTCGAGGGCGCGAAGGGGTTCATGCCCGTGGGAGAGGGGCTGGCGCTGTACGCGGCGGCCACGGAGGCGGGGAAGCTCGGGCTGCCGCTCCTGGAGGTCGGCACGTACTGCGGGCGGTCCACGGTCCTGCTGGCGGACGCGGCCCGGCGGGCGGGCACGGTCGCGGTCACGGTGGACCACCACCGGGGCAGCGAGGAGCAGCAGCCGGGGTGGGAGTACCACGACGAGACGGTGGTGGACCCCGAGGTGGGGCTGATGGACACGCTGCCGACGTTCCGGCGGACCCTGCGCGGGGCGGGGCTCGAAGAGCACGTGATCGCGGTGGTCGGCCGGTCGCCGCAGGTGGCGAAGGTGTGGGCCGGGGAGCTCGGTCTGGTGTTCATCGACGGCGGGCACACCGACGAGCACGCCACGAACGACTACGAGGGCTGGGCCCCCAGGGTCGCCCCCGGGGGCCTGCTCGTCATCCACGACGTCTTCCCGGACCCGGCGGACGGCGGTCAGGCGCCGTACCGGATCTATCTGCGGGCGCTGGAGTCCGGTGACTTCGACGAGGTCTCCGTCACCGACTCCCTGCGGGTGCTGCGCCGGGTGTGACCCGGCGCGGCGCGGACGGGGCTAGAACCCCGCCGTCACGTACAGGCAGTTGGTATAGCTGTACCCCGGCTCGATCTTCGTCTTGCTCGACTTCGTGTCGCCGGTCGAGGAGGTGCCCGTGGGCGCCCGCTTCTGGAGGAACTGGTAGTTGCCCGCGGGCAGCAGCAGGGTCGCCTTCGGGTACTTCGAGGACGGCCCGGAGCACGCCTTCACCTTGCCGCCGCGCGGGACGAAGATCCCGTCGTAGTACTTGGTGCAGGTCCCGCACGCCTTCAGGGTGACCCGGCCGCTGGTCGGGCCGGTGTAGAGCACCTCGACGGAGCCGGGGCCGTCGTTGCTGATGACCATCACCATCCGGGAGCCGCCGGGGACGTCGGCGGGCGGCAGCTTCTTCCCCGCCTCGGGCTCCTCCTCGGCGATCTCGGCGGCGATGGCGATCGAGCGGGCGTGGGCGGCCTGCGGGCTGCTCGGGTACTCCTTGGCGAACTCCTCCATCGTCGTGACGGCGAGGCGGAAGTCCTTGTTCCTGAACTGGGTGGTGCCGCAGGCGAAGGCGCCGCGCTGGACGGCGGCCGTGGCGGTGGCCGCGTCGGGGGCGACGGCGGGGTCCTTCATGAGGACGAGGGAGGCGCGCAGCGCGCGCAGCTCGTCCGCGGTGGCGCAGGCGGCGGCGGCCAGCGCGGACTCCTTGGCGGTGACCGCCGCCTTGACGGCCGGTTCGACCTTCGTGGCCTGGCTGGACTTCGGGAAGGTCTCGTAGAGGGCGTTCAGGCTCTCTTCGGCGGACGGGTCCGCCGTCCGCACGCCGAGCGCGGCGACCCCGCACTCGTACAGCGACTCGGCCAGCGGCTCGTCGGTCTTCGCGGGCCGGGAGCCGAGGAACTCCTTGTCGAAGGTGTCGGGCAGACCGCGCAGGAAGGTGAGCGGCTTGATCGCCTCGCAGTACGACTTCTTCGCGTACGGGGCGGAGACCTTCAGGAAGTACGCGTCCAGGCGCTCGGGGACGAGCTTTCCGGCCCGGGAGGCCGCGTGCCGCGCGGCGAGGTCCTCGTAGCCGGTGAGCGCCGTGCGGTAGATCGGCTCGGCCTGGTCGAAGGTGAGGCCGTCGGCGGACTTCACCTTCGAGTCGACGGCGGCGAGGTGTTCGAGCAGGGCCTGCTCCTTCGCCTCGTCGCGGGCCGCCCCGTACGCCAGGGTGCCGCCCGCGGGCACCACGAGCAGCACCAGGGCGAGCGGGAGGGCGAGACGGCGGAGCCCGTCGCTGACGCTGAGGGTCGCGTGCGCCCCGCGCCGGGCGCCGTCGGCGGCGAAGGCGAGCAGGAGGACGCCGTATCCGATCACGAGCCCGACCGGGACGCCGTCGACGTCGGCGGGGAGCGCGGCCACCAGGAGGGCGGCGGTGGCGAGCCAGCAGAGGGCGGCGCCGAGCCAGTTGCGCAGCAGGACGTAGCCGAGGCCCAGACCGGAGAGGTTGAGGAGGCCGACGGCGACGGCCTGCGCCGGGTTCGCCGGGCCGCGCGGGGCGGCGGGCGGCGGGCCGTAGCCGGGCGGACCGTACCCGGGCGGCGCGGGCGGCGGAGGAGGGGTTCCTCCGCCCGCACCGGCCGCGTGCCCGGCCGCGTGGGCCTGACCGGCGGGCGGGCCGGGAGGCGTGCCCGGGGGGCCGTAGCCGGGCGCGGAGGCGGCGGGCGGGGCGGGGGCGGGTGGGGCGGGGGCGGGTGGCGGGTTCGGCGCGGTGGGCGCGGCGGGCGCCTCCCAGGGAGCCGGGGGCTGTCCGGGAGGGCCCGCGGGCGGCGGGCCCCCCGGCGGGTTGTTCGCGGACAACGGAGTGCCGGGGGCCCCGGCACCCGGCGCCCCCGTGGGGTTCTGCTCTAATCCGGCGCCGCCCGGCGGTCTGTCGGACGGCTCGGGACGTGCGTCGTTCGGCTCTTCGCCCACCGTGGTTCCCCCTCGTGGGTCCATGCGCGGTGGCACCCCACCGTCGCCTCTCGACATCTACCCTTCACGGTCCCCGGACACGCGTCCACCGATCCGGGAAGCCGGTGACAAAGCTGGGACCTGAGCGCCGCCGCATTCCCCTCCGTACGGGAGCTATGGGACGCCCCGCACATAGGTTCGGTGACAACTTGCCTGCCGGGTAATGGAGTTGATCCAGCCAATCGGGCGCGCGGGCGCCGTGCGGAGGGGAGGCGGCCGGTGCGGGGAGCGGGGGGCCGCGCGGGGCGGGGGCCGCCCGGGGAGCGGCGGTCGCCTTCCACGCCTCCGGCCGGGCCGGACACATTGTCCGGGCGGTGGGCCTCCGCCATGATCTCCTCCGTGGCAGACGTGAAGAAGTTCGACCCCCGGGCCCTCGTCAGAGCGGGGCTCGACAAGGCACTCGAGAGTCAGCAGCCGCTGGCCGTGGCGAACGTCGCACGGCTCCGGCGGGTGCATCCCGACAAGACGCCCGCAGAGCTGATCGCCTACATGAACAAGATCTACGTCGGCACCGTCACGACCACCGGTGCGGGCGCGGGCGCGGCGGCGGCGGTGCCGAACGGGGTCGTCCAGGCCCCCATAGCCATCGCCGAGCTGCTCGGCTTCCTGGAAGCCTCGGTGCTCTACACGTTGTCGGTCGCCGAGATCCACCGGCTCGACCTCGAAGACGTCGAGCTGCGCAGGCTCCTGGTGACGGGCGTCCTCATAGGCAACTCCGCGAGCGCGACCATGGAGTCGGTGATCGGCCGCACGGCTCCCCACTGGGGGAAGCAGATCGTACGGTCGATCCCGATGGCGGCGATCAAGAAGGCGAACAAGGTCCTCGGCCCGAGGTTCATCACGAAGTGGGGCGCCAAGCAGGGCGTGCTCGTCCTCGGCAAGCAGGTCCCCGGATTCATCGGAGCCGTCATAGGCGGCGGGAACAGCCTCTTCGGCTGGTTCGTGGTCAAGTCCGCGCGGAAGATCCTCGGACCGCCGCCCGAGTCGTGGGACGAGGCCGTCGCGGCGGAACGTCCGACCGCCACCTGACGTCCAGGCCCGCCGCCTGACGTCCCGGGCGCCGCCCAGGCGCTCCCGCGCGTTCCCCGCGCGCGGCGGACGGCGGGGCTAGAGTCGCCGGGTGCCGTACGACCACCGGAAGACCCGCCGCCCCGCCCTCGCCCTCGCCGTCACGGGCTGCTGCGCCGTGCTCGCCGGATGCGGCGCCGCCTCGCAGGCCGCCGCGCCGTCGAGCGGAACGTCCCCGGAGACCCGGCAGGAGAGCGCCGCCGCGCCCCGGCCGCCCGTCGCCGACGGCCGGCCCCCCGGCTCGACGCAACCGACCCCCCGGGCGCGCCTCCCGCTCTCCGGGAAGACCGTCGTCATCGACCCCGGCCACAACTCCGGGAACTTCCGCCACTCCCGCGAGATCAACCAGAAGGTCGACATCGGGACGGCCCGCAAGGAATGCGACACCACCGGGACCTCCACGAACGCCGGATACACCGAGGCGGCCTTCACCCTCGACGTCTCCCACCGGCTCCGCGACCTGCTCACCGCGCGCGGCGCCAGGGTCGTCCTCACCCACGACGCCGACCGCCCCTGGGGCCCCTGCATCGACGAACGCGCCCGGATCGGGAACGCGGCCCGCGCCGACGCCGTCGTCTCCGTCCACGCGGACGGCTCGGACGTCGGCCACCGGGGCTACCACGTGATCCTGCCCGCCCGGGTGCGCGGCGGCTCCGCCGACACCACGGCGATCGTCGCGCCGTCCCGCGCGCTCGGCGAGCGGATCGCCGACCGCTTCCGCCGCGCGACCGGCACCTCACCCGCCAACTACCTCGGTTCCGGTACGGGGTTGGACGTCCGGAGCGATCTCGGCGGGCTGAATCTGTCGACCGTCCCCAAAGTCTTCGTCGAATGCGGCAACATGCGTGATCCCGAGGACGCGCGGCTGCTCGCCTCGGCCGCGTGGCGGCAGAAGGCGGCACAGGGCATCTCGGACGGCATCTCCACCTACCTCAAGGGGTAGGACGGACGAGCGATAGATTCGCTCCGTACGATGGCCCCCCGTGCCGCGACCTAGAGCGCCACTCCGACGCGACGACGACCCGACGAAGGACTCTTACGTGAATATCCGCTCCCTCACCCGAGGCGATGGCGTGCTGATCGGTGCAGCGGTGGTGCTGTTGATCGCCTCGTTCCTCGGCATCTCCGGCTGTGACGCCTCCGCCGCCGTGTGCGACCGGGCCTACAACCCCAACTCGTGGGAGCTCTCACAGCTCGGCTGGGGCACCTTCCTGCTCGGCATCGTGGGCGCCGCGCTCGTCGTCCTCTCCCACGGCCTGCCGCAGCCGCGCAAGGTCGCGGGCCTGGAGCTGGGACAGGTCGGCGCCGCGTTCACCATCGCCTGCGCGTGGACCCTGCTCATGTGGATCTTCGAGGCCGTGAACGCGGGCGCCGGTCTGATCCTCGGCGTGATCGCCGCCCTCGTCCTGGCCGCCGCCGCCGTCGCCGGACCGCTGGTCCCCGCGCTCAAGGCGCCGCTCCTGGGCACGCCCGCGCCGCAGACCCCGCAGCCGTACGGGATGCAGCAGGGACAGCCCGGCCAGCAGGGCGTCGCGGGCGGTGGCTACGGCTACCCGGGCGCGCAGTACGGCCAGCCCCCGCAGGGCGCGGGGCAGCCGTTCGGCGCGCAGGGCGGCGCCCCGCAGCCGCAGGCGCACCAGCCGGAGCAGCAGGCCCCGGCGGCGCAGCCCGCGTCGGAGTTCTCGCCGTTCTGGTTCGCCGTCCCGGTGGCCCGCCCGCTGTACGCGGAGGACGGTTCGCAGGCGCAGATCGCGGAGCTGGCCCCCGGCAC
The DNA here is from genome assembly GCF_042754005.1 of Streptomyces sp. NPDC059247. Classification (NCBI taxonomy): domain Bacteria; kingdom Bacillati; phylum Actinomycetota; class Actinomycetes; order Kitasatosporales; family Streptomycetaceae; genus Streptomyces; species Streptomyces sp. NPDC059247. Next base: position 607,798 of record NZ_JBHYZW010000003.1, read on the forward strand.
CTGGTACCTGGCGGTCGAGCAGCGCGGTCCGGCCCTGGTCGCGCAGACGCAGGACGGACGCCGGGGCGTCCTCCAGGACACCACCGGCATCCAGCGCGGCTGACCCCGCCGCCAGCCGCTCCTTCCACGGCCCTCCGCACCGGAATCCCTTCCGGGCGGGGGGCCGTTGGCGTACAGTCCCGCCATACCTGACGGTACGTCAGAAAGGATGCGGGACATGCGGCTCGGACTCGCCCTCGGCTACTGGGGACGCGGCCCCTCCCCCGCCCACCTCGACCTCGCCCGCGAGGCCGAACGGCTCGGCTACGACTCCGTGTGGACCGCCGAGGCCTGGGGCTCCGACGCCTTCACCGCCCTGACCTGGATCGCCGCCCACACCAGCCGCATCCGGCTCGGCACCGCCATCGCCCAGATGGCGGCCCGCTCCCCCACCACCACCGCCATGCACGCCCTCACCCTCGACCACCTCTCCGGCGGACGCGTCCTGCTCGGCCTCGGCCTCTCCGGGCCGCAGGTCGTCGAGGGCTGGTACGGGCGACCCTTCCCCCGCTCCCCGCTCACCGCCACCCGCGAGTACGTGGACGTCGTCCGGCAGGTGCTCCGCCGCGAGGCCCCCGTACGGCTCGACGGGCGCCACCACTCCCACCCGTACACCGGCCCCGACGGCACCGGGCTCGGCAAGCCCCTCAAGCCGATCACCCACCCCCTCCGGGCCGACCTGCCGATCCTCCTCGGCGCCGAGGGGCCAAGGAACATCGCGCAGACCCTCGGCCTCGCCGACGGCTGGCTGCCGCTCTACTGGACGCCCGACCGCTGGGCCGAGGTGTACGCGCTCCCCGAGCGGCTCCCGGCGGGCTTCCTCGTCGCCCCCATGGTCCGGGCCCACCTCTGCGAGGACGTGACGGCCGGACTGCTCCCGGTCAAGGCCATGCTCGGCTTCTACATCGGCGGCATGGGCCACGCCACCCGCAACTTCCACGCCGACCTGATGGGGCGGATGGGATACGGGAAGGAGGCCCGGCGCGTCCAGGAGCTGTTCGCCGCCGGGCGGCGCGAGGAAGCCGTCCTCGCCGTGCCCGACGCCTTCGCGGACGAGATCTCGCTGGTCGGCCCCCGGAAGCGGATCGCCGCCCGGCTGGAGTCCTGGCGGCGGGGCCCGGTGACCGACCTCCTCGTCACCTCCCCCGACCCGGCCACGCTCCGGCTCCTCGCGGAACTCAACGCGTAGGCCCGGATCCGGGGCGGGGAGGCGGCGGGCGTTCACGGTGGTCCGGGCGCCGGGCGCGGGCAGGGGCGTCGGCGGGGCCTTCACCGTCCGGCCCCCGGGCACGCGGAGAACCGTTCCCGCCCCGGCCCCCGGGCGCGTTCGGGGCGGGGGCCCCGCGTCCGCCCGGGGGCCCGCCCGGCTAGGCTCCTTGTCCCACGGACCAGGGAGGATTCACCCCATGAGCAGCACGACCCCGCCCTTTCCCGACCGGATGGAGCTCAGCGGTGAGGGGCTCGTCCTGCGGGACTGGACGGAGAGCGACCTGGCCGCGATGCCGGACCTCTTCGACCACCCCGACATCGCGTACTGGACACCCATCGCCTCCCCCTTCGACGAGGAGGCCGCCCGCGCACGGCTCGACCGGGCCCGGCGGCTGCGCGCGGAGGGTTCGGCCGTCGTCCTCGCCATCACCGTCGACGGCGGCGCCCCGCTCGGCGAGGCGATGCTTCGGCGGGCCCCCGAGGGCACGGAGCTCGGCTACGCGGTCGGCCCGGCGCACCGGGGCCAGGCGCTGGCCGCGCGGGCGGTACGGGTGATGGCCGCCCACGCCTTCGAGGAGATGGGCGTGGAGCAGGTGATCCTGGAGCTGGAGGCCGAGAACGCCCCGAGCGTCGCCGTGGCCGTCGCGTCCGGCTTCCACCTGCTCGACGTACCGCTGATCGAGGGCGAGGAGAAGGGCCGCCCCTACGTCCTCCAGACCTGGGGCCTGACGCGCCCGTCGTGACGCCCCCGGACGCCGTGACGGGCCGGACCGCCGTGACGGCCCGGCCCGGAGAACGTAGCGGCCCGGACGACGTGGGACGGCCCGGCACCGTGCCCTCCGACGTGACGTCGCCGGGGCGCGGTACCGGGCCGTCCCACCCGGGGCGGGCGGGAGCCGGGAGGCCGGGCTAGGAACCGCCGCTCAGCTGCGAGGCGGTGGGCACCTTGTCGACGACCTCGGCGCCCGCGCTCTTCCCGGCGTCCTTCACGCTGTTGATGACGCTCTCGAAGGAGCCGACGTCCGCCGCGCCCGCGTCGCCCTTGCGGAGCTTCGTCCCCAGGCCCTTCAGCGACTCGATCCCGGCGGAGAGCGGGGCGACCGCCTTCGCCAGCAGCGGATCGCCCTCTGCGTTGTGCACCGCCGCCTTCAGCCGGTTGTAGGTGAACGCGCCCGCCAGACCGGCCTTCACCAGGGCGAAGGTCCGGCCGTCCGCGCCCTTGGCGAACTTGCCCGCCCGGTACGGCTTCACGATCCACTGGTAGGCGGCGCCCGCCGCGAGACCCGCGTTGGCCACGAACCGGGTCTTCGCCAGCCTCTGCTGCTCGAAGCTCGCCGAGGCCGACGGGGACGCGGTGGCGGTCGCGGTCGCGGCGGCACTCACGCTCTGGGTGTCGTTCCCGCCACATCCGGCGGTGGTCATGAGCAGGGCGCAGGACAGCAGCAGCGCCGCCACCCCACGGGACACGGTTCCGGGCACGGCACATCCTCCTGACGACGGTCCCGCCAGCCTCGCCCGGGTGCCGGGCCACCGCCACCGGGACGGCTCCGAACGGGTCAGGAGTCCGGTCCGGGGTCCGGTCCGGGGTCCGGTCCGGGGTCCGGTCCGGGGTCCGGTCCGGGGTCCGGTCCGGGGTCCGGTCCGGGGTCCGGTCCGGGGTCCCGGTCCCGTCCCGCCCGGCCGTCTCCCGCGCGGCCGTCCCCCGCCGCACGGCCCCGCGGCCGGGGGCCCGGGTGTTCCCGGGACGCCGAGGGACGTCCCAGGAACGCCCGGGGCCCTGGCGGGACCGCCCGTCGCGCTCCGAAGGTGGTCCCCACGGTCCTCGCCGGACCGGTCGTCCACCCTCCTGGAGCACCTCGTGAAGAAGACCCTGGCCGCCCTCGCGACGGCCGCCCTCGCCGCCTCCTCCCTCCTCGCGCTCGCCCCCGCCGCCTCCGCCGCCGGATGCGTGACGACCGGTCTGACCACGGGCTACAAGGGCATCGGCGGGGTGGCCCACAAGGCCGCGTCCGGCTGCTCCGACCTCAACCTCACCCACGCCCACGACACCTCGGGCGCCCACACCGAGTCGTACGCGGCCTTCTACAAGAACTCCGCCAACAACTGGATCCAGGGCTCGCGCGGCTACGTCCAGGTCTCCGACGGCTCCTACAGCCCGGACCAGATCGTCCTGGTCTCCGACCTCACCCCGGGCCGGGCGTTCAGCATCGCCAGCTACTGGGACGGCGGCGACTACGTCGAGATCACCCACTGATCCACGGAGACCGGCCTGCCATGCCCCTTCCCCCGCTCCCCTCCCGCACCGCGCCCGCCCCGCGCGCGGCACGCACCGCAGGCACCGCACACACCCCGCGCCGCCCCGGTCCCGCCGTGCTGTGCCTCGCCCTGCTCGCCCTCGCCACGGGCTGCGCGAGCACCCCGCCCGCCGCCCCGCCCGCCGCCCCGCCCGGCCGCCCCGCGCCCCCGCCCGCCGCCGCCTCCCCGGTCACGTACGGGCTGCCCGTGGACACCGTCTCCCTGGTGCTCCCGGCCACCGGCGCGGAGAGCCGGGGCGCCCAGGGGCTGGACGCCTTCGGGCAGCTCGCCGCCGCGTGGGCGGTGGAGAACTGCGTACGGAAGCGGGGCGGGACGCCCCCGGACGGCCCTCCCCCGATGTTCACCCGCTACGCCCTCCTGCCCGACCTGGAACACCTCAGGGCGCACGGCTTCGGATCGGACACCCGCGTCCCCGGCGCACCGCCCCCGGCGGACCCGGCCGCCGCCCCGGGCCCCGCCCCGCGCGCGTGCCTGGCCGAAGGGAGGAACGCGGGGCGCGGCCTCGCGGACGTCTACGGCGCACTGCGGAACCGGTGGTTCGAGGAGATCGCCCCCGTCGACCGCTCCCCCGGAGTGCGGCGGGCCCTCCTCGGCCTCCGGGACTGCCTGACCGCGCACCGGGTGGACGCCCGGGACGAGGAGTCCTTCTTCGCCCTGGTCGACCGGCGGCTCCAGAACGGCGACACCGCCGCCGGGCGGGCGCTCGGCAGGACCTACGCGGACTGCATGGCTCCCGTGGAGGCCGTGCGGGAGCCGCTGCGCGCGAAGGCGGCCGAGCGCTTCCGGGCCGCGCACTCCGCCGAGATCGCCGCCGTGCGCGCCGAACTCCCCGCGAGGATAGGAGAATTGGAGACCAGGTACGGCATCCGCTTCTCCTTCCCCGCCCTCTGAACGGCATCCGCCGCCGGGCCGCCCGTGACCGTCGCGCCGCCGTCGGCCCCGCCGTCCCACCGACCTCGCCCACGCCGCCCGCCCCACCCGTCCCACCCGTCTCGCCCAGGAGCCTCCATGAAGACCGTCTCCCGCGCCGGTGCCGCCCTCGGCGCCGCCGTCCTCGCCGCCCTCGCCACCCCGGGACCGGCCCAGGCCACGCCCGGCGCCGCCTACATCGGCTCCGGGCGGGGCAACTCCGCCGCCGCCGTGCGGTGCGTCCAGCAGGGCATCAACTCGATCATCTCGGACCGCTTCGCCACCCAGCACGACCTGATCGGCGTCGACGGCTCCTTCGGCCCCGAGACCGACGAGGCCGTCCGGTACGTGCAGTACCGGATGCTGGGCGCCTCGGACACCGACGGGGTCGTCGGGCCGAGGACGGGGGACCTGATCATGCGCTACCAGTACGGCAACTACGCCGCCTGCTACCCGCACGTGCCCACCAGCAACTGACCCGGACGGCGGCGCCCCGGTCCGCGCGGTGCGGACCGGGGCGCGCGGTGCGGACCGGGGCGCCCCGGCGCGCGTCGGCGGGTCAGCCGCAGCAGTCCGGTTCGAGGCCCGTCGGCAGGTGCTCGCCGCCGAAGACCGCGACCGTGGCCTGTTCGCCGCCGAGGGCCGAGACCGCGAGCAGCAGGGAGCCCGCCGTCCAACTGGTCTGCTCCTCCGGCCACATCGCCGGGGCGCTCTCCCCGTCGCCCTCGAAGACGTACCCCGTCCAGTACATGCCGTTCGCGGCGCGCAGGTGCTGGATGTCCTGGAGGATCGTCAGCGCCCGGTCGGACTCGCCCACCATCCAGAGCGCGAGGGCCAGTTCACAGCTCTCGCCGCCGGTCACCCACGGGTTCGGGACGACACAGCGGACCCCGAGGCCCGGGACCACGAAGGCGTCCCAGGAGGCGTCGATCCGGGCCTTCGCGTCGGCCCCGGTGACCGCGCCGCCGAGAACCGGGTAGTACCAGTCCATCGAGTAGCGGGACTTGTCGAGGAACCGCTCCGGGTGGCGGCGGATCGCGTGCCCGAGGGCTCCCGCCGCCAACTCCCAGTCGGGCTGCGGCTCCTCGCGGAACTCCGCGATGGCCAGGGCGCAGCGCAGTGCCTGGTGGATCGACGAACTGCCGGTCAGGAGGGCGTCGTTCACCGGTGTGCCGTCGGGCTCGCGCTTCCAGCCGATCTGGCCGCCGGGCTGCTGGAGCCCGAGGACGAAGTCGACGGCCGCGTAGACGGCGGGCCACATCCGGTCGAGGAAGACGTCGTCGCCGGTGCTCAGGTAGTGGTGCCAGACGCCGACCGCGAGGTAGGCGGTGAAGTTGGCCTCCCGGCCGTGGTCGGTGATGTCGTCGGCGGCGCCGTCCCGGTAGGCCGCGTACCAGGAGCCGTCGCCGTTCTGGTGCCGGACCAGCCAGTCGTAGGCGCGGGCGGCGGCCTCGTGCTCACCGGCCGCGTCCAGCGCCATCGCGGCCTCGGTGTGGTCCCACGGGTCGAGGTGGTGGCCCCGGAACCAGGGGATGGCGCCGTCCTCGCGCTGCACGGCGAGTATCCCGGCGACGGTCTGCGCCGCCTGCTCGGCGGTGAGCACCCCGGGCAGGACGAGGTGCTCCGCGATCCGCTCCGGAGACGTCACTGGGTGTCGGCCTCGGGCAGGTGGGGCTTGGTCGCGTACGCCACGAAGCTCTTGCCGACGACCGGGTTCAGCAGCTGCTCGGCGACCCGGGTCACGGCGGGCTTCTTCATGATGTCCCAGACCAGGAGCTTGTGGTAGGCGCGGACCGGCAGGGCCTTGTCGTTGTCGACGCCGAAGGCGCACTTCAGCCACCAGTACGGGGAGTGCAGCGCGTGCGCGTGGTGGGTGCCGTACGGCTTCAGACCGGCCTGGCGGATCTTGCCGAGGAGTTCGTCCGCCTTGTAGATGCGGATGTGGCCCCCCTCGACCTCGTGGTACGCGTCGGAGAGCGTCCAGCAGACCTTCTCCGGGCCGTAGCGGGGCACCGTGACCGCGATCCGGCCGCCGGGCTTGAGGACGCGGACCATCTCGGCGAGCACGCCCTTGTCGTCCGGGATGTGCTCCATGACCTCGGAGATGATGACGACGTCGAAGGACCCGTCGGGGAACGGCAGGTTGAGGGCGTCGCCCTCCATCGCGGTGGCGGTCGCCCCGGCGGGCGCCTCCCCCGCCTCCCTCATGGCCGCGAACCACTTGGCGACCTCGCGGATCTCCTCGGCGTTCCGGTCCAGGGCCACGACCCGGGCGCCGCGCCGGTAGCACTCGAAGGCGTGCCGTCCCGCCCCGCAGCCCAGGTCGAGCACACGGTCGCCGGGGGCGAGCGGGAAGCGGGTGAAGTCGACGGTCAGCACGAGGTCCTGCTTTCGCGGTGGGGAAGTCGGTGGGGGCGGGCGGTCCTCGGGGCGGTCTCCCCCGACCGGTCGGGACGACCGGGCGCGGGGGGTCCGGCGGTCCGCGCCACGGCGGGGACGGCCGTACGCGCCCGGGGGGCGGGGCGGGGCGTCACCGGGCGCCTCCGCGCGTCCCGGCGCGGCGCGCGTCGATCGCCTCCCGGTACAGCTCGGCGGTGCCGCGTGCCGCGCGGGCCCAGGTGAAGCGCTCCAGGACCCGGTCCCGGCCCGCCGCGCCGAGCCGGGCGCGCAGCTCCGGGTCGCCGAGGACCCGGCCGAGGGCGGCGGCGAGGGCGCCCGCGTCGCCGGGCGGCACCGCGAGGCAGCTCTCGCCGTCCGGGCCCGCGACCTCGGGGATCGCGCCGCCGGTGGTGGCGACCAGCGGGGTGCCGGTGGCCATGCCCTCGGCGGCGGGCAGCGAGAAGCCCTCGTACAGGGAGGGCACGCAGGCGACCTGGGCGGACCGGTAGAGGTCGACCAGTTCGGCGTCGCTGATGCCCTTGACGAACTCCACGGCGCCGTCGAGCCCGTACCGCTCGATCGCGGTGGCGACCGGGCCGTCCTCGGCGCGCTTGCCGACGACGACGAGGTGCGCGTCGGGGCGCTCGGTGCGGAGCTTGGCGAGGGCCTCGATCAGATGGACCAGGCCCTTGAGGGGGACGTCGGCGCTGGAGGTGGTGACGATCCGGCCGGGGACCTCGGCGACGGCGGGACCGGGCGACCAGAGGTCGGTGTCGGCGCCGATGTGCACGACCCGGACGCGGTCCTCGCGGACGCCGAGGTGTTCGACGATCTCCTGCCGGGAGGTGCTGGAGACGGTGAGCACCGAGGGCAGCCTGCGGGCGACGCGCTTCTGCATCCGGGTGAAGCCGTACCAGCGGCGGACGGAGGCGCGGCGCTTCCAGTCGGCGGCTGCGGCGAGGTCGAGCCGCCGGTCGACGGTGATGGGGTGGTGGATCGTGGTGACCAGCGGGGCGCCGAGGGCGCGGGGACCGCCGAGGAGCCCGTAGCCGAGGGTCTGGTTGTCGTGGACGACGTCGAAGTCGCCGCGCCGGGCGGCGAGCAGACGGCGGGCCCGCAGCGAGAAGGTGAGCGGCTCGGGGAAGCCGCCGGTCCACATGGTGGCGACTTCGAGGCCGTCGATCCAGTCCCGGTACTCCTCGCGCCCCGGGGTCCGGAAGGGGTCGGGCGAGCGGTAGAGGTCGAGGCTGGCGACCTCGGTGAGGGGGACGCCCTCGTCGAGGACGGGGTAGGGCTGGGAGCCGATGACCTCGACGCTGTGGCCGAGGCGGGCGAGTTCGCGGGAGAGATGGCGGACGTAGACGCCCTGGCCTCCGCAGAAGGGGTTCCCCTTGTACGTGAGGAGAGCGATCCGCAGCGGTTCGTCACCGGCGGCCGTGACGCCCTGTCGGGGGCGTGCCTCCATGGCCTCAGCGGTCATGCGCGACCCCCTTCGAGCGTACGTTTCGCCGGAGCGTAACCGCTCGCGCTAATCTAGAACAAGTTACAGACTTGGCCGTTCGTGCGAGCGCCCGAGTCGTTCGCGCGGGCGTCGGACCGGCCGTCGCCGAACTTCCTGGTCCTTCGGGGAGGACAGAATCTACCCGCAGGTAGCCCCGTGGTGAGGGCCGGAACAGGTGATTCGCGCCACGGCGCCCGCAGCGCCATACTGTCGCTCCCCACCGCACGGAACGGGACCTCATGACCGCAGACCACAGGGCGGACCACAGACCCGCGTCACCGCCCCTCACGGAACGCCAGGAGGCGCGCCGCCGCCGCATCCTGGACGCCAGCGCGCAGCTCGCGGCGCGGGGCGGCTTCGACGCCGTGCAGATGCGGGAGGTCGCCGAGGCCGCCGGGGTGGCCCTGGGGACGCTGTACCGCTACTTCCCCTCCAAGATCCACCTGCTGGTCGCCACCATGCAGGACCAGCTCCAGCACATGCACTCCACCCTGCGGAAGCGGCCTCCGGCCGGGGCCGATCCGGCGGAGCGGGTCGCGGGGACCCTGATGCGGGCCTTCCGGGCGCTCCAGCGCGAACCGCAGCTCGCCGACGCGATGGTGCGGGCCCTGACCTTCGCGGACCGGAGCGTGAGCCCGGAGGTCGACACGGTCTCGCGGCTGACGACGGCGATCATCCTGGACGCGATGGGCACGGAACACCCCACGCCGTCCCAGCTGTCGGCCGTCCGGGTGATCGAGCACACCTGGCACTCGGCCCTGATCACCTGGCTGTCGGGCCGCGCCTCGATCGCCCAGGTGAAGATCGACATCGAGACGGTCTGCCGCCTGATCGCCCTGACGGCCCCGGAGGACCCGGCCCCGGGAGCGGTCCGGGGGCGGTGAGGCGGGGGGGCCGACGGGGGTGGCCGGGGGCGGGAGTTAGGCGGCGGGGCAGCGTGGCTACGGGGCTGGCGCCCGTCCCGGGGCCGCCCCTGGGGCCCACGCGCCCGCCCCAGATGCCTGGGCCCGTCGCCGGGCTCGTATTCGGCCCGTCGCCGGGCCCGTACTTGGCCGTCGCCGGGCCATCTCCGCGCAGTGTCCGGGCCGTCTGCGGGCTGCGGGCCGCAGGCCGCAGAGGCCGTGGGCTTGCTCCGGGCCCGCGCCCAGAGGTCGGGGCCTTCCCCGGGCGGCCGGTCAGCCCTGCCGGACCTCGCCACCGCCCCGGGTCCGCTCCGCACAGGCCTCGTCGATGGCCATCAGGTCGACCGTGCCCCCGTCACCGAAGGTGCCGTACTCCGTCTTCAGCTTCCAGCCCCGCTGTTCGAGGACCACCGTGAACTGACTGTCCGACCCGTCCAGGGCCTTGCGCTCCTGCCGCTCCCCCCGCTGCTTCCAGCCGCGCTCGCCCAGTTCGCTCAGCATCCGCTCGTACCGGGGGATGTCCACCGGCGCGGACTCCTCGTGGAAGCTCTTGAAGCGCACGAGGCACGACAGCGGACCGGCCGGGTCGTCCTCGTCCCCCGTGAGACTTCCCCGCGCGTTCGCCGGGAGGCCCGCGTTCGCCGCCGAGCCGTCGATGTCGGCCCGCACCACGTCCTTCGGGAGCGGCCCGGTCCCCGGCGGCCGGGGCACCACGGTCACCACCGGCACCGGCGCCACGGGTCCCCTCCGCGCCGCACCCCACGGCTCCGAGCATGACGACCAGGGCCGTCAGAACGACCCGACCTTCCTTGCGCACGATGTGTCCCCTCCCAGGTCACGGGGGCTCCGACGCACCCCGTGAGCGAAGGACGAAGTGTGCCACGGGCCCCGAGGACGCCGTCCTGTGCCGCCGACGGCGAACCGCACAGACATCGGGCGGGCGCTTGTGCGACGCGTGGCGGGGCACGTAGAGAAGAGGTGGGTGAGGGACGCGGCGGGGCGGGGGGCGGATGGGCGGCGCTGGTGCTGTGGTGGCCGGTGGGCGGATGGACGGCGCCGGGATCGTGATCGGCTGGCTGACGGGGTACGCCGTGGTGTACGGCGCGGTCCTGGTGTGGGCCTGGCGCCGCCACCGGCACGACCGGGCGGCCGTCCGGCGGTGTCCGCCCGGCAGGTACGGCGCCGTGGCGGCGGCCGGCGGGGCGGCCGGTGACGCGTACGCCGACCTGGTGGGCCTGCGGCTGCTCCACGCGTCCGGGGTGGTGACGGTGTCGGACGCGGGGGTCGTCAGGGCCGTACCCGGGGCGCCGGGACCCTCGGACCCGCTGCTCGGCGCCCTCACCGACGGCGTCCGGCGGCGGGACGCCGAGGGGACCCTGCTGTACCAGGTGCGGCGCGCGGACGGGTTCAGGGACTACCGGCTCCTGCTCCGGCGGGCGACACCGTCCCTGTACGGGGAGGCCGAGCGGTACCGGGTGATCACCGTGGGCGCCGCGATCCTGGCGAGCGGCGGCCTCATGTACCACGGGCTGTTCGCCGATGCTCCGGTCCCGCTGCTCGGTGACGACGTCGGCTGGTGGTTCCTGACGGCTCCACCGCTCTTCGGCCTCCTGCTCCTGCTCGCCCACGCCTGGCCGCGCTGGCGGACCCCGACCCGGACCGCCACGGCCCACACCGCCGAGTGCCGCGCCCTGGCCGACGCCGCCGTCGCGGACCTGCCCTCCGGCCCCCGTACCGCCCTCCTCAAGCACGCGGAGGACCCGGACTCCCCCCGCGCCGCCCGCCACCGCGCCCCGGACGCACACGGTGACGGACACTCGGGAAGGGGCGGGCGCCCGGGAAGTGACGGGGACGGCTGGGCGGACGGGGACTCGTCGCACGGGTGCGGGGGGTGCGGAGACAGCGGGTAGCGACGGCGGGCGGACGGCGCGGCGCGGCGCGGTGGCAGCGGTCGGCCGGGGAGGAGCGGTGACCTGCGCCCCCGGAACCGTCTCGGACCGTCTCCGGCTGTCTCCGGCTGTCTCCGGCTGTCTCCGGCTGTCTCCGGCTGTCTCCGGCCACGATTCCGGACGAGCACGCCTCTCCCGGAGAGGAAAGCGGTGACCGGCGGGACGGTACGTCGAACCGGCGGTGTCGGTCCCGGCGCCTAACCTCGGGGACATGACGATTCAGCGCATGGACAACGTCGGCATCGTCGTCGACGACCTCGACGCCGCCGTCGCGTTCTTCACCGCGCTCGGCATGGAGCTGGAAGGCAGGATGCCGGTCGAAGGGAGCTGGGCGGGAAGGGTCGTCGGGCTCGACGACATGCGCTGCGAGATCGCGATGATGCGGATCCCGGACGCCCCGGGCCGACTCGAACTGGCGAAGTACCACCACCCGAAGGCGATCGTCCCCGAGCCGGAGCCGGAGATCGCTCCGGCGAACACGCTGGGCCTGCACCGCGTCATGTTCGCCGTCGACGACATCGAGGACACCCTCGCCCGCCTCCGGCCGCACGGCGCCGAACTCGTCGGCGAAGTGACCCGCTACGAGGACAGCCACCTGCTCTGCTACCTCCGAGGGCCGAGCGGAATCATCCTCGCGCTGGCCGAGCAGCTGAGACCGTGACCGGTGTCTGGTGGCCGGTGCGTGGTGGCCGGTGCCTGGTGACAAGTGACCGGTGACATGCGACCGGTGGCCGATGGCCGGTGACATGCGGCCGTCGCTGTGACCGTCTCCGTGGCTGTGACCGTGGCCGTCTCCCGTCCAGGGCCGTCCCCCGGCCGGGCCGTCCCCCGGCCAGGGCAGGAGACGGCCCCACCGCGTTCCCGCGCGGGAACGGCCTACTCCTCCGGCGGGAACACCGGCTCCCCCGTGCCGCTCAGGGTGATCAGGATCGCTTCCACCGGGCAGCCCTCCGCCGCCGCGAGGAGGCGTTCGCCCGCGTCCGACTCCGGGGCGAGCGGGTGGGACTGACGGGCCGTGTCGAGACGGAAGCCGTCCGGGGCGTGGTTCACGCACATGGCGGAGCCGATGCAGAGGCCCCGGTCCACCTCCACGTGCCAGCGGTCGCCCATCACGCGCCGCCCTCGTAGCCCGCCGGCAGGTGGACCATCTTGTGCTCCAGGTACTCGCCGAACCCCTCGGGGCCGAACTCCCTCCCCAGACCGGAGTTCTTGTACCCGCCGAACGGGCCCAGCATGTCCAGGCTGAAGGTGTTCACGTTGAACGTGCCGGTGCGCACGCCCCGCGCGAAGTCGATGCCGTGCTCCACGTCCCCGGTCCAGACGCTGCCGCTCAGCCCGAAGTCGGAGTCGTTCGCCAGCCGCAGCGCCTCGGCCTCGTCCCCGTACGGCAGGAGGCAGATCACCGGCCCGAAGATCTCCTCGCGGGCGATCCGCATGGAGTTGTCGACGTCCCCGAACAGGGTCGGCTCCACGTACCAGCCGCTCTCCAGACCCGCCGGACGGCCGCCGCCCACGAGGACCTTGGCGCCCTCCTCCTGGCCGATCCGGATGTAGTCGAGCGAGCGCCGCCGCTGGCGCTCGGCCACCAGCGGCCCCACCTGGGTCGCCGGGTCGAGCGGGTCGCCGACCACCAGCGCCCCCGCCGCCGCCGCGAGCGCCTCCGCGACCTCCCCGTACCGGGAGCGGGGGGCGAGGATACGGGTCTGGGCCACGCACGCCTGCCCGTTGTTCATCCAGGCGGCGGGCACGATCCCGGCGACCGCCGCGTCCAGATCGGCGTCCGGGAGGATCACCGCGGCCGACTTCCCGCCCAGTTCCAGGGTGACCCGGGTCAGATGACGGGAGGCCACCTCCATGACCCGCCTGCCCGCCGCGACCGAACCCGTGAAGGACACCTTGTCGACACCGGGGTGCCCGACCAGGTACTCGCTCACCTCCCGGTCGGCGGGCAGGATGCTGAGCACCCCCTCGGGCAGTCCCGCCTCCGCCGCGATGTCGGCCAGGATGTACGAGTCGAGCGGCGTCTCCGGCGACGGCTTCAGGACCACCGCGCACCCCGCGAGCAGCGCGGGCCCCAGCTTGGCGGCGGCGGTGAACTGCGGCACGTTCCACGGGACGACCGCCGCGACCACGCCCACCGGCTCCCGCCGCACGAGCAGCGGCCCGAGCACACCGCCGCGCCGCTCCTCGAACACGAAGTCGCGGGCGACGGCGATCGCCGAGTCCCAGACCATCATCGCGCCCAGCGCCTGGGCGAGCACGGACCACGAGTACGGGGAGCCGTTCTGCGCGCTGATGGACCGGGCGATCTCCTCGTACCGGACGGCGAACGCGTCCTTGATCCGGCTGACGACCTCGATCCGCTCGGCCAGCGTCGTCCGGGGCCAGGGCCCCTCGTCGAAGGCCTTCCGGGCGGCGGCGACGGCCCGGTCCACATCGCCCCGGGAGGCGTGCGGGACCCGCCCGATGACCTCCTCGGTGTGCGGCGAGACGACCTCGATGACCTCCTCGCCGAGCGGATCGGTCAACTCTCCGCCGATGAACAGCTTTCCGTGCTCCACAAGCTCGGTCATGACCGCCGCCTTCACGAGGAGGTGAACCCCGAGGGGGATTCCCTGATGATTCCTGACGATGCATCAGAACTGATACCAGTTCTAGTTGTACTTGGCCAGCCCTAGAGCCGGACCGACCCCCACCAGCGGCTTTGGCGCCGACGGGGCTCGCCTTCGCGCGGCTTGGGCCGCCCGAGGCCCGTCCGGTGCTCCACCGAAGCCCCTACAGGCGTCATCGACCGCCCCCAGGGACCTCTCACCTCTCGGCATGAGGCGCTCGCGGGGTGCGGGGTGCGGGGTGCGGGGCGAACCCGGGACGGCGTCGGCGGCCACGTGTACGGCCTTCCGGCTCGCAATACCGGAGGGGCGGCGAGAAGTCCGGCGAAGGTGACGGACTTTCCGGGACGGGCCGGTTCCTCCTGGCAGTTCCGGCGCGCATAAGTGATCATGGACCTACCTGAAATTCGAACACGGAGGCGAATTCCTTATGAGACTGACACGTGCCGCCCTGCTCGTCACGGCCACCGCCCTGACCCCCGCGCTCCTTTTCAGCACCCCGGCGTTCGCCCACGCTTCGACGGCCCCGGTCGCCACCATCACGGCGACCGCGCCCGGCACGCCCGTGGACGAGATGTCGGAGAGCGAACTGCGCGCGGCGATCACCGCCGTCCTGGCGGACCCGAACAGCGGCCGGGGGGTCGTCCGGGAGGCCACCAAGGCCCTCAACGGCACCGCTGACGACATGCGCGCCTTCCTGAAGACCGGCTACCGGCTGGCCCAGACCGAGGACGACCGCGTCGCCATCTTCCGCATCCTCGGCACAGCGACACAGAACAACGACAAGCGCGTCATCAAAGAAGCCAACCAGATCCTCGACAACAACTCCCCCGAGGAGATGCGCACCTGGCTCAAGACCGGCTACCGACTCGCCCAGGCCGAAGACGACCGCGTCGCCATCCTCCGCACCCTCGGCACAGCGACACAGAACAACGACAAGCGCGTCATCAAAGAAGCCAACCAGATCCTCGACAACAACTCCCCCGAGGAGATGCGCACCTGGCC
>NZ_JBHYZW010000003.1:622712-654004 GCF_042754005.1 Streptomyces sp. NPDC059247
GCTCAAGACCGGCTACCGACTCGCCCAGGCCGAAGACGACCGCTTCTACACCCTCCGCCTGCTCGCGAACCCGAACATCAGCCCGGCCCTGCGCGCCGCCGCCAACGCCGCCCTCGACGACAACTCCCCGGAAGCCCTGCGCCACTTCCGCCTGAAGGGGCAGTACGAGGCGGCCCGCTAGACACAGCGGGCACCACGCCCCGCCCGCCCCGTCCGGCGGCGCGCGGGGCGACGCTCCCGCGCTTCCCGCCGACGCGGTCCGGAGCGATGCCGACGGCGCGCCGGTAGACGCCGGGTCCGACCCGCGACCACCGCTCCGGTGAGCATCCGGACCGGCTCGGGGACACCCGGAGCCGCGCGGACCGCGATACGCGCCGCCGCGCCGAAGGCGGCGAGGGCGGTGAGGGCCGTGAGGGCGGGGCCGCGCGGAGGAGCCGTCGACCTGGACGCGCACCCAGCCGGGCCCCGCCGGGCCGGGCCGGGCCCCGCCGGGCCGGACCCCGCCAGGTCGGCCCCGGTGACGTCCTGGCAGCGGTTCCCGGACGGACGTGGCCGCGCGACCACGGGACGACCACGCGCGGATCGGTGTTCCGAAGCCGACCGGCCGGGCGGCGGCACGCCCCGTTCGCGTCAGCCCCGCCCCGGGTGGGGCTGACGCGAACGTCCGGGCA
Organism: Streptomyces sp. NPDC059247; assembly: GCF_042754005.1. Taxonomy (NCBI): domain Bacteria; kingdom Bacillati; phylum Actinomycetota; class Actinomycetes; order Kitasatosporales; family Streptomycetaceae; genus Streptomyces; species Streptomyces sp. NPDC059247. Next base: position 623,384 of record NZ_JBHYZW010000003.1, read on the forward strand.
GGGTCGGCACGGGCGCCTCCTCGCGATCGCGCCGGTCGCCCCCGCACCAGCGGCCGAGGCCGCCCTCGACGACATGCGCGGCCCCGCCGTCACCCCCGGCCACGGCGCCACGTCGCGGACCCAGGACGAGCCGAGTGCCGCGGACCTCGGCGAGAGGGCCGTCGCCCGGCCCCTCACAGCACCGCGCGCGACGGCCGGACCCGCGGGTCCAGGCGGATCGAAGGCGATGCGACGCAGGCCACTCTGACGAACCGTCAGTTCTCGTTATGATGGGCAACGGTCGAGCACCCCGCACCGCCGTGGAGAGACGAGGACCCATGCAGGAATCCGCGCCCCAGGTGACCGAGCACGGCGGAGGCGTCTGGTCCCTCCGGGTGCCCATCCCCGACAACCCCCTCGGCCACACCCTCGTCCACGTCCTCGACACCGACCGGGGCCCGGTCCTCGTCGACACCGGCTGGGACGACCCCGCCTCCTGGACCGAGCTCGCCGGAGGGCTCGCCGCCCTGGGCATCGCCCCCGGCGACGTCCACGGCGTCGTCATCACCCACCACCACCCCGACCACCACGGGCTCTCCGGCCGGGTCCGCGAGGAGTCCGGCGCCTGGATCGCCATGCACGCCGCCGACACCGCCGTCGTCCGCCGCACCCGCGAGTCCCGGCCCGGCACCTGGCTCGACTACCTCGCCCGCAAGCTCGCCGCCGTCGGCGCGCCCGAGGACCACCTCGCCCCGCTGCGCGCCGCCCGCGACTCCGGCCGCGCCGTCGCCCTCCCCGGGCTGCGCGCCGCCCTCCCCGACCGCGAGATCGTCCCCGGCGAACTCCTCGACCTCGCCGGACGCAGGCTCCGCGCCGTCTGGACCCCCGGCCACACCCCCGGCCACGTCTGCCTCCACCTGGAGGAGGAGCACCCCGCCGGGCTCCCCGGCCACGGCCGCCTCTTCTCCGGCGACCACCTGCTGCCCGGGATCTCCCCGCACATCGGCCTGTACGAGGACCCCGACGACACCACCGCCGCCACCGACCCCCTCGGCGACTACCTCGACTCCCTCGAACGCGTCGGCCGCCTCGGCGTCGCCGAGGTCCTCCCCGCCCACCAGCACGCCTTCACCGACGCCGCCGGACGCGTCCGCGCCCTCCTCGACCACCACGAGGAACGGCTCGCCGGGCTCCTCGCGCTCCTCGCCGTCCCCCTCACCCCCTGGCAGCTCGCCGAGCGGATGGAGTGGAACCGCCCCTGGGACCGCATCCCCCACGGCTCCCGCAACATCGCCGTCAGCGAGGCCGAGGCCCACCTCCGCAGACTCGTCAAACAGGGCCGCGCCGAAGCCGTCCCCGGCACCGACCCGGTCACCTACCTGGCCGTGTGAGCCAGCTCGCACACCGCGCGGGCCGCCCCGCGCCCCCGGGCACCTCCCCTACGGGCCGGTAGACTGACCCGGTCGTCATCATGCCCGTACGGGGGGAAGCCGGTGCGAATCCGGCACTGACCCCGCAGCCGTAGAGCTGTCCCCCGGACAGCGAGTCGGAATGCCCCGCACGGGACGTGACCACGGCACCGTCGAGGAATACGGAGCCGGAGCCAGGTGCCCCCGAGGCGTGCCGGTGCCCGGCCGCAGGAGAGGGCCCCATGATCACCGTCCGCAACGGCGCCGCCGCGCTCACCGCCGCCGTCCTGCTCGGCACCGCAGCCGCGGGAGCGGCCACCGCCGCACCCTCCCCCTCGGCCTCCGCCGCCACCCCCTCGCCCGGCCTGTACGGCACCAAGGACCCCACGTACGACGGTGTCTGGCGCCAGTCCCTCGCCTTCCTCGCCCAGCGCGCCACCGGCTACCAGCCCGCCGACCGGTCCGTGGACTGGCTGCTCGGCCAGCAGTGCGACGACGGCTCGTTCGCCTCCTACCGCCCCGACACCGGCAAGCCCTGCGACGCCAAGACCGTGCGGGACACCAACGCCACCGCCGTCGCCGTGCAGGCGCTCGGCGCCGTCCGCCGTCAGGCCGCCGACCCGAAGAAGCTCGACGAGGCCGTCGAGGCGGGCACGGGCTGGCTCAGGACCGTCCAGAACAAGGACGGCGGCTGGGGCTACGGAGCGGGCGGCGCCAGCGACGCCAACTCCACCTCGATCGTCATCGGCGCCCTCGCCGCGACCGGCGTCAAGCCCGGCTCGTACACCTCCGCCGAGGGCCGCACCCCCTACGACGCGCTCCTCACCTTCGCGCTGCCCTGCTCCGACAAGGACGGCGCGGGCGCCTTCGCGTACCAGCCCGGCAAGAACGGCGAGCTGCTCGCGAACGCCGACGCCACCGCCGCCGCCACCCTCGCCGGACTCGGCAAGAGCCCCGTCGCCACCAAGGCCTCCCCCGAGCAGCCCCCCACCTGCACCGACCTGACCAAGCCGACCGCCGAGCGGGCCGCCCTCAACGGCGCCTCCTACCTGGCGAAGGCCCTCGCGAAGACCGGTCACCTCACCCTGCCGCCGATGCCCGGCGCCACCGACACCACCGAGCGGCCCGACGTCGGCAACACCGCCGACGCCGTCGTCGCGCTCGCCGCGTCCGGCGCCGCCAAGGAGGCCAAGCCCGCCCTGGAGTGGCTGGAGAAGAACTCCGCGGGCTGGGCGAAGGAGGGCGGCCCGGCCGCGTACGCGCAGCTGGTCCTCGCCGCCCGCGCCACCGACACCGACCCCCGCGAGTTCGGCACCACCGACCTCGTCGAGCAGCTCAACGCCACCGGGCCCGCGCCCAAGACCCCCGACACCTCCGCCTCCTCCACCAGCGACGACGAGAACTCCGGCTTCGACGTCTGGTGGATCATCGGCATCGGCACGGTCGTCGGCGTCGGCATCGGCTTCCTCGTGAGCGGCCGAAAGAAGTGAGCGTCTCCCGGAGAAGGGGCGCCCGGCTCGCGGGCGCCACCGCCGGAGCCCTGCTCACCCTCGCCGGGGTCGCGGCGGCGCCCGCGCAGGCCGCCGGATACCGCTACTGGTCGTTCTGGGAGAGCGACGGCGGGAAGCCCTGGGCGTACGCCACCCTCGGTCCCGCCACCGCCCGGCCCGCCGACGGCGACGTCGTCGGCTTCCGCTTCGCGGTCAGCGGCGGCACCGACGACACCTCGCGGCCCTCGGCCGCCCCCGACTTCGCCGGGATCTGCGGAACGACGGCGGCAGGGAACGGCGCCAAGCGGGTCGCGGTCGTCGTCGACTCCGGCGGCCCCCGGGACGCCCCGCCCGGCGAGACCCCGCCCGCGAAGCCGGTCACGACCGGCTGCGCCGAGGTCCGCCGGGACGCCACGGCCGCGGAGGCGCTGGCCGCCGTCGCCGCACCCCTCCGGTACGACAGCTCCGCCATGATCTGCGGGATCGCGGGCTACCCCGCGCGCGGCTGCGGCGAACAGGTCGCCGAGCGGGCGGGCGAGCCGTCCGCGACGCCGACCGCCACCGCGACCGCCGCTCCGGCCGCCTCCGGCACCGGCGAGGGCGGCGGCCCGTCCCTCGGCGTGCTCGCCGGAGGCGCGGCCGTCCTCGCCCTCGGCGGCGCGGCGATCTGGAAGGCCCGCCACCGCGGATGATCCCGGCATGACGAACCCGGCAGGGACGGGCCGCGCCCGGACGCGCCCCGCCCCGCAGGACAGCCCCCGCACCCGGCCGCCCTCCGTGCTGCGCGCCCCCGAGGCCGACCGGGGCAACGCGCTGCACGCCGGGGCCTGGTGGCTGTGGGCGCTCGGGCTCGCCGTCGCCGCCTCCCGCACCACCAATCCGCTGCTGCTCGGGCTGATCGTCGGCGTCTCCGGATACGTCGTCGCGGCCCGCCGCACCGACGCGCCCTGGGCCCGCTCGTACGGTGCCTTCGTCAAGCTCGGCCTGTTCGTCGTCCTCCTGCGGGTCGTCTTCTCGCTGCTGCTCGGCTCCCCCGTGCCCGGCAGCCACCCGCTGTTCACCCTGCCCGAGGTGCCGCTGCCCGACTGGGCGCGGGGCATCCGGATCGGCGGCCGGGTGACGGCCGAGCAACTCCTCGTCGCGCTGTACGACGGCGCCAAACTGGCGACCCTGCTGATCTGCGTGGGCGCGGCGAACGCGCTGGCCAACCCGGCGCGGCTGCTGAAGTCGCTGCCGGGCGCCCTGTACGAGGCCGGGGTCGCCGTCGTCGTGGCGATGACCTTCGCGCCGAACATGGTCGCGGACGTGGCCCGGCTGCGGACCGCCCGGCGGCTGCGCGGACGCCCCACCGGCGGGGTCAGGGCGGTGCTCCAGATCGGCCTGCCGGTCCTCGAAGGCGCCCTGGAACGGTCGGTCGCGGTCGCCGCGTCGATGGACGCGCGGGGATACGGGCGGACCGCGCACGTCCCGGCGTCCGTACGGCGCACCACGAACCTGCTCACCCTGGGCGGGCTCCTCGGCGTCTGCGCCGGTACGTACGGGCTGCTCGCCGCCGAGGGCGCCCGGTACGGCCTGCCGCTGCTCGGCGCGGGGCTGCTCGCCGCGATGGCCGGGCTGCGGCTCGGCGGGCGCCGGACGGTCCGCACCCGGTACCGGCCGGACCGCTGGGACGCCCGCGCCTGGCTGGTCGCGGGCTCGGGGGCGGCGGTCGCGGTCCTGATGATCCGGGCGAACGCCTACGCGCCCGAGGCCCTGCACCCGGGGGTGGTGCCCCTGGTCGCGCCGCAGTTGCCGCTGTGGCCCGCGCTCTCGGTCCTGGTGGGCCTGCTGCCCGCGTTCGTGGCCCCCGTTCCCAAGGAGAACGCGTGATCCGCTTCGAGAACGTCTCGGTGACCTACGAGGACCGTTCCGGGCCCGTCCTGCGGAACCTGGACCTCACCGTCCCCGAGGGGGAGCTGGTGCTGCTCGTCGGCCCCTCCGGGGTCGGCAAGTCGACCCTGCTCGGCGCGGTCTCCGGGCTCGTCCCGCACTTCACCGGCGGCACCCTCACCGGCCGGGTCACCGTCGACGGCCGCGACACCCGCACCCATCCCCCGCGCGAGCTGGCCGACGTGGTCGGCACGGTCGGCCAGGACCCGTCCGCGCACTTCGTCACCGACACGGTCGAGGACGAGCTGGCGTACGGCATGGAGTCCCTGGGCCTGGCGCCGGGCGTGATGCGGCGGCGCGTCGAGGAGACCCTCGACCTGCTGGGCCTGGCCGAGCTGCGCGACCGGCCGATCGCCACGCTCTCCGGCGGGCAGCGGCAGCGGGTGGCCATCGGTTCCGTCCTCACCCCGCACCCGAAGGTCCTGGTCCTCGACGAGCCGACGTCCGCGCTCGACCCCTCGGCGGCGGAGGAGGTCCTCGCGGTGCTCCAGCGCCTGGTGCACGACCTGGGGACCACGGTCCTGCTCGCCGAGCACCGCCTCGAGCGGGTGGTGCAGTACGCGGACCGGGTCATCCTGCTGCCGGAGGCGCTCATGGGCCCGCCCGCGGAGATCATGGCGGTCTCCCCGGTGCACCCCCCGGTGGTGGCGCTCGGCCGTCTCGCAGGCTGGGAACCGCTGCCGCTGACCGTACGGGACGCCCGGCGCCGGTCCGGGCCGCTGAAGGAGCGCCTGGAGGGGCTGGAGGGATCGGGCGAGCCGGAGGGGCCGGAGGGGCCGGAGGGGCCGGGAACGACCGGGGTGACCCCCCGCCCCTCTTCCGGGAAGGCGCGGGGCGGGGGCCCCGCCCTGTTCCGGCGCCGCCGCACCGCCGCGCCCGCGCCCGCCGCGCCCCTCGTGGACGTCACCGGGCTGGGTGTCCGCCGGGGCCGGGTCGAGGCCCTGCGCCGTATCGGCCTCCGGGTCGAGGCCGGTGAGACCGTCGCCCTCATGGGCCGCAACGGCGCCGGGAAGTCCACCCTCCTCTCGGCCCTCGTCGGCATGATCGCCCCGACCTCCGGGACCGTCCTCGTCGCGGGCCGCGTCCCGCACACCACCGACCCGCGCGAGCTGATCCGCGAGGTCGGCCTGGTCCCGCAGGAGCCGCGCGACCTGCTGTACGCCGACACGGTGGCCGCCGAGTGCGCGGCGGCGGACACCGACGCGGGCGCGCCGCCCGGCACCTGCCGGGATCTGGTGTCCGGGCTGCTGCTGGGGGTGGCGGACGACACCCATCCCCGGGACCTGTCCGAGGGGCAGCGCCTCGCCCTCGCGCTGGCCGTGGTCCTGACCGGACGCCCGCCGCTGCTGCTGCTCGACGAGCCGACCCGGGGCCTGGACTACGCGGCCAAGGCGCGGCTGGTCGCCCTGCTCCGCGCGCTCGCGGCGGAGGGGCACGCGATCGTGCTCGCCACCCATGACGTGGAGCTGGCGGCGGAACTGGCGCACCGGGTGGTGATCGTCGCGGACGGCGAGGTGGTGGCGGACGGGCCGACGGCGGAGGTCGTCGTCTCCTCGCCCGCGTTCTCGCCGCAGGTGGGGAAGGTCCTCGCCCCGCAGCACTGGCTCACGGTCGAGCAGGTGGAGCGGGCGCTGCACCGGGCGTCCGGACGGGCCCCCGGCGGGCCCTCCTCCGCCGCCGCCCCCTCGTCCGTGGCCGGGCGGGCTCCGGAGGGGACCCCGTGAGCGCCCGCCCGGTCCGGCTCGGGCCCCGCTCGGTGGCGGCGCTCGTCCTGGTCTCCCTGATCGGTCTCGGCGCGTTCTGCTGGCCGCTCTTCGCTGACCCCGGCTCGGCCGTCACCTCGCACGCGGGGGACGCGCCGTGGCTGTTCGCCGCGCTGCTGCCGCTGCTGGTGGCCGTGGTGGTGGCGACGATCGCGGACTGCGGGATGGACGCGAAGGCGGTGGCGATGCTGGGGGTGCTCGCCGCCGTGGGCGCGGCGCTGCGCCCGCTGGGCGCGGGCACGGCGGGCCTGGAGCCGATGTTCTTCCTGATGGTGCTGAGCGGCCGGGTCCTGGGGCCGGGCTTCGGTTTCGTCCTGGGCGCGGTGACGATGTTCGCGTCGGCGCTGCTCACGGGCGGGGTGGGGCCCTGGATGCCGTTCCAGATGCTGGCGATGGGCTGGTTCACGATGGGCGCGGGGCTGCTGCCGGGCCCGGAGCGGCTGCGGGGGCGGGGCGAGCTGCTGATGCTCTCGGCGTACGGGTTCCTGGCGGCGTTCGCGTACGGCACGGTCATGAACCTGCAGGGCTGGGTGCTGCTCCAGGGCCTGGGCGGCGGGGTCTCGTTCCAGCCGGGTGCGCCGCTCGGCGAGAACCTGGTGCGGTTCCTCGCCTATGTGACGGCGACGTCGCTGGGCTGGGACCTGGGCCGGGCGGTGCTCACCGTGGTCCTGACGCTCACCGTCGGCGGGACGCTCCTCAAGGCGCTGCGGCGGGCGACCCGGCGGGCGAACTTCGAGGCCCAGGTCACATTCGAGGCCCCGGAAGGGCCCTCCCGGAGTGAGGCGTCCCATAGGACGCAGGTCACTTACGAGCCGGAGTAGTAGCCGTACGACACCCGCACAAACCGCCCACATCGGGTCATGACCTGCGGAAATCCTCGTACTATCGCGCTTCGTGGAGGGCCCCCGGGTCCGAACCTCCCTCGTACAGGGGGTCATTGCGCCGGGCTTCCCGCCCTGCTTCTCTGGTGGACGTCGCCAGGCAGCCGGTGCTCGTCGCAGCACCACGGACGGCCGGTTCCCCCAGATCCCCGGGTCTCCCGGGTTCTGGTTCCGGCTTGCCGAAACCGCCCGGCGCGATCCTTGTCCCCGACGTTAGGTCACTCCGTTGTTCAGCTCGCTCCTCACTCGTGCCGCCGCCCGCAAGCAGACCTTCGCCGCCTCCGCAGCCGTGCTGCTGGCCGCGTCCGGTGCGGTCCTCGGTACGACGAGCACGGCTTCGGCCGCCAGCCCGCAGGACCTCGCCCGCCAGATCGTCCCGGCTTCGCAGTACTCCGCCTTCAGCAAGATCGTGTCCCACGAGTCCGGCTGGAACCACAAGGCCACCAACTCCTCCAGCGGCGCCTACGGCCTGGTCCAGGCCCTTCCGGCCTCGAAGATGTCCTCGGCCGGCTCCGACTGGAAGACCAACCCCGCCACCCAGATCAAGTGGGGCCTCAACTACATGAACGAGCGTTACGGCTCCCCGAACGCCGCCTGGGCGTTCTGGCAGTCCAACGGCTGGTACTGAGACACCGCCGCCGTCAGCCACGCTCACGCAAGGCCCCGCTCCCGTCAGGGAGACCGGGGCCTGCGGCGTTTTCCGGGGGCATGTGGGGGCGGACCCGGGGCCAGGCAGGGGGTGGACCGGGGAAGGACGGCCGGTGGACCCGGGGCGCCGGGGGTGGACCGGGGCGCCGGGGGTGGACCGGGGGGCGAGGTGGACCGGGGGTGGACCGGACGGGCGACCGGAGGCGCGCGGGCGCCGGTGCTCAGCGGGCTCGGAGTCGCCGGACGGGGCCCAGAGAGTCGCCGCTCGAAGGCTCAGAGCCGCCGGACGGGGCTCAGAGCCGCTGGATGATCGTGCCGGTCGCCACCGCGCCGCCCGCGCACATCGTGATCAGGGCGAATTCCTTGTCGGTGCGCTCCAGCTCGTGGAGGGCCGTGGTGATCAGCCGGGCGCCGGTGGCACCGACGGGGTGACCGAGGGCGATGGCGCCGCCGTTGACGTTGACCTTCTCCAGGTCCTGGTCGAAGACCTGCGCCCAGGAGAGCACCACGGAGGCGAAGGCCTCGTTGATCTCGACCAGGTCGATGTCCCGGAGGGACATCCCGGCCTTGCCGAGGACCGCGCGGGTCGCGTCGACCGGCCCGTCGAGGTGGTAGTGCGGGTCCGCGCCGACCAGCGCCTGGGCGACGATCCGGGCGCGCGGCCGGAGCTTGAGGGCGCGGGCCATCCGCTTGGACGCCCACAGGATCGCGGCGGCGCCGTCGGAGATCTGCGAGGAGTTGCCCGCGGTGTGCACGGCGGTCGGCATGACCGGCTTGAGCCGTGCCAGGCCCTCCATGGTGGTGTCGCGCAGCCCCTCGTCGCGGTCGACGAGCCGCCACATGCCCTGGCCCGCCGTCTGCTCCTCCTCGGTGGTGGGGACCTGGACGGCGAAGGTCTCCCGCTTGAAGCGCTCCTCGGCCCAGGCCAGCGCGGCCCGCTCCTGGGAGAGCAGACCGAGGGAGTCGACGCGTTCGCGGCCGAGACCCCGCCTGCGGGCGATGCGCTCGGCGGCCTCGAACTGGTTGGGGAGGTCGACGTTCCACTCGTCGGGGAAGGGTTTGCCGGGTCCGTGCTTGGAGCCGGATCCGAGCGGCACCCGTGACATCGCCTCGACACCACAGCTGATCCCGATGTCGATGACGCCCGCCGCGACCATGTTGGCGACCATGTGGCTGGCCTGCTGGGAGGAGCCGCACTGGCAGTCGACGGTGGTGGCGGCGGTCTCGTACGGCAGGCCCATGGTGAGCCAGGCGGTACGGGCGGGGTTCATGGACTGCTCCCCCGCGTGGGTGACGGTACCGCCGACGATCTGTTCGACGCAGTCGGCGGGGATGCCGGTGCGGCCGAGCAGTTCCCGGTAGGTCTCACCCAGGAGGTAGGCGGGGTGCAGATTGGCGAGCGCGCCTCCGCGCTTGCCGATGGGGGTGCGTACGGCTTCGACGATGACGGGTTCAGCGGCCATGAGCTCGTCCTCTCCTCGACCGGACGGGGCGTCCCGGCAGCCCGTCGGTCGGATCACGGGGGAACTAGTACGCGTTCTAGTTCTGCTTGCAGTCTTATGACTGCCACCGTGGGTACGCAAGGGTCCGGGAGGCAACAGTTCCCGTTACGGCCCTTGCCTCTTGCGGGGCTCGTCATTAAATTCCCGACAACTCCTGACGGCCCATCAGATCTCTTCGGATCCCCGGATCCCCTCAGACGTGGAGTGTTGCCGATGCCCTGTCCCCACCTTCCCGAAGGGTTCGACGCCACCGACCCCGACGTGCTCCACGACCGCGTCCCGCTCCCCGAGTTCGCCCTCCTGCGGCAGACCGCGCCCGTCTGGTGGTGCGCCCAGACGCCCGGCAGCACCGGCTACGCGGACAGCGGGTACTGGGCCGTCACGCGCCACGCGGACGTCAAGTACGTCTCCACCCACCCGGAGCTGTTCTCCTCGAACGAGAACACGGCCGTCATCCGCTTCAACGAGCGCATCAGCCGGGACCAGATCGAGGTCCAGAAACTGATCATGCTCAACATGGACCCGCCCGAGCACACCCGGGTCCGCCAGATCGTCCAGCGCGGCTTCACCCCCCGCGCCATCCGAGGTCTGGAGACCACGCTGCGCGACCGGGCCCGCGCCATCGTCGAGGAGGCCCGGCGCGGCGCGGACGCCGACGGCACCTTCGACTTCGTCACCCGGGTCGCCGTCGAACTGCCCCTCCAGGCCATCGCCGAACTCATCGGCATCCCGCAGGAGGACCGCTCCCGGATCTTCGACTGGTCGAACAAGATGGTCTCCTACGACGATCCCGAGTACGCCATCACCGAGGAGATCGGCGCCGAAGCCGCCATGGAACTCATCGGCTACTCGATGAACATGGCCGCCGCCCGCAAGGAGTGCCCCGCCGCCGACATCGTCAGCCAGCTGGTCGCCGCCGAGGGCGAGGGCAACCTCTCCTCCGACGAGTTCGGCTTCTTCGTCCTGCTGCTCGCCGTCGCGGGCAACGAGACCACCCGCAACGCCATCAGCCACGGGATGCACGCCTTCCTCACCCACCCCGACCAGTGGGAACTGTTCAAACGGGAACGCCCCTCGACCACCGCCGAGGAGATCGTCCGCTGGGCCACCCCCGTCGTCTCCTTCCAGCGGACCGCGACCCAGGACACCGAGATCGGCGGCCAGAAGATCGCCAGGGGCGACCGCGTCGGCCTCTTCTACTCCTCCGCCAACAACGACCCCGAGGTCTTCACCGGTCCCGAACGCTTCGACATCACCCGCGACCCCAACCCGCACCTCGGCTTCGGCGGCGGCGGGCCCCACTTCTGCCTCGGCAAGTCCCTCGCCGTCAAGGAGATCGAGCTGATCTTCAACGCGCTCGCGGACGTCCTGCCCGACCTCACGCTCGCCGGGGAACCGCGCCGACTGCGCGCCGCCTGGCTCAACGGCGTCAAGGAACTCCGGGTCCGCACCCGGGTCTGACCGGCCCCGGGACACGGACACGGACGGCGGGAGGAGGACCGGGCCGGACGCCGTTCCCTCCGCACCCGTACGAGGACGCGTACGGAACGGAAGGAGCGACGCCCGGCCCGCCGCCCTCCGGACCCAGGTGTACGTTCGACCGCATGACGAACCCTCAGCCCCAGACGGCCCCCGGGACGGACCCCCGGTGGACCGAGGTCGACCAGTACTTCACCGACACGATCGCCCCCGCCGACGACGTCCTCACCGCCACGCTCGCGGACTCCGTCGCGGCGGGCCTGCCGGAGATCGCCGTCGCCCCCAACCAGGGCAAGCTCCTCCACCTCCTCGCCCTCACCCAGGGCGCCCGCCGCATCCTGGAGATCGGCACCCTCGGCGGCTACAGCACGATCTGGCTGGCCCGCGCGCTGCCCGCCGACGGACGGCTCGTCACCCTGGAGCACGACCCGGCGCACGCGGACGTCGCCCGCGCCAACATCGCCCGCGCCGGACTCGCCAAGCTCGTCGAGGTGCGCACCGGCGCCGCCCTCGACACCCTGCCGCTCCTGGCGGCGGAGGACACGGGCCCCTTCGACCTCGTCTTCATCGACGCCGACAAGGTCAACAACCCGCGGTACGTGGAATGGGCCCTGAAGCTGTCCCGGCCCGGCACCCTGATCATCGTCGACAACGTCGTGCGCGGCGGGCGGATCACCGCGCCCGCCCCGGAGGACCCGGCGGTCACCGGCACCCGGGAACTCTTCGAACTCGTCGCCCGCGAACCGCGCCTGGTCGCCACCGCCGTCCAGACCGTCGGCACCAAGGGCTACGACGGCCTCCTGCTCGCCCGCGTCACCGACTGACCCCCGGACTCGGCCCCGGACCCGGGCCCGGGTTCCGCCCCGCCCGCGCGGAGGGCGGGAGACCCGGGACATATCCTGCCCCTCATGAGCATCGTGAAGATCAACGTCCTGACCGTGCCCGTCGAGCAGCGTGAGGTGCTGGAGCAGCGGTTCGCCGCTCGGGGCGGGGCCGTGGAGGGGTCCGACGGGTTCGAGTGGTTCGAGCTGCTGCGGCCCCTCGAAGGAACCGACCAGTACCTGGTCTACACCCGCTGGCGCGGCGAGGAGGACTTCCAGAACTGGATGAACGGTTCCATGCGGGGCGCCCACGGCGAGGGCGGCGGCGAGCGGCCGAAGCCCGCCGCCACCGGCTCCACCCTGTGGTCCTTCGAGGTCGTCCAGCAGGCGAGCCCGAAGGGCTGACCCGCGCGGAAACCCCGCTGCGCGCCGGGGCGTGCGCGCCCCACAATGGCGCGTATGACCTGGACTTTCACCCCCGAGCACATCCGTGCCCCGGACGCCTCGGCGCTTCGCCGTGCCTACTACGGGGAGGTCGCCGGACGGTACTGGAAGCGGCCCGCGACCGAGGCGGAGATCGACGAGGGGCTCACGGACGACGGGGCGGAGCTGCTGACCCCGCCGACCGGGCAGTTCCTGGTGGCCCGGTACGAGGGGGAGCCGGCCGGCTGCGGCGGGCTGCTCCTCCTCGACGGCGGACGGGCCGAGCTGACCCGGATCTTCCTGCGGCCCGCCTTCCGGGGTCTCGGCGGGGCCGGGGCCCTGTTCACCGCGCTCGACGCGGAGGCACGGGCGCTCGGTGCCCGCCGGACGGTCCTCACCACCCGCCTCGACCTGGTGGAGGCGCGGGCCGCGTACGTCCGCCACGGGTACGCGGAGATCCCCGCGTACGCCACGGGCCCGTACAAGGAGATCTGGTACGGGAAGGACCTCTGAGCCCGGAGCCGGTACGTACGGGCCCGGAGCCCCGTGCGGTGGCGGGCCCTCCGCCGCCGGGCCTCACGACCGGTGGTCGCGGGGCGGTCCTTCGCCGTGGGGGCGTTCCGCGTCGGAGCCTGAGAGTTCCTCCGTCAGCTCCTCCACGAGCCGTATCAGGTCGGTCGGCCGGTCCGGGCCCCACCAGTCGCCGAGCAGTTCCGCGAGGGACTCCTCGCGCGCGGCGGCGAGCCTGGTCGCCACCCCCACGCCCTCCTCGGTGAGGACCAGCTGGAGCCCTTCCCTGCTGGCCAGACCCCGGTCCTCGATCTGCCGGGCGGCGTCCGTGATCGCCTTCAGCGGTACGGGCACGACATCGGCGAGCCGGGCGGGCTCTACGGTGCCGTGGCGGCGGATGCGCAGCAGCAGCCAGCTCGCGGCGGGCAGCAGGTCGAGCCCCGCGCGGGCGGTGATCCTCTCGTAGATCGCCTTGCGGCCCGCGCGGGAGCCGAGGACCGACAGGGCGCGGGCGCACTCGTCGTACGAGGAGCGTTCGACCGGGTTGGTGGCGAGCGTCTGGCTGGTGTCCGGCGCGGTGACGGAGCCCCGCAGCTTGTCCTCCTTGAGGAACCAGGAGAAGACGAAGGCCACCAGGACGACGGGCGCCGCGTACAGGAAGACGTCGGTGATCGAGGTGGCGTACGCGTGCAGGACCTCGGAGCGCAGCGCGGGCGGCAGCCGGTCCACGGCGCGCGGGTCGGCGGCGACCTGTCCGGCGCCGGTGCCGGGGGGCGCGGCGCCCGCGCGGGCGAAGATGTCCTCCAGTTTCGAGGTGAGCCGGTTGGTGAAGATCGTGCCGAAGACGGCGACGCCGAAGGAGGCTCCGATGGAGCGGAAGAAGGTGGCTCCCGAGGTGGCGACGCCGAGGTCCTCGTAGGCGACGGCGTTCTGCACGACCAGGACGAGGACCTGCATGACGAGACCGAGTCCGGCGCCGAAGACGAAGAAGTAGACGCTCATCTCCCAGGTGGAGCTGAATTCCGTCATCCGGTGCAGGAGCAGCAGTCCCACGGCGGTGAGGAAGGTGCCCGCGATGGGGAAGACCTTCCAGCGGCCGGTGCGGGAGACGATCTGGCCCGAGCCCGTCGAGGTGATCAGCAGACCGGCGACCATCGGCAGCATGTGGACGCCGGACATGGTCGGGGTGACGCCCTGGACGACCTGGAGGAAGGTCGGCAGATAGGTCATGGCGCCGAACATCGCGAAGCCGATGACGAAGCTGATGACCGAGACCAGGCTGAAGGTGCGGACGCGGAACAGCCTGAGCGGCAGCACGGGCTCGGCCGCCCGCGTCTCGACGTACAGGAACCACACCAGGAGTACGGCTCCGAGGACGGCGGTGCCGATGATCTGCGCCGAGCCCCAGGGCCAGGTGGTGCCGCCGAGGGAGGCGACCAGGACCAGGCAGGTGGCGACGGAGGCGATGAGGAAGGTGCCGAGGTAGTCGATGGTGTGCCGGGTGGAGCGCACCGGGATGTGGAGCACGGCCGCGATCACGAAGAGGGCGACGATCCCGATCGGCAGGTTGATGTAGAAGACCCAGCGCCAGGAGAGGTGCTGGGTGAAGAGGCCGCCGAGGAGGGGGCCGAGGACGCTGGTGGCGCCGAAGACCGCGCCGAAGAGGCCCTGGTACTTGCCCCGCTCCCGGGGCGGGACGAGGTCGCCGACGATCGCCATGGACAGCACGATGAGGCCGCCGCCGCCCAGACCCTGGAGGGCCCGGAAGGCGATGAGCTGCGGCATGTTCTGGGCGATGCCGCAGAGGGCCGAGCCGATCAGGAAGAGGACGATCGCCGACTGGAAGAGCTTCTTGCGGCCGTACTGGTCACCGAGCTTGCCCCAGAGCGGGGTGGCCGCCGTGGAGGCGAGCAGATAGGCGGTGACCACCCACGACAGGTGCTCCAGGCCGCCCAGCTCGCTGACGATGGTCGGCAGGGCCGTGGACACGATCGTCTGGTCGAGGGCGGCGAGCAGCAGGCCGAGCAGCAGCGCGCCGACCGCGACGAGCACCTTGCGGTGGCTCTGTCCCTCGCCCGGCACGGGGGCGGCTCCGTCGTCGGGCGGGGACGGGCGTACTTCCTGGGCCATGGGCGTCTCCTCCGGCGTCTCCTCGGACCTCACGGCACACGACCCCTTCATCCTGGTCCGAATGTCCGGTTATGGCCTGCGGAAGGGCACGGCTGTTCGCCCGGGGGGAGGGGGCGGCCTGCATAATCGCTCGCAGTCGTATCGGGAGGGGACCCATCATGACCGGACATGTCTGTCCTGAGTGCGGTGTACAGAGACCTGGCTGCGCCTGCGCACGGGCGGAGATGGCGGCGGCCGAGGACTTCGACCCGCTCCGGATCAGGCCGTACGTGGTCCTGGACTCCCCCGAGGAGACGGACGGGGCGTACGGGGCGGGGGGCGCGGTCGCGGGCGGTCCGGCGGGCGCGGCTCCGGGCGGGCCCGGGGGCGGGGCCGCCGATGGACCCCGTGGCGCCGTCGCGGGCGGGACCGGTGTCCCGGGGGGCGCGTACGGAACCGGGGGTGCTGCCGCCGGTGTCCCGGGAGGCGCGTACGGGACCGGGGCCCTCCCCGCCGAGGACCCACCGACGACCCAGCTGACGGCCGTCCGCGCGGACGGCGGCGCGCCCACGGCGTCGTACGGGCGGGCTCCCGGCGGGGGCGGCGGGCACGGAGGCCAGGGCGGGAGCGGAGGGTTCGACGGGCGCGGTGGGCCCGACGGGCAGGGCGGGGGCCACGGGCAGGACGGGGGCGACCCGTCCGAGACCATGCCGCTGCTGCTGCGCGGCGTCGGCGACGTGCCCCACGCGCCCGTGGAGCGGCGGGGCCGCAGGCGGGGAGTGCTGATCGCGGCGGTGGCCGCCGTCGCGGTGGCGGGCACCGCCGCCCTCGCCGCGTCCGTGCTCGGCGACGGCGGGACCGACGACCGGGCCGCCGTCCCCGAGGTGACCACCAGCGCGTCCCTGAACGTCGCCGTCTCGGAGGCGCCCGCCCCCTCCTCGAAGACCCCGGAACCGTCCACGACCGCCCCGACGGCACGGCCGACCTCGGCCTCCCCGTCCGCCACGCCCACCCCGACGGCGAGCGGCACCACCACGGCGCCCAGCGCCGCGCCGACCACGACCGGCACGGGGGCACCTCCGGCCTCCCCGACCTCACAGGCACCGGTCCAGCCGCCGACGACGGCCGCGCCCACGGGAACACCGACGCCCACGGGGACGCCGGACGAGGAGGCCCCGACCCTGAGCACCGGTTCGAGCGGGCCGGAGGTGCGGGAGCTCCAGCGACGGCTGACGGCGGTGCTGGTCTACCGAGGGCGCGTCGACGGACGGTACGGGGACGAGCTCCGGGAGGCGGTGGAGGAGTACCAGTCGTACATGTACATCCAGGGCGACACCCCCGGCGTGTACGGCCCCCACACCCGGGCGGTGCTCGAACGGCACACTCCTTACATCTGAGCGGTGGCCGTCCGTCCGGCCTGGAGGACCGGGACCGGGCGGGGCGGGGCGGGACCGGGCGGGGCGGGGCTTCTGGGGGCTTCCGGGGGTGCTCCAGGGAGGGCGGCGCCTGGTCGGGGGCCGATCCGTAGGCGGTCCTCCGGGAGCGACGGCCCCCGGCGGGGCCTCCGCCGGGGCCTCCGCCGGGGGCCCGCCCGCGTGCGGCCGGAGGGCCGAAAAGTGGACGGGTTGGCCAAGACGGCCTCCCGTTTTGTATCGTGAGAGAACAAAGTGGCCCCGCCCGCAATCCCTGACCGGTGGGCGGGACCACTTCGTTCTCCGCAACCCCCTCTGGAGACCCGATGCCCGCCGTCACCCCGGCACCGCTCACCGCACGCGCCCTCCTCCTGGACATGGACGGCACCCTCGTCAACTCGGACGCCGTCGTCGAGCGCTGCTGGCGGCGCTGGGCGGACCGGCAGGGCCTCGACGCGGACGCCGTGCTCAAGGTGGTGCACGGCCGCCAGGGGTACGCCACGATGGCGCTCCTCCTCCCCGACCGCCCGATGGCGGAGAACCACGCCGACAACCGGGTCATGCTCGCCGAGGAGACGGCCGACATGGACGGCGTCGTGCCGATCGACGGCGCCCCCGCCTTCATGGCCGCGCTCGCGGAGCTGCCGCACGCCCTGGTGACCTCGGCGGACGAAGCGCTCATGCGGGCGCGGATGGGCGCGGCGGCGCTGCCCATACCCGTCGACCTGATCACCGCCGAGCACGTCGGGGCGAGCAAGCCGGACCCCGAGGGCTTCCTCAAGGGCGCGGCCGAACTGGGCTTCGCCCCGGAGGACTGCGTCGTCTTCGAGGACTCCGAGGCGGGGATAGCGGCGGGCCGCGCGGCCGGGATGCGGATCGTGGGCGTGGGCCCGCGCGCGGCGGCCTTCGGACCGGACGTCCACGTCGACGACCTCACCCGGCTGCGGGTGGACCCGGCGCCGGACGGCGGAATCACCCTGACGTTCCTGCCGTAACGGCACCCCTCCCGGGGCGCGCCCGCTGAACGCCCGCTCGGGTCCGGGTGCCCGAGCGCGCCGGGACCCGACCGGGGGCCGGGCATCCGGCCACACCCGGGACCGCCTCCCCACCGCGCTCCGGGCCCGGCCTTCCGATCGGCCCTGACCTTCCGATCGGGCCTGGCCTTCCGACGCGCCCCGAGCCCGGCTTCCGATCGCGTTCGAGCCCCGGCTCCCCCTCGCGCTCCGGCCCGACTCCGGCCGCACCCGGGGGCACGGCCTTCCGTCGCGCCGGGGACCCGGCTTCAGGCCGTACTCCGGGCTCGACCTTCCAATCGGGCCTGACCTCCCGACGCGCTCCGAGCCCGGCTTCCGATCGCGTTCGAGCCCCGGCTCTCCCTCGCACTCCGACCCGGCTCCGGCCGCACCCGGGGCCCGGCCTTCCGTCGCGCCAGGGACCCGGGCTTCCGGCCGTACTCCGGGTCCGGCTCCGGCTCGCGCTTCCGCACGGACCTCCGCCCCGGCTTCCCCCACGGACCCGGGACCGCGCTACCGACGGGGCTTCCTCCCCGCTTCGGGCCCGGGGTCCCGTCCCGCGCGCGCCCCGCCTTCGAGGACCCGCCCCGACCTCGCACCGCACGCCGCACCGAGCCCGGGGCCCCACGCCGCACCCCGCGCACCCCCGGCCCACGAGCCCCCCGGCCGCACCCTGGGCACCTCCGGCCACGAGCCCCTCAGCCGCACCCTGCGCGCCTCTGACCCCCGAGCCCCCCGGCCGCATCCGCGCCCTCCCCCGCCCGGCAGCCCTTCCCCGGCGCGAGGCCCCCGCACCCGGCCCCAGCGCGCCCCTCCCCGCACGGGGCACCGGCCACATCGCACGCACCCGCACCGGGCGCACCGGCCCGGGACCACCCCACCCCCCTCCCGGCGCGAGAGCGCCCCCCGCACCGCACGGAACAGCGGCCCCGAACTCCCTCCGCCGCGCGCCCCGGCGCCCCCCACCCCCCATCCGCTTGACACCGGGCGGAATCTGTCACTCCGTCAGTACGCGTCACACCCCTTGATGTGATGTGTCCATGTCGCCACTCTGTTACCTGGCGCACCCCTCACGGAAACCTGGCGCCGCCACGATGACCGGGCCGCCGCCCGGCACCCCACGCGGGGGACGGCAGCAGCCGAGGTCCCCCCGACTCAAGGGAGTTCCCATGCCCCGTCACGCCGTCTACGCGCGTCGACTCGCCGTCCTCGCCACCTCCGCGGCCCTCGCCCTCACCGGCGCCCTGGCCACCGCCCCGACCGCCCAGGCGGCCATGCCGACCCCGGTCAGCGCCGCCACCGCCCGTACCTACCTGGCCGCCCTCACCGTGCAGGCGGAAGGTTCCACCTCGGGTTACAGCCGGAGCCTCTTCCCGCACTGGATCACCCAGTCCGGCGCCTGCAACACCCGCGAGACCGTCCTCAAGCGGGACGGCGTGAACGTCGTCACGGACGCCGCCTGCGCCTCCGTCAGCGGCAGTTGGTACTCGGAGTACGACGGCGCCACCTGGACCGCCGCGTCGGACCTCGACATCGACCACATGGTCCCGCTCGCCGAGGCGTGGCGCTCGGGCGCCGCGTCGTGGACGACCGCGCAGCGCCAGTCCTTCGCGAACGACCTGACCCGACCGCAGCTCATCGCCGTCACCGACAACGTCAACCAGGCCAAGGGCGACCTGGACCCGGCGAAGTGGCTGCCCTCGCGGACCGCCTACCGCTGCACGTACGTCCGCGCATGGGTGGACGTGAAGCACTACTGGAATCTCACTGTGGACGCCGCCGAGAAGAGCGCGCTCCAGACCGTCCTGAACGGCTGCTGACCGGTCCGCCCCTGAACCGACGTCACCTTCGGCCGACGGGAACCGAACAGCACCGCACACCTCCCGTCGGCCGAATGTTGAACTTGCAAGCACTAATGAGGGGTGCCTAACCTTGCGGCCTCATCGGTTTCCGTCCCCACGCCCCGTCCACCCCACGGACAGGGCCAGGCCGAAGGAGTCCCCCCATGAACGACCCGATCAACCCGAACAACCCGAGTGACCAGAGTGATCGGAGCGGCCCGAGTGCCGCGAAGGGCGGGGCCACCCCGCCCGCCCGGAGCGCCCGGACCGCCCCGCACGAACCGGCCGGCCCGGCACACCGTCTGAACCGGGCGCAGCCGTACGCGCTCGGCGTCTTCCGGATCGTCGTCGGTCTGCTCTTCGCCTGCCACGGCGCCGCCGCCCTCTTCGGCATCCTCGGCGGCTCGGCGGGCGGCGGCACGGTCCCCGCGGGCACCTGGCCCGGCTGGTACGCCGCCGTCATACAGCTGGGCGCCGGTGGTCTGGTCCTGGCCGGTCTCGGTACCCGGAGCGCCGCGTTCCTCGCCTCGGGCTCGATGGCGTACGCGTACTTCACCGTCCACCAGCCGGAGTCCCTCTTCCCGCTCCAGAACGGCGGGGAGATCGCGGCCGTGTTCTGCTGGGCCTTCCTCCTCCTGGTGTTCACCGGGCCCGGAGCGCTGGCTCTCGACGGGCTCTTCGGCAACCGGGTCGGCCCGGACGCGACGGCTCGCGGCACGAACGCCGACCGCGAGGAACAGGGCACGCCGGTCACGGCCTGACACCCCCTAGCGGAAAGGGCCGGAATCCACAGCGCGTCTTCCGGCCCTTTCCGAACCCCGCGCCCCCCGGAACCAGCCGCTCGCTCCGAGCGTTTTCCGTCAAACCCGCACAGCATCGCGCGGTCCCGGCCGGGACCGCGCGCACGACATCCCGGCGAGCACGGCCGGGCGGGGCGTACGCCGTCCCGATGCGCACCCCGATGCGCACCCCGGTCCGACGCCCCCGCGCACCGCACCCGCCCGGAAGGCGGTCCGCCGCCTCCGCGTAGGCTCTGGCCCTGTGAATCTGCTCGACAGCCTGGGATCGCTGCGGTCGCTCACCGCCGGTCCATGGATATACCCGGTGGTGGCGGCGTCGATCCTGCTCGACGTCTTCCTGCCCGTGCTGCCGAGCGGTTTCCTGGTGATCACCGCCGCCACGGCGGCGGCGTCGGCCACGGCGGCCACCCCCGACGTCCCCTCGCTCCTCCCCCTGCTCCTGTGCGCGGCCGGCGCCTCGGTGCTGGGCGACTTCCTGGCGTACCGGCTGGCGCTCAGGGGCGGGCCCAGGATCGACCGGGCCCTCGCCCGGTCGAAGCGCCTGTCCCTGGCGCAGGAACGCCTCGGCACCGCCCTGGCCAGGGGCGGCGGCCTGCTCGTGGTCCTCGCCCGGTTCGCCCCGGCGGGACGCTCCGTGGTCTCCCTGGGCGCGGGCGCGGCGAAGCGGCGCGTGGAGGAGTTCCTGCCCTGGTCGGCCCTCGCGGGCGTGACCTGGGCCTCGTACAGCGTGGGGCTCGGCTGGCTCGGCGGTCAGTGGCTGGGCGCGACCTGGTTCAGCGCGGGGGTGTCGACCCTCGCGCTCTTCCTCGCGGGCGGGCTCGCCGCCTTCGCCCTGCGGCGGCCGGTCACGGCCGCGGCGCCGGCTTCCTGACGGCGGCGGCCCCGGGGTGCGCGCCGCGCACCTCCAGACCGTCGAGGAGTCTCGCGGTGGCCTCCGCGATCTCGTCCACGGCCCGCTCGAAGACCTCGCGGTTGTGGGCGGCGGGAGCCCGGAAGCCGGAGACCTTGCGGACGTACTGAAGGGCGGCGGCGCGGATGTCGTCCTCGGTCGCCTCCTCGGGCAGGACGGGCGGGCGGAGCGTCTTGATGCTGCGGCACATGCCTCCAGTGTGGCGCGTACCACTGACAGACGCCGGGGCGCGGGCGCCGGCCGGGCACCCCGTACCCGTACCCGCGTGTCCCCCCGTACCCCGTGCTTCCACCTTCTCTCCCCCGCTCTCCCCTCCCCCGGCCCCCTCCCCGTCCTTCCTCGTCCTTCCTCTCGCCGGGTCACCCCAGCCCACCGACCTCCCGTCTGGTCCGTGCGTTGATCTCGGCGGCGCGGGCACGCAGCTCGCGCAGGGGGGTGGCGGGCTGTACGTCGGAGGGCTCGGCCTCCCACTGGGTGCCGCCGTGGACGGCGCGGATCAGAAAGCGTCCGGCGACGCTCTCCACATAGAAGCCGACCCGCCCCGTGGCGGTGTCGCGGACGAGGTCACCGACCTCGGGCAGTGGCTGCACGCATCCCCTCCTTCCCGGTTCCTGAAGCGTGCCGGAAGCGCTCCTGAAGACGCTCCCGACACTTGGGGAGAACCAGAGAAGCCCCACGGGCCCGCCCTGTCAACGTATCTCTAGAGATGTCCCCCGTTGGATGGATCGGAGGGCGGGGCCGCAGGCGGGCGTGGACGTCGGCGGCGGGGTGCGCCGTAGGGTGTCGCGGAAAGGAAGGGAGTGGCCCACCCGTGACCGACCAGGACAGTGCCCGTCGCCCCAAGTACCGTCGTATCGCCGATGAGTTGAGAACCGCGATCCACTCGGGCGCGTTCGCGCCGGGCGACCGGCTCCCTGGCGAGAACGACCTCATGACGACGTACGACGTGGCCCGGATGACGGCCCGCCAGGCGCTCTCCGTGCTGCGCGACGAGGGCCTGACCGAGGCGCGCAGGGGCGCCGGGGTGTTCGTCCGCTCCTTCCGCCCGCTGCGCCGCCGGGGCATCCCGCGCCTGTCCGAGGGGCTCTGGGGGAACGGGCGTTCCATCTGGACGGCGGACGTGGGGGACGAGCGGGACCTGGTGGTCGACCAGGTCGAGGTGACGGAGGTGCGGGCGGGCGCGCGGATCGCGGCGACGCTGGGGCTGCCGCCGGGGGCGCCGGTGTGCGTCCGCAGCCGCCGGTTCGTCCTGGACGGCGAGCCGGTGCTGCTCTCGGTCTCCTACCTCTCCGCCGAGCTGGTGCGCGGGACGCCGGTCGCGGAGCCGGACACCGGGCCGGGCGGCCTGTACGCGCGGCTCGCGGAACTGGGGCAGCGGCCGGTGCGGTTCCGGGAGGAGATCCGCTGCCGGATGCCGACGGCGGAGGAGTCGGACCGGCTGGGGCTGGGGTCGGGGACGCCGGTGATCCTCATCGGGCGGACGGCGTTCACGGTCCCCGGGGCGGCGGTGGAGCTGAACGAGATGACGCTGGACTCGTCGGCGTACGTGCTGGAGTACGACTTCGAGGGATGAGCCCCGGGAGGACGGCGGAGGTCCCGCGGGGGGGAGCGGGAAGTCGCGGCGAAGGCCGGAAAGTTGTGGGGACGGAGTGAAGGGCGTGCGTATCCTGTGTGCTCGCCGGGCCCCACGGACGGGAGCCGGGCAGAAACCGAGGGACATCCACCATGCTTCGCGCACGCACGTTCGCGGCCGTGACCGCCGCCGCCGCCTCCGGCATCCTGCTGCTGCCCACGCAGGCACAGGCCGCCGGCTCGGTCCACCTGTACAAGATCTACTACGACAGTCCGGGCACCGACAACCGCTCGAACGGCAGCCTCAACGCCGAGTACGTACAGATACGGAACACGACCCCGGCGGCGGTCAACCTCCGGGGCTGGACGCTCACGGACGCGTCGAACCACAAGTACACCTTCGGCAACTTCGTCCTCGGCAAGGGCAAGACCGTGACGCTCCGCACGGGCCGGGGCGCGAACACCGCCGCGAACGTGTACCAGAACCGCGGCGCGTACGTCTGGAACAACGACCGCGACACGGCGACGCTGCGGAAGTCGAACGGCGCGCGGATCGACGACTGCTCATACAACTCGACGCGGGTCGACTACAAGTGGTGCTGACGCGCCGCACCTGACGTACTCCGTCGGGTCAGGGGGCCTCGGAGGAACTCCGGGGCCCCTTGCCGTCGTCGGTGTCGACGGGCGTACGGGCGGCGGGGACGCCCTGCTGGACGTCGGAGGTGACCTGTCCGCCGAGCGTCATGACGTTCAGGGTGGCGGAGTTCTCGTTGGCGATGGCCTTCTCCACCCGGGCGACGAGCGTCGAGAACGCCTCGCGCCGGGGCAGGTCGCGGTACGGCCCCACCTTGGTCTCGAAGTAGACGCGCTCGTGCCCGAGGAGCTGCTCGGTGGAGCGGTAGTTCTTCCACTGCTCCCGGTACCGGAAGACGCTCTCCAGGGACACCGCCGCGACGACGACCACGCTCAGGACGGTGGCGGTGACCCGGGCGAAGGACACGTCCAGATTGACGAAGACGGGCACGAGCGACCCCCCGACGACGGAGACGGTCCGCATCCGCAGGTGCATCGCCTTCATCCGGGTCGCCTTGACGTCGTACCAGCCCTGGTACTGCGACAGCCGCCCCTCTATGTACCGCTGCGGCGTCATCTCGCCGCTCCGCGCCTCGGGTCCGGGCGCGTCCCCCACATCAGCCATGCGGGGAGTACACCGGCCGTGCGACCCGGCCGTCAACTCTTCGCCCATTCCCCCACAGCCTGCCACAAGGTACGTTCATCCCACCTTCAGACCAAGGCACTTCAGGGAGGCTTCCCGTGGCGCAGACCCACATCGCCCACTCGACCACGACCAAGGTCGGCATCGCCCTCGGCGTCCTGGCCGCCGCCTTCGCGGCCCTGGCGCTCCACCCGACGACCACGCCCCAGGCGTCCGACCGCGAGACGGGCACGGTCAAGCAGGTCACCGCGGCCGACCGCGAGACGGGCACGGTCAAGTGGGTCACGACGGCGAAGACCGCGGGCGACAAGAAGGTCGAGGTCATCAAGTAGGACCACGCCCCGGCCCGCACGACGAAGGTGCCCTTCGGCCCCCACCGGCCGAAGGGCACTTCGCCGTCCCACCGCCCTCGCCCCCGGCACCGCCACCGGCCTGGCAGGATCGACGGCGGCGGGCAGTACGACGGAAGGGGAGGCCGGATGCGTTCCGATCCCGAACGGTCACCGGCCGAGGAGACCCTCGCCGGGCTCCTGGAGAGCCTGCGCGGTCTCCGGGTCCACACCAAGAACGGCGTGGCGAGCAGGCACAAGCCGCTGGCGCTGGCCTGGGCGATCGCCAGGATCTCCACGGGAAGGCCCCGGCTCGCGCCCTGGCGGGAGTTCCGCGAGGAGGTGGGCGGACTGCTGGAGGAGTTCCGGACGCCCGGGTCGTCCGTCACTCCCCAGTACCCGTTCTGGCACCTGGGGACCAGTGACGTCTGGGACATACGGGGCCTGCCCGGCGGGCAGGACACCGCCCCCGGGGTGGCGATGCTGGAGAAGCTCGACCCCGAGGCGGGCCTGAGCCAGGAGGCCGCGCGTCTCCTGCGCGACCCCTCCGCGCGCCTGAGGGCCATCGCCGTCCTGCGCGAACACCACTTCACCGGCATCGACCAGCAGGCCCTGCTGACCCGGCTCGGCCTGGCGGACTACACGACGGCGAGCGGTACGACGGACCCGACGGACAGCGACGAGGGCGCGGGCCCCGCCGCACGGCGCCGGTCCACCCACTCACGCGTCGTACGCGACTCCGCGCTCACCCTCAGGGTGAAGAGCCTGCACGAGAACCGCTGCCAGGTGTGCGGCCTGCGGCTGGCGACGCCCCGGGGCGACTACAGCGAGGCCGCCCACATCCGGGGCCTCGGCCGCCCCCACCACGGCCCCGACGTCCTGTCCAACCTGCTCGTCCTGTGCCCGAACCACCACGCCCAGTTCGACCTGCTCGGCCTGTACGTGGACACCGACGACACGGTCCGCCTCACCCTGGACGACAGCGAGGTCGGCACCCTCCGCCGCCACCCCGACCACCGGATCGACGCGAGGCACCTCGACCGCCACCGCACCCTGTGCGGCAAGGACACCCCCGACCGGAACGCCGCCGCCCGCATCGCGGGAAAGCCCGCGCCCTGACGCCCGCCCACTCCTCGCCGCCCCACACAGGAACCGGCCCGACGAACGCCGAGGGCCCCCGGCCACAATCGGCCGGGGGCCCTCGTCACGGTGGGCGCGGACGGTTTCGAACCGCCGACATCTGCTTTGTAAGCCTGGCACCCGCAGCTGACCCGTCATGGCAGCTCAGCCCCTCTGCGCGCTACGACGGCTGTAGCAAGCTGTGGACGGCGTAGCGAGCCTCTAGTGACCGTGGTTGACCGTTCGATCTGGCACGCATCTGGCACGCGCGCTCAGAGCTCAACCCGCTCGCTCACGACATGCGCCGTTCGATCCGGGTGTCGTGGAGTTGGATGGGTTTCTGCTCGCGGGTGACGTGCGGAGCAGGCGTGGACTGCTGTCATCCAGCGTCGTTGATATCAGTTGTGGATGTCGGCCGTCGGCGGCCAGCGAACGGCCGGTGGTAGTCCGAGGCTTCCCCGATCGGGGGGTAGTCCCTGCCGAACACCACGTAGACGGGAAACTCGGGATACCCGGCTTCCATCCTGGCGCAGATGTCCACGTCGTGGTTCGCGAATCGATGCAGGTACTGAATGAAGAGCTCCAGCTCCTCATCAGACAGCGGCTCGTCGTGCCGTTCATTGCGCATGTCGCCCCCAGCTAACGGCTGATCGGAATCTCGTAGACGATCTCGCACAGAGTCGCGGGGACGACGATGTCCGCCGTCTCAACGGGCCGCCCTTCGTCGCTGTAGTACGTCCGCCGGATATGGGTGACGAGCGAGGCTTTCTGAATCCCGAGAAGAGACGCCTCCTCGGCAGTAGCCTGCCGAGGCTCCGGCTGCTCGACGGCATGGCTGACGGTGACGCCGATCTCAGCCATCCGGTTCACGACGCCGGCCCCGGCGTGTGGCCCGCCCTCTGGAAGAACGACAAGAGTTCCGCCTGTGAGGTCGTACGGCTCCCAGCTCGTGGACAACTGCGCGGGCCGGCCGTCGGCAAGGAACTCGTACACCGTGCGGACGCACAGGTCGCCCTCGGCGATGCCGAGCCGGGCGGCGATCTCCGCCGGCGCCGAAACCTTGGCCTCGGTCCGGCTCTCCCAGTCCCCCTGCTTACCCAAGGCCCTCATGTCGGCCCGGAACGGCGAACCGCCACCCTGCTCGCGGGCTGACGAGCGGACCACTCGCACACGCTGACGAGGCTCCGCGACGTACGTTCCGGATCCCGCCCGCCCCTCCAGGACCCCTTGGGAGATCAGCAGCTCCTGCGCCCGACGGACGACGTTCTCGCCGACGCCGCACTCTTGGCCGATCTGGGCACGCGAGGGGAGCCGGTCTCCGGGCTCCCACTCGTGCTCCGCGATCCTCCGCCGGAGTTCGTCAGCGATGCGGAGATACGGCGGCTGCTGCTCAGGCATATGGAAAATCTAGTCCACTAGCCCTAATCTAGTTAACTAACTTTACGCAAAGTGATCCCTTGGCGGCGGAGGCTCTCCTGTGCCCGCTTCGGCAGCAAGCGCGGAGGACATCGCCGCCCGGCTGTCCGCCCTCGGACTCACCACGCGCGTGGAGGAGCACGCCCGTCACACGTGGATCGAAGCGGAGGTGCCGGAATCGCTCCCCGCCGAGACATGGCGGGCGGCCTTGGAAGTGGTGGCGGAGGCCGATCGATTCGGGCTTCAGGCCAGCAGCTTGAACGGCCGCACCTTATGGGCCGCCGTACACAGAACGGTCCCCGCGACGCGCGATGTCAGGGGGCCTGGCCATCAGCGATAGGAGCTGATCAGCGTGTTGAACCGTATCCGCCGCGCAGTTGGGCGCACCAGAGTGCGCCCCTTGGGACCGCCTTGCTTCGTGCCGCCGGAGGTCAACTGATGCATGCGAAAGCCGTCCCCTACCGATCGAGCTCGTGTCGGATCGGCACGCACCACGAGTGCGCGCAGTCCTCTCCGTCCTTGGCACCGGTCGGCGTCCCCGTGATCTACGAGACGTGCGGCTGCCCCTGCCACCCGGCGGCCGACCGGGGAGCGACGAAGGAGGCGACCTCATGAGGAGCTGGACGCCGAGCGGCGCGCTGGCCTCCAACGTCGAGATCACCTCGGCCAACGTCCAGCGGGGCGATGTCATCCAGATCGGCGGCCAGCCGTGCCGCGTGGCCGACCTCATCCAACTTCCGGGCGGTGCAAAGCGCCTCCTCTTCGAGTCGGGCGAACTGCTGACCATGCACTCCCGAACCCGGCTCATCGCCCTGAGGATGCAGAGAGTTGGTGATCAGCGCGGTGGCCTCTCGCCGTCACGTCATCGCCGATGACCTCAGGGCCCAGATCTCGACCGGCCACATCAGGGCCGGCGACCGCCTTCCCTCCGAAGCCCAGCTCGCCGCCCGCTACACGGTCAGCACGCCGACCCTACGGAGCGCCCTCGCGCTCCTCCAGGCCGAAGGCCTCGTCGAAAAGGTCCACGGCAAGGGCAACTTCGTCCGCCCCCCCTCTTCGCAGGATCACGTACCTCGGCGGCGGCCCAACACTGCCCACTCCGGGCTTGCAGATCAGCGTCCGGACCACCAAAATCCGGGCGCGCGGCCGCCTGTCCGTCTTGCTGCGGGTACCGGCTGGGAGTCCCCTCACCGAATTCCAGTGCCTGAGTCACGACGGACCCTCGCCGCACAGCCTGCCCCACGTCTACATCCCTCGCGATCTGGCGCCGACTGTCATACCCGACGAGTCGACCTGGCCCACAACCGTGGCGACGCCATTGGCCGAGGTCGAGGAGAGACTCTGCGCTCGCCTCCCCACCCCGGTGGAAGCGGCAACCCTCCGAATCAGCCCGACCCTCGCCGTTCTGGCGATCACCCGCGTAGCGACCGACACCGCCGGCCGCGTCGTCGAGGCCGCGCTCCTGGCCCTCCCCGGCAACCGCGCTGAAGCCGCCTTCATCACCCACCACACGCCCGAAGGCAGAAGGGCCGAAGGATGACGCCTCACAACGAGCTTCGACTCCTCCCATGGTCGGGACCCGACGGCAAGCCCTGCTTCCTGAGCACCGACGGCACCAACGGCCCCTTGTCCCGCCTGGCTGACCGCACCGAAGCCGCCCAACTCGACGTCGCCGCCGAGCTCCTGGAGCACGCCCAAGAGGTACTCGCCGACGAGTCGACGGCCCCGGAAGAACTCCGTCTCGTCGCGTCAGACCTCACCGGCGCTCTGCGAGACGCACTCCGCGAAGCCGCAAGCCGCGGCCACCGCCTCCCGACGCTGGGCACCTCCGACCACGGAGACAGCAACGAGGTACCCCACCTGTCGGCAGGCGCCTTCGGCTAACAGTCACGCGCCACAACGACATGAAGCCCCGGGCCAAAGCCCGGGGCTTCATGCACACGGCGCCGGAGGCCCCTTGCGTCCCAAGCGTTCCTCAATCTCCGGGATGCGAGCGCGCCTCGCCCAGCTCCACCGGTCCACGAATAGGCCGTGCGCACCTCTTTGATCGGTGATCAAATTCGCCTGTAAGACTGATTCTCGGCGGCCGCACTTACCGTGTTGCGAACGAAGTCCATAATCCCTAGAACTTCTTGATGGAGTTCTTCGTAGGACGCAGCCCCAATGCTCAGATACTGTCCGTGCGCTATTTCATTCCGCACGCGCAGCAATTCGTAATCAATCAGCCTTGCCTTGGTTGTAATCGGCGAAGCATCGAGGCCGAGGGATTCGAAAAGATCGAAGCACCGCGTGCTGTTGAGGTTAGATTGAGCGTCGACACCCTTCCGCCAAGGTATTCTGGCGCGCTCGCCATCCTCTGATAGAAGCGCTTGGACCCTGCGCACCATTTTCTTGGTCGCGGACATTCCTTCCTGAGACTCCAAGGCCGCCTCATGCCCCAGGGCAACAAAAGCTGGATGCAGCTCACCGTACGTCAGACGGCGGCGCCCGACGTAGTGGAGGTAGGCTGAAAGGCAGTGTTTGGCGTAACCCTCCCAATGCGCATACAGAAGAGGGACACCAGCTCTACACAAAGACCGCTGAGCCGTGCTTTCTGATTGCACCCTTCGAATATTTCCCAGAAAACTATGCAGCTCACTGCGGCGCCAAGCCAAGTCCTCATCGAGGGAATCCTGCAGTTCGCTCAGCGTGCGCATTACTCTCCCAGCGAGAATACCTTCTGGCCCACTTCAAACATGTACGGGATCCTAAGGTCAGCGGATTTCCCGGCGCCCGTGCGCTTCTGGAAAGTTTCGTCGCCCCAGACTGCTCGAACTCGCTGCTGGAGTAGAGCTGAGCGCGGTCCACTCTCAAGCCGCTTCCACTGCTCGTAGTTAAGGCCTAGGCCAGCCGTCACTGCTTCGAAGGCGGAGACGGTGAAGCGGCCGCTGAACTTGCTCTTTGCCGGGTCCCAGCGCTTAAATGCGGATTCACCCAGGGCGTCGTTAAGCCAAGAAAAGATGTCAATGAAACGATCATGCTCGAAACTGCGGTCAAAAACTGAAGACTCGATAAAACCGCGCATCCGGGACGTCAGGAACTCGCTCACGTCAGAAAGTCCGGACAGGTCTGAACGTTCCGCAGTGACGATCGAAAGATAACGAAGGGCTAGCTCTACTCCGTAGGCTTCTTCTTCTTGCCGTTCACTGATGCTGACGGTCTGCGAGAAGGATGAATGAAGGGCGAGCTGCTGGAGCCACCGGAAGAAACTAGGATCCAACATCACGGCGAGGCAGTTTCGAGCCTCCTGCTCCGAGAGGTGTGCTCCGCTATTCAGCCGCTGAAAGAGGTCGAATTTTGCCTGTTCGTCGCTAGTGTGCTCGACGATCTGAAAATCAAGTCGCGCGCGCTTAAAAAATCGTTGCTGCGCCTCGGACAGGTAAGTGAGGTCGACCTGCGGCGCTGCTACGACCGAGTCGTTCCAGACGACTCCTTCAAGGCTCTCAAGGTAGTCCCCCGCGATAAGCGGCTCCGGCTCGTCGATCTCCCCCTCCGCGTTTCGCAGGGTTCCCATGAAACGAAAGAGCGTTGAGAGCCGCTGAACCCCGTCCACGACGTCCCACACCCCGTCTTTACGTGCGGCAACGAAGATTGGCGGGATAGGGATTCCGAGAAAAACGCTCTCGATGAGACGGGATTGCTGCTGAATGCTCCATCGGAAAATCCGCTGGAATTCCGGGTGGATCTCCAGGTCTGAATTTTCGTACATGGAAAGCGCTTCGTTGATTGCCATACTGTATCGATCGGTATGGATCTCCCGAGAGCGCTTCTCAATCTCTTCCTGAAGCCCCACCGGTTCCTCCTTGAGTGCAAGCTGCTTCGGCATGTCCCCCCTAGATCGTCTGCTGTCGCATCAGTATGGACCGGTTGTTCGCCACGGGGGAGCTAAGTGGCGAATCGGCCGTCACGCCGCACCCCTGCTGTCATCCCGTCTGCCGCCGACCCACACGGAGTGATAGCGGACCAGGCTTCTGGGGCCCAGGTGGAGCGCCCAGCTGGGCGCTCCACCTG